>NZ_BAABHA010000003.1:0-118783 GCF_039541855.1 Hymenobacter koreensis
GCACCACCCAGAGGATGGTGTCCTGGCGGGTATACGAACGGGTCACGGTGTAGGTGCTGTCGCCGGGCAACTGCGCCCGCTACGCGACCCGACGAGCTTGGAGGAACAGCTTGCTCAATTGCCCTTGCGGGAATTTCTGTTCTTACTCTTGCGCTACCCCTTCTACCGTACCACTTCTACCCAGCCTTTCTGGAAGGTGTCGGTGCCGGCGGGTTTTAACAAAAAATAATAAGGCCCCGGGGCCACGTGCTCCCCCCAGTCGTTGCGGTAGGCGTCCGTGGTGTACACGGTTTTCCCCCAGCGGTTGTAGATGGTCAGCGCGGCGCCCTCCGGCGGCAATCCCTCGATCACAAAGCGCTCGTTTGCCCGGTCCCCGTTGGGGGTGATGATGTTGGGAACGACTAGGCACGGGCGGAGGGAAAAGCGGGCCTGCGCTTGGCAGCCCGATCCGTAGAAGGCGGTGACGCTGTACGTGCCCGGGCCCGGAACGCGAATGGCGGCGGTGCTGTCGCCCGTGCTCCACCGCAGGGAGGTGGCCCCCGGGGCCAACGCCGACAGCTGCGCCGGCCCCGAACACGGCCCGGCACCGCCGGTAATCTTGACCGCCGGCTCGAGCAAGTGGACGCGGTAGGCAGCGGTAGCGGTCAGGCCACCGGGGAAAGTGGCGGTGACCGCATACAAGCCGGGGAGCGTGACCACCAGGCTCGCGGTGGTGGCCCCGGTGGTCCAGCGGTAGGATGTAACCGTGGCGTTGGCGGCGGCCGTGAGCCGAACCTGCCCGCCGTTGCACAGCAGCGAATCCCCGGTAACGGACACCGCCGGGGCCGGGGCCGGCGCGGTCGCTTGGTTAAGGCGGACGCTGGTCATGCTGCCGACGTAATTGGCGGTAATCAGGTCCAGGTCGCCGTCCCCGTCCACATCCCCCAGTGCGACGGCCATCGCGTCGCCGCCCACCCCGACGGCTTGCGCGTTGCTCATCGCGCCGGGGGGTCCCGTGTTGGCCCCGCCTCCGTTCAGCAGCAGGGTGACGGTGCTGGTCCCGTGGGCCGCGAACAGGTCCAGGTCGCCATCCCCGTCGACGTCGCCCAGCGCCAATGCCCGGGGTTGGCCGGGGACCGGGTACGTTCGGGCGCTGGCGAACCCGCCGGTGCCCGCGCCCGCGTTCACTAGCACGTACACGCGGCCGGCCGCGCCGTTGGCAACCAGGTCGGGAGCTCCGTCCCCGTTCACGTCACCAGCCACAACACGGGTGCAATAACTGCCGGTGGGCAGCTCCTGGGCGCCGCTGAAGGTGCCGCGCGCGTTGCCGTCGTTGCGTCGCACGCTCACCCCTCCGGCATAGTAATTGGCGCTGACTAAGTCCAGGTCGCCGTCCCCGTCCACGTCGACGAGGGCGACCCCCGAGGGGCCGTTGCCCACGCGCACATCGGTCCCGTTGCTGAACAGGCCCGAGCCCGAGCCGGTGGCGTCGCCGCCGTTGAGCCGGATGCTGACGGTGTGGTCGAGCAGGTTGGCCGTCGCCAGGTCCAGGTCGCCGTCGCCGTCCACGTCGCCCACGGCCAGGCCCCGGGGTTCGGTGCCTACTGCTACCGCGTGGCTGTAGGCGAAGCGACCCGTGTTGGAGCCGCTGGCGTCGCCGCCGTTCAGGTGCACGCTGACCGTGTTGCTGACCCCGTTGGCGGTGAGTAGGTCCAGGTCGCCGTCCCCGTCCACGTCGGCCAGCTCCACGCGCTCGGGCGCGGTCCCCACGGCGACGTTGTGCGGCGCCCCGCTGAAGGTGCCCGGGCCGGAGCCGGAGGCGTCGCCGCCATTGAGCACCACGATTACACCGTTAGAAAAGCGGCTGGCCACCACCAGGTCCAAGTCCCCGTCCCCGTCCACGTCCCCGGTTGCCGCGTCGACCACGTCGGTCCGGAACACTTCGCTGCCGCCGCCGAACGTGCCCCGCCCCGTGCCGCTCACGGCCGCGGTGAATTGCTGCACCCAGGGCTGGGCCAGCGCCCCTCCGGCGCCGGTTGCCCCCCGCGTCACGGTCAGTTGCACGGTTTCGCCGGGCCGAAAAGCGAACGGCGTGGGAACGAACGCCAGGGTGGTCCCCGCCACTGCGGCGATTCCGCCGCCACGCAAGCCTCCCCGCTGGCTGCTGAAGACTTTAAGGGCGGCCGCGGAGGCAGCGGTGAGCGGTTGGCTAAAGCTGGCCACCACCGCAACGTTGCGGGGGGCGTTGCGGGTGTTGGCAGCGGGCGTGATACCGGTGAGTACCGGGGCCTGGGCAAGGGCGCCCGTGCTCAGGAGCAACACGCCGATAGCCCCTCGGAATAACGGATAAAAAGGCACGTCAATAGCAAATGAAAACCGGAAGGACGTGGGCAGCCGCCCAGGCCTGGGCAAAAGTATACTCCGGCAAATTTACAACTCCGATAGCAAGCAAAATCGATTCATTTATGCAACAGGGCCATTCCGCCAAAGCAGGAGTTAAACACTGCTTATGGAAATAGTGCTTGCCTATACTAGCGTAATTTTTGCCTTCCATAAAGCACGAATGATGTCCACACCCCTCCGCCTCGTTCTAGATGCCAGTTCCTACAAGCAACTGGTGATGGCCTTGGGCGAGGATGCTTCGGCCTCTTTTTTCTCCAGCAACCGGCTGACCTGCCCCACCACCAAAAGGAACTTCACCTCTCGCGACACCAGGCCGAAGCGATACTAGACACCTTAGGGGACCTGTTATGCACCAAAGGCGTAACCAACGGCGAAATCAATACCTATGGCCAGTGGCTGGAACCCTTAATTGACTTAATAAACGAGCCGCTGCACGGCTAAAGAGCAAGCAGCAGGCAGTCCATCAAAACGGTAGGAAAAGTACACATGATAACTTTTGTTCATGTGGCTAAGGAGCACCTCACAGCTGACTTTATGCCACTCGTCAATTAAATCGCATTTGGGTTCCGTGAAGCTTGTAGGTTGCTGGATTCAACACCAACCTCGAGCTGATGGAGGACGAAAAAGGATTACGGAAAATCATGGAGTTCATGCGCCTGTTTGCCATCGTGCTGCTGGGCCTGAACATCTACTACTACTGCTTCGGCTACTTTAAAGCCCTGGGCTGGGCGCCGGCCGTGGTCGAGCGCCTACTGGAGAGCTTCTCCCGCAACACCTTCCTGTTTAAGGGCAGCTGGGTGAGCAAGACCCTGGCCGTAGTATTTCTGCTGCTGAGCTGTCTGGGCACCCGGGGCCGCAAGGATGAGAAGGTGAAGGGCATTTCGGTGGCGGGCTACGCCGTCATCGGGCTCGCCTTGCTCTATGGCGCGGACCTGCTGCGCGTCCTGTCGATGCCTGCCGGGCTGGCCACGGCCCTGTACGCCGGGCTGCTGACCGCAGGCTTTCTGCTGCTGCTCAGCGCCGGGGCCTGGCTGAGCCGGCTCTTCAACAACGACCTGATGAAGGACATCTTCAACAAGGACAACGAGAGCTTCCCGCAGGAAGAGCGCCTGTTGGAAAACGAGTACTCGGTAAACCTGCGCACCGAGTACCAGCTGCGCGGCAAGCGCCGCCAGGGCTGGCTGAACGTGGTGAACCCCTTCCGGGCCACGATGGTGCTGGGCACCCCGGGCTCGGGCAAGAGCTTTGCCATCATCAACGAGTTCATCCGGCAGCACCTGGCCAAGGGCTTCTGCATGTACATCTACGACTACAAGTTTGACGATTTGAGCCGCATCTGCTACAACACGCTGCTGCGCCACCAGGACAAATTTGACCGACCCGTGGGCTTCTACGTCATCAACTTCGACAACCCCCGCAAGAGCCACCGCTGCAACCCGCTGCTGCCCGAACTCATGTCAGACATCGTGGACGCTTACGAGTCGGCCTCCACCATCATGCTCAACCTGAATAAGAGCTGGATTCAGAAGCAGGGCGACTTCTTCGTGGAGTCGCCCATCAACTTCGTGGCTGCCATCATCTGGTTTCTGCGGCTCTTTGAAAAGGGCAAGTACTGCACCTTCCCGCACGTTATCGAGTTTTTGAGCCGCGACTACGAGGAGATATTCCCGGTCCTGGCGTCTTACCCCGAGATCGAGAACCTGGTCAAGCCCTTCGTGTCGGCCTTCCAGAAGGACGCCATCGAGCAGCTCGAAGGTCAGATCGCCTCGGCCCGGATTCCGCTGGGCCGGCTGGCCTCGCCGCAGCTCTATTGGGTGATGTCGGGTAATGACTTCACGCTCGACATCAACAGCAACGAGGAGCCCAAGGTGTTGTGTGTGGGCAACAACCCCGAGCGCCAGGCTATCTACGGGGCCGCATTGGGCCTCTACAATGCCCGCCTGGTGAAGCTGGTCAACCAGAAGGGCAAGCGCAAGTCCTCGCTCATCATCGACGAGCTGCCCACCATCTACTTCAAGGGACTGGACAACCTCATTGCCACGGCCCGCAGCAATAAGGTCAGCACCTGCCTGGGCTTTCAGGACTTCTCGCAGCTCGAGCGCGACTACGGGCAGAAGGAAGCCGAAGTCATCAAGAACACGGTGGGTAATGTCTTCAGCGGCCAGGTGGCGGGCAACAGCGGCAAGTGGCTGAGCGAGCGGTTTGGCAAGATTCTGCAGCAGCGCCAGAGCCTGAGCATCAACATGCGCGAAACCAGTACCAGCCTCTCCACCCAGATGGACAGCATGATTCCGGCTAGCACCATTGCCAACCTCACCCAGGGCAATTTCGTGGGGGCGGTGGCCGACAACTTCGGGGAGGAAATCGGCCAAAAGGTGGTTCACGCCCGGATTCAGGTGGACGTGAAAACGGTAGCGGCTGAGACCAGCGCCTACCTGCCCATACCCGACATCACCAGTTTTATTAATCCGGCGACGGGCGAAGACGAAGCCGAGGAGATGATTAAGGCCAACTTCAACCGCATCAAAACCGACGTGAAGGAATTGTGCGAGCGGGAGCTTCTTCGCATTAAGCAGGACCCGGCCCTGCAGCACCTCATCCGGGAAAAGGCGGAGAAATAAGACGAATAAAGGAGGTTGGCGCGGCCGCTTACCGGAGAGCCGTTCGTGTGACCTGTGCGTGTCTCACCACTCGATTTCAACCGTTCGTCAACTTTCCGCCAATCGGGTTGGGGCCCCGGATAGGTTTGCAGCGCCGAATTCCGCTTCGGCCTCCTCCTTAAACCCTCCTTTCTATGGCAGAACTAGATCAAAATCCGACCCCAATTCCGGATGCCGCGCCAACGGTTGTGCCCAGCCAACCGGTAATAGAGCCAGGAGCTGATCGCCCAGAGCAAAGCACTGCTACTGCCGAGGAAAGCCCGGCAAGCGGATTACCGGAGCCAGTGATTCCCAGGCAGGCGGAAGAACCACCGTTGGCGGTAAAGCCAGCGCTATCAACGCCGGTAGGAGAGGGACCGCTTCCTGCCACAGAATTGCCACCGACTCAAGCCGCTGCCGCCCCGAGCCCGTTGGAGGCACCCGGCAGTGCGGCGCCGGAACCGATCGGGGAGCTGCAGATTAAATGGCGACAGAAAGGTGGCGAAGTAGCCCCGCTTCTGGAAATGCGGGCGTATCTCGACCAGCTAAAGGAAGCCGGAGTGGCCGTGGGCGCCCTGACCATGGAACGCGACCCGGGCGGCCAGCTCAGCGGCCGCTTTGACGTCAGCTACGACCCGGCCTCCAACAAGCTGGGCCAGCTGGAGGCCACTCTGCAGGGCTTTAAACTGGTGGGCAATGGCCTGGCAGTAGTTGAGAAGCCTGAGCAGGCCGCCGCCCGCCGGCAGGAAGCCGGCTACGACGAAGGTTACGAGCCCCCGCGCAGCCGGCAGGTAAAGGAGGCCTTCGGCGTGAAGCAGTGGGACGCGTTGAGCGCCCAATTGTCGGCCGTGCCCAAGCACGCGCTCACGGCCCCGGAGCAGGTACAGCAGCACGCCGCCAGCCAGCGGGTGGAGCAGGTTGCCCAGCAGCAGGGAAAAACCTCGGAGCAGGTTATCCGCGAAGCCAAAAGCCTGTTTGACATTGACACCAGCGGCAATCCGGCGTCGGCTTTCCTGAAGAACTTCTATGCCCATCTGAACGGCGGCCCAAAAACGCGGCAGACCCTGGAAGTCGACTTCGAGAAAACCCGCCAGCAACTGCAGGCCCGCTTAACCCAGCAAGTTGGCACTGGACCCCTTCCAACCGCGGAGGAAGCCAGCAGCGGTCCGGCACCAGCGTTGAAGAAAACAACCCCACCAGTAGCACCTGCCGATACTCCGGCCGGCAGGGCACCGGTGCCCCATCCTTCCCTTTTGTTTGAAACCCGGGATGTGCCCCAGCACGTGCTTGATTCCCTCGGGTTGAAATCGGAGGAGCTTACTGCCAGTGGTCAGCTGCACAAGCTGCTGCGCGGCGAGAAAACGGACCTGCTGCCAATGGCCGTGTCGGGTCGGGAAGGGCAGGATCCCGTGCGGTTTGAGGGCAAGATGGTGCTGCACCGCGAAGCCGACGGCTCGGCTACGCCAAAGCTGGAGCTACCCCAGCAGCAGCTGGTCATTCCCAACGAGATTGGTGGGCAGGCCATCACAGCGGAGCAGCGCGAGAAGCTGGAAAAAGAGGGCAATGCGGGCCTCGTACGGGGGCTCAAAGACGAGCAGGGCCGGGAATACAACGGCTACGTGGCCGTGGACCGGACGATGAATAAAGTGGTGGTGCTGCCGGAGCATAAAGTGACCCTGCACGACGCCGTAGCCGGCGTGCCGCTCAGCCCCGAGCAAAGCCAGGACCTGCGCGAGGGCAAAGTAGTGGCCCTGGCCAACATGGCCAGCGGCAACGGCGGCCCGAAGTTCGACGGCACGGTACAGGTGAACGCCGCCAAGGCCAGCCTGGAAGTCAAGCCCGCCGCCCACGAGCTGCAACAGCGGCAGGCCCCGCGCAAGGTGCAAGCCAAGAAAGCTACCCGGGCAGTCACTACCGCAGCGCCGGCAGCAGAAGCTCCCAAGGTCAAAACCCGCGGGCCCCGGCGCTAAGGAGCACCGCACCCCTACACATCATCCTTCCGGCAGGCCCGGCCCGGACGCTCAGCGCCGGGCCTTGGCTTTGCTGTGCCTTACTCTCAGGGAATTGGTATGGAACACGAGCTGACTTTTCAGAAAATCAAGGAGCAGGTGGAGTTGCCCGAACTGCTGAGACACTATGGCTACACCCTCAAAAAAGGCGAGGTGCTGGGCAAAGGCAAATGGCACGTCTTTGAAGGCGATGATACGCTCGTAGTCTTCAAGGGCCGGGGCGGGGACTGGATGTATTTCAACGCCCAGGACGACCGCGACAAGGGCAGCGTCATCGACTGGATGAAGAACCGGGTCAACTCCGGGCGCATCAGCGGCATTGCCCAGGCCCCCGACCGCAGCGTATGGCAGGCCGTGAATGACCACTTCCGGGCCTACCTGAACCTGCCCGAGGCCCAGCGGCCCCAGCTGGACCTGCCGCCCATCGCGGAGACGGCGCCGGGGGAGAAGTTCCACAGCATCTACACCCGGAACTGCCGCCCGCTGGAAAATACCGCCTATCTGGAGGGGCGGGGTATTACCAAAAGCACGTTGGCCCTGCCGCAGTTTGCCGGCCGCATCCTTAATCAGTTCCACACCGTGCAGCATCCGGGCATGCCGGCCAAAACCTACGTCAACACGGCTTTCCCGGCCTATCACGAAGGGCGCGTGGTGGGCCTGGAGCTGAAAGGGGAGGGATTTAAAGGCCAGGCCCCGGAAAGCCAGTTTTCCCGCTCGCTGTGGCTGAGCAAGCTGCCCGAGCCAGGGCCGGCCACCTACCTGCTGGTGAGTGAGTCGGCGCTGGACGCGCTGTCCTACGCGCAGCTGCATGCCGGCGATACTGCCCTGTATGCCTCCACGGCCGGTACGCTTACCCAGAACAAGATCTTCGAACTGAAGCGTCTGCTTACTGAGGCAGGTATTCCCACCGTCCGGGCGGCGTTTGACAACGACACCCAGGGGCATTACTTCGACACGCGGCTGCTGGCTGGTTTTGCCAGGGCGGACAACCCCATGAAAGTAGTACGGGAGCACGAGCGGCTGCTCACAGTTGAGGTAACCACCAACAACGTGGCCAGTCTCCAGGCTCTCAATGATAAGCTCAAAGTCTACAATGCGGCCGCGACGGTGCAGTACTATCAGCACAGCGGTACTACGGCGGGCAAGGCCATCAGCCCGACGCTCCGGAACGAGCTGATTCATTCGGTTCAGTCGGCCCCTAATACCTACCAGTTTCACGTCCCTATAAACCGCGACGCACTAGGCGCCTTCAACCAGGCGGCCATTCACAGCCTGGCTTTTGAGCACCAGGTTGAAATTGCAAAAAGCCAGGGCAAAGACTGGAACCAGGACCTGAAGCAGGACCAGCTGCAGCGAGTGGTAAAGCAGCAGTTGGGCGAGGTGGATGAAGACCAGTACGGGTTTGGTCAGCTGCACTGGGACAATCCCCGGTTCGAGGGAGATGGGAAAATGCCGCCGCATAAGCCTGAGCAGCAACGAACCCCCCGATTGCCTCGGTAGCACCCCGGCGACACGTAGTGGTATTACCCGGCTACCAGGGATGCCCAAGTAAAGGCGCCTGGATTCCAAACAGGGCTAATTGGAACAAAAGGGAAAAAGCAATCGGCATACCATAAAATATGCTTAAAAAGCATAAATAAATAAGTTAAATAAGCAACAATAAGGAGGCGATTTGCGTTTAATAGGTATAAGCAACGCACAAATAAACAGCCTGTTACTTATGGAATTGACTCCTGGTTCCACGCCTCCTTGCCCCGGTCAAATGCTGTTCATCTCCTCAGCCCGCCGGAACCTACGACAAGTGCTGAGCCACCCGGCTTTTACCCCGGAGCGCCGTCAGAAAGCCGAAGCGCTGCTCACCGCCAGCACCAACCCCGCCGAGTTGCTGCGCTGGAAGCTGCTGGCCCTGAAAGAGTGCGAGGCCTGGGAGGATACCGAACTGGCCCGGGAGGCCCAGGAGTTAGGCCCCGCCGCGCACCCCGATTACGCCTACTAACCCGCTTTGCTCACCTTAATCCTTCTCGTTATGAAAGCTGCCACCCCCCGCGCCGACGTGTACGACATCATCACCAACCGCATTATCCTGGCCTTGGAAAACGGGGTAACGCCCTGGAAGCAGAGCTGGAACGCGGCCCACGGCGCCCCCCGCAACTACCGTAGCAAGCACGTGTACCAGGGCATCAATGCCTTTCTGCTGGGTATGCTCCAGCACGAGCAGCCCTATTACCTGACCTTTAACCAGGCCAAGGAGCTGGGAGGACAGGTGCGCAAGGGAGAGAAGGGCATGCCCGTCGTGTTTTATAAAGTGTCCAAGAAGGAAGATGCCCAGGGCAAAGAGAAGAAGGTAGCTATCCTGCAGTACTCCACCGTCTTCAATATCTCTCAGATTGACGGGGTAGACTGGCAGCTGCCTGAATTACCCCAGCGGGAGCATACACCCCTGCAGGCCGCCGAGCAAATACTGGCCGGCTACGTCGACGGTCCACGCGTGCACTACGCCGGCAGCGAGCCCCACTACCGCACCAGCACCGACACAGTGACCGTGCCCGAGGCCGGCAACTTCCACACCCCGGAAGACTTCTATGCGACCCTGTTCCACGAGTTGGCCCACTCCACCGGCCATGTGAAGCGCCTGGACCGGGCGACGCTCACCGAAAAAGCCTCGTTTGGCTCCGAGACCTACGCCAAGGAAGAGTTAGTGGCTGAACTGGGTGCTGCTTTTCTGAGCAACGCCGCCGGGCTGGATTTAGCTCGAACGGAGCCCAGCACCGCCAGCTACCTGGCCAACTGGCTGCAGGCCCTGCGCAACGACAAGCGCCTGATTATTTCCGCTGCCAGCCAGGCCCAGAAAGCGGCCAACTACATCTTAGGGATTGTGCCCAGCTACGAAGCCTCTGAGGCCGAGCCTAGCGAGTAGGGGAGTGCTCAGGCCCGGTCGGAGCAATCCGGCCGGGCTATGGGGGTGCCAACAAAAGGAAAACGTATTGGCTGGGCAACGCATCCCAGTGAACCAGGAGGCCAATAATAATCGCACCGCGTCTTCTTCCCTTAGGTTTACTCTGTGCTGCGTTTCTGAACTACCACAATTGCTAGCGCAGTCCCACCATTTTCAAAAACAGTCCGCCGGGGTTCTTATCGGCCTTCACCTTGCCGGTTTTGTACTTGTAGGTAAACGAGAACAAGGCATTGAGCTTCTTAGCGTCCCCCAAAATCTGGCTGACGAGCTTGGGGTCGCGGATTTCGAGTTCTTCCAGGTTGTGCAGCGCCCGCCGCTGCTTTTCTTCCTCGGCCCCGTCCTCGAAGGGAATGGGCAGCTGCTGCGGCACCTGGCCGTTGACAAAGAAGCGGATGCTGTGAAAGGAGCGGCCTTTCTTGATGAGCTCGTAGTTGATGCGCAGGTCGGTGTGCTCGTTGATCTGGGTGGTGGCCACGTCGAGGACATACTTCTGCAGGGCCGAGATCTTCTCGTACTGCTCCGCTTCCAGGCCCTTGGGGTCCTTGAGCGAGAGCATGATCTTGAACTCGTCCAGGGTAAAGGTCTTGGTTTCCCCGATGTCCTTCCACTGCGAGGCGATCTGGTAGATGCGCTTGGCGTACTTGCTTGACAGGCTGAAGACCGACTGCAGGCGGTAGGAGGTGAAGTTGTTCTTCAAGTCGATCAGGTAGCGCCGCATGCGCTCCGAGATTTCCAGCTCGATGATGCCTTCGCCTTTCACGTAGAGCGCGGAAGCCAGCAAGCCCACCTGCAGCACGTGCTTGTTATCCTCGATGTGGTACTCGCGGCTGCGCAGGTTGGAGGTTGCTTCAAGCAGGCGCTGGTAGTTCCAGGACCGGCCGGTCATCTGCTCGAGCTCCTTTACGCGAATGCGGTAGATGGTGCCCGGCTTGTCTTCCTTGCGCAGCACCGAGAGCAGGGAGAAGACAATGTCCATCTCGCAGGCGCTCATCTCGTAGCGCGCCGTGGTGATGGCGTTGTGCTGGCGAATCTCCAGGAAGGATTCCCCCGACGACGGGTGGCTGGTGGTAGCGGGAACGCTCATGCGGGTAGAGTCTGGTAACGGCTATACGGCCAAATGTAAATAAGTTGCAGCAATTAAGGTAAGGCTTCCTTGAGATTCTATCCTTTCGCTTACGATCTCTATCCTTAGCACTTACGATCCCTATCCTTTGGCTTACGGATTCTATCCTTGCGCTTACAAAACCTATCCTTTCCGCTTACAATCTCTATCCTTTCGCTTACAATCTCTATCCTTGGAGTGGTTTAAAATTCAGTTAATCAACAGTTTGCAAGCCCTGCAAATAGGGTAAATACTTGACAAATAAATAAATCTCACAAATTTGTTGATGTTCGAATCGAGAAGAGCTTTTAAAGAGTACAAAACGGGGAGGGCGAGGCAGGAAAGCAACAAAACAAGGAGCATATTTTAGTACAAAATGGGATTGCACTATTTAAAGAAAAAATTATACTATTTATTACCTATGACACCTTTCCGCCGACCACATCACCCATAAAGATAGTATAAAAATAGCCTCGGGGCTGTACAGGAGCCTTTTTTCAGATTCATCTGCTACAAAAGCACCAAAAGAACCTGCAGTTACTTATTCCCTGACCTCGGAGTTGGTAAATGGCTGGTAAGGGGCTCGCAAAAGGATAGAGATTGTTAGTCCAAGCCAGGTGCCTGAGGCGCG
Organism: Hymenobacter koreensis; assembly: GCF_039541855.1. NCBI lineage: Bacteria > Pseudomonadati > Bacteroidota > Cytophagia > Cytophagales > Hymenobacteraceae > Hymenobacter > Hymenobacter koreensis. The sequence continues at coordinate 11,720 of NZ_BAABHA010000003.1, forward strand.
AAAGGATAGAAATGGTAAGCCAAGTCACCCGGACTTCGCTGAAAGGATAGAAATGGTAAGCGTTTGCAGCCCGTGAGGCTACTATCCTACAAATCAGGGGCCGGCACGGGTGGGTCAACCCCCGGTTTGACTTACCATTTCTATCCTTTCGAAGACGCCAAGGCGCTATGCTGAGTGACTCGAAAGCTGCCTCAAATGGCCGAAAAAGGCTGTTCTGTTAGGTGAGCTTGTTGATTTTCGCTGCTGAACCAGATCAGCCCGCTGGGGAGAACTGGGAGTAAGGAGCCCGTGGGTTGACTTACAAAAACTATCCTTTCGCTAATCGAAAGCTATCCTTTCGCCACTGGTCCACTAGCTGAAGGAAGCCGTGATCAGGTGGAAGTGAGCCGGCTCCAATCTGAGCTGCCCCTACCTACTGCCAGTCAGGCGTGCCTCAGGGAGAAGACAGCTCCTTAAAAACCACTTTTTATAAGCAAACAACAGAGGGAAAAATGTCACCTCTAATGCGATAATTGCGCAGGCCCGTAAGTATGCCAATTTAGCTTCTTTATTTCACGGCATGAAAACCCCTAAACCCGCGCCGCTGACCATTCAGGTGCTTCCCCTGGAGCGCGAGCAGCCCCCGAAAGTGCCCGTGGCCTGCCGCTCGCTGGCGGAGCTGATCCACTCGCTGGGCACCCGCAAGGAAGTGTCAGAGGCCTGGAAAGTGGTGCCGCGCACCCTGGCCCTGCGCATGCAGAAGCCCGAAACCGCCACGCTCGAGGAGCTGCAGCGCCTGGCCGAGCTGGCCAAGCTGGACCTGCCCACCGTGTTCGAGCTGGCCTACTACCAGATGCGGAACCCGGTGGTGGTCCCCACCCCGCAGCTGGGCCGGCCCAAGCAGCACTAGCTTGGGGTAGCCTCGGCCCATTCGCGTGGGCGTGGTGCATTTCATCACCAACTTTTTACCACTCGTCCTTTTTTAGCCCTAGGCGTGCCTGGGCGTAGTAGTTTCGTAGTGTCTTAGCCGGCGAATTAGCGCCCCCGGCTGATAAAACCTGAATATATGGAAGTTGCCCAGTGCCCGGAAGTGGCCCCCTTACCTTTCCCCAACCTGAGTTTGACCGTGCCCTACTGCGAGGCGCTCAGCTACGCGCAGGGACGGTTGAAAATGCTGGGCAGCGGCGGCCTAAAGCCCTTTTGTGAGACGCATCAGCTCACCTACACCAACGTCATCAACCTCAAAAACGGCAAGCTCAAGCGCGAGGAGCCGCGCCTGGTGCAGCGCCTGCTCAGCACCCTGGCCGTGCCCACCGAGCTGCTGCACTACCCGCCGGGTAGCAAGACCCCGTGCTTTCTGCTGCCGGATGCGGAAGCACTGGCCACGTTTCGAAGCCAGCTACAGTTTCTCAGTGCGGCTCAATAATGCCCGTTTAAGGAGCCTTTTACGCTATAAAAACGTTTATTACAGCGTACCAACGCACTCAATGCCCCTTCAGATGGAACAGCCTATCACGTATTCCGAGCGGGAGCAGACGCCCGCCCAGCGGCAGGAACTCATCGATAACGCCCGGGCCTGGAGCGCTGCCCAGGGGGCCGTACCCGGCCCCCGCGCCGAAGCCCTCTACGCCCGCTACGTGGCGGGGGAATTAACCCTGCAAGGCATCACCGACGAACTGCGGCGCCAGGATGCGCCCCGCGTGGTGGCTGCGGCTGCCCGCGCAGCCGCAGCTTCACGGGAGAGCAACAGCCCGGTCGTAACGCCGCACCGCGCCGAGATGCAGCCCGAGCAGGAGTTTCTGTAGGGCCTACTCGTTGCGGATAAGCCCGCCCGGTCCCGAGCCGGGCGGGTTCTTTTTTACCCTCCTTCCTTTCCCCTGTGGCCATTCAGGACGGTTTCTTCAATACCCGGGACCAGATTATCTACAACCGGCTGGGCATCACCAACCCCGACGAGCTCCGCCAGGTGGAGGGTGACTACTCGATTCCCATCATGGGCCAGTTGCTGGCCGGTACCAAGGAAATACCGGGTCCGTTTAATGCTGCGCACCTCAAGCAGATGCACCGGGAGCTTTTCCAGGATGTGTACGGCTGGGCTGGACAAACCCGTGCCCACGGCCCCGACGGCCCGTTTCAGGGCCAGAAGCCGGCCTACGTGCTTAACCCGCAGGGTGACATGATGCGCTACGCACCCTACTCGCAACTGGACCAGCGGCTGGATGCCATTGGCGCCCAGCTCCGGCTGGAAAACACCCTGCGCGGGCTCAGCCCGGTGCAGTTCGCGCAGCGGGCGGCGTACTACTTCGACCAGTACAACCACGCCCATCCCTTCCGCGAGGGTAATGGCCGCACCATTCAGGCGGTGATGGCCGTCCTGGGCCGGCAGGCCGGCTACCAGGTCGAGTTACAGCCGGCCGCCGCCGCACAGCTTAACAACACGCGGGATTTGGCTATCATTCGGCCCTACGGTCCGTTGCAGCCGGAAAAGAACCTGGAGCCGCTGGCCCGGCTGCTGCGCACGGGGATTAAGCCCCTTCCCGGCGCTGAGGCTGAAAAGCTGCGCGACCCCAGCCAGGCCCGGCCCCTGGCGGCGCCCACGCCCGAGCTGCAGCGCATGGAGGCCCAGCGAGTCCTACAGTCCAGCGCCTACGTCATCGGGGGCGCCTTGCGCGACATTGACCGGGGCGATACGACCCGCGGCAATCAGCTCCTGCAGCAGATGAGCCAGGTGCTGAACGGCCAGGCTATGGCAACCGAACTAGGTGGTAGCCTGCAGCAAGCCGCGCTGGAAGTGTCCAAGCACCCGGTGCTCAAACAGGAAGCGCCGCTGGTGCTGCACGCGGTGGCCTTGGCGCGAAGCGTGCAGCAGCTCGTGGCGTTGGAGCAGCCTGCGCTGGGGCAACACCAAGCCGCAGTCTTGGAAGAGGGCAAGCGAAAAGCGCCAGGGCCCAAGCAGCGCGGGCCCAAGCGCTAGGAGAAGGACAAACCCGTCACCCGGCGAAAGGCCTCCTGTCAGGGAAGGTTCAGTAGCGTCCGTTCACCGATGCCGGGCACCACCGCGGTACAGTCGGCCGATTTGAGCGCGGGCCGTTTAGCTTGGCCGGCGGAGCAGATGCTCCAGGGTACGCCGGACCGCAGCCAGCCGGCCCGCCACCGCCGGGGGCAGGGGCGGAAGCAGGCCCAGGTGCTCGAGAAGCAGGGCTGTGCGCCACAGGGCCGTGCTTTCGGCGGCCCGGTTGGCGGCCGCGTTTGCCGCGCCGCGGCCATTGAGGGCCGCCAGCAGGTGGGCGTGGGCCACCGCCAGGTGCTGGGTTTCCCGGGCAAAGGCCGGCCCCACTTCGCGCCCGCGCAGCCGGGCCTGCACCTCCCGGCGTCGGCGCCGCGCCACCCAGCGGCGCAAAGCCGCTGGGTGGCGCGGCGCCGCGTCGTCCGCGGGCTGGCCAGTAAGTGGAACTGGATTCATGGGCGCAAAGTAGGCCTTGGTTAAAAGTTTGGTACAAAGGTTAAACGAGCGGGCCGGCAGGGGACTCCCACTGGAAGGCAAAAAGCGCCTCCACATCGAAGCGGAGCGAGTCTTTCAGGGCTTCGTCGGAGAAGTCAAACTCGCCGTGCAGGTTGAGGTGCTGCCAGCTCACGGGCGAACTGGCGGCTATGGCATCGGCTACCTGCTGGCGCTCGGCCGCCGGGGCCTGGAGTAAATACTGGTTGAGGTAGAGGCAATTCCAGCACCCAATCACGTTTTGCACCAGCCGTTTGCAGGCATCGGCCAGCTGCTGCTCTTCCTTGTCGGCGTAAGGAATCTGCCCGTTTTGGCCGTAGAACACGGCCCGCGCGAACGAGTGGGTGCTTTCGAGCTTGTCCAGCTGGTCGTCGATGCGTTTGCGCAGGTCCTGGTCGTCCATGAAGGCCTTCTTATAGCAGCGGGGGGATAAAATTACTCTAAGCCCCAAGGGGAGTAGGCAGCAGTAGCGAACAGCACTTTGCTCGACTGCGAGCCGGAGCCAGCGGGCGTTGATATGCCCACCGGGTGGCCGTGCGTTTAACTCTTGGACCGAACTTTTAACCGAGGCCATCTTTTCATCTCCTGAGAGCGGTGGTTTGCAATCCATGCAACGGCAGCTACTTCGCGTTGATTTGTGTTATACATCCGGGGTTTTGTGTGACTACGGCCCGCCGTAAGCCATCGACCTTTGTGGGGCCAAGCAGGCTTCATCTGCTACTGCACCCTTACTCCCAACACTTACCCCCAACCCATGGAAAACCAGACCGTTGATTTGATTTTTGCCTTCACCGTGAAACCCGAACACCAAGAACGCTATGAGCAGGTGCTGGCCCAGCAACTGGCCATCACGAAAAACGAGCCGCACGTACTTAGCTACGAAATTTTCCGCCGCCCCGACGGCAGCTACTGCCAGCACGAGCGCTACGCCAACGAGGCCGCCATCCGGCTGCACATGCAGAACACGGCCGTGCCGTTGAAAGAATGGGGCGAAGTCACGGAAATCACCCACATGACGGCGCTCGGGCCCCTGAGCGACGCATTCACGCAAGAGTTTCACATGCAGGCCAGTTACCGGCCCTACGCGGCGGTTGCTCACTAGCAGCGCGCAAGCGGGGCCGTTTAAGCCGAGCCGTCTTGCTTCCTTTACTAGCCGTTGGCCAGACCACCAGGGAGGCTGGCCAACGGCTACTTTGCTTCCCTTATTTTGGCTTGATGAAACCGCCTGAATTTCAAGTTATTGACACCGTCACGGACTACACCCGCTACTACGAGCTGCCCGCCCCGGCGCACCCGTTGCTCACGCTCATCGACCTGACCGCAATGCGCGGGCAGACCTTGCCGGCCCCTGTAGTGGCGCAGCTCTACACCGTGGCCCTGAAGCGCGGGCTGAAAGGCACCGTACATTACGGCCGCCAGACCTACGATTTTCACGACGGCCTGCTCACGTTCCTGGCCCCCGGCCAGGTCGTCATGGCCGATGCCCGCCTCGACCTTTCGGAGTTGAGCGGCTGGGCACTCGTGTTTCACCCCGACCTGCTGCGCAAGTACCCGCTGGGCCAGAAAATCACGGGCTACGGCTTTTTTGCCTACGCAGTCCACGAAGCCCTGCACGTCTCCGCCCCGGAGGAACGGCTGTTGGAAAGCGTGCTGCGCAGCATGCAGTATGAGTACGAGCAGCCCATCGACGCCTTTAGCCAGGACTTGTTGGTGGCGCAATTGGAGGTGCTCTTGGGCTACGCCAACCGCTTTTATCACCGCCAATTCCTCACCCGGCGGCTGGTCGAGCACGACCTGCTCAGCCGCTTCGAGGCCCACCTCGCGGCCCATTTTGCGCAGGCGCCCCCCCCACCACTGCCCACCGTGCAGCACGTGGCCGAAGCGCTGCACGTCTCGCCCGCCTACCTGAGCGACATGCTGCGGGCCCTTACCGGCCAAACGGCGCAACAGCACGTGCACCACGCCCTGATTGAGAAGGCCAAACAGTTGCTGCTCAGCACCTCGCTCACGGTGAGCCAAACGGCGTTTCAACTCGGCTTCGACTACCCGCACTATTTCACGCGCTTGTTCAAAAGCAAAACCGGCCTCACGCCCGCCGCCTTTCGCTTCTCGGCGCACTAAGGGCCCCGCGCGGGTCCAATAAGGGCTGCTGAAGCAGCCCACCCGTCTATCGCCCGCCCGCTACGAGCACATCAACCGCCTAGGCAAGCACACCTTTCCCCGCCAAGTGGAAGTGGAGCCCAACGGGCTGCGCAACCTGCGAAAGCCGCTGCAAACGGCTTAGAGTAATTTTATCCCCCCGCTGCTATAAGAAGGCCAGTTGGGCCGTGCGCAAGATGGCATAGGGCATCGGGGCGGTAAGGAAAAAGGGGGCTGGGGATCACCCTAGCCCTGCCGCCATCAACAAAAGCCCTACTATCCCTGGCTTGCCGGCCCGTAGGTTAGCAAAATAACCCCACGGTCAAGCCCTTGTTGCCCAAGGAAAACCAGTTCTTGGTTTAACTCCGTGTCAAACAACTTTTTCCCGTGGCCTGCCACGTAGGGATGAACCAAAAGCCGTAATTCATCAACGAGCGATTCTGTTAAAAGAAACTTAACCAGCGAAGCACTGCCCTGTATCAAGATGTCACCCTGGGTTTGATGCTTGATGCGTTCAATTTGCCCAGCAACGTCGGAATCAATTACCACGGTTTCTCCCCAAGAGCCCGCCTTAACAGTAGTAGAAACAAGGTATTTTTTGGTGCTATTCAACTTATTCGCGATGCCAAATTCATTGTTTCTCTGCTCGGACCAATGATTCGACAGCAGCTCATAAGTGAGCCGGCCGTACAACATCGCTTCGCAGTTCTGAATTGTATCGCGGATGTAGTTTCCCCTGGTTTCGCTGTCAAACGGTAAAAACCACTTATCCATCGTTGCCGCGTCAACCACGCCGTCAACGGTTTGCCATATGGAAGCAATAACTTTTCCCATCAGAAGTTGAAATTCGCTATTTAAAAGGTGTGACACGTTATTGAGCGGGCCGCACGGGCCAGGCAGCGTAAGGGGTTTACCTCATTGATTTAACGCGCCTTGCTGGTGTTTTATTCTCATATAACGGTGCACAAGGAAAGATCCACATCGCTAAGATGTAACTAATACTCCGTGCTACTGCTCTGATGCCTTCGGTGTGGAGGCGGCTGCTTCGGGTCGCCTCCGCGAGAGTGTTGGTAGCCCGCTTCACTCAGAAGGGACTTTGCCGCGTTCCAGGCCAACCGCGTAACCTAAGCACGGAGGGGAGGATGGTGCCGGCAGCAGCCAAGTCGTTTACACCACAGGCTCTAAATGCACCTCGGCCGGTCCCAATTTTGTTGCGATAAAGGTAGATTTAGGCGCTGCTGCGCCAGCGGTTTTTCCTGCCGTTGCGCTTTCTGAATCCACTGTACAAAACCCACCCCAGTTTTGGGCACCCGCACCTTGATGGCCAACCCGCTGATACCTACTAGCGCTGTGGTTCCGGCCGCGGCCGTTCTTTCCCGCGCCGCCGCGCCGCGGGTGCAAGCCATTGATATTGTGCGGGGCTTGGTGATGGTTATCATGGCCCTGGACCACACCCGCGACTTTTTCAGCCCCACGTCCGTGCGGCCCGAGGACGTATCCCACGCGCCGGCTCTACTGTTTCTCACGCGCTGGACCACGCACTTCTGCGCCCCCACGTTCGTGTTCTTGTCGGGCTGCAGCGTGTACCTGTACGCGGAAAAGCGGCCAAACCGGGCGGCCGTCAGCGGCTTTCTGCTCGCCCGGGGCTTGTGGCTGATATTGCTGGAAGTAGTGCTGCTCACCTTTATCCTGAGCTGGAGCCATAACCTGACCTTGCTGCTGGTTATTTGGGCCATCGGGGCCGGTATGGTGCTGCTGGCGGGGCTGATGTGGCTGCCCCGGTGGTGGCTGACGGGGCTAACTTTCCTGATCCTCGCCGGACACAACCTGCTGCCGAACCTGGCGCCCGTGACGGCGGACAACGCCGGGTGGGCGCTGCTCCGCAACGGACCGTTCGTGTTGCCGGTGCTGGGGCAGCCGGTGCTGGTGGCGTATTCGGTGGGGCCGTGGCTGGGCGTGTTGCTAGCGGGGTACCTGGTGGGGCCGTGGTTTAAACGGCCGTTGCCCGAGCGCAACCGGCGCTTGCGCTGGGCGGGCTCCGCGCTGCTGGGGTTGTTTGTGGTGATGCGGGCCATCAATGGGTACGGTGACCCTACGCCCTGGAGCGTACAGCCGCAGGGCCCGCTGCACACGGTGCTCTCGTTTGTCAACGTCACCAAGTCGCCGCCGTCCTTGCTTTTTGTGAGCCTCACGCTTGGCGTTGCGCTGCTGGTGCTCAGTGGGGCAGAAACCGCTTCCGGCCGGCTTAGTCAAGTCCTGCGCACCTTCGGGCAAGTGCCGTTCTTTTATTACCTGCTGCACTTTGCGCTCCTGAGCAGCGCGGCTTGGGCGTGGACAACGTTGGCTTTTGGCCAGGCCATAAACCTGGCATTTGCTTCTCCCAAAGATTGGCCCGCCGCATATGCGCCCGATTTGGGGCGGGCTTACCTGGTGTGGGGGCTGGTGGTGTTAGTGCTGTACGGGCCCTGCCGCTGGTACCAGCGTTTCAAACAGCGGCATACCTATTGGTGGCTGTCGTACCTGTAACGGGACGCGTTAAGAAAGCAAAAACCCACGGGTCAAAGCCGGCCCACTGCACCCCGCGTCCTCTGACGCCCTGGCATTGCATTAGCCTAGGCATGCCCCGTGCCGATAGCGGAGCGGGATAGAATTCCGCTAGCCGACTTCGCGCTCCGTCAAGGAGTTTAGCTCAGGGCGTCAGCCATCCGTTGGAGTCGAACCAATTGTGCAGCCGCCCCGTCCAATCGTCTTTGGTGGTTTTGTTGTGCAGCCCGAAGCCGTGCCCTCCCTTGGGGTAGAGGTGCATTTCGGCCGATACCCCGTGGCGCAGGCAGGCCTCGTAGAAACGCAGGCTGTTCTGCACTTTCACGGTCGGGTCGTCGGCGGCGTGCACCAAAAAGGTAGGCGGCGTTTGGGCCGATACCTGCTGCTCGCCGGAGTAGAAGCGGATTTGCTCAAGCGTGGGTGCGGCCCCCAGCAAAGCGGTGCGCGAGCTGGCGTGCACCAGGCTGTCGGTAAAGCTGATGAGGGGATACACCAGCACCAAAAAGTCGGGACGCACGGAGGCGTTGCTCCCGGGGCTGCCGGCTGGCTTGGCGAAATGCGTACCCGCCGTGGCGGCCAAGTGCCCACCGGCCGAAAAGCCCATAACGCCGAGGCGAGCGGGGTTCACCCCAAACTGCGCCGCCTGCTGGCGCACCAACCGCAGGGCTTGTTGCACATCGAGCAAGGGGGCAATGGTTTTGTCGGGCTGGCTCTGATCGTTGGGCAGGCGGTATTTGAGCATGAACACGGTCACGCCCATCGCGTTGAAGCGCTGGGCTATGCCGGCCCCTTCGTTGTCGATGGCAAGGCGGACGTAACCCCCGCCCGGGCAAACGATAATGCCCGTTCCGTTGGCCTTGTCCGGCGGCGCCCGGAACACGGTCAACGTGGGCTGCACGACGTTGGAAATGCGTGTGCCCCCGTTGGGCAGGGTGACAACGGTTTCCGTTACGTCGCTAGGCTTGGAATTCGGGACGGTGCCTTGGTAAAGGGGCATCGTAAAGTGGCTCTGGGCCGCCAGCAGGCGGGCGCAGGCGAGCGTGACGAGGAGCGAGTACCATTTTTTCATGGGTGGATTCTCGAGTCAGCCCGTAGCGGGCGGGGAGCTTTGCGAAGAAGCGGAGGGCGATACAGCTTAGCATAGTGAGGTTGCCCACCCGCCTAGGCCCAAGTAAGCAGGAGCCGGAGGGCTTTTTGCCGGCGTTAGCGCGGAGAGGCCGCGGTGGAGGCGCGCACGATCAGTTCCGATTTCAGCTCCAGGCTGTGGGTGGGCAGAATCGGACGGTTCTTGTTGACGGCCTGAAACAGAATCCGGGCCGCTTCCCGGCCGATGTTGTACGCCGGCTGGGTGATGGTGGTCAGGGGCGGGTCGAGCAGTGCGGCCATTTCCAGGTTGGAAAAGCCGATAACTTTCACGTCGGCGGGGATGGCGCGGCCCAGGTTGCGGCAAGCTTCGTAGCTGCACATCGCCAGGCTCTCCACGCAGGCGAAGATGCCGTCGATGGCCGGCCGGTGGGTGAGCAGGGCTTCGATGGCCTGGATGTCCTCGGGCTTGCTGAGCTGGGCCGGCACCACCAGCGTCTCGTCGTAGGGCAGGCCGAAGTCGCGCAGGGCGTCGATGTAACCGTGCATGCGGCGGCGGCTGATGGTGAGGCTGCCGGCCAGGGTGAGGTGGGCCACGGTGCGGCAGCCCGCGTCGAGCAGGTGCCGGGTGGCCTTGTAGCCGCTCTCGTAATCGTCGGTGGTCACCTTGGCCGTATCCATGTCGGCGTGCACACGGTCGAAAAAAACCATGGGAATGCCTCGCTCCCGCAACAGGTCCAGGTGGTTCAGGTCGTGGCTGCGGCTGGCCACCGAGAGCAGCACGCCGTCGACGCGGCCGCCGGCCAGCAGCCGCACAATAGAGGCTTCGCGCTGGTACTCCTCGTGGGTGAGGTAGATGAGCACGTGGTAGTTGTTGCCGCGGGCAATTTCCTCGATGCCGTTGATGGCCAGGGAAAAGAAGTGATTGGCCACTTCCGGGATGACGACGGCGATGGTGCGGCTTTTGTGCCGGCGTAGGCTGCTCGCATAGGGGTTTGGCTCGTAGTTGAGCTTGTTGGCCAGCTCCCGCACCCGGTCCTTGGTGGCCTGCGCGATGTCATACCGGTCGTTGAGGGCACGCGAGACGGTGGCAATGGAGAGGTTCAGTTCCTCCGCGAGTTTCTTCAGGTTCACCGGTTTCATATTTCAAGGTAACGAAGGGAAGCAGGCACGCACTACCGGGCACCCGGGCACGGCCGTAAAACGAGCCATTTTTTACGGAAAACCCGGCGCAAATCAGCCAACGTGTATTTTGGTTTTCGTCAAACATGTAGGGTTTAAAATACTGACGATTAAAGCATTATCAACCTATTCAACTATTATAAGGTAAGCCTGAAAGGGCTAAGGAAAGGGGCCCAAAACACCGTAAACGTTTACGTAAATAAAGTTGGGGTATCCTGATTTACGGCGGACAGATTTGTGGACCTTACCCCAGGATTTCCCACTTAGCTTCTTTCCACAATGCAAAAAACCGTTACCCTTTTGCTGCTGCCGGCCGCGCTGTTAACCGGTTTAACAGCCCAGGCGCAGACCCGACAAGTTTCGGGCGTGGTCGTTAACGGCGCCGACAAAACGCCGCTGCCGGGGGTGTCGGTGGTGGTGAAGGGCACCACCACGGGCGTAGCTACCGACCCCAACGGCCAGTTCAGCCTGACGCTACCCGCCGAGGGCAGGCCGGTACTGGTGTTTTCCTTTGTGGGCTTCGCTTCCCAGGAAGTAACCGTGGGTTCCGGCGGCACGGTGGGCCCGGTAACGCTGCAGGAGGCAACCACGGCGCTCAACGACGTGGTGGTGGTGGGCTACGGCACCCAGCGCAAGCGCGACCTGACGGGCTCGGTGGGCTCGGTGTCGGCGGAGCAGGTAGCGGAGGTGCCCATTGCCCGCGCCGACCAAATTTTGCAGGGGCGCGTGAGCGGGGTGCAAGTGACGCAAACCAACTCCGAACCGGGCGGCAACGTGTCGGTGCGCATCCGGGGCACGAACTCCATCAACTCGGGCAACGAGCCCTTGTTCGTGGTCGACGGCTTTCCGGGAGCGGGCGACCTGAACTCCATCAACCCGGCCGACATCGAGAGCATAGAGGTGCTCAAAGACGCCTCGTCCACGGCCATTTACGGCTCGCGCGGGGCCAACGGCGTGGTGCTCATCACCACCAAGAAAGGCAAGGCCGGCAAGAACAGCGTGAATGCCGAAGTGTACTCCGGCGTGCAGATTATCCGCAAGCAGTACGAGCTGATGAACGCGCAGGAATATGCCACCTACCTCAACGAGGTGCGGGCGCAAACCAACGCCACTACGCCCCCACTGTACACCCAGGATCAGATCAACCAGATGGGGGAGGGCACCGACTGGCAGGACGCCATCCTGCGCCGCGCCCGCATTAGCAACTACCAGGTGGGCTTTAACGGCGGCACCGAAGAGACGCGCTACAACTTGAGCTTTAACTATTTCGATCAGGAGGGCATCATCTTGAACTCCGGCTTTCAGCGCGGCACCGTGCGCCTGAACCTGAACAAGAAAATCAGCCGCAAGCTCAGCCTAGATTTCAGCAGCCAGGTGGCAGGCACGTTCGAGAAGCGGGCCTTCGTCAACTCCCAGGGCGGCTCCTTCGGGGGCGTGCTGCTCGACGCGCTTCGCTTCAGCCCCATCAACCCCGTGTACGATGCCAACGGCATCTACACCTTCTCCAACACGCCCGTAACGGACGTGGACGACGTGGGCAACCCGGTGGCTTACGCGGAGAAAGTAAAAGACCGGCGCAGCACTGCTCGCGGCCTGCTGAACGTGGCCGGCAACTACGAGCTGGTGAAGGGCCTGACGCTGCGCGTAACCGGCGGCCTGGACTACAACAACCAGCAGCAGGAGCTGTACCGGCCCTCCGACATCTTCCTGGGCCGCAACACCGGCGGTTCGGCGTTCCGCGGCAGCGTGAGCCGCTACAGCTGGGTAAACGAAAACACGCTGACCTACGACCGGCAGCTGAGCCCTAACCATGCCCTGAACGTGGTGGGCGGCTTCTCGGCGCAGCGCTTTTACGGGGTGGATTTCAACGCCCGCACCAACAACTTCTTTACCAACGACCTCGGCACCGACAACCTGGCGTTGGGCGCCAGCCCGCTGCCGCCCACCTCGGGCCGGTACTTCAACTCGCTGGCCTCCTACTTTGGGCGCGTCAACTACCGCTTGTTTGAGAAGTACCTGTTCACGGTCACCATGCGCGCCGACGGCTCCTCGCGCTTCGGGCCGAACAACAAGTGGGGCTACTTCCCCTCGGCGGCCGTGGCCTACCGCCTCATCGACGAGAAATTCATGCAGCGCTTCACGGCCCTTTCAGACCTGAAGCTGCGCCTGAGCTACGGCGTGACCGGCAACCAGGAAATAGCCAACTACCAGTCATTGGCCCGTTACGACGTGGCGGCCTACGCCTCGGGCAGCGGCCGCTTGGTAGGATTGGCCTCGCAAAACATCGAAAACCCAGACCTGCGCTGGGAGTCCACTGCTTCCGGCAACGTGGGCCTGGACCTAGCTTTGTTCCAGAACCGCATCGTGTTCACGGCCGACTACTACCAGAAGCAAACCAACGACCTGCTGCTGTTCGTGAACACGCCGCCCACCACGGGCTACCCCAACGTGCTGGTGAACGTGGGCAAGGTGGGCAACAAGGGCCTGGAGCTGGCCTTGAGCACCACCAACGTGGAGCTCGACAAGTTTTCCTGGACCAGCAACCTAAATTTCTCGCTGAATCGCAACAAGGTGCTGTCTCTGGGCGAGGGCGAAACCGAGCGCCTGGTGGGCAGCTCCAGCACCAGTTTGTTTCCGGGCGGCACGGGCTTCACCAGCATCCTGCGCGTGGGCCAGCCCATCGGCTCGTTTTACGGCTACGTATTCGACGGCATCTACCAAACCCAGGAGGAAATCAACGCCAGCGGCATCCGCACGCCCGTGGTGCGCCCCGGCGACCCGCGTTACCTGGACCTGAACGGCGACGGCAGCATCACCGGCGCCGACCGTACCATCATCGGGCAGGCCCAGCCGGACTACATTTTCGGGGCTACCAACAACTTCAAGTACGGTGGGCTTACGCTGAGCGTGTTTGTGCAGGGCGTGCAAGGCTCCGACGTGCTGAACCTGAACCGCTACGAGCTCGAGTCGGGCATTACTTCCACCAACAAACTCAAATCGGTGGTAAACCGCTGGAACGGCCCCGGCACCAGCAACACCATCCCGCGGGCCAACAGCGTGCTGCGCCGCAGCACCGGCATCGTGAGCGACGTGGTGGAGGACGGCTCCTTCGTGCGCCTCAAGACCGTGACGCTCAGCTACGCCCTGCCCAAGCTGGGCATCGTCAAGTCATCGAGCGTGTACGTGACGGCCCTGAACCTGGTCACCTGGACCAAGTACTCGGGCTACGACCCGGAGGTAAACTCCTTCGGCAACGAGAACCTAAGCCTCAACACCGACTACAATGCCTTCCCTACCACCCGCTCCTTTACGGCCGGCGTGCGCGTGGGCTTCTAGACTCTTTCCCTCCGACCTGGTATCGACATGAAAAAGACTTTGCTTCTCTGCGCCCTGGCTACGCTGGGCCTGGGCGGGTGCGAAAAATTCCTGGAAGAGCAGCCCGCCGACTTTGTGGCCAGCGAGAACTTCTACCGCAACGAAGGCGACGCCGTGGCCGCCCTGAACGGGGTGTTCAGCACCATGCAGCCGCAGGTGTACTTTGGCCGCACCGTGTGGCTGATTACGGAGCTGCCCACCGACCTGGTGCGCGTGGGCTCGGCCACCGACGAGCGGGCCCTGCTCTCGCGCTTTGCCTACAACGCGACGCTGACCGAAATCAGCAACTGGTGGACCAGCTCGTACCGCCTGATCAACCGGGCCAACGACGTGATTGAGAAAGTGCCCGGCATCAGCATGGACGAAGCCAAGCGCAACAACCTGGTGGGCAACGCCCGCTTTCTGCGCGCCATGGCCTACTTCGACCTGGTGCGCTGCTTCGGCGACGTGCCGCTGCGGCTCACCAGTGTGCGCAGCCCCAACGAAGAACTGCGCCAAGCCCGCACCCCGCTGGCCCAGGTGTACGAGCAGATTATCCTGGACCTGCAGTTTGCCGAAGCCAACTGCCTGCCCGAAAACCTGATTCCGGCCGGCGAGAAAGGCCGCGTCTCGAGCGGGGCAGCGGCCGCCCTGCTGGCCAAGGCCTACCGCACCCGCGCCACCACCAGCGCCCAGCAAGCCGAGGACAACCAAAAGGCATTGGAGGCCTGCAACCGCGTCATCGCCTCGAACCGCTATTCGCTGCTGCCCACTTACGGCGACGTGTTCCTGCCCGACCGCGAAAACGGGCCCGAGCACATCTTTTCGGTGCAGTTTGATTTGCCGCCCAACACGGGCAACATCATCGTGCGCCAGTTTCTGCCCACGCAGCTGCAAGGCTTGGGCTCGTTCACGGTGGAAGACGCTTTTGCCGCCTCGTACGCTACCACCGACGTGCGCCGGGCCTGGAACATCAGCAACGTAGCCGGCTCCACCACGCTGCCTCGCTTTTACTTCAACAAGTTCCGCGACGACCGGCGCGCCGGCAACGACTCCCGGGCCAACTGGCTCGTCACCCGCTACGCCGACGTGCTGCTGCTGCGCTCGGAAATCCTGAACGAGTTGAACCCCGCCGGCACCGATAAGTATATCAACATCAACCAAGTGCGGCTGCGCGCCGGCCTGGCCGCCCTGCCCACCACGCCCACCACCCGGGAAGCGTTTGTGGACCTGCTGCTGCGAGAGCGGGCCTGGGAGCTGTGCATCGAAGGCCACCGCTGGTACGATTTGGTGCGCCTGGGTCGGCTGCTCCAGGTGCGCAAACCCGCGGCCATCCAGCCCAATGCCGTGGACCCGAAATACCTTTTGTTCCCGATTCCGCAGTCGGAGCTGCTGCTGAACCCGAACGTAACCCAGAATCCCGGGCATTAACGGATGCAGTACGCGGGCAAGTGGTGGGGGCTGATCTGGGGCCTGTTGTTGGGGGGCGCGGCGCAAGCGGCGGCCCCCAACACCCTGCGGCTGCTCGACTCGGCCGCCATGACGGCTTACCGGGCCGCTTACCGCCGCGGCAGCCTCGCCGAAACGCAGGCGGTGCAAGCCGTACTCCGCCAGGCCGATCAGGCTTTGAAGCGCGGCCCCTACACCGTGACGGACAAAAAGCAGCTGCCGCCCAGCGGCGACCGGCATGATTTCGTGTCGCAGGCGCCGTACTTCTGGCCCGACCCGCGCAAGCCCGGCGGACGGCCCTACATTCAAAAAGACGGGTTGGTAAATCCGGAAAGTCAGCAGCTAAAGGATGCCGAGCACTTGAGCAAGCTGTGCGAGGACGTGAAAGCCCTGGCCCTGGCGTATTACTTCACAACTAGGCAGCCGTACGCCGCCCATGCCGCGCGCCTGTTGCGGGTGTTCTTTCTGGACCCGGCCACGCGCATGAACCCCAACCTGAACTTTGGGCAGGGCATACCGGGCACGGCCCCAGGCCGCAGCTACGGCATTATCCGCACCCGCCACCTGGTGGACGTGCCGGAGGCGCTGGGGCTACTGCGCGGCAGCCCCAGCGCGGACGCGGCGCTGGAAACCGGCTTGAAAACCTGGTTTCGGCTCTACACCCGGTGGCTTACCAGCAGCGAGCTGGGACGGGAAGAAGGCCGCAGCTCCAACAACCACGGCACGTTCTACGACGTGCAGCTGGTCAGTTTTGCCCTGTTTACCGGCGACTCGGCCCTGGCCCGGCGCACCATCCACACCCAAACCCTGCCGCGCCTCGCGGTGCAGCTGGCCCTCGACGGTGCCCAGCCGCTGGAGTTGGCGCGCACCCGCCCCTGGAACTACACTACCATGAACCTGCAAGGCTGGGTACAGCTGGCGGTGCTGGCCCGGCACGTGGGCGTGGACCTCTGGCACTACTCCACCCCCGACGGCCGCGGGCTGCGCCCGGCCGTGGCCTGGTTTAAGCCTTACCTGCTGAGCGAAAAGCAACTGGACCGGCCCGATGCAGCGCCGGCCAATCACACCACCATTTTGGCGCTCTACCACCACGCCGCGCCCCACTACCCCGAACTGGAAGCCGCCTTGGTACTGGCGCGTTACCCCGATTTTATTCCTACTCCATGGACGCTGTAATCAATTCCAAAACTTCCCCGAACGGGGTGGCGCACCCAAAACCTCCCAATTTGCCCGACCCCACCAGCATTAGCGCAAGCTTTTCCCTGCACGGCAAGGTCATCGTCGTAACCGGCGGCACGGGCATTTTGGGCCAGTCCTTTGTCAACGGCATTGCCGAGGCCGGCGGCACGGTGGTTATCCTGGGCCGCAACCAAGCGGTGGCCCACGAGCGGGCCGAAGCCGTCAAGGAGCTGGGCGGCCAAGCCCTGGCCGTGGTGGCCGACGTACTCGACGAAGCGCAGTTGGAAGCCGCCTGCGACCGGGTCGTGAGCACCTACGGCCGCATCGACGGGCTGGTAAACGCCGCCGGCGGCAACGGCCCCGACGGCGTGCTGGACCCCACCGACAACGTGTTCCGGATGAACTTGGCCGGCATGAAGCGGGTGATGGACCTGAACCTCTGGGGTGCCATCCTGCCCACGCAAGTGTTCGGCGAATCCATTGCGCACTCGGGCAACGGCAGCATCGTCAACATCTCGTCCATGAACTCCAAGCGGGCCATCACCAAGGTGCTGGGCTACAACATGGGCAAGGCCGCGCTGGACTGCTACAACCAGTGGTTTGCCGTGGAAATGGCCCACCGCTACGGCGACCAGATCCGCATGAACGCGCTGGCGCCGGGCTTTTTTTTAACCGAGCAAAACCGCAACCTGCTCACCAACCCGGACGGCACGTTCACCGAGCGCGGCGAAAAAGTTATCCGCCAGACGCCCTTTAAGCGCTTCGGCCACCCCGATGAGCTCAAGGGCGCCCTGGTATGGCTGCTCAGCGACGCCTCAAAATTTGTGACGGGCTCCATGATCTGCGTTGACGGGGGATTTTCCATCTTCGGCGGCGTGTAAAACAGCCTCACCGCGCCTCGTATCATTCTTATTCAGCACTCCAGCATTACCCATGACATACTTAATGGAGCAAACCATGCGCTGGTTTGGCCCGAACGACCCGGTTAGCTTAACCGACATCCGGCAGGCGGGCTGCACCGGCGTGGTGACGGCCCTGCACCACGTGCCCAACGGCGCGGTGTGGTCGGTGGAGGAAATACAGCAGCGGCAGGCGCACCTGGAGTCGGCGGGTCTGCGCTGGAGCGTGGTGGAGAGCGTGCCCGTGCACGAGCACATCAAAACCCAGCAGCCGGGCTTTGAGGTCTTCATCCGAAACTACCAGCAAACCCTGCGCAACCTGGCTGCCTGCAACATCCGGGTGGTGACCTACAATTTCATGCCCGTGCTGGACTGGACGCGCACCGACCTGAGCTACGCCGTAGCCGACGGCTCACGCGCCCTGCGCTTTGAGCGGGCTGCCTTCGTGGCCTTCGATGCGCTGCTGCTGCGCCGCCCGGGCGCGGTGGGGGAGTACTCGGCGGAGGAATTAAGCAGAGCCGAGGCGCGGCTGGCGGGCATGAGCCAAACAGAACACACGCAGCTGCAGCGCAACATCATTGCCGGCCTGCCCGGCAGCGAGGAAAGCTTTACCCTGGCGCAGTTCCAGCAGGCCCTGGACGCCTACGCGGGCATCGACGCCGACCGCCTGCGCGCCAACTTGCTTTACTTTCTAGCGCACGTGACGCCGGTAGCCGAGGAAGCAGGAGTGAAGCTCGTCATCCACCCCGACGACCCGCCGTACCCCATCCTGGGTTTGCCCCGGGTGGTGAGCACCGCGGAGGATCTGCAGGCGTTGTTTGAGGCCGTGCCTTCGCCGGCCAACGGACTGTGTTTTTGCACCGGATCCTTCGGCGTGCGACCCGACAACGACCTGCCTGCCAAGGTCCGCCGCTTTGCCGACCGCATCCACTTTGTGCACCTGCGCAGCACCCGCCGCAACGAGCACGGCGACTTTTTTGAGGACAACCACCTGGAAGGCGACGTGGACATGTACGCCGTGGTGCGGGCACTGCTGGAAGCCATGCAGCTGCGGCAGGAGTCCATTCCCATGCGCCCCGACCACGGCCACCAGATGCTCGACGACTTGCACAAAAAAACCAACCCCGGCTACTCCGCCATCGGCCGGCTGCGGGGCCTGGCCGAGCTGCGCGGGCTGGAAATGGGCATTGCCCGCAGCTTGTTTCCTGCCGCCGATTCGTCCCACACCGCTGCGGCGGCGTACGCCGCGCAACTCCACTCGTCCCCTACAACATGAGGCGCCTGACCGCGAGGAAAATCCACCTGTTGCTGGCCACGCTGCTGGCCGCGCTCGGCGCCGTTCACGCGCAGCAAAAGCAGCGGCTTACCGGCGGCTGGGAATTTGTGCGCCAAGACCTGGGCGGCGTGTGGGAAGCCGTACGCCCGGTGCCGGCCGGCGCCCCGGAAAGCGTGCCGCTCTGGGAGCCAGTCAGTCTGCCCCACTGCTTTAACGCCCGGGACGCCGTCGATCCGGACGTGAACTACTACCAGGGGCCGGGCTGGTACCGCACCCAGTTGACCCTGCAGAACCCGTACCCCGGCGGCCGCACGCTGCTGCACTTTGAGGGCGCGGGCCAGAAAACCGACGTGTACCTCTACACCACCAAAGTCGGCAGCCACGTGGGCGGCTACGACGAATGGAGTGTGGACATCACCGAGGCCCTGGCCGCTTTCCAGCAAACCGACGAAGCCAAAACCCGCTTCAAAGGCCTGGTGCCGCTGAGCATTCGCTGCGACAACTCCCGCGACCTGGAGCTGATTCCTTCCGACCTGTCGGACTTTAACCTCTACGGCGGCCTCTACCGCTACCTCAACCTGGAATACCGCCCGGCCGTGTCGCTGGAGCGCCTGATGGCCAAAACCGACGTGGACGCCGCCGGCAAAGCCGGGACGCTTTCGGTCAAAGCCGCCTTGCTAAACCCAGCGGCAGGCGGTGCTACGCCCGTGGCGCTGCGCCTGCTCGACCCGCGCGGCAAGTCGGTGGGGCAGTTTCGCGGTAACCTACAAGGGCAGGCAGGCGAGCAGCCGGTGCACCAGTTCAGGGTGAAGAGCCCGCGGCTGTGGTCGCCCACGTCGCCGCAGCTCTACACGCTGGAAACCACGGTGGGCAGCGGGACGCAAGCCTACAAACAAACCGAGAAGGTGGGTTTCCGCCACATTGAGTTCGTGGAGAAGGGTCCGTTCAAGCTCAACGGGCAGCGACTGCTGCTGCGCGGTACCCACCGCCACGAAGACCACGCCGGCGTGGCCGCGGCCATGACCGAGCCCATGATCCGCCGGGAAATGGTGATGATGAAGCAGATGGGCGTCAACTTCATTCGCCTAGGCCATTATCAACAGTCGCCCATCGTGCTCAACCTCTGCGACTCGCTGGGCATACTGGTCTGGGAAGAGATTCCCTGGTGCCGGGGCGGGCTGGGCGGGCCGGTGTACCAGGCCCAGGCCAGGCGCATGCTCACCAACATGATTCAGCAACACTACAACCGGCCCTCGGTTATCATCTGGGGCCTGGGCAACGAAAACGACTGGCCCAACGACTTCCCCGAGTTCGACAAGCAGAAAATCCGGGCCTTTATGACCGAGCTCAATGACCTCTCGCACCAGCTCGACCCGGCCCGCTACACCGCCATCCGCCGGTGCGACTTCTGCAAGGACATCGTGGACGTGTACTCGCCCTCGATCTGGGCCGGCTGGTACCGCGGCATTTACACCGATTACAAGGACGTGAGCCGCAAGGAATTCGAGGGCGTAAAGCGCTTCCTGCACGTGGAGTGGGGCGGCGACTCCCACGCCGGCCGCCACTCCGAGAATCCCGACAACGCCCTGGTCAAAGTCAGCCGGGGTGAAGGAGCCGACGAGCGCGCCGGCGACGCGTCGCTGTTCGGCGGCTCGGCCCGTGCCTCCAAGGACGGCGACTGGAGCGAGTCCTACCTCTGCAATCTGGTGGACTGGCACCTCAAGGAGCAGGAAACCATGCCCTGGCTTAGCGGCACGGCCTACTGGCCCTTCAAGGATTTCTCGACGCCCGTGCGCCCCGATAACCCCGTGCCCTACATGAACCAGAAAGGCGTGGTGGAGCGCGATTTCACTCCCAAAGAAGCGTTCTACGTCTTCCAATCCTACTGGACCGCGCAGCCCATGGCCCACATCTACGGCCACTCCTGGCCCGTGCGGTGGGGCGAGGAGGGCGAGCAGAAAATGGTGAAGGTGTACTCCAACTGCGAACAGGCCGAGCTGTTCGTCAACGGCAAAAGCTACGGCGTGCGCAAGCGTAATGCCCAGGATTTCCCGGCCGCCGGCCTGTACTGGAACGTGCCCTTTAAAACGGGTCCGAACGAAGTGCGTGTAGTGGCCCGCCAGGGCAAGCAGACGGTGCAGGACCAGATCAGCTTCCGCTACCAAACCCAGAAGTGGGGCAAGCCGGCCAAGCTCACCCTGGAGAAAATAGCCGACGCCAACGGCCTGGTTACCGTGGAAGCCAAGCTCTTTGACGCGCAAGGCGTGCAATGCCTGGACGCGGCCAACTGGCTGCACTTCTCTTTGGCCGGCGCCGGCAAGCTGCTCGACGATTTGGGCACCAGCAGCGGCGCCCGCAAGGTGCAGGCCTATAACGGCCGGGCCATCATCCGCCTGCAGGCCCGGCCGGGTCAGACGGCCGTGGCCGCCGCCTCGCCGGGACTGGATACGGTCCTGCTTCCCTTATAACCCACCCGGGTAGCACGGCATGCCATGCGGAACGAAACCGACCGATAACGCAAGCCTCGCCGCCACTTGCCGGCCACCCCTGCCTCGTCGCCTTCTTTTGGGGAGAGAACGGCCTCGAATGAAGCGGCAAAGCGGCGGGTCCGGTTCGACTAGTTCTGCATGGCATCCTTGCGAAGCCGCCGCGCCCGGTGGTCCAAGAGCCAGGCCCATTTCGCTTTTCATTTACATGAGCTACCGAATCCTTCTGCCGGCTGCGGCCCTGGCCTTAGTTGCTGCCCCCGCCGCGGGCCAGTCCTTTTCCCAGCGCAAGGTGCTGAAGCGGGCCGAAACCCAGGCCGCCATCCTGCAACGCCAACTGCCGCCGGCCATTCAGCAGCAGGTCGCCGCCGCGCCCGGCAAACCCGTACCGGTCTCGCCGCGCAGCCTCACGCCCACCGGCGAGCTGATCGTGGTGCCCGCCCGGGACTGGACCAGCGGCTTTTTCCCCGGTTACCTCTGGCTGCTCAGCGAGGCCACCGGCAAAGCCCAGTGGCAGGCCGCGGCCCGGGAGTACACCGCCCGCCTTGAGGGGGAAAAAACCAACGCCACCACCCACGACATGGGTTTCAAGGTGTATTGCAGCTTCGGCACGGGCTACCGACTCAGCAACGATCCGGCTTACCGCGCGGTCATCCTGCAGGCGGCCCGCACGCTCAGCACGCGCTTCTACCCCAAAGTGGGTTCCCTGCTTTCCTGGGACCACAGCCGCGACAAGTGGGCCTTTCCTGTCATCATCGACAACATGATGAACCTGGAGCTGCTCTTTGCCGCCACCCGGCTCAGCGGCGATTCTACATACTACAAAATCGCCGTAGCCCACGCTAACACCACGCTCAAAAACCACTTCCGCCCCGATTACAGCTCCTACCACGTGGTGGACTACGACTCGGCCTCGGGCCGGGTAACCAAGCGCCAGACCCACCAGGGTTACGCCCACGAGTCGGCCTGGGCGCGGGGGCAGGGCTGGGCGCTATATGGCTACACGCTGTGTTACCGCGAAACGAAAAACCCCGTCTACCTGCGGCAGGCCGAAAACGTGGCCCGCTTTATCCTGACCCACCCCAACCTGCCCGCCGACGGCGTGCCCTACTGGGACTTTAACGCGCCCGGCATCCCGAACGAGCCCCGCGACGCTTCGGCCGCTGCGGTTATTGCCTCGGGCCTCTACGAGCTGAGCACCTACAGCCCCAACGGTGCCGAGTACCGTCGCCAGGCCGACCGCATGATGAGCAGCCTGGCCGGTAAGTACTTGGCCAAGCCCGGCGGCAGCCGGGGTTTTCTGCTGCTGCACAGCACCGGCTCCAAGCCCGGCGGCACCGAAATCGACGTGCCCCTGAGCTACGCCGACTACTACTTTATGGAAGCCTTGCTGCGGCGCAAAAGCCTGGCCGCGGGGGCGGCGCTGCCAGTGCAGTAAACCGCTTTCCCGATGCCATGAAGAGGAGACGCACTCAATCAATAAATGGATTGTAGCTAAGGAGTCGCTGCCGGGTAAAAGTCAGCCGCTTGAACGAAGCAACGAAAAGGCCCGCCAGCGTCTGCTGGCGGGCCTTTTCGTTACCGGTCGAGTACATTTGGACTGCTCAGGGCGTCACCGTGATGTTGGCGAAACCGCTGCCGGCGTTGGTCACGCTGTTGTTGGCGTACACGATGTTGCCGTTGGCCGAGCCGCTGGTTTGCTGGATGTTGAAGCCGTAGCCGCTGGCGCCCACGTTGCAGGTGTTGCCGGAAAACTTGTTGTCGCGGCCCCAGCCGGTGAGGGCCACGTGGGTCTGAAAGCCATCAAGGCGGGCGGTGTTGCCGTTGTTGCCGCTGATGGTGTACCCGTTGCCCTTCACATCCATCCAGGAATCGGCGTAGTTGGCGCCGCTCATGCCCGCACCGTTAAAAGTGTTGCCCGACACGGTGCCGCCGGTGGTGCCTTCTTTCACGTCGATATGCTCGGCGCGCACGTCGGGGCCGAAGGTGTTGTTTTCAATCCGGTTGTAATCGGAGCGGTCGGGCGTGGTGCTGCTGCCCATGTAAGTGCTCCAGTTGCTCTTGGCCGAACCGATGTAGGCACCCTCGCCGTAGCCCGCCGTAACGGTGCCCATGTTCTTAATTTCCGAGTACTTGAGCACGTTGTACTTGCTGTTGGTACGGAAGTGGATGCCTTCGTCGCCCATGTCGCGGATGCTGAGGCGGTCGAACACGTTGTTGTTGCTGTTGTCGGTCATGATGCCCTTCTTGGAGTTCGTGACCGAAAAGCCCCGGAACTCCCAGTAGTTGTTGCCCAACAGGTTCAACGCGGCTTTGCCGCTGCTGCGGGAATTGGTTTGCAGAATGGCCAGGCGCGTGCCCGTGACGATGATGCGGCTGCTGCTGGTGCCGTGGCGCCCGGCCGGAATGCTGAACTGCCCGGTGTAGGTGCCATCGGCCAGGCTGATAATGGTGCCGGCCGTGGCCGTATTAAGGGCGTTCTGCAGTTGGGTGGCAGTGGAGACGGAGACTGTGGCCGCTTCGGTACGGGTGCCGGCCTCCAGGGCCGCAGAGGGGGTAGGTTCTGGAGTGTTTTTGCCGCAAGCGGCGAGCAGCAGCGTGGCTGCGAGGAGGTGGTAAGTGGAGCGCATACGAGGGTTTTGGTTGGGTTAGGGAATGGCGGGCCGGGACCCGGAAAAAGCAAAGTCAATAAGTAGCCTAGGACCCGCTCAAACGGGTCCCGAAACAGGTATTTAAGATCGTGGGGCTTTCCCCGAGTGGTAGAACCTACTGCGCTTCGTGCGTAGGGTCGGGGCAGCGAGTAGGAAGGCAGCCGCCTGCTTAATAAGAAATTTACCTGCTGCCTGACCTAAACTTAGTTTTTCTCCCAGCGGCTTCCTCGCTTCAATCCGGATTTATTAGCGTTATCGTTTACGGAAACGTTTACGCTCCGGCTTCTCGCATTGCGCCCACTCAAGAAGCTCCGAAAGCTGCTGGGTGCGGTCAGTAATTCATGTGTGTTTTGGCCACCGGGATTCCCACGGCAGGCCTTAAGCCAGGCTCAGCAAAGCCGGACCGCGGGCGGCAATTGTTTTCCAGCCCCTGCAATGCTGGTGGGCAGCACCCCAAAGCCTATTGGAGTTCGTGCAGCGCCACGGCGTCCATGTCGGTGTACGCGCGGTTCTCGCCGGCCATGCCCCAGATGAAGGCGTAGGCCGCCGTGCCGCAGCCGGTGTGCACCGACCAGGGCGGGGAAATGATGGCTTGCTCGTTGCTCACCCACAGCGAGCGGGTGGCCGTGGGCTCGCCCATGAGGTGCAGCACGCGCTGGCCCTCGGGCAGGTTGAAGTAGAGGTACGCCTCCATGCGCCGGTCGTGGGTGTGGGCGGGCATGGTGTTCCACACGCTGCCGGGCTGCAGCTGCGTGAGGCCCATCACCAGCTGGCAGCTCGGGATGCCCTCGGCGTAGATGTATTTGTAAATGGTGCGGCGGTTGGCCGTTTCCAGCGCGCCCATCTCCACGGGCGTGGCCTCGGCCCGGGTGCGGCGCGCGGTGGGGTGCACCGCGTGGGCCGGCGCCGAGAGTAAGTAGAACTTAGCCGGCTGCCCGGCGTCCTGGCTGCGGAATACCACCTCGCGCGACGCCTTGCCCACGTAGAGGCAATCCTGGGGGCCCAGCGCGTACGCGGTGCCGTCCACGGTTACCTGGCCCGCGCCGCCTACGTTCAAGATGCCCAGCTCACGGCGCTCCAGGAAATACTCGGCTTTCAGGCTCGCGGGGTTGGGCAAGGCCAGCGCCTCGGCCGTGGGCATGGCGCCGCCGATAATCATCCGGTCGTAGTGCGAGTACACCAGCTCGATCCGGCCCGGCGTGAACACCCGCTCAATGAGAAAGTCAGACCGCAGTTGGTCGGTCGTCAGGGCGGCGGTTTCGCGCGGGCTGCTGGCGTAACGGGTTTGCATGAAGCTCAATTAACAAAAAAGGCCAGCCAAGGTAAATTCGGCATCAGGTGCCTGGGCTGCTGTATCCGCTGCTTGAAATTAACTGGTAGAATGCAGCCAGCCTTATCCAAAGTAACACGGGGCCCAGTAACGCGCCAAATGGCTGTCATCGGGCACTGCATCCACACTGTTTGCTTTGTATGGCCGGAAAATCCGTTAGGTGCTGTCATTCGCTTTGCTTGGATACAACCGGGCATCAAGGGTTGTGTTTCAGGTAAACAGCTAACTCTATACTCATAGCCTTTTGCATTAGGTTTCTCTCCCTCTTTTGCCAAAATCGTTAGCGCAGGTTACTTTAGCTAAAGGATTAAGCCAAACCGCACATGGCAGTTAGTAAAAGAACCTCGAGAACAGTGGTTTTGGATGCATTGACAGGGAATGAGTCCGAGGTCATTGGTGGTTCCGCCAAGGCCGATGTTTTTGACGCGTCCCTATGCTTTAGCTGCGGAGAGCCGTTGGCATGGCACGAGCAAGCCTGTTTGGCTGAAAAGGTAATTCCCGAGGCAACGGAGGCAGGGGCTGCTTTTTTCTCACCCCTTAAAAACTCGGTTTTTGCTTTTGCAATCGGCCAGCCTGTAATACCGGGTACCGGTGTTGGCCCCTGTACCGTCATCTGGCGCGGCCATGTCAAGGCCCGCCTTCGCCGAACCGGTCTTGTACACCGGCTTAACGTGTACCAACTTAACGATGGGTTTTGGGACTGCTACTACGAAGCGGAGTTGCAAGCCGCTTGCTAGCGGCTTGATTTCCGGGGAAACAGGTCAAAGCAAGGACTGCAGAACTGCGTGATTTGTTGTGTAGGTACTGCTTGAGATGTTGCATTCGCAGCAACTCAAGCAGGCTTTGGTTCGAGTGTAACGACTAACGCATACCTGTTAGTCCCCCTACCTACGGGGCTCAAAAGTGGTTCGCTAACCAGCGCCACAACGAGATTCAAAAAGCATGAAGAGTTGCTCTTCCTAAGGATCTTCATTAAATGCTTTTCCCGGTCGCAGTCCGCCGTGGACCGGAGCTCTGGTAGGTTAGGGCGCTGATTGACTTAATGTAGCTGGCCTAATCAGCCTACGGAACAGGCAATGCGTGGCCTCTTCCTTGCTTGTATTTACGCCAGCTACCAGCCGGCCGAAACGTTGCTGACCTACTTGGTCTTTGCCATCATATTAGAAGGCGTTAACCTTAGAGTTGGCGAATGATCTAATGAAGATGGGCAAGCTCTTCATGCCTTTTGTTGCACACGCCAATCGGGGGCTTTAGGGGAGGGAGTGGGCAGTTCGCTTTGCAACATTCCTGTACCTACCGGGACGCATTGCCCCTTCGGTACTGGTTCGGGTAGAGGCAATTCCAACACCCAATCACGTTTTGCAGGCAGCGGCCAGTTGCTGCTCTTCTTGGCTGGCATAGGCAATCTGCCCGTTCTGCTTGTAGAACATGCCCCACGCGAACAAAAGGCGCTTTCGAGCTTGTTCAGCTGGTCGTCCATGAAGCGGAGCAATCCGGTTCCTCGGCCTAGCGGAACACGGCTTCGGGATTTATTTGCTGGCATGCAAAATGGGCTAAGCCAAAAAACTCCAGCCTAGCTTGTTTGGCGCTTGATGCTGAGCACGCGGTCCAAGGTTTGAAAGAGTTCGTTTTCGTCGAAGGGCTTGGCCACGCAGGCCTGCATGCCGGCGGCGAGGTACTGCTGGGTGTCGGACTCGAAGGCGTTGGCCGTCAGCGCCACGATGGGCACGCTAGCCCGGCGCTGGTCGGGCAGGGCACGGATGGCGGCTGTGGCTTGTAAGCCGTTCAGGCCCGGCATCTGGATGTCCATCAGAATGGCGTCGTAATCGGCCGCCGCCGCCAGGGCCACGCCTTGCTCGCCGTCCTCGGCTTCGTCCAGTTCCACCCCCCAGTCCTCGAGGATCATGCGCGCCAGCAGCCGGTTGGTTTCGTTGTCTTCCACCAGCAGCAGGCGCATGCCCTGCAAGCCCACCCCAACGGCGGCAGATGCTGCTACTGCCGCCTGGGCCTGTGCGGCCCGGGGCAGGGTAATGGCGAAAGCGAAGGTGCTGCCCTTGCCCTCGGTGCTCTCGACCGTAAGCGAACCGCCCATTTGCTCGATCAGTGCCCGGCTGATCGAGAGGCCCAGGCCAGTACCGCCGAAGCGGCGGGCCGTGTCGGCCTGGGCTTGGGCAAACGAGTCGAAAATGTGCGCCAGCTTATCGGCCGGGATGCCCACGCCCGTGTCGCTGAAGCGGAACTCGACGGTGATGGTGTCGGCCGTTTCGGCCACCTGGTAACCCCCGGCCGTGATGCGCCCGCCGGGCGGGGTGAACTTGATGGCGTTGGAAAACAGGTTGAGGATGACTTGCCGCAACCGGTGCGCGTCGCCCACCACCCAGGAATTAGGGCAGGACTCGTGCAAGCGGATGGCTTCAACTTCAATGCCCTTCTCCTGCGCCTGCGCAAACAGCGGCCGGGCCGCCTCGTAGAGCATCTCGCACACGTCGAACGACTCGGACACCAGCTCCAGCTTGCCCGAGCTGATCTTGGCCATGTCCAGCACGTCGTTGAGCACGCCCAGCAGGTGGCGCCCCGAGGCCTGCACGACCTGCAGCAGCTCTTGCTGGCGTGCGTCCAGCGGCGTCTTGCCCAGCTGGGCGGCAATCCCGAGCACGCCGTTAAGGGGCGTGCGGATTTCGTGGCTCATGTTGGCCAGGAAGTTTTCCCGCGCCTGGGCTGCCGCTTCGGCGGCTTCTTTGGCCTGCTTCATCTGCTGCTCGGCCAGCACGCGATTGGTGATGTCGTGGGCGTGCGAAATGATGTAGGGGGCCTGGCCGTGCTCGCGCATCACGAAGTTGTGGTAGAGCAGGTGGTGCACCTGCGCGCTGCCGCTCGGCCGCACCCGCAACACGCCCTGGGCCTCGCCTTCGCGGGCCATCTGGGCCAGGTACGCGTCAAAGTGCGGCTGGTCCTCCGGCAGCATGAACTGACTTACCGAGCAGCCCAGCAGCTCGGTTTCGGGGCGGTCCAGCAGGCGCGACAGCGCCGGGTTGGCCGACAGCACGGTGCCCTGCAGGTCGTAGGTACAGATCAGCGCCTGCGCGTACTGCATCAAGTCCCGGTACCGCTTTTCACTGCCCATCAGCGTAATCTGGGCTTGCTTCAGGGCCGTGATGTCGGTGCTTACGCCCAGTACGTGGGGCGAGGCCCCGCACCGGGGCAGCGGACTCTTGACGGTGTAAAACCACCGGGCCGAACCGTCGGGCATGGTCAGCAGGTCCTCGGCGTCAAGCGTCTGGCCGGTGGCCAGCACGCGGGCGTCGAGGGCGGCGTAGCTGGCCAGTTCCTGCAGGCGCTGGTCCTGCAAGGGTTCCGGCAGCTCTTCGGTGGCGCCCATCTGGGTCTGAAGCTCGCGCATGGCCGGGTTGGCGAAGAGGATGTCGCCGTCGGGGTCGCGCACGTACACCACGCTCCGGGTCGTGTCGAGCAGCTGCTGCATGAACTGCTGCTGCTCGCGCAGGCGGGCTTCGCTGGCCTGGACCGCCTCTTCGGCCGCCACGCGGGCGGTGATGTCGGTGCCGTAGCCAATCACGTACTGCAAGGCGCCGGCCGCGTCGCGCACGGGTTGGTAGTGGCGCAGGTAGTGGCGCGGCGGGCCGTCGTTTTCGGGGGTGGTTTCCTGCCAGCTTTGCGGCCGCAGCTCAGCGACGGCCCGCCGGAAATGGGCCCGCCGCGCGGCGGCAATGTCCGCCTGCCAACCTTGGTGGGCTACGTAGGCGTCGACGAACTGGTCGAGCAGCGCTGCCCGGGCCCCGGCATCGGGCACGGCCTGGGCGTTCAGAAACAAGTAGCGCCCGTCCGGGCGAAACACCGCAATCTGGCTGGGAATCTCGTTGAGGACCGACTCGTAAAACCGGCGCTGCTCGGCCAGCTTGGCTTCGGCGCGGTGGCGCTCGGTGACGTCGCGGACGTATACCAGCAGGCCCGCCGCCGGAACCTGCAAGGGCACAAAATCCAGCTCCAGCCAGCGGCCGTCGGCGAGGGCCACCGGGTAGCGCGGGTCCGGCTCGCCGTCAGCCCGCCAGGACTCGGTGCGGCGCCGGAAGGCCTCGGATTCGGCAACCATGGTCTGTACCACCGCCCGCAGGCGGTCGGCGGGTTGGCCCGTCCAGTAAGCAGCGCCTTCGGCCAGCCCCCAAAGGCGGCAATACGATTCGTTTAGAAACTGCACGCACCCGGCCGCGTCCACGAGCAGTATACCGTCGGGCAGGTGTGCGGCGACGTGAGGTAGCCAAAACTCGGCGCTGACCGGGGGCAGCGCGGCAGAAGGGGACGGGAGGGACATAGAAATCGGCGGCGTGCAGCCCACCCAACCATAGTTGCGCAGGGGCTGGCTGCGCAGGGTCGGCAACGGCTACGGGTAAGCCCGTGCAAGTTAAGGGTTTCGCAGCCGATGACGGGGTTTCGCCGGGCACGTCTGCTACCTGCGCTACCCGGGCCGGGTACCTGGTCCAGAACAGGAATCCGCTTGCGATCTATTGCGAGGGGTGGCGGTCCAACTCAAGCTGCCCACCACCTCCATCCAGCAGGGTGCGGGAGCTTAAGTTGAGGCTGCGCAAGGTGGGCAGTTCCTCCGACCCGCAGCACAAGGCTAAGGAAATCAGCGATGAGCCGGCCCCTGATAGCCAATCCATAATCAATTGCTAAATTTTATAGCAAAACGAACTGCCAATTAATTTAGTAATCTCGTGCCTTGCCGGACCGGCGTCCCTTCCGCCGGCCCGCCGGTATTTTCGCCTTGGTCGATTGCAACAATTTTTACGTCTCCTGCGAGCGGGTGTTCCAGCCTAAGCTAGAAGGCGTGCCCGTGGTGGTCTTGAGCAACAACGACGGCTGTGTGGTGGCCCGCTCGGCCGAAGCCAAGGCCTTAGGCCTAAAAATGGGCGACCCGTACTTTCAGGTGCGGTCGTTGTTGGTGCGCCACGGCGGGCAGGCCTTTTCGAGCAACTACGCCCTCTACGGCGACATGTCCCGGCGGGTGATGGGGCTGCTGGCGGCCGAAGCACCGGCCGTGGAGGTGTACTCCGTCGACGAATGTTTCCTCGACCTGCGGGGCATGACCCGGTGGGTGCAGCCCGACCTGGCCGCGCTGGGCAAACGCCTGCGCCGGCGCGTACACCAGCACACCGGAATCCCCACCTGCGTGGGCATCGCCCCAACCAAGACCCTGGCCAAGCTGGCCAACCGCGTGGCCAAAAAGCGGCCCGAGCTGGCCGGCGTGTGCTGGCTGCAGGACGCCGAATTGCGCGCCTGGGCCCTGGAACAGGTGCCAGCGGAGGACGTGTGGGGCGTTGGCCGCCAGTACGCCCAGAAGCTCCAGGAGCAGGGCATTACCACGGCCGCGCAGCTCGCGCAGGTGCCCTTGGGCTGGGCCAAGCAGCAACTCGGCGGCGTTGTGGGCCAGCGCCTGGTGCGCGAGCTGCAGGGCTTTCCCTGCCTGGCCCTGGGCGAGAGCGAGGACGGCACCCGCCAGCGGCAAAGCTTGTGCGTCTCGCGCTCCTTCGGCGGCGCGGTCACGACCTTCGACCAGGTGTGGGAGGCCCTAGCCAACCACGTGACCCGCGCGGCCGAGAAGCTGCGGGCCCAAAGCTCGGCGGCGCACCTGCTCACCGTCTTCGTAGAAACCAGCCGCTACGACGGCACCCCGCCACCACACTCGCGCTCCACGGTCGTGACCCTGCCTGCCGGCACGGCCGACACCGGGCTGCTGCTGGCCCAGGCCCGGGCGGCGCTGCGCCGCATCTTCGGCCCCGGGGCGCGCTACGTCAAGACGGGGGTGGTACTCGGCGGCTTCGAGCCCGAGGGGCAGCGCCAGCTCGATTTGTTCAGCCCCCCGCCGGCACCGGTGAGCATCGAGGAGCCGCGCGCGGCGGTGCTGGCCGCGCTCGACGGGCTCAACCAGCGCTTCGGCCGCGGCACGGTCACCTTGGCCGCCGCGTTGGTGGGCAAGCAGCAACCGCCGCCAGTGTGGGCCACGCGCTTCGAGCGGCGCAGCCCGGCTTACACCAGCTGGAGAGAATTGTGGACCGTATCGGCCTGAGCTCAAACCCGTTGCCGGGCCTTTGGTACTTTGCTAAACCTCAACTTTTTTATGGAAACCAATGCCCCTGTACTTATGCACGTAACCACTGAATACGACGCGCTGTTGGATGCGCTGGTGCTGCGCATCCACGCCGAGGGCTACCACTCCTGGGTGATAACCCACGCCGCCGCCCGCTACCGCCGCGAAGGGCCCGACTCGACGGCCCGCTACCTGGCCATTCGCTACCTGGCCAGCCGGCCGGAGGAGGTCCGGCGTATGGGCCGGGTGGTGGTAACGGAGCTGATCAAGGCGGCGCTGGAACAAGACGGGGCCCGCCGGGCGGCGTAGTGGTACGGCGTCACGCCCCGCGTTTCGCCAGGAGTGCCAAACCGGAGTGGTACCACTATTCCTTTTGCGGGTTGGTAGCGCGAGCGAGCGAGGACGGCAGTCGGTAGCATGTTCGAACACGCAACCAACCGCTTCAAATAAATGCGGCTATTTCATCCAATTGAATATATAAATTATTGTAAAATTCAGTAGCATTGCTGGAATCCTACCCGTGTTTGAATCCGCTAGCACCGCTGCATGCTCCGCTTATCCCGGCCGCTGGCCGTCTTTGATCTCGAAACTACCGGCACCGATACGGTCACCGACCGCATCGTGGAAATCTCCATCCTGAAAATCTTCCCCGACGGGACGCGCGAGACGAAAACGCGGCGGCTGAACCCCGGACGTCCCATCCCGGCCGGTGCCTCGGCCGTGCACGGCATCCGCGACGCGGACGTAGCCGGCGAACCGACCTTCAAGCAGCTGGCCAAGGGGTTGTACGCCTACTTGTCCGGGTGTGACTTGTGCACTTTCAACGGCAAACGCTTCGACGTGCCGCTGCTGGCCGAAGAATTTGCGCACGCGGGGTTGGATTTTCCCTCTTGGGACACCTCCGTCATCGACGTGTCCGACATCTACCGCGTGTTCAACCCGCGTACGCTCGCAGCCGCCGTGGCCCAGTACCTGGGCCGGGACCACGCCCAGGCCCACAGCGCCGCGGCCGACACGGCGGCGACGTTTGAGCTCTTGGAGGCCTTGGCGCACGGGCCTTTGTCGACCTTTTTGCAGGCGAACGAGCAGGTCTGCGCGGAGGACCTATTCTGCGCCAGTGGCCTGAGCGACTTGGGCGACGGGGTGCACCACGGCCGTTCCCGCACCATCCGCATCGATCCGGCGGCCAAGTTGGTGCGCAACGATCAAGGCACCATCGTGTGGAACTTCGGCAAGCACCGGGGCCTGCCGGTCACCGACGCCGACCCGGGCTATATCAAGTGGGTCATGGGCGACAGCTTCCCCGAGACCACCAAACTGACCGTGCGCAAAGTGCTCGAGCGCGTGGTGGTGTAATCGCCCTCACTTTTCCCTGCTTTGCTCGTCGATTCGAGCTGGAGCAGGCGATGGGAGTAACGCTGCTTCACCTATTCTTTTTTGCCACATCACCTCATCCTATATGCCTATTCCCGGTACCCCTGTAGATCAGCACGGCCAACCGCTGCCGTTGTTTCACCGCGCCAACAACGCGGCCAAAGCCGTGGACCAGCTCGTGGGCCTGTGCACCGGCATTTTGGCCGACGGCGAGGTCAGTGAACGCGAAGCAGTCTTTTTCGCCGAGTGGGTGCGCAAACACGCGGCCGAGGAACCGGTATGGCCGCTGACGGCGGTGCTCCACCGGGTGGAGCGCATCTTCGAAGACGGGGTGTGCGACGCCGAGGAGCGGGCCGAACTTCAGGAAGTGATGGAACAGCTCTGCGGCTTTGCCCAAGCGCCGACGCCCACCGCCGAAACTCGTTCGACCGTCTTGCCGCTGTGCGTGCCGCAACCCCACCCGCTGGTGTTTGCCGACAAGCAGTTCGTGGTCACCGGCAAGTTTGCCTTTGGGGCCCGCACGGCGGTGTTTGAGGCCATCGACGCCCTGGGTGGCCAAGCGACTGACGCGTCCCCGACCCGGTCGACTGACTACCTGGTGGTGGGGGTATTCGCCAGCCGCGACTGGATCAACACCAGCCACGGCCGCAAGATTGAAAAGGCGGTGCAGCTGCGCGAGAAGGGCACGGGCATTCGCATTCTCTCCGAGGATCACTGGCGCCAGTTTGTGGGCTGATGCCCCGCCCGCGGTTTCCGCATTGCTTGCATGTTGGCAGCGGTTCTGGTTTGCTGCCGAGCGAATGTGCTGGCAGTTACAGGACCCGGAGCAACCCAAGTTGAATCATTCCTTTTGACCATTTCCTATGCGGCCCTATGCCGTGGCGGAAGCCTCTCTACCCTCTCTTATGGAAGACTTTTTACTCGACGGAGAAGAACTCCTTGATTACACGCCCAACCGGGTCGTCCTGCTCACCTCGAACCGGATTCGCTACAACGCCGCTAACGCCAGCGAATCGCATTTGGTCTCGATCATGTTGGAGAAGATCAGCGCCTGCGAGGTGCGCTACCAAAGCCAACCACTATTAGGGATAAGCGGCGCACTACTGGCCGTGGTCGGCCTGCTAGCCTTCTTCCAACCTGGCGATGCCCAGGCGTTTGGGGCCGGGGCGCTTGCGGTCGGGTTGCTGTTGGTGCTGGCGTACTTGGCCAGCCGCCGGCACATCATCAGCATCACTTCTGACGGCGGCACGCGCTTGGCTTTCGCCACTAAGGGGCTGAAACGGGAAACGGTGATTGCTTTTGTGAACAGCGTAGAAAAAGCGAAACACGAGCGCGTGGAGCGTTTGTATCAGCTGAGCGGGGGCGTACTGGCGTGACCCTTCCTGGCCTGCTGCTTCAACAGTTGAGAGCTAACACGAACCCGCCGGCTGCAATGGTATCAGTACGCATAACATGCGCACGCTCTTGCTGGCTGCCCATTCCCCGGTGGTATAAACGACCGACTACTACGCGCGGGCATCGACTACCGCGACCCTTGGTAAGCCAGACTGATATGGGGTGGGGCATTGAGGTTGAATCAGAACGCATCTATAAACTCCTCCATTGATATGAATGCCACTTTGTTAGCGAGCGCGTTGGGCCTCGCGGTATTGGTCCTGCTATGGCAATTGCTGCGTTTGCGGGCTGCTGGGCAACGCCGCCAGTCGTTGGAGGCAGACCACCGAATTCAGTTGGAACAACAGGCCGCGGCTGCTGAACACCAGCAACAAGCCTTGCGCACCGAACACCAACAGCAGTTACTGCGCTACCGAACCATCGTGGACGTCGAGGCGGAACGGGCACGCATCCAAGCCGACACCGCTGCCGAGCAGGCACAGGTGCTGGCTCAGCTGGACACGGCGCGTCGGCAAGCACAGACAGAGCAGCAGCGCGTGCTGGCAGAAACCGACGCCAAGCGGCAGCAGATACTGGCGGATCTGCGCGCGAAAGAGGCCGGGTTCCAAGCCGAGCAGCAGCGGTTGCTGGCGTCCATGAACGCGCAACAGTCCGAAGCCGATGCCTTACAGCAGCGCTTGCAGCAATTGCGCAGCGAGCTGCAAGCGCTGGATGAGCAAGCCGACCTGCAGGGGTTTGGCTTCTACCAGCCGCGCTATTCGTTTGACACCTCGGTCAGTTACCAGTTGGAGCTGCAACTCATGCGCGAGCAGCAGAAGCGCATGATAGCCGCCAAGACGGCCGCCACGTGCGAGGCGGAATGGACCGTCAACGGCAGCGTCGCCGAAGGCCGGAAGCAAACCAACCAGACGCTCAAGCTTATGCTGCGGGCTTTCAATGGCGAATGCGACGCGGCCGTGGCCAAGGTCAAGTACAACAACGTGACCGTCATGGAAGCCCGCATTCGCAAGGCTTACGAGGTCGTCAACTCGCTGGTGGTGGTGCAGCAGGCCACGCTCGCACCGACGTATCTGGAGCTGAAACTGAAAGAATTGTACTTGGCTCACGAGTACCAAGAAAAGCTCCAAGCCGAGAAAGAAGAGCAGCGGCAAATTCGCGAGCAGATGCGGGAGGAAGAGCTGGCCCAGCGCGAAATCGAGAAAGCTAAACTGGATGCCGAAAAAGAAGAAAAACGCTACGCCGACGCGTTGCGCAAAGCGCAGGAAGAAGTAGCCACGGCTAATGGAGCCAAGCAGGCTAAGCTGCTGGCCGACATCGAGCAGCTGCAGCTCAAGCTCGCGCAGGCCAGCACCAACAAGGAACGCGCCTTGTCGCGGGCCCAGCTCACCCGCTCCGGGCACGTGTACGTTATTTCCAACATCGGCTCGTTTGGGGAAGATGTGTACAAAATCGGTATGACCCGCCGCTTGGAGCCTATGGACCGGGTACGTGAACTGGGCGACGCGTCGGTGCCGTTTCAGTTCGACGTGCACGCCATCATCTATTGCGACGATGCCCCGGCGCTGGAGAACACGCTGCACTGGGCCTTCCACGCGCGGCGCGTGAACCAGGTCAACTACAAGAAAGAGTTTTTCCGCGTGTCGCTCCCGGAAATCGCGGAGGCGGTGCAGGTGCACCACGCGGTAATCGAGTTCACTTTGGCCGCAGAGGCTGCGGAGTACCGCAAAACGCTGGCGGTATTGAACGCAGCGGAACAAGCGGGAGCTATGGCGTTGGCAAATGGTAACTAATCAATGTGTAGATGCTGAGCGCTACGGTAGCGTGGTTGATTCAATTACCGAGTTCTACCGCCGCAACGGGCACCGCCGGCAGCATGCTCTGCTTGAACTGATTCCTGCCATAACACAACACGCAGCTGTCAACCGGGAATACAACCGGTTGACCAGTGCCGAAATCAATCTGTTCAGGTTTTTCGCTCCCGGAGAAACCACCCATAGCCGCTTGCTGGCTTTCTTTTTGAACCCTCGGTCGCAGCACGGGCAAGGAGGGCTTTTTTTGGAGGAGTTTTTAAAAGTGCTCGGCATTAGGCAGCCGCAATGCGGCGCCGGCCATACCTGGACCGTTACTGCCGAACAAGGACGAATCGACGTGCTGCTCAAGCGCGCTCATCCCCACGCGGTGGTGGTTATCGAAAACAAATCTAACTACGCGGTCGATCAACCCCACCAGTTGTATCGCTATTGGTACCGCGAAATCCATCGGCAGCAGGTGTCTCGTCATCGATCAGCTGAGGAAATTGCGCAACCGCCGAAGGACAGTTACCGCATGGTATACTTGGCGCCGGCCGCGTGGAAGCGGCCGGACGAACAATCCATGCGAAAGCCCAAAGAGTGGGAACGCTTGACCTGGGCCGCACATCTACCGGAAGTAATTCCCATGGAGCCGGAGCAGCATTTGTTTCCGGACCTGGTCGTGCAGTGGCTTAGCAATGCCCTGCCGCGTTTGCCCGTCGACAACCATCGCCTCCGGGAGTTTACCCTGCAATACCTTCAATTCTGGAAAGCTCATTAGTGTCCATGGAAACCCAAGAATTAGCACAAGCCGTTCGCCTTTTTGACACGCTGGATAAGTGGGAGGCCTTCATTGCATTAAGCCGGCAGACCGAGAATCTGATGCGGGTTATGACCCGCACCGTAGTTGCCAGAGCGCACGCCTACTTTCATCAGGAGCACACGGTACCGGGGTGGTCCTTCAAACAGGAAGGGACCGATCGAATGGCCATGATTTGGTACCTGACCGCTTTTGGGGACCGCTCCGTTTGCTTGGTACTGGCCTGGGGTGGGGAATTCGTGTTGGAGGTTCGCAGCAACGAAGCCTACGCCATCGCTGAAGCGACCCGGTTGCTGCAAAACACCGAGTGCAGCAGGCTTATGGACTGCTTTGAACGGATTGATGTATGGTGGGAAGGACGCTTTATGGGGCGTGAAAAATTCAATTTCAGCTTCGGAAGTGTGTCCGATGGTCAATACGAACCACTTCATCGCCAGCGGCCAACTCGTAAGGACTCAGACACCGGTCAAACCCAAAAAATACCCGGTCACGGGCATCCGCCCGCAACTCGGCTTCCCAACTTCCGGGAAAAAAGCCCTCGTTCTGCATCAAAGGAATTCCCTGGCCACTACGGTCAATCAGCAATGGCTGGAGCACCTTGGTAGACAAGGCAAAATGCATTGAAAAGGTAATCGTAGCCGGAGTGGGACTCGTATGCATAAGTGGGCTAGCGGGAAGGATAATACTTGAGTATAAATGCTGAGCCGTTTTCCGAGAAGAGCTGGCGCAAGGCCTGCTGCTTGGGGTAGGGTTTTCCGGTCGGGGTATTGGCTAATGCTTGCCGCAGTTTCAGGTAGGGGTAATACCGGTCGTACAGTTCAAAGTGATCGTGCACGAATTGCTCTAACTGCCCCAGGCGATCGGAGGTATGGAAGTAATCGAGGGGGTCAATGACGCCGTCGAAATCGGTTCCGATGGCTATATGGCGCCACACGTCGCTGGCCGGCGATGCGGCGTGCACCATGTGGGAGAGGTTGCGTACGAAAGGCGCCACCACCACGAAGCGATCGATGAAATCCTGCGGGCTCACGCCGGCGGGCAAATTGACAACCCCGGACTTCAGGTGGTGGCTAATGGAGTCGGTGAGTAACTTGTGAATGCGCAGCCGTTCCTGCCACGCTTCGGGCAGTCGGGTGCCGAGGGCCCGCTGCTCCACGGTCAGCCCGATCAGCCCGTCGGACTGACAAATAATATCTACCTCCTCGTCGGCCAGGTTGATGCTAGAGGGTTGAAAGTAACCGGCGCGGTGCTGGGCGGGCGTGGGCACTTCGCTGGCGCGCAGGTAGGTAAGCGTATCCCGACGCAAAGGCTGGGGCTTGAAAAAGTCGCGGTAGAAATACGGGGTGTTCTCGATGGAGAAACCGGCCTTGGCAATGAGCAGGGAGCGGATGACTTGGGAGCCCGGATGCGTGGAGAGCGTGAGGGTCGGCGAGAGCGTGTCCAGTCCTGACGGGGTTTTCCAGCGCCGGAACTCATCTTCGTAGAATGCGGCCGGGTTTTTAAACTCCGCGTAATTATCGGCTCGGGGACGCAAGGCGGTGGCCAGGGCGAACCGGAGGCTTTTGCCGCTCATGGCCGCGTGCGAGACCATGATGGGAATGTGATCACCCTGCGCGCGGCGGTGTTTAAGCAGGGTGTAGTATTCCAAGCGGGTTTTGATCCCGGAATGCCGGATATCGATGAGAATCCGCCCGTTCTTCTTGTCCAGCAGCTGCTCAACAACGAGCTTGCCTAAGCCCTGGGGATCGTCGGAGGTACTGCCGGCCAACCCGTTGTCGTACACCACCGTGTAGGGCTTGGGCTCGTCGGCAGAAAAGCCAGAAATACCGGTAATTCCGGTGGCCGGCATTGTGTTGCCGCCTTCCCGAAACCATGTGAACCGCGACAGCCAGTGGAGCAGTTTGCCCGGGCTGCCCTCGATGTCGGTTCCCTTGCCGTGCCCCGAGAGTTTGTTCCAGATCAGGTGCGAGAGGGTGACGAACATGACCGGGTGTTCCCACTGCTTGAGGGTGGAAATATTGGCCTTTAACTGGTCGGCATACGCTGCCTTGGTGTCCGCTACCAACAACGTTTTATCCAGACGCGGCTGCGGGCCAAAGAGCGCGTGCCCCCCCTCGATGCTCAGTACCAAGCCCGTTTGCCCGGGTGAGAGTTGGCGTATCTCCTGCGCCGACTTAATCAGTTTGATTTTTTCGCCCTCGCGCGGTTTCTCGGGATCAACCTTGGCTTGGCGCTGCAAAAACGCATATTCCGCCTGTAAATCGTCAAAGGCCGTAACGTAGGGGTTGCGCAATTCCCGGCGGGTGTGGGCCGGCAGTCCAATGCCTATGCGCCGCCCCACGGACTTGATAAAGCGGTTAAACCACCGGGCGTCGTCGACCAACCCCCGCTCGTAGCCGTAGAGCGAGGTGCAGATCAGGCGGTAAGTACCCAAAGCGCCCCACTGCGACTGCCGATACCCCGCGAAAGAAGAGAAAGCACCTTCTTTTTTGCGCTTGCGTTCGCCCCGGGTGTTAAGGGTCCACGCCAAGTGTTCATTGCTATGGCGGGCGGCCTGCAGCTGTTGCGCAGCCACTTGATCATCAGGCGTGCCTTTCGGTACCTGAACCCCTGCCGTGTAGGGCTTCATGGTCGTGTGGTTGTGAAAATCCACGTACCCGCTGCGGGTCGAGTCAACGGGATAACGCGAGGAAATGTTGGACGGCACCTTCAGGCCGACGCAGCCAGCGGCTCCAATTCCCAGCAAAGAGAGGTAGATTTGTTTCATAGGTAAACGGTAAGGCAAAAATTACTTTCGTATGAATGGCGGTCCAACCGCGACCGCCCCGCAAGTGCAGGATGCTTTCGGTCAGGGTGCGGGGCTCACTTAGGGCTTGGAATACGGGCTTCTCGGAACTCCCGGCTCCACAGCGCATGGGGATACACCGGTAGCCCTTTTTTGGGCAGGCGAACGTTATCGAAGTCGCCGTGGTACTGCGGCCCGAAACTTCCCGAGGGGCCAAAGCCGAACGCCTTGAGGGTGACGCGTCGCCGCATGGGCTCGGGCACGAACCCCGGGTCGAAGGTGGCCAGCACGAAGTTGTGCCAGCGGCCCAGGGTACGTTCCATGGGGGTCAGCGGGTCAATCAACAGCCGATCAATGGCCACGAGCAGCGACCCGTCCACCGGCACGCGCAAGGGGGGAAAGTGCGCGGGCAGCACCCCCTGCAGCATGTTTTCGTTGACCTCACTGTAAGGATGCAGGGTAAGGTTGTAAAAGAGGGTCTGGGGACGCTGCTGCAGATAGGGCACCACCTTGTAGCGAAAGTCCTGCAGGTTGCAGGCGGCCGCCATGTACACGATGTGGTCGACCTGCAACTGGTCTCGCCGTTCCTCCAGCAGCTGGCTCATCACGATCGCGCCCATGCTGTGCCCGATGAGTGTTATAGTGGGCCGCTGGGGCCGTAGCTTCTGCTTCCCCGAGCTGCCGAGGTGAGCAGGGGACGTAGGCAGCGGGGACGCCCAGGTTGCATCGGGCTGACGGCTGCGCCACTGGCGGTAGGCCTCCAGGCTGTCGGCAAATTCCAGCATGAGGCCGGGGTGAAACAGGTAGGGCACGGTTTCTTCGCGGCGGCTGGCCCGCTGTACGGCATCGCGTAGCGCCAGCTGCTTGTCGGCGCTCGTAGCCGAATCGGGCTGCAGGGCGGCCCGGGGCATTGGGCGGTGGTACATGGTTTGGGTGCGGCGCAGCATGGACCGCCAGGCCGGGCGCCCTATGACCTCACCGAGTAACACCGTGGCTGCCCGCGCGGGCAGCCATTTCATGGATTGGGTGAAATGGTTGTAGAACGGGCTGGTGTTGCCCAGCGCGGAGTCCATCGAGAGCGGCATGGCCGTGGCCGGCCGGGCGATGAAGGCCCGCAGCAGATTGTCGCTCTGTAGGTTGACCGCATCCACGGGCTCGTTGTTGGACGCGGGGTCGAGCAGCAAGAGCCCGGGTTCAAACCGGTAAAAAGTGGCGGGGTTGCCCGTGGCCAGGGGCCACATGCGTGGGGCATCGCTGGCGTACTGCTTGGCATTGAGCGGAAAGCGGGTAACCCCCCGGCCTACGTCCGCCAACAAGTTGCCGGCTACCAGTCCCATGCCTCGTCGAAAACCCGAAAACCCGTGCTCGAAAAAAGAGCGGACCGGCAGTACTTGGCCCTGGTTGGTAACCAAGTGCTCCCCGTAGGTGGAGAGCAGGCCGGCGTTCCAATTTAAATACAAAAAGGCCGTGTCGGCCGAAGCAGACCACAGCTTCAGCCGCTCGTCTTGCTCGATGGCGACCACGCGCCCCATCCCGGCCTTGAAGGACACGAGCCCGCCGTGGGTAAACACCACCAGGTGCCGGGGACGCTGCCGGCGCAGGGAGGCAA
This sequence comes from Hymenobacter koreensis, assembly GCF_039541855.1. Taxonomy (NCBI): domain Bacteria; kingdom Pseudomonadati; phylum Bacteroidota; class Cytophagia; order Cytophagales; family Hymenobacteraceae; genus Hymenobacter; species Hymenobacter koreensis. The sequence continues at coordinate 52,646 of NZ_BAABHA010000003.1, forward strand.
ACATCTCGTGGATGTAAACCGAGGCATCCGTGGTGGCGCTTCGGTGGGGAAACAGGGCTCGTTCGCTGCGCTTCAGGCCTTTCAGGGAGGTAATCAGGCGGCCGTCCCCGGAAAACTGCAGCACTCGCAAACTCAGATCGTTCACGGGGTGGACAAGGAGCGCCGCTTGGGGAGCCCGGCAGCTGCCGCACAGCACCAACAAGGCCGCCGTTGCAAGGGGAAGTACACTAGGCGACACGGGCATCGAAATAAAAAAGAATGAAAGCCGGAATTACTGTAGCGGATTAATATTACACTTGTGAAATTATAATAACCAAAGGATGCAGCTTAATTATTTCAATGTGAATCCCAGGCGATCGCATAATAAAACAGCCGGCGTCCACGCTTATGGACGGGCCTTGGTCCAACCGGCAATGAAAAGCTCCGGAACGTGCGCACCTGCGCTTCGTGTAGGGAGGGGAACGAACGTCGGCTCCCGCGGCTGCGTTAAGTCCCGGCTTATTCCTGCGTTTCGCTGGGCGTTGCAGCTGCTGCTGGGCTTGGGCTGCCTGCGTGCGCAGGCCCAGTACGAAGTCCGGGACGTAGTTTCCACAACCTCGCTGCAGCTGGGGGCCTCGCTGCTGGCCACCCTGGAGTTCCAGCGGGGAGCCCCGCACCTGCGGCTGGGCTTCAACGCCGGCGCCGGCGCCCCGGCCTTTGAGCGCCTGCTCTACCCCACGCTCAATCTGGAGTGGCAGCTCTACGGGGGAGGAATCGGCACCCAGTCGGGCGCCCGCAGCGGGCGCTGGTTTTCCAGTGATCTGATCGGGGCGCTGACCCTTACCAGCGGGCAGGGCTACGCGTTTCGGGAACGCCGGAACGCCGAGCTGCGGGTGCGCAACCGGCCCCTGTACTACTTCACCGACCTGGTGTATCCGGCGCTGCAGAACCCCTATGCCTACTCGGCTTCGGTCGGCACGGTTCTCCTGCTGGCCGGGGACGCGCGTAAGTCGCGCCGGCAGCGCATCGGCTACCTAGGCGTGCAGGGAGGCGGGGCCTTTCTGGGCTACTACAACGACGGCGGCGGAATGCAGAACCTGGGCCTGGGCGATGGGGAAGACCGCTATTTCACCGGCGGCGGGTTTCTCGGCCTCAGCCTGCCGCGCACCCGCGAACTGGACCACGTGCTGCTGAGCTACCACAAGTTTTCCGGGTATTCCCCCAACGCCTTCGAAGTGGCCAGTGACCTGGACCAAGGCTTTGTCAACTACAAAGACGCGCAGCAGGAATACTTCAACAAAAGCTACCTCAACGTGACCGCCGGCAGCGTACGGCGCGGCTGGACGGGCTTTTGGCGGATCAACAACCCTTACAACCGGGTGGATGTGCAAAACACCATTCACTACGTCGGCTACGACGCCTACCACCACATTCCGTACCCGCGTTACCCGTCTTTTGGGGGTAGCTACGTCGGGGCGCGAACCAGCATCGGGATCCAATGAAACAGGTACTGATCGTCCTGATGGCGGTGTTGCTGGCCAGCTGCGGCATTGCCCGCCGGCTCAAAAACAAGTATTACACTATGATTACCCCTAAGCTAGCGGCAGAACTTCTCAGCCAGCCCGGGACCGTGGTGGACAGCGTGGTGCTCGACCAAACCTTTTCGTTGTACGTGCGGCAGGTTTGCCGGCCCCGGCCCCCGGCCGGTTACTACGCCTCCGGCCGCCCGGACCAGCCGGCGTCGGTCGAGCGCTGCGATTGCGATGATCCAACCCGCCCGGGGGAGCTGGAAAAACTGGAAATCCAGTACCTGCTGGTCTCGGCGCAGCGCAACCGGTTCGTGTACCTGACCACCGTGCCGGCGGACGTAAGCCAGGGGTCCCTGCGGTATGATCGCCCCTTGTTTCGGGTGGATAACTTCGTTAACCTGGGCTCGGTCAACACCTTTTTTATCGGCCGCGTATCCGGGGGGGAGCTTCAGTTCAACCGGCTGGGCGGCAAACCCCGCCCCGGGGTGTACCCGGGGCCGGAACGGTGGTTGTTTTCCCTGGCTCCCGGGGGCAGCGTGCTGACGCTGGACGCCCTGGCGCAGGAAGGGCCGGGGTACGGCAAGTACTCGATTCCCGGACGCGTGCTGGCCTTAGCCCCGCGGTTTTTCCGCAAAGACGCGTGGCGGATCGGCGCCAGCCTGCGTTTCTGGGCGCCTACCTTGGAGCAAGCTAACGTCTCCTACTTGCGCAACAACGTCCTGTATTGGGTGCGGGCCACGAATGAAAAAGTCCCCGACGAACTCATCGCGCGCTTTACCCAGCCTTTCCCCGGAACCAAGTACACGGCCCTCTTTTTCCACGGCGAGCGCGTCATGGGCTTACCGGTAGCCCCCGGCCGGTAGGCCGCCACGTGGGTCCTTGGCACGCGATTCCCAAACCCCGCTGATGGACAGAGAAAGTGCATGCAAAGCCTCCCCCACGGGTCGAACTACGCGATTACGGATTGACGCTGAAGCGAAATTTTATCCGGCTGCTGCCCAACCGTTGGGGTACGAGCCTTTAACGAGCAGGGCCTGTACGGCCCAGAAGTATATAAAGCGGCGCGGCAACGAGTGGCTCCGCTGCGCGGCGATGATGCGTCGTAGAAATGCTTGTTGTCACGGGCGGCCGTGCAAGGTTTTGGCGTAACGAATAAAGTTGGCGGTGTGCCGCACTGCTACTTCCAGCTGCTGCGAGCTGAAACGCTCGTAGTCTCTTTTGTCTATGGAATAGGAGGTGTCGCCATGGCGTATCTCTGTATTCCAGTAGTTGTCTATCTTTTTTCTGGGTTTGTCGCTGGTGGGGGCACCAAGCAGTCCATACGCGCCAAACCATGCGGTCGCGTTTTCCTGCCAGAAGTAGCTCCAATCTATTGTTTTGGCGGAAACGGCGTTGTGGTGGGCAACCTGGATCACGAACGGTTGCTTGACGTTGTCAAGCGTGCGCACGGCCACGGGTTTGAGAATGGATAGCGTGAAAGGCGCCGGGTAAGTGGTAACCGTGTCCAAAGCCACCGTTTCGGGTAGATAATTCGTGATAAGCTGCTCGTCGAATTTGTCCTTGAGCGGTCCGCCGTGGTAGACGGGAACCACGTGAGCCGGGTTGGTAGCGTCTTGGATATGGTGCACGACTTCGCCGACCCGGAAAAAAAAGTCGCTGGCGGTGGCCCTGGCGACGCACCGGTCGGCGATACGCTCGAATCGAACATCGATCGATTTGTTTCTTTCCCAAAGCTGCCTAGGCTTTAGGGGATTGAAAAAGTGTTGGTTCCACAGGCGTATGAGCCACTTGTGCCCGAAAGCGTCTTCGCTGCTGTTGCCTTTAAGGATTGCGTTGGTTTCTGCTTCGGTAATGTAGTCCAGTCCGAATCGGTGATTCAGTAAGTCGATTGCTCGCTGGGTGATCAGGCAATGGTTGGGTTCATTGTAAGCCAACACGTTTTCAGTGATGAAAAACAGCGCTAGGGCCAGCATTATTAATTTTAACATGGACTGCACCTTGTGTTTGAAAAAAGGGTGCCTCAACACTTGGAGTGGCTAATTTTCGCAGTCCATTTTATGCTCACTGCTAGGCACATAGTATAGGATATCTCCGTTTTTAGCTTAGTTCAGGTTCATGCGTTGTTGCACTTCTCCAATGGCCGCGATATAGCGGGTGAACAGATCGAGTGCACCCTTTCGCGAAGTCGTTATCACCTCATACACACCAGTACCAGACCGGAAGACATACTCGGAATAGGCACACTTTGGAATCTGGCGGTTGTTGTTGAAGCGCCGGTCGGGGGAGCCGCTTTTGTTCACGTAACGCCATGTGTGGCCAACGATGGTCGCGTCTGATGGGACGCTGCCTTCTTCGATGAAGGTAGAGTCCCGCGAGATCAGGTGTAGGTTCTTATAAAAGATGGCCGCGAACTGGTTGTTGCGCCGAATGACTAAGCGTTCTGGAAAAAAGTATAGTTCGGTGTTGCGCAGACCCAGATACGGAATGGAAATATTGGTTTGCAAATGACGGGTGGGCTTTCGATTTAAGGAAACGCCCCCAAGGCCGATGCGCGAAATGGCATTACTGGCCCCGGCATTGCGCCGTCGGTCGTTGATACGTTCGGAGTGCAAATACTGCCAGACTCTGTGCGAATTGGAAATCTGGCCAAAGGCTTTCAGGAAGTCGGCGTGTACCTGGGCTAAATCATCGTTGAACTCATAGTTGATTTCCAATGTCAGGCGCCTTTTGTCAACCTGTGCCAGATAAATGGAAGCGGCTAGTACAGCCGCCAGGCAAAAGGCAAGACCGGTCCAGAACAAGCCAGGCTGCTCGTCTAAGCGCAGGTATTGTTTGACTTCCGGAACGCGGGTAATGCGGGCGAATTTCTTGGAAACGTACTGCCCAGTCGACACCCCATACCAGTGATTCATGGTGCTGTCCGTGAGGGGGAGCATGCTACCGTAAACCGCCGAGCCGACCACGGGAGCTTCCGGGTCGGGCTGCTGCCGAATCTTGATACCGCTGGAGGCGGTGATTTCCACCTTCGGGGTGATGATTTCCTCCGTGCGCGTGACTTGACCGAAGTAGCTGAACAAGCCAAAGCACAATAGAAGAGCTAAGGCCAGCGTACCCCACATGGCAAATGAAATCTTGGCGGCTTTCTCGGTTAGCTCGTTGATGAAGTCCTGCGAGTCAACGTCACTGAGCTGGGTTATCTCATCGGAAGTAATGGTATGCAGGTGCCCCTGAGCCTTAGGCGGCAGCGACGCGGGAGGATACGACGGGCTGTGAGGGGTAGTCTGCTGCAGGTATTTGCGATATTGAATGCCACCAGCCCCCAACGAAACATATGTGCCCCGCCGATTAACACCAATCCTAGCACCTTTCACGCCCACGGAGTAGCCAATGCCACGAGTTGATAAATTAACCCGCATCAGGCCGAAGCTAATGGATTTGCGAAACGAGAATCCCATGGATAACGGATAGAAAGTCTATGCGCAATATACATGGGTCGGTGAATGTCCCAACTCACTACTTGCAAGGAAATTAGTCGTGTAGCCACAGTCAATTTAACTAACGTTGGTCCGTGTGGCACGTGAGCTACCAACCTTTAAATTGCGCGTTGATTGCCTGCATTCGTTACATGAAGATTCTCCAGCCCCACCAAATCAGCAGTGAAGTATTAGAGGTGATTCACTCCGCCCAGCAGTACTTGATTCTAGTGTCGCCTTACGTAAAACTAACCCAATGGCAGCAGCTGGCCGCAGCCCTAACGGCAGCCAAAGGACGGGGAGTACGGATTGACTTTTTCGTGCGTAACGACCCCGATAATGCGGGCAGTTGGGAGCAAGTAGAGGCGCTGGGGCTAAAAGCGCGGCTAGTAAGCAACCTGCACGCAAAGTTTTACTTCAGTGAAACCAGTGGGGTCATCTCCTCGATGAACTTACTGGCCAGTTCCAACAGCAACTCCATCGAAATTGGCTGCAAATTGGAAACGCAGACGGAGTTGGATGAACTCAAAAGCTTTGTGAAACGCTTCGTGGTGCCGCACGAAATAAGCGAGCGGCCAACGGAGGCCGACCTGTACCTGACCAAGGAGCGGTTCAGCGTGGCTTTGGAACACTATATTGCCGACCAGACACGGCGAGACGCGCGGGTGACCTTCCAAAAAGACGAGTTCGAAATCCGGGCGGTGTCGAACACGTTCTTCTTGTACGTGGACAAGGCTACGAATCGACTTTTCCTGAGTGCCATTGTCTCGGAAGCTGAGGCCAGCGCGTTTGAGGCGCGGTGCTCAACTTTTTTCACGTCTCCAGCTTTCCGATATGAGCTGGATAGGGGTGATCGGGGACACTATAGTATGGTGGAAGGCGCCTACCAGCCGCGGTTGTCAACTGCATACCTAGATAACCTACGGCTGCCCGAAAAGAAGCAACTGTTAGCAGAGGTGATGACGTTCATTAAGAGTGTACGAGCTTTTAAAGATGCTTGAAAGCTGGCCTTTGTGCTGTGCCGACAGTTAGTGAATCTGAGGCTTTAGTACCGATAACCTACAATTATCGGTACTAAGATGAAAAGGCGTATTTTCGGGGAGAAATCCCGTCAGTACTCCTTAATTATATAGCTCATGGAAAAGTCGGCCCAGCTCGCCGTGGTCGTGCCAACCCGAAATCACTCGTTGGTGGAATTGCCGCCCTCGGTGGCGAAGTACGTCGAGGCGGGACTGCACGGCGCGGAGAATACCAAACGTGGGTACGCAGCTGACTTGCGTAGTTTCCAGGATTTTTGCGAGCATCACCAACAGGTCCATCTGCCGGCGGAGGTAACAACCGTAGCGGCTTATGTATCGCAGTTAGCGGATCGTGGGTTGAAGCTGGCGACCATTCGCAGGCATGTAGCAGCCATTAGCAAGCTGCACCAACTCGCTGGCCAGCCTTCGCCTACGAACCACGAAGCCTTAAACGTGGTGCTGGATGGAATTGCGCGGATTGTTGGCAAGCGCCAACGACAAGCGCCAGCATTTACTGTTACTGAGTTGAAGCAAGCCATTCGGGCAATGGATCTTACAACACCTACTGGACTTCGGGATCGTGCTGTGCTGCTACTAGGTTTTGCTGGAGCGTTCCGAAGATCGGAACTCGTGGCGTTGAACGTAGAAGATGTAGAACTTACTCGACAGGCATTAGTGATTCACCTGCGGCGCAGCAAAACGAATCAGTATGGCCTTGAAGAAAATAAGGCAGTATTCTACGCACCCAGTGCTGATTACTGTCCAGTGCGGGCTGTGCAGGAATGGATTGAATGCTTGGACCGAACCACTGGGCCTCTCTTCACACGCATGAGCCGTGGCAATAAGGAGCGACCTGCTCAACCTGGCAAGGCTCGCCTTTCTGATCAAAGTGTGAACGATTTAGTCCAGCGTCACCTTGGCCTTGTTTACACAGCCCACTCTTTGCGAGCTTCCTTTGTAACGGTGGCTGTTGAAGCAGGGCAGTCAAACAAAGCAATCAAGAATCAAACAAAACAGAAAACTGATGCGATGATCGAACGTTACGCACGGTTGAACGACGTGAAAAGTTTTAATGCTGCCCAGTATTTAGGGTTGTAAAGAAATATATTCAATATTTATTTCGCTGAATAGGCCAAGTGCTTGTTAATGCAAAGATGTATTTGTTGTTGTTTAAATGACAAATATTGCTGCATAATTAGTATGTTAATTGATTTGTTTATGATTGAATGAAATATTAAAAGAGTTATGATTTGCGATGTTTGTGTTATGTGTTTTTAAATTATAGACAAATTATTGCATGCTTTAAGATATGCCACTTCAAGAAACTTGACATTAGTGTACTTGTGTACCTCTTTAGTCTTAATATATTCGTCAAAGGATATGCTCATGCCTGCATATAATAAGAGGCGATATTCCTCAAGCCAGCCTTTGTATGCAGAGGTTTCACAACACTTGGCTATATATCTTTCTTCGATACCAAATATATATTTCCAGCTTTTCACCTCTTCTTTATGTGTGTTTGAAGCGATGGTAATATCGATATCATCAGAGGTAATATTCTCTAAATCATAAGATTTGAAAACAAATTCGATATTAATTTCAAATTTGTCTTTATTAAAAGGATAAAACACTAGTTTTCGAGGCCCTCCAAATCTTAAATTTATTGGATCTTTTCTTGTTTTATATTTAGAATTACATGTGTGACACATAGGGACCAAATTGGCAAAATTTATAGAATTGAATGGATATAATTCTTTCGGAAAGAAATGATCATATGCTTCTCTGGTGCTGTTTTCAGGATTAAGCATAGAGGATATTCCGCAAAATGGGCAAACAGGCTCGTTAGCTCCTTTTGCAAAAAAGGTGTCATAGTGATCATCAATACCATCTAATGCGGAAATAACACGCGAATCACTTAATAAAGAATATGCTTCAACGAAGAACTCACTTAAACTTTTAGCTAAACCTTCATCTGATTTTTTAATAGCGGAATATTGAACAGGGCTAATTGTACCATTGCAAAGTCCATTAATATCATTGTTGAATCGGAATCCATCAGAAATAAGGTTTTTTAATGACTTCGGTTTGCCCTTGATTAGGTTGTAATTCTTTTCTATAGGTATAAGTAGGTAATGAGCTGGCATGCCGCAAGCAATACTTGCAAGGCCAGGCATTAGCATGCTTGTAGCGAAGGGTCTGGTTTCCTTGCACCAGACTTCCATTACTAAATGCTTTATGTACAGGTGGAATTTATCCAGCTTATGAGGGATTGATTTATAAGAGTACAACATCGTTTTTAGGTTTGTTATTAATGGCAACTATTAGAAGAGTTTTTTCTAAAGACTCACCAAGCTGATTGGCTATTTGAAGAGCTTCATCAGCTGTAATATCACCCTGTTCGAATGAGTGTTTTATTTCAGAGATTTTATCATTTGACAGATCAGCAATGGTCTCAGTTTTGCCAAAAACTTTCATTGTTATTAAGTTTACTGAAGTTCCAAACGTATTAAGGTTGATATTTTCCGCTGTTTGTGTAGTGGTGATGTCATTGTTATTTTTCTTGAAAATATGAACAAATTTTGATTTGCTATCAGAAATAATGAATGGCGAATGAGATGTCATCAATACCTCCTTAAGTAAATTGTTGCCACCTCCTGCTTTTATAGAATCTCTAAGTGTTTTGATAAACTTAGAACGCCAATTAGGGTTGAAATGCGTTTCAGGTTCGTCAAGTAAAAGCAATGTGCGGTGGTTCTTCAGCATTAAACATATGCCTATGGTGTGCAAAAACTGATGCTCGCCATCCGAAAAATTCCTCAATAAGAGGTCTATTTTGCTATTGCTGTTCTTGTTCTCTTTGGTAATTAAGAAATCTAAAAAATAAAATACATGATCAGAAGGCGCTGCATGAGGTATTTTACCATCTATATAAAATCCCTTTGATTGATAGACCTCTTCCTTTATGTCGTCTGTGACAATTCTATTATTGAGAGTATAAAGAACTTGAAAAAGCCTGAAAAGTGTAAAAGCATTTTGGAAATGCTCTTTGAAAGCTAGTTTTGTCGCTTCATTTACCCAATAATCCAAAACCAAATGTTTTAATCCAGATTCATCAATATATTCATACCAGCATGTTGAACAAGCTTTTAGCGAGTCAATACTTCCGTCTAATTGCTTGATAATATTTTGTTTAATATAGTTTTCTTTTTCGCCTCTTACTTTTATTTCGTGCATGTTTATATTTATACGAAAACTGCGCATTGCACAAACGCCGAGATTTTCTCTGAGAGGTTTTAATGTATCATCGTCTTGGAATAACATATTAGAAAGCAAGACGGCTTGACTCATTCCTTCATCAATATAAACAAGACTTGATTCAGGCTCTGAGTAAAAATAGTTCTTTGCTACAGCCTCGATATATTCATCAAAATGAATAAATCTAGTTTTAATAAACGCGTGACTTAATATCTCGTTTTCTCCCGAAGAATATCCTACTACCAAGTCAGGCAAGTATATCCTTGCGGGAGCAGCCTCACCAAATTGGGAGTTAAGGCTGACAGCGACCTCTTCTTGATTACTGCTGAAAGGATATGATTGGACATACATTTTAGGCTCTAAGGAAGGCTCTTTTAATATTCGTACCTTATAAAAATTCTGAATAACGTATGGGCTTCCATTATTAAGCCCAATAAAATACTCAACTTCAAATCCAGTTGGAGTTGAAGTTTTAGGGTCAAAATGCTTTGTAAATGCAGTCGGCTTATACTTGGACGTGCAAGAATCCAGATGAAAAAAGATCCCTGACAAAGCTTCAAGTACATTTGATTTGCCACTGCCATTCAAGCCAACTAGGCAGAATGGGTTGAAATCAGACAGGTCATCGCTATCTCTATGGAGGACATGTTGTGAGCGAAAGTTCATTTCGAAACCCTCGCTCAAGCTTCGGAATGAAGCCAGCATCTTCAGTCGGACTAACTTCATCTTATTTTTTTATTTTTACGCTTTTTGACTGGTTATCGTAGAACTGTGACACATCAGATGATACACTGCTGAGTAATGAAAAAAGCATTTCCTTGTTTAGGTCGTACTCTTCGAAAGTCTTAAACTCATTATTGTTGATTCTGTTGATTAGTTCTTCTTTTTCAAAATCATCGCTAAAAATCACATTCGTATTTTTTAGTGCTTGCTTATTTATGAATATAGCATGCACGGTTGAAGCCAATAGAGCTTTTGCATATTTTTGGATTGATTCATTTTTTTTGATTAACTCAGAAATTTGTATATGTATTTTTTCAAAAATATCTTGCTCGTCAGATGGAGGCAAAGGTATTCTTGTCTCTCTGAGCATGTCGAGAGTTATCTCTTTAAAGGTTGCTCCTTTAGCTTGTTTTTGCAATTTAGCTTGTATTCCATTTGAAATTAATGCGTTATATAAGTAATACAAATTAACAGCGGCCCTATTGGTTGCTATTCTCGCAACTCCTCGAGCTATGTTAGCCCCAGCTAGCTCTTTTGGTAAAATTGCAGCTGAGCCAATAGAGGCTCTAATACTGATGATTATATCTTCGGCGTTACATATGGTTTTTTTGTTTGATTCATTTATTTGAGTCGATGTTTTTGCTAATTTATTTTGCAATATGTTTCCATGCTTTATGTCTCCTGAATTTATGATATAAACTCCATCAGGATTGTTGTCCCCTGGTTGTAGGATTCCATAAGATATGGTTGTACCTGGAACCACGAGTTCCTTCAAAGGCTTTTCAGGATAATCATGAGTGTTGTAATAAAGGTCACCAAAGAGCTGGGTGAACTTAGCCTCAGACATTCTCCTATAGCTCCCGGCTAATTCAGTGCTTTTTTCTTTTATTATATTTATTTGATCTAATATCTGAACGATATCGAGCTGCTCATTCAATGATGGTATGTATACATCAATTTCACTGAGCTTGCTTTTATTTAAGGTCTTTCCTTTAGCTGCATGATCAATTAGATTTGATGTGTCGGCATATTTAAGCGCATACATCAAATAATCAAGGTTTACTAAGTCTTCACATGACGGTTTGATTATAATGCTAGCAATCGCTTCATTTGTGTATACAGGTTTGGTTGTAATTGCAACTTTACCAATTGAGAGTTTGAAGCTATATAAAATAGCGTTTTCAGGAACAAGCTTCATGCCTGCCCCTTCTATAGCTGCTTGCGTTATTTGCTTTGCAGACTTAGTGGGATATTTTCCCCTATGTAAATTGTTTAAATCGGATATTGCTAGCCAATCATAGCCTGCTCCCCAATATTCACCAACAGCAGTTGAAGGTGTTTTGCCAATTTGAATATTCGCAATGTCCCCGAGTCTCATTATAACAATGTGCTCAGATTCGTTAAATCATTAAGAATGGATTTCTCCAATTCTATTATGCGAGCTAATAGCTCTCCAGGAGGTTCATGCTCTTGCGCTTCATATACGAATTCTTTGTATTGGTTGAAGCTTAAGTTGAGGCTTTGCTTTTGAATTTCATCGATGGGAACATAAAAATACTTTCCCTTTCTATCTTGAATAATCGAAGATTCTCTTGTTTTATATGATCTTGATACAATAGGTAATGGATTTTCTTTTAGCTTCTTCCTATTTGTGTCAAGAGAATAACCATCCCCGTCCATGCCGTAAAACCATACTTTATCTGTATGATATACAGTGCTTCCCAATTCCTTCTTTGTAAAAACTATAATTGATGTCTTGACCCCGGTATAAGGATAAAAAACACCACTTGGCATCGATATAACTGCATTTAAGCAGCAATCTTTAAGTAATGTTTCACGCGTGTACTTTTGAGCGTTTGAGGTGCCAAATAATACCCCTTCGGGTATTATAACGGCAGCTCGACCATTGGTTTTTAACATTCTGATAATTCTATGCAGAAAGAGCAATTCTGATTGTGAAGTGTCAACCTTCTGTAGCTTTTTGCTTAAAGTGCTTTTGTCTATTCTGCCAGTGAATGGCGGGTTTGCCAAAATAATAGAATATTGCTCATCAGATAAGTCAGGAGTAGTATATAAAAATGGAGGCGCTACTGCGACTGGTGTAGAAGCATTAGCTACACTTTGAGAAACGTCGAATGCTTCTGAAAGTGTGTCCACTCTTGTTATTCTTGGCTCAGTAATACCATGCATTATCATGTTCATCAACCCGATTCTGATCATAGTAGGATCTATGTCAAACCCGAAAAAAGTGTTTGATTTGAGTTCTACGAATTGTTGTATTGATAGTAAGTCGCCCTTTAAGCTCCGTTTTAATCCGTTTTCGTCTTCTTCTATATATTTGCTGCTAGAGTATTTTGATAAAATGTGCTGATATGCTCCAACGAGAAACCCACCTGTTCCGCAGGTTACATCACAAATCCTATCACCTACATCAGGATCTGCAATCTCACACATCATTTGAATGATATGTCTTGGTGTACGGAACTGGCCATTCTTACCTGCTTCGCTAGTTGCTTTGAGCAAATGCTCGTATAGATCACCAGGAGTGTCTTGAAAATGCTGTCCAGCATCCTTTTGGCTGTCAATGTCTTTATATATTTCATCAATTACTTCTATAGCCTCTTTTAAAAGTGTAGGTTTGTCAATTAAGAAAACAGCGTTATCCATTGCCATAGAAAATGGCTCATGTGGATCATGCAGATTCTTAATAAATGGAAATACATTAGCTCTTATATGCTCAAGGAGCTCTTCTGGGGGTAAGTCTCTGAACTTGCTCCATTTAAGATCTTCGCGTTCGATAAAGTAATCTCCATTATCAACATATTCCAATCTGCGCATGAACAGCAGATAGGAGATTTGTTCAATTGCTGTGATTGGGTTTGATAGACCAGCTGACCAAAAACGGTCCCAGAGCCAACTAACTTTAGATCTGATTAATGGGGAGAGCATCGAGTTCGCTGGGTTGGAGGGAAGATGTAGCTTGGTGTGTGGAAGTCGTTCAAGCTATAAAACGCAAATATAGACTGTGCATGTAGTGGTTCTGCCCTTGATCTTCAGAACATGTTCTTGCTATTGATGGACAAATTAGAGGAATAAGCTAAAGCAAAGACTTATTTGCCTGCTGCTTTGGCAACTAAGTAAGCTGCTGTAATGACTATGTCTGGTTCAGCGACGTCGCTCTTTGATCTAGGAGGTGTCAACAATTAAAGCCACATGCGGATGGCCGCGAGCGTGACCTAAGCCAAGCAGGCGTCCGAGCTTTCTTCGAAGTGGATAGTCAAGCCGCGGTAGACTTTGAATTGAATGAAGCAGTTGTTTAACTAGTTGCGGTGCTTGCAGGCGTCGGTATCGTATGGGATGAGCTCTCGCAGTGCCTCTTGCTAGGAATGACAGACAGGGCGCCGGATTCCGTACCACTGCCCTCTCATAATCCGCATCGCAGACGCGGTCAGCCAGCACCCGTTGACTGCGGCGCTGGTCCTGCGTGAGCAACTCTAGCGCATGCGGGCAGTCGCCGGCGTGGTCGGGCGTCATCGCCAGATAACACGGGCGGCTCAGCGCGTCGCAGCTCAGGTGCAGCTTCGAGCTGAAGCCGCCGCACGAGCGGCCGAGGGCTTACGGGTCGTTTTTTGCGCTCCCCAGCAGCACCAGCGCCTAGGGTGCCTATTGCGCGTCCGTCAGCAGCGCGCGATATTTATTCATGCCTAAAAGCTACGCTAATTGTCTGCATCTATAGTCTTTGCTACATGCAAGCTTGTGCGTATGCTATTAGAGGCATTGTTGCGGTCAAACTCGACCAAAGATGAATCAAACGTCGAGAACATGCTTTGAAATCTTATCAGAACCTATCAGGATCTCACAAGGACCGATAAGTAAACCTTATCAGTCCTTACGATTTTGCTTTCCCGCGCGAAACCGTCGGCTGCCCGCGCAAGCGGCGGCCGTACCTCTGGTAAGAAAGCCGGCCCTTCTTTTACATAGGTCGCGCCCCTTTGTAAAGAAAAACCAAGTTTCTTTACAAAGCCAGGTCGGCTTTCTGCCTGGCTACTTCCCATCCCGCGTGCAAACGACCTGGCAACCTTCCGCGCTTCCGCCGGCACTAGAGCTGGAAACCCGAGCGGTGTTGAAAAAACTACCCGCTGCCCACCGGGCCCTGGCAGAGCTCAAGGGCCTGGTCGCGGCCATCCCCAACGAGGGCATTCTGCTCGATACGCTGCCGTTGCAGGAAGCGAAAGACAGTTCCGCGATTGAAAACATCATCACCACGCACGACGAGCTCTTTAATGCCGAGCTTAATTTGGGCGATTCCCAAGCCGCCAAGGAAGTCCAGCGCTACGCGGCCGCCCTGCGTCTGGGTACCCGCTTGGTAAAGCAGTTCGGGTTTCTAAGCGCCAATCACATAGCCCAAATCCAAGAAGAGCTAAAGCGCGATAGCGGGGGCTTCCGCAAGCTGCCGGGCACCACGCTTAAAAACCAACGCGGGGAGGTCGTGTATACGCCCCCACAAGACCCCGTTACCATCCTCGACCTGATGGGGAATCTGGAACAGTACCTCAACGACGATTCCCTGCACGACGCCGACCCGCTCGTAAAGATGGCGGTGTTGCACTTCCAATTCGAAAGCATCCACCCGTTTTACGATGGCAACGGGCGCACCGGGCGCATTCTCAACATTCTGTACCTCGTGCTCAAAGGGCTGCTGGATATCCCCGTGCTTTACTTGAGCCGGTTTATCACGCAACACAAGGCCGACTATTACCACTACCTGCAAGCGGTACGCGACACCGGCGACTGGGAGCCGTGGCTGCTCTACATGCTCACGGGCATCGAGCAAACGGCCCGCGAAAGCATCGTACTGATCACCGAGATGCGCGCCTTGATGCAGCAAACCAAGCACCAGCTGCGCACCTACAAATTTTACAGCCAGGACCTGCTTAATAATCTATACCGGCACCCCTACACCCGCATCGAATTCTTACAGCAGGAACTCAACGTAAGCCGTCCGACTGCCGCCAGCTACTTAAATAAACTGGCCCAAGACGGCATCCTGGTCAAGCACAAGCAGGTAAACTCCAACTACTACGTTAACCAGCCGTTGTTTGAACTTCTTTCGCGACTGGGCTAACGCTCTGCCGCGGACGTGGACCAACAAAGTAAGGCCAGGCTCTAACGTAAAACGTGGGGTGCTTATTAGTGCCCCAGGATCAATAGGGTGCGACCAGATTTACGATTCGTTACCGACGGCAAACCGGCCGTGCCTGAACGTTGGGGGATCCAGCAGCGCACTCCAAATTGGCGCGCTGCCAAGCCGTGGTGGAGTGGAAGGGCGCCGTTCCGGGTAATGGCGCTACCACGCGTTGCCGGCGCAAGCAATTCGCTTATAGGGCTTAGATTTGTATTTATCCCCTTCTATTGATTTCTCTCATCCTGGCAGTCGGGTTCCCGGTTGCCCTGCTCATTGGCCTATGCTTCACGATTACGTAGGGGTTTTCCGCGCGGCCCCGCTTGCCGCCCGGATGGGCTTTATAAGCCGGCCGGCGCTGCTGCTGATAATTTGGATGGCGGCCACTTCTTCCGGATGGGCGCAGCTGCGCGCCCCCGCCGTGCAGTGGGACCGCACGCTGGGCGGCGCCGAGCACGACAACATGCGGGTGGTGTGCCAAACGGCCGACGGGGGCTACCTGCTCGCGGGCTCTTCTAATTCGCCGGTCAGCCCCTTCAAAAGCCAGCCCCGCCGCGGCGTGTTCGACTACTGGGTGATCAAGCTCGACGGCCAAGGCCGCCGGCAATGGGACCGCACCGTGAGCGGCGCCACCGGCGGTGACAGCTACCTCTACAGCGCGCTGCAAACGGCCGATGGCGGCTACATCCTGGGCGGCCACGCCGACTCGGGCGTGGGCAACGATCGCACGGCTTCCAGCCGGGGCAACCACGATTATTGGATTGTCAAGTTGGACGCCCAGGGCCAGCGGCAGTGGGACCAAGCGTACGGGGGAAGTGGCCCCGACTACCTCACGAGTCTGCACCAGACCGCCGACGGCGGCTACATCGTGGGCGGCTATTCCGGCTCGGGCGTGGGCGGCGACAAAACCCAACCGGCGCGGGGCATTACTGATTATTGGGTGGTGAAAACAGATGCCCAAGGCAACAAGCTGTGGGACCGCACCTTCGGCGGCAACCCGGCCGCAACGCACAGCAGCCAGTTGCACCACGTCGAGCAAACGGCCGACGGGGGCTACGTCCTCGGCGGTTTCACGAGCGCCGGGGCGGGCGGTGACAAAACCGAGCCCAGCAAAGGCAGCACCGATTTCTGGCTGATCAAGCTCGACGACCGGGGCAACAAGCGCTGGGACCGCGCGTACGGCGGCGCCGACAGCGACTTGTTGCTCGCCCTGCGTACTACCCCGGATGGGGGCTACATCCTGGCCGGTACGTCCAGTTCGGCGGCCGGCGGCGACAAAAGCCACCCCAGCCGCGGAGCCGCTGACTACTGGCTCGTCAAGACCGATGCGCAGGGCCAGCGGCAGTGGGACCGCACGCTCGGCAGCGCCGAGTACGACTACGCGCGCAGCGTGTGCCTCGCGCCCGACGGCGGGTACATAGTGGGCGGATACACCCGCGCTGGCGCCTCGGGCGACAAAACCCAGCCCGGCCCCGGCAACGGCGACGCCTGGCTGGCAAAAGTGGACGCGCAGGGCGCCCCCCAGTGGGACCTCACCCTGGGGGGCGCGGATAGCGACGGCCTGTATCAGGTGCAGCCCACCGCCGACGGCGGCTACATTCTGGCGGCTTTTTCGCACTCGAACGCATCCGCCGATAAAAGCGAGCCCAACCTCAGCAGCGCCCCCCTTCAAATGACCGACGGCTGGCTCGTGAAGCTGACCCCGCCCGCCGTGCGCATTACGGGCCCCGCGGAGCTTTGCGCCGGCGTGCAAGTGCAGCTCGTCGCCGCCGGCTCGGAGCCGGCCCTGGCTTACCGCTGGAACACGGGCGCCACCACGGCCGTGCTCGCCGTCGGCCAGTCCGGCAGTTACGCGGTCACGGCGGCGTTTGCCGGGGGATTTACCAGCACGGCCACCCACCAGGTCGCGGCCGTGGCCGCTCCCGCGATAAGCGGCGACTCTTCGCTGTGCCCCGGCCAGGTCAACGTGTTGACCGCTAGCGGAGGAACGGGTGCGACGTATGCCTGGAGCACCGGCGCCACCACGCCTGCGCTGGCCGTGAACCAGCCCGGCACGTACGCCGTAACGGTGACCTCGGCCGCGGGCTGCGCGAACACGGCCCGGGTGCGGGTGCGCACCGTGCCAGCCGTAGCCGCGTTTTCCCTCGGCCCTGACACGACGGTGTGTGCAGGCCAGCAAGTGCGGTTAAGCGTGCCGGAAACGCTGCGGGGTGTGGGTATAACTTACCAGTGGTCTACCGGCGCTCAAACGCCGTCCATCACGGTGCGCGAACCCGGCACGTACGCGCTCCAAGTCAGCACCCGGTGCGAAACCCACAGTGCCTCGCGGGTTATGGCTTTTGCTCCGTGCCTGACCCTCCCCAACATCATTACGCCGAACAGCGACCGCCTCAACGACGTGTTCGAAATCAAGGGCCTGGCGGGCGCCGGTTGGCAGCTCGTGGTGTACAACCGCTGGGGCAAGCGGGTCTACCACACGGAGAACTATCAAAATGACTGGGGTGCCGCGGCTGCGGCCGGTACGTACTACTTCTCACTCCAACACCCCACCGCCGGCTCTGTTTACAAAGGCTACCTGCAAGTGGTGCGGTGAGGTGAACTCGGTTGCACACCCGTTCCGGGGGATGTGGATCCATACCGAGTTAATCCAGCACAATTGGCACTGCGTTGATCCGGCTGGGCCCGAGAAAAGGGAGAATTTAGCACCTAAGAGAAGCAACAAGTAAATGTTATAAACCCTAACCGTAGCGAACCTGAAGTTCTAATAGGTGAACTTCCATGAAACTGGGTTTCAATTTGCAAATTGAAATTCGATTTACCGCTCATGCGACAGCATAATGGCATGCGTCCCCAGGATGTGGTGGTTTTACTTAAGGTGCTGTTGCTGGAAGGCACATCCTGGCAAAGCAAGGACCTGGCGCACGCCTTATTCCTGAGCCCGACCGAAATCTCGTTCAGTCTGAAGCGGAGCCGGTACGCACGCTTGCTGGACGGCCAAGGCCGGCACGTGGCCCGGCAGACTTTCCTGGGGTTTTTGCTGTATGGGTTGCCGGTGGTGTTTGCGACGCAACCTGGGGCCCAGGCCCGGGGACTGCCCACAGCGCATAGTGCCGCGCCGCTCAACCAGCAGGTAGTCGCCGAGCAATACTACGTGTGGCCCGATGCGCAAAGCGATACGCGGGGAAGTGCCGTGGACCCCCTGTATGCGCGCGTGCCGGACCATCTGGGGAGGGTGCTATTGGAACCCTTATAGATTAAGCCTTGCTGGCCTTAATAATTGCCGCGCCGCTTGTCCACCTCTTTCCCAACAACCACCAACAAGGAATCTCGAGCACCATCACGGGACCAAACCAGGGACGACTTCGGGCACGCTCTTCGTTTCCGTCACAAAGCCATCAAGACGAGCAGGTTTGAGATCCACTCCAAACAACATCAATAATGATGTTGATGCTTGCGAAACACCGGCGCGACGCGGTGCAGGTTTAGTTTCTGCAGGCTATGTTTACGGCTGGTAAGATCAATTCAAAATCTATGCTTACACGTCTATTCACGTTCGTACTGGGGCTGCTGTTAATCTTCTCGGGGCCAATGAGCTTCGCCCAGGCTCCGGCTTTCAATTTGGCGCTCGGCATAGGTACCACGACCGCCGGGTTTCCCCAGGGAGGAATTGTTCACGACTCCTACGTTCACAATACGGCCACCGACCCGCAGGGCAATGTGTACGTGGTGGGACGCTTCCAACACTCGGTGGACTTTGGTTCTTTTACGCTAACCAGTGCCGGCGACTACGATGTGTATGTCGCCAAAATCGATCCGAGTGGGGTGTATCAATGGGCTCACCGATTCGGGAATCGGGCGGCGGACAATTGCAGCGGGTTGGTCGTCGACGCTGCCGGTAACGTGTACCTGGCCGGAAGCTATCGCTACTCGGCAACCTTTGGCACCACGACTCTTTCCGGGCCCGGTATAAGCGAAGGGTTTTTAACTAAACTAAACACAAACGGTCGTTTCCTGTGGGCCTTTAATTTGGGTGGCTCCAACGCTTTTGGCAGCGCTTTGGCCCTCGACGCCGGCGGCGACTTACTAGTGCACGGCGGCTTCAGCGCTCCTACCGCGCGGTTTGGGCCCTATACCATCGTTAATACCGGCACACCTCCTTATGTCGAAGACAACGCTTTCGTAGCCAAGTGCGATACTTCCGGCGCGTGGCGCTGGGCCGTCCGGGCCGGGCGACGTGCCGGCAGTGTGGCCGTGGATGCCTTTAGCAATGTATACGTAGCCGGCTCGTACGGGGGAACCATGAGCTTCGGAACGCACTCCCTTGCTTCGCAGGCCGGTGGACAGGATGCTTACGTCGGCAAACTGGACGCGCAGGGCAACTGGCTATGGGTCCGGGGTGGCGGGGGCCCGAGCTACGATTACGGTGCCAAGGTAGACGTGGACTATGCCGGCAACGTGTTTCTCGTCGGGGGATTCAACCCGCCGTACGCTGCCTTTGGCTCGCTAGCGCGAGTGAACAACCGTGGAAACGGCAATTTCGATGGTTTTATCGCCAAGCTTGATGCGCAAGGCAACTGGTTGTGGGCCAATGGCTGCGGTGGTACGGACAACGATTACGCCATAAGTGTGGCTGTCGATCACGACGGGACGGCCTACGTGCTGGGCGCGTACCAGGATTATGGCCCAGGGGCTACCTTCGGCTCAATCGTGATGCCCAACCTAGGGCGGCGGTATGGACAGCTGTTTCTCGGTAAAGTAAATGCTCATGGCGCTTGGCAATGGGTAACGACTACAAACGGTACGTACACCGATTACCCGCAGGCGCTATTCCTCGACTACCGGGGCGGCGTTTACGTGTCGGGTTCTTTCACGAGTCCCCAACTGAGCTTCAGCGGCATCGGTTTAACCCAGAATCCCGGGGGCAACACCGGTTTCGTAGCTCGATTGGGAGACAGCGCCTTGCCGGCAGTTGCCCAGGTAACCCCGCCCCAGGGCGGCGCTGGCACCCGGGTCTTGCTACGCGGCGCCCGGCTTAGCGGAGCGAGCACCGTGCTATTTAACGGGGTTCCCGCCTTATCCTATACCGTCACGTCTCCTACGACAATTGAGGCTATCGTGCCGGCCGGAGCCAGTTCCGGGCCCGTAAGTGTGCGCACGGCCGCTGGTCTGGGTACTCCAGGCTTTGTTTTCCAAGTCGGTTTGGCAACGGGAAGCGGTAACGCGGTTGCCTTACCGGACGTGCACTACTGGCCCAATCCGGTTTCTGCTCGCGGTCATCTCAACATTACGCTGCAGCAGTCCGGTCGAGTGGTCCAAGTGGGCTTGTATACCCTGCAAGGCCAACTGCTGCTAAAGCGCACGATAGCCGGCCGGGAAGCAGTATTGGAATTGCCGGCCATACCCCGTGGCGTATACATGCTGGAAGTAAGGGCTGCGCCGGGCCAGGTTGCTCGGCAGCGGCTCGTTGTCGAATAGACGCTGGCATTGGCTTTGACGAGGGAAGCGATAAATCTAGCCCAATGGATTGATCCCGATGAGCCGGCGTTACCAGATTTAAACTACGGCACAAAAAGACCGCATTAGTTAAACGAGCGAGCATTAAGCAAATCAGGATTACGGAGCTTGAGCTTGACGTTGCGCCCGCCGCCTTTTTCGTAGACTTCGATGATGAGCTGCTTTTGCTCGGGGATGGTAAACTTCCTGAAGATGTAGACCTGCTCGAGCTGACCTTTGGCAGCAATCTTTTTCAGGCCACCATGGAAGATGTAGATGGGCGTGATTTCCAGGGCCTGCTCGGCCGTGCGCCTAGCTACCTTTTTATCCTGGATGTAGAACTTCACGAAGTCCACGTCATAGCTCACGTTTGACTTGTTAGCGATGTGCAGCGGGAAAAACAGGGTTTCCTGCGTGTAGCCCACGCGGCCGGCGCGTACGCTCAGCTGGTTGGCGCTTTCGCTGGCGGAAGTGCCGCCGGCCGCCAGGGCCTGCCGGGAATAGGCATCCAGATTGCCCTGCGGGATAGGCGAGTTCGACAGGATAGCTGCTCCCAATGGCGACGACGAAGTGGACCCGGCGGCGCCAAGGTCGAGGCTGAGCACCTTGGGGTCGTGCTGGTAGTTTACTACGAAGGAATAGAGCTTGCCGTCCGAGGTCAGCACGGTCATGTTGGATTCCGGAAAACCCGCCGAGGCTGCTTTCACGCGCACGATGTTCTCCGCGCCCGTGGCTTTGGCAGCAATCAGCCCCGAGCTGCCCAGATCGACGTAGGTAACCGGGAAAGGAAAGACCAGGTGCGTGGTTTTCTGGTCGCTGATGTAGAGCGGGTACGTCGGCAGCTTGTTGGCTTCCGAATACTGCAGCCTACGAGCGGCGGAGGTTTGGGCCTGCGTGGTAGCGCCGCCCAGAGCTAATACCAGGGCCCCGGCAGCAAAAAGAGAGATTTTCATGAAGGTGGGTGGGGTTACTGCTGGTCTACTTTGAGCATCACATTGTACCCGGCCTTGAGGCGAACCTTGACCAGGCGGATTTTCTTCTGGCCGATGCCTTTGACGGCGCTTACGGCGACGCCCGCGGCGGCCATGGCCGGGTCGGCGCTCATCGTCATCATGTCGGCCGCGCCCAGCCCTTCCGCACCCGCCTGTTTGGCGGCGTCGCGGGTGATGGCACCCGGAATGTGCAGGCCTTCCAAGCCGTCCACATCATACACTTCCAGGGCGGCCGAAAACACGTTATTGCCGGACTTCAGCGTCTCAATGGCAATGCTTAGGCGCTCCCCCATCAGGCTGCACTTGCCGTAGATGAAGGTGCCTGCCGGCAACTGGTGGCCGTTGATGACGGCCGACTCCGTAAGCCGCATTTTCACCAGCGAGCCGCTGACTACTTCCTGCGATTCGTGGATGACCGCCGGCAGCGTATTGGCGTCGCCGCCCGTTCCGGTTTCCGAGTCAAATCCCTGAAAGGATGCCGTCCGGCGACGTCTCGGGCCATTTGAGCCCAGACGCGATACGACGGCATCGTCATCTATGACGCGGAGCCTGGTCGAGGGGTTTTTCTTCCTTTTAGGGGCTGCTGCCACTGCCCGCGGGGCAGCTGCACCCACGCTGTTTGATTGGGCTTGCAGCGCGGCCATCTGCGCCTGGGCCCGGGCTTCGGATAGCTCCCGCTCGTGCTCCGAGCGCATGAGCTGCAGTTGCTCTTCCGGGGTGAGGGTCCCGGGTTCAGTAGCCGGCTGCGCCGTTGTATTAGTCGCTCCTCCGTTGAGCTGCGCCTGCTGCGCGGCAATGAGCTGCTGCTGCGCCTCGGCCACGGACCGGTCCACCGATCCATTGGGTCCCGGCCGGCCGTCGGCGCCGACGGCATACGAAAGCCCGTTGCCGGTGGTAGTATCCACGCGGGCGTCCACCAGGCCCCGGTTGCGCAGGGTATCCACGGGACTCGCATAGGCCTCCAGCTTGCTCGACGTGATGGAAGCCTGCTCAGCCTTGGGCAGGTTGGTGTTGAAGCCTGACTCGTTGTTTTGCGCTTGCGCCGGCATGCCGGTGCCTCCCCCGCCCAGGTAGAACATCACGGCCAGAAAGGGCACGCCCACCACGGGCAGGAAGGTGGCCATCTTGCGGGTCCGGTAAAATTGCGCGTCGCGCGGGGTGCGGGTTGCCGTTGTCATACCGAAGGAGGGTTAGCGGGGAAGCGTATTGAGGTCCTCGTTCTTGAGCACCCGCCAGTTTTCCATCAGGAAGCCGTGGGGGTTGTTTTCCGAACGCGTCACGTCCCGCAGGGAGCACTCGGAAAGGAAGTTGCGGGTAGTAACCGAGGTCGCCCGGATGACCCGCTGATGCCCGTAGCACCGCGCGGAGAGGGGGCGGGAGTTGGTGATGACCACGCTGTCCACGCTCATTTCCAGGCTGATGTTGGCGGCAATCAGGTCGTTGTAAAAGCCCTTCTCTTTGAAGTTCTCATACTGCCGCTTGGCGGAGTTGTCGGCTAGGTATAAGGCCTTGTCGACGTTGCTGTCGATGGCTTTCTGGTCGGGGTCGAGCGTGAAAAACAGCTCGTGAAAGCGGGTGACGTGGCTGCGGGCCTCCACCGGCCGGTTGGCACGCGCGTCCCGGGCGCTGGCGGTGAGCAGCTGCCCTCCTTCTAGGACATAGATGCGCTGGGCCGCCGCGTTAGTAGTTTGAAACGCGAAGTAGGCAATGGTGCCCGCCAGCAGCAGCACGGCCAGGATGAAGACCAGCGCCAGGGTTTTGACCTGCTGGAAGGCCGAATCAATGGTTTTCAGGGATGCGAACATAAGCGTCGGAATAGGTGGGAGAAAAGGAGCGCGAACGGTTTAGCCCCGCATGCGGTTGATGCGCTCCCGCACGGCCGCGCCGGCCCGGTAACCCAGGGACTCGCCCCGGGTCATGTTGGCGGTGCCCGCCATTCCGGCCAGGCCCTGGCCCGCGCCTACCGCGCTTCCCACGGCATCCGCCCCGGTCCGCAGACCTGCCCCACCCATGGCTCCCGTTACCCCGGCGGTGGTGGCAGTGGCCGTAGTGATAAATCGCGTGGCAGCCCGCCCGATGTCGGAGCCGTCAATGAGCATATCCGCCGCTTTGGGCACAAACAGATAGCCGGCAATGGCCAGCACGAGCATGCACAGGTAGGCGATGTCGGCCGACTCGACACTGCCGCCGGCCTGCAGCTGCCGGATGTTCTCGTGGAGCATGGTCACCTGCACGTGGGCCAGCACCGCGGCGTAAATGTTCGCGACCGGTACCCAGAGCGAAATCGTGAGGAAGTAGCCAAACCATTTCATCAGCCCGCCCCCAAAGCCGGGGAGGATGGCAATGCCGAAGGCCAGCGGGCCGGCGACGCTGAGCAGCACCAGCAGGAAGGTGGAGATCAGGCTGATGGCCAGCTTCGCCGCCAGGGCGCCGAGCTCCAGGATGGATTTGGTCCACTCCCGGAAGTTCTGGCCCACCGAGTACTGCACTTGGTTCATGGCCAGGCTTGCTTTCTGACCCAGGTCCAACGCACCAAGCTTACCAAGCTCATCCTCATACTGCTGGTTTATCGCCATATCAGACTTGGCTTTGGCATCGGCAGCTAACTGGTCACGGGTAGCCGTAAGTCGATTTACTTCGGCAATCTGACCCATCCGGATAGCGTCGGTGCCGTGCGCCACGGTCATGGTTATGCCCCGCAGTGCCCCGCACAGCGGCACAAACAGCAGAATGGCTAGGCCGATAGCAAAGGGCCTGAGTAGAGGAAACAGGTCAATGGGTTCAGCACGAGCAATGTTGCCCCACACCCGGCTGCTGATAAACAACAGGGCTCCGATGCCTCCAATAGCGCGTCCAAGGTTGATGAATTGCGCGGTGAACGTGAGCATTTCCGTGTAAATGGCTTCGAGCTTTTGCTCGTACACAGCCATGTTCAGGTCGATTGCGGTTGGATCCATGAAAAGGGTATCAAAGGGAATAATTGGCCAGGAAAGACCTACTTGGATAAGTAGTGCTCGTTGTGGATGCCGGCCAATCGCTTATTAGCCCGTTCCAGAATGCTCTTTTGTCTTTCGGCTATCTCCCCTACCAGCGCGACCTGTGCCGGGTCTTGTGCTTTAGAAGCATTGAGTTGGTCCAGGGCCGTTAGGTTAGCTTTGCTCTGCTGCACGTAATCAGAGAAGTAACCTTCCGATTTCTTAATGTGCGCCGGACTTAGCTTTTCGTAGCCTTTCAACTGGCCGAGTTGCACCAAGTACTCTCGCTGGATGCTGAGTAGCTGTTCGTGCTGTTGGCGAATCGTAGCAACGCGAGGGTCCGGGTTGGCGCCAACCGCAGGCGAGGCAACGGCCGTGGCAGAAGTGGTAGATCTACCGGTGGTTGAGTCCGAGCCGCAGCTGGTCAAAGCCAGCCCGAGCACCAGGAGGAAGGTGTTTTTCATAACTCAGAAAGGGTAGATAGGATGATGGGGACGAGCTGGCTGCTTAGCGGGCCGTCATAAGGGCATTCATGGCTTGGCGGTCCTGTACCTGCTGGGCCTGCTGCTGCGCGATAGCTCGGCACTTATTGCTGAAGTAGTTCATCAGGTGGTGCTGCCGGGCGATGCGGTCGGCGATGTTGTCGATGAACTCAATCCGTTCCGGGTCCGTCATCTTCGCCTTGCCCGCGCTGAGCACTCCGGCCAGTTCGCTCAGCAGGCCGATGTTTTCCTGTAGGATGCCCTGGTACACGGTGGAGGCTTCGCTGAGCTGAGCCGGCGAGAGCTGCTTGGTACGCAGCTCCGGGATGGCCGCCGAGAACTCGCTGATCATCTGGCTTTGGTGGGTGTAGATTTCCCGCACCCGGCGGTAGTTGCGCACCCCGGCACTGATTTGCAGCAGGCTGCTGTACCACTCATCGTGCAGCTGCTGGGTTTTGTCGATGATGCCCTTGATCTTGCCACTGACCACTTTCAGGTCGCCGGCCAGCTTCTTGCCCTGCCCCAGCAGCGTGGTGGAAACGCCCTGGTGCACGACCTGCTGGCGGGACTGGCTTTCCGCAATCGGGGCCGAGATAACGGCTTGGGCGTAAGCCGGCGCAGCGAACAGGACTAGGCCTAGCGCGAGAACGTTAATGCTTGCTTTCATAGGAGGGAGCGTAAAAAGGTGGTAGGGCTAGCGGGCCCCCATCAGGGCGTTGAGGGCCTGCAGGTCCTGCGCTTTCTGCTCGTGCAGATGCATCTGCACGAGGTTGCGCTGGGTGTAGTAGGTGATCAGGCCCAGCTGGTCGGATATCTTGCCATCCAGCTTGTCGATGAAGCGCATGCGTTCGGCGTCGGTCATCTTGAGCATGGCCGGGCTGACGATGGTTTGCAGGTCCTGGAGCGTGTTGGCGCTTTCCGTCAGCATCTTGGTGTACACGCTGGTCATCACGGAGAGCTGTTCCGGCTGCACGTAGGGCGACTGCCGCAGGGTCTCGATGGCCGTGGAGTAGGTCTGGATGATGCGCCCCTGCTTCTCGAACACCGACTGCACCCGGCGGTAGGTGCGCACCGCGGAGCTGACCTGCAGCAGCCCGTCGTACCAGGTCTGGGCCAGCTGCAGGTTCTTTTCCGAGAAGACCTTGGTCAGCTCCTGCTCCTTCACGCCGGCTTTGACCAGCACGTTGGCGGCTTGGGAGAGGCCCTTCATGGTGTTCTGCAGCCCGGTCTGCACGCCCGACTGCACTTCCAGCACGGGGGCGGTTACCACGAGCTGCGCGGCGGCGTTGGAGGCGCTGAGCGCCAGCATGGCCCCGGCCAGGAGGATGATTTTCGATTTCATGCTTTTTCCCTTTTGTTGAAATCAGGCGCCCACTCCTTCCCGCAGCTCGGCGGCGAAGAGCTTGATGGCCGTGGGCATGTCCCCCGTCTGCCGCAGCTTCTCGAACAGCCGTACTTTCTCGGTTTCCTCGGTCGTATAGGTCACGTACTCTTCCTTCGACACCTCGATGGCGTACACCTTCGAGACGACCCCGCCCAGGCTGATAAACACTTCCGTGTAGCGGCCCCGGGCCGCCTTGTTGTCGCGGTTGATGCTCAGCACTAAAT
Organism: Hymenobacter koreensis; assembly: GCF_039541855.1. Lineage (NCBI taxonomy): Bacteria > Pseudomonadati > Bacteroidota > Cytophagia > Cytophagales > Hymenobacteraceae > Hymenobacter > Hymenobacter koreensis. Next base: position 79,356 of record NZ_BAABHA010000003.1, read on the forward strand.
CCTTTTCCTTGGGCGTGAGCGAGAGCAGGGCCTGTATCTCGTCGAAGCGGTTGATGAACTTGCGCTGGTCGAGCAGAATCTTGCAGTCCGAGTTGTTGATAATGGCGTCCTTGACAATCTCGTTGCCGATGAGGTCGTCAATCTCCTGGGTGACGACGATGGCCTCGCCGAAGAACTTGCGCACCGTCTTAAAAAGGTACTTGATGTAGGCGGCCATGCCGGGCGTGGTCAAGGCTTTCCAGGCTTCCTCAATCAATATCATCTTCCGCACCCCCTTGAGCTTGCGCATCTTGGAGATGAAGGTTTCCATGATGATGAGCGTGACCACCGGAAACAGGATGGGGTGGTCCTTGATGTTGTCGAGCTCAAAGACGATAAAGGGGGCCTGCACCAGGTCCAGCTCCTTTTCCGAGTTGAGCAGGTAGTCGTACTCCCCGCCCCGGTAGTAGGGACTGAGCACATAGAGGAAGTTGTCGAGGTCGAAGTCCTTTTCGCGCACCTTCTCCTCCTCGAGCACCCTTCGATAAGTGGTTTTTACAAACTCGTAGAACGTGTTGAAGCTGGGCTGGATATGCGCGTTGGCTTCGAGCATTACATAGTACAAACTCACGGCCGTGGACAGCGACACGTACTCCGACTGGCTCACGCTCTCGTCGTCCTTCTTCCACAAAGCCTGCAGCAGCGTTTTGATAGACTCCTTCTTTTCCACGTCCAGCTGGCCCGAAATCAGGAAGGGGTTGAAGGCAATCGGGTCGTCCTCCTCGTAGGTGAAGTACACCCCGCCCACCAGCTCACAGAGGCCCTTGTAGGAGTTGCCGGTGTCCACCAGCAGCACGTGGGCGCCCTGCTCGTAGTACTGGCGCACCATGTGGTTGGTGAAAAACGACTTGCCCGAGCCCGAGGGGCCCAGCACGAACTTGTTGCGGTTGAAGATGATTTGCCGCCTCATGGGCTCGTCCGAGAGGTCCACCAGCACGGGCTTGCCGGTGAGCCGGTCGGAGAGCTTGACGCCCTTGGTGGCGCCCGTGCTGCGGTAGTTGGTTTCGCAGGCCCAGAAGCAGACGGCCTGCTCGATGAAGGTGTAGAAGGTCTCCTCGCTGGGAAAGTCGCCGGCGTTGCCCGGGATGCCGCCCCAGTAGAGCGCGGCGATGTCCACCGTGTTCTGCCGGGGCTTGCAGTTCATGGCGTTGAAGGCCGCATTTACCAGCTTGCGCACCTCGGTTAGGGTGTCCTCGTTTGGCCCCCAGGTGAGCACATTGCAGTGCACCCGCACCGGGCGGCGCTTGTGGGCAATCAGCTCGTTGAGGAAGGCGTTGTAGTACGCGTGGTTGATGGCATTCTGCCGGGAGTAGAGCGAGAGCGAGTTGAGCCGGTCTTTCTTCTGCTCGAAGGTTTTGACCGTTTTCTGGGTGTTGTCCAGGAACACGTACTGGTTCAGGATGTGATTGCAGCTCAGCAGCAAGCCCAGGGGCGCGGCGAAAGAGATGGGAAAGTCGGAATGCTCGGTGCTGTATTGCTCGTAGCGAATGTCCGTTTCTACCGTCGTAGGCAAGTCGTCCAGGTTAGCCACCGAGAACAGCTGGCAGTACTCCGACCCTACTTTGAGCCCGTTGGTCAGGTCCAGATCTACCTGCCGGGCCTGGTCGGAGAGGTCCAGAGCGAAGTACTTTTCCAGCAAACCCGCTGCCTGCTCGGTGCCGGCCAGCTCGTCGGAGGTCAGCCGGTGGGATTTGATGTAGGGGGCGTTGGTGGGCCCCACCCCTTCCAACGTGCGCACGAACTGCCCGACATTATCGAAAAAGCTCTCCAGTTCCTTGGCATCGAGCATTTCCCGGGGCACGATGTGGCGCCGGGCCAGCAGGCCGGCCGAGCTGCCCCAGTCCGGCCGCTCGGAGGAGCACTTGGTGACGAACAGGTAGCAGAAGTGGTTGAGGAAGGGCCGCTCGTGGAAGTGGCGCTCGTAGGCGGCGGAAAGCAGCGTGCGCTCGGCCTCGAAGCCGGGAGCGTACCGGTCCTCCACGTACCAGTCCTGCTTGTGCACCACGCAGTGGTCGGGCAGCAGGCGCACGGCCTTGACAAAGGCCGCCTGCAGCTGGGCGTAGTCTTCCCGCGAGAGGGTGAAGATTTCGGGCAGCTCCAGCCGGAAGGCCACGGTCACGTCGGCATTCTTCGAGACCAGGCAGTCCTTTTCCACCTTGTAGATGGGCTGCTTGGATTCCAGGGATGCAGAGGGCAGAACCTTGTTGCTCATGGGTGGGAAAGCCCCCTTGGACCGGCTTCTAAGCGCGGCCGGTTGGGTCTTCGTTAAGGCGTTGGAATAGGCGGCTGTGCCGGGAAGTGATGTACTTGGGCGAGGAGCGCCGGGCCGCGGCCTTCATCAGCCCGTGCTCGCCGTAGCGGCGATTCAGGGCAAAGACCCCGGCCCACATCCCGCCCCCGGCGGCGAAGGTGAGCAGCGTGGTCAGCAGTAGCGGCACGCCCGTCAGGTAGCACGTTACGAACAGGGCAAACACGAGGGCGATACCGGCCACCAGAAAGTAGATGTTGCTTCCCACCAGCCCCTTGAACTCCACGGGCTTGTTGATGCCCCGGTTCAGGTCGTACACGGGCATGACCGGCCGCTTACAAGAAGAACGAGCGCACTACCGTGGCCACGATGACCAGGAAGATCATGGAGCCAAACCACGACACCGCCGTTTTCTGGGTGTCCTGGTCGCCGGAGTTCCACTTGCCATAGACCTTGATGGCCCCCACCAGGCCCAGCACGGCGCCGATGGCATACATGAGCCGGGTAAGCGGGTCAAAGTAGCTGGTTACCTGCGTGGTCGCGTCCTGAATGCCGGCCGTGCCGTTGCCGCCCGCTCCAGACTGGGCGTAGAGCAGCGGGGAGGAAAGCAGGAGCGCGAGCAAAACCAGGGAGGTGAAAAGATGCTTCTTGTTCATGGCAACTGGGAATGGAAGTAGCGGAAAGGGAATGGGAGAGAAGAAATGCGGGCTGTTGGGCTACACCTCGTCGGCTTCGAAGAGGGCGGCCAGCTCGGCGTTGTAGTTGTCTAGGTGCTGGGCCATCTGCGCGGCCAGGCAGGAGCCCTGCAGGCCGGCGGGCAGGGGCGGGTTTTGGCCGGCCTGCAGCCGGGCGATGTATTCGCTGACCGATTCGGCATCCACTAATTGCGCCACCGGCTCGGCCGTGATGATGTCGAGCAGGGAAGCAATAGGCTCCTCGAAGGAGGCCAGCGGCTCGTAGCCGGCCAGCGATGGCTCCGCCGGAACGATCTCCGGTTCCAGAGCCTGGACGTTGGGTTGAGCTTTGGCCTCCCCGGAGGGCGAAGGCACCGGCTGCCGGACCAGCGCCGCCAACCGCTCGTCAGCTTGATCAGCCTCCTCGGTCCGGGCTTCGTCCTGCAGCTGGGCCTCGGGCTGCGCAGCGTGGGGGGGCTCCAGAATAGTGGCCTCGTCCGTGCTCTCGTCCTGACCGGTAGCCGCCGCAGAAGAAGCGGGCAACTCCCCTCCTACTACCGGCTCAGCCCCCGGGGGAAGGTTTTCCGCGGCCCCAGCTATTGAACCTTCTCTTTCCACGTCGGCATCAAGTGATGCGGATTCAACTGATGCTGCAGCCGGCGCGAAGGCGGAGGTTGGGCGCACCAGCGCCGGCGGGGCAAAACCACTCGTTGCATTCGCCGCCAGGGCATTGCTGCCGGACTTCCGACGGGACGAGAGCAGGTCGGTGAGCTCCTGCCGGTAGTAGAGCAATCCGACTACCAAGTAGTAGAGCAGGACCAGGGCCAGGACAAACAGGCCAAATTGGCTCCAAGAGTAAGCGCTGAGCATCGTCTGGGATTAGCGTGGCACCCCCTGAGTCGGCTGACCCGGGCGGGAACATGCCAAACCGGAGTTTGACGCTGCAAACCTATCGGCCCCTAAAACCCGATTGGTAGAAAGTTGACGAACGGTTAAAAAAAGCCGGTGAGGTGCACCCACTCCACACGAATGGCGTACCTTGGTTAAGAGATCCGCTGTCCTTGTTCTGCGGGTCGTCTACCAGAGTTTGCCCAGCCGTGAAGCGCATCCGCACCACATCCATGAGCGGTAGGGACTAACCTAATGCTCTCATGAAACAAGCCCAAAAGCCACGTGTCTAGACGGACTGCCATCGAGGTCGCTGCTAATGGCGCCGCAGCCAGTGCATCACCTACCCCATGCCGCTCCCTGCGTGAGAAAAGGCACCAGTCCGCATCCACTAAGCTTTATTCGTTCGCCTAATTCAGTTGAATGAGATGTGGCAGGGGCTACCAATAATTTAGTGTTCATCCATGCGCTAAAGCTCATCGGTGCACTTGTGAAGCTATTTCGCGTTTTATGCCCTGCGCACAGTACACTGACTTAATGATGCTGCCTAGTTCTGCTTCACCGCAGTACTTCTACCCTGCCTTTTACTTGCTGATTTGTATAGTACTGTCGGAGCATGTAATAGTACACCCCGTCCACTAAGCCTTCTGCATTCCAGTTTTGCTTGTAATGACTGGTTTCGTAAACGGCTTGGCCCCACCGATTATATATGCTGAGCGACCAACCCTCATCCCCTAAACCGATGATGTGCAGCTCATCGTTTTTCCCATCGCCGTTGGGCGTAATAATATTGGGCACAAACACGGTTTGCCGGCATTCAAATAGCCGGACCTGAATGGTGTCGGAAGCACTACACAATGCCGTCGAAACCGTGACCCAGTAAAGGCCGGTGCTGGTGGGCACAAAGGTTGGACCTGTAGAGCCATCCTGCCACCGATACCGAACCCCGGGCAGACCGGCGTTGAGTACCAGCGGCCGATCCGATTGGATGCACAAAAGCGTATCCCGGCCCAGGTAGACCGTAGGAGGGTCCAGGTAAAAGATTTCTATGGAATCCCGTGCGCTGCATCCGGCGCTGTTGGTGCCCTCCACCCAATATTTACCCGCTTGACCAACTACCTGACTGGTACCTATTGCCCCGTTATTCCAACGGTACCGTACGCCTGGCTCCACCAGCCCAGGTCGAAGTTCCAGCGCTGTTCCAAGGCAGACCACTGTATCGGCTCCCAATTGAACCCTTGGCACGGGTGAAGCCATGATGCGTACCGAGTCTCGGGTGGTGCAACCCGCTGCATTCGTTACCTCAACCCAATACCAGCCAGCTTGGGAAACGGTAATAGTTGCATCGGTTGAGCCGTCCTGCCACCGGTAACGTGCATTTGCCGAAGCAGCATTCAGGCTAACAGTGCTGCCGGGACACAAGGTTGTATCTCGGCCCAGACTAACACGGGCAACTGGAAAAATCTCGATATACTTCCTTAGGGTAGAAGCATAGCCGCCTGGCAAAATCAAGGTGAGGCTTACCAAGTAGCGGCCGGGAGCGTTGTACGTGTGGGAGGGAGACGTCTGCGTAGAATGCGTACTTGGCCCGGCTTGGGGGTCGCCGAAATGCCAGCGAACCGAATCCGGGGCGTATCCTGCCGGAAAAGCAAAGGCAACCGGGAAATTTTGACACGCCCCGCGGCTGGTGAAATGCCACAAGTCCCGTTGCAGAAAAGAAGGCAGTCCCAGCTCGCTGGTTCGCCCGGCCAGCGCAACAGCGTTATCATTGTAAGCGCAGCTATTGGCCGGTTGATTCGGTTCGGCAACCACCCCCAGGTAGGTTTCCCTAGGATGCGCCACGTAAATTAGCCCATCAATACCAAGCTGCAGGCTGTGCTTGGGCGTTTGCCCCAATCCCGGCCGTACCGGCGAAGCAACCTGTGCTTTTGAAGCCGCTATGTTGCTAGCCAGCAGGTCGTACTGAAAAAGCCCGTTGAAGCTAGGGTCCGTTACGTAAAGCTTGTTGCCATCAGGCGAAAACTCTACCCCGTAGGCGGCCAGTTGCGGGGGGGGCAACGAAATGGCATTGCTTACCCGTCCGGTTTGAGGATCAAAATCAGCGATTTCAAGGCCTACCTTATCCTGTGGCCGCTGGGTTGACGAGGTTTCGGCGGCCAATGCCAGCTGCTTTCCGTTCGGTGAGATTTTTAGCTGCCCGTTTCCTCCCCCCACGTTGGAATCGTGCACGAAACTGCCGCGGCTGGTTACGGGCGGAGCCACTATTCCTCCCGCAGAGAGCAGGTAAGCATAGAAGACATCTGAATCGACCTGATGCGTGACCACCCAGATATCCCGGCGGTTGGCGTGCGGGACGGCCGCTACCCGCGACGATGCGCTGGATAAAAGAAGCTCATTTCGTCGCGTCACTTCCCCCAGCCCATTTTGCCGGCTCATGTCCACCAGCGAATACCGCAGGCCATAAGTAGCCCCGCCGGTGCCCTGGCCGGGAAGCGTAAAGATGTAGTAGTGCCGGTCGCTTCCCGGGCCAGGTACAATCAGGTGTTGCGTAGCTGAATTGTTACCCAGCAGCCCTCCCCCACCATTCATTACCTGATGCTGCCGGTTCCAGACCGTTTCCCCGTTGGTATAGAAAAGCAAGTTGCCGAGACTATCGGCGCGGGAACTGCAGCCTGCAGCTGCCGTCAACGCGCCGTCGGTGCGCGAAATGGGCAACCCGGCTCGGAAGTCCAGGCCGGCTCTTTGTCCAAAAAACCAGTGCGACGCCTGCAACTGTGCGCAGGCGGGTGAGGGCCGCAGCCAGCTAATTGTTATGATAAAAAAGAGGCGAAGGGCCGTGATACCAAAGCAGGAGCTGCGCGGAGTGAAACGGGGCACAAGCTAGCGGGGTAGGAGGCGAAGCGTTGCCCGGCCCTGTTCTTTCTTGGCATACTCCGATGCCGTCGGGCCGGGCTCAATGGCGCGGATGAGCAAGGTATAGCGCGAGCCGTTTACCTGTACAGTGGCTGAATCAGGCACTGACTTTTCGCCGAACGCACGTACCACGACGGTTTGATCGCCGCTCTGACTGCCCAGTACCCGTACCGTTGCCTCGGCAACTCCCGGACTAAAGCACCGCATACTGGATGGACACCGCGTATCCGTGATATCCTGCAGCAAGACCCGTGCAGCCGGGGCCGCCACCTCCGGCAGGTGGGCCGCCTGCTGGTAATTCAGGGTGAATTCCTGCGAAAAGGCGACGGCAATGTGCTCGGTAGAGGGTCCTTTTTCTTCCTTTTTGCAAGCATTAAAGCTTACCAGCAGCGTAAAGAGCAGAAAAGTTTGTTTCATAACAGCTGTTTTGATCGGGTATTATAAACGCGACTCAGGATCCACCATCGCACGGAATGGCCAATCAAACTAGCGAATTATCTGAATCCGTTTAACCGGCGCTTTGGGTGCCCCTGTTACAGATAACAGGTAGGTTCCAGTTGGAAGGTCAGAGACCTTCAGTTCCACCTGCCGCTGTCCGGCCGCAAAGCGATGAGTAGCCACACGCCTACCCAACATGTCGGTCATGATCAGCATGCCGGTGAATTCCCCATCCGGCAGCGTCACCGTGAGGTAATAACTGGCCGGATTGGGATGCACTGCGTAATCCTGGCCGCTTATCCCAGCCCTGTCGCCACTTTTACGAGCTCTAGGTTGTACTTCTAGCTCGCAAGGCTGGCCCGGCGGGCAATAAGGAGGATCAGGGTAGCAATCCTGAGCGGCAATGGTAAGGTACTTAGTGGTCGTATTGCCGTTGTAGGTAATTTCCACCGAAAGCGAGGTGGCTTCGGCGTAGGTCGGTATTTGCCTTAGCCTTACGCCATCAAGGACCCCGAGTTGATCAAACATGAAGTTTCCGTTAGACGAACTCCAAAATTTTGTCGCGCCCGGTGAAGCAGCGGCCGTATAGTACGCGGAGATATAAGGGCCGTTTTCCAAACAAAAATCGGTAGATCCGCGGATTTCACCCGCGCAGAAGGCAGGCGCCGGACCGCCAACGCCAACTGCCCGCCAGGACTGAATCGTGGCAATTGCTTCCGCCGAGCACTCCCCGTACAAATCCTGCGCGGCCTGGATGGCTCCGGCGCGAGCATCCGGGTAAGTAGCCGTAGAAGTTAGGTAAGTGGTCAGGGAACGATAGGCAATGCGTGCTGCTTTATCCGGGCCGATGCCCGAGACGACAGTGCCAAAGTTCCCGGTGCCGCCGGTTGCCAGCAGGTAAAACCACCGATTCTGCACGCCGCTGTTGATGTGCACCCAGCCGAAGTCGTCATTGCGGTCGAACGAACTGGGATACAGCCAGCCTGCGCCAGTCGATAGGTACGATTGCGCTTGTGGATCGATCGAGTACCCCAGATTTGCAAACCAGCGCGGATAGCCCGCGCCCGCGCCCACTACCCAGTCTAGTGAGCCCGTGATGAAGCGTTCGGTCATCAAGGCAAAGATATCGGCAAACGATTCGTCCAACGCGCCCGACTCGTACCGGTACTGAAAGTGGGCGGAGAACTCCGTCACGCTGTGGGTAAACTCGTGGGCAACGACGTCGAGCTCCGCCATGCTGTTGTTGTTATACGGGTTGCGGCTGACCTTGAAGTAATCCTTGCCGTCCCAATTTTTGTAGCTGGCCCCGAGTTGTAAAGGCTGAAAATCCACTTCGATTCGACGCTCCCGGTTGTCGTTTGCCCCGCCGTTGCGCTGGTAGGTATTCCAAAAATAATCGTGCGCCCGCTGCAAAGACCAGTGCGCGGAGGCACACGCCTTGGCGGTAAAATCCCAGTTCCAGTTCGTGGCGTACGGATTGGAATTCGAACCACTGGCCTCAATTAGCACGGCGGCATTCCAGCCGTCGGTTGTCCAGCCACTGTACTTGGTGTTAATTGCCCCACCCCGGCAGAAATCCTTTAATTGAAATTTGTTGCGCGAGCCATCCCAGTGCGTTTCCACAGTATGGTTGCCGTTGTAAAACGTATCGACCGTGTTCGAATTACAGGCTTTCTCCAGGTTGTCGGTTCGAAACACTTTGCCAGCTGCGGCATCCACGTACACGGCTTCGTACGCGCTGGGCTCAACGCGCATGATTACAAACCGGTAAGCCAGTTGATGGCGGGTGTCGGCGGCGTTAGGATCTGTGGCCGGTAAAGCGTACAGCAGTTGGGCAACCGGGTAATGGGTGGCTTTGGGGTTGTTGGCCTCGCGCTTGAGTTCGGCTTCTTGCAATTTATCCTGCCATGCATACCGCTTAGCTGGTACGGCTGCTAAGGCGGCTGCCAGCGCCTGGGCCTCCGATACGCGGGGGATATTTGCCTGATCCATGCCCGGAACGATTTTGCCCGCTGCGTGCGTAGCCCGGCCGCCTTTGGCGTATACGCTAAAGTCAGCCCCCTCCACGGGAAGACCTAGGTGAAGCTGCTGGTATCGGAAACGGGTGATTTTTAGTTCGTCCGTTACCACTTCGGTGGTCTTCAATACGTCGCGGGCGCTTAGTCCGAAGGCATCTTTGTGCTTGGAGGCAATTTCCTCCGGCTTGGCCTTCAGTCCTTCTTTGAAGTACACCCAACCGTCGGAGCGGACTTCTTTGGCTAATTGTCCTATTTTCTCTTTGGGGTAGGGCATGGTTACGCCCTTTCTGCTTTGGAACTGTGCCGCACTTTGCTGTGTGATCAACATTAATAAGCCACTCACCAAGACAACAAGTTGCGACTGTTGCTGCTTTGTCAAACGCCATAATTGGATGCATTTGGAAGAGAAAATTATCATATGTAGTGCTTAAGCAGGAAAAAAGAAAAGTCAATGGGATGTTTTAGATCTAGTAGTTTTAGCAATACCAAAGATTTGAAAGGGACTTTGAAAATTAAATTTATGTATAAACAGAAAGTCGTACCCTCAAAGTAGGCAAGGGGGTATAGTGTAAACGGTGACGAGTAGCGGAAAACCATTAAGCTAGACGAGGGGATATTTTATAACTCAGTGCATGACTAAAGGGAGTGGGCTTTCGTTTATGTTCTTATAAAACAGTATGAAGACAAGGCCTGCAAACTTGCGCAAGCGAATGGGGGTCTATTTACAAGATTTAGTATTTGAAAAAATTATTTTACTGCGTTCATCTGTCCTTATTTCTATCTCTGAATAGGCAGCGTCTCCAATCGAAGTATTACTTACTTTATAGATTGTATTAGGTTTAAGACTGAACGCTTTCGAGTCAATTTCTTTATAAATATCTTCTATTTTGTAGTTATTGTTTATGTTTTTTAGATTAAAAGTATTTGTTCCTGCTTTTTTAGGTATTTTTTTAAAATGATAAAAATCCGCCTTGTTGCTAACTATATGAAGACTAGTGATATTTTTTCCGCTGCATGTTACGATTGCTTCTTTACTCGTGTCATAATAAATATTATTGTTATTATGACACGAGTAAAGAAGCGTCGATAATAAAATCAGCCTTAATGACGTTGTGTATTTTCGAAGGTTTGCCATGACGAGACACTTTATTCTTTAACCCATTTACTGCCGTCCCATTTATACTTTCCAGGCTCAATGCTCTGGAAGCTATTAAGGAATGAATTTGTTGAAGATTTCTTTTGTCCTCCCTGCTCTCCTTGAAAAGCATTCCACCAATTATTTAGAGTCTCAATTTTATTAGTTTGTGACTTTTTAGAATCAAATAGGCCAGTTAATGCTCCCGTTCCGTACGTATTTTCAACAAAATTATTAAATTTTAAAAAAGTTTCTTTTCCTCTATTTGCATCTTCTTCATAAGGCGCACCATCATGTTCTCCTGCTTGGGCATATTGCTTAGCGAATTCTGTTAAATAACCTAGTAGCCCTCCCTCTTTTGAGATTTGAGGTATATGACCCACCTCGTGTGATGAGAGAGCTAACCATCGCATTACGTTTTGGCCGAACCCATGGCCACTGTAAGAATCTGGATCATCCGCAAACCAATTCTGAGTATATGTTATTGTAGCACCAAAACTATTATGACCAACTGTAATAGCTCCTCCACCTTCATTAGCATTGTAGAATGGTCTGTAGTGTCCAACTCCCCTTTCTTTAACAACAATGTTCTCAATATAAACTCTATCAACTCCAGACACTAATGATAGTAAGTGAGCAGCTGATTGAGTGAAACGGTATTCACCATCTCTGTAAGTTAGGATTGATTTAGGATATAACCCGCTAATATCAACAAATTTCAAAGGATTATTAAAGGTGTAAGCATATGGTGATTGTGGATAAAAAGCATCTGCTTTTGGATCCACAGCATGCCATCTTCCTAGTTGTGCATCGTACATGCGCGCCCCGTAGTCATTCCAGTTTAACCCAAAGTCCTCCTGTTTTTCCTTCCCGTTGTATTGAAACTTGGCATCAGGGCTTCCCGTGGACTCTATTCCCACCAAGTTCATGCCCCAGGGGTCATAATGGTTTTCCTGCACTAAGGTTTGATCTACCGGGCGTAGCGCTAAGTCATCGAAATAAGCATCGATGCTGCTTTCGTTCACCAGCGTCACCACTACATAACCCGCGCTGTCGGCTGTAAGGCCCGTCTTGAGCTGCTGCCACTCGTCGGTGGCAGTTGGCAGCAAGTTCACTTTTCGCGTGGCCACTAGTTGGCTATCCTGGTCAAACAGATCGTAGCGAAGGTAGGCCAGTGGCACTTCTGCCCGCCGGGCGAACAGCAGCTGCGGCACTAGCGCTAACGAGGCACTAATTTGGGGCACCAGCCGGGACCGAGCGGGCGTGGGTTGGCCTTTGTCCGTGGCCACCGGGCCGGCTGAACCAGCCACACTGGCCCCGGTCAGCAGTGCCTTTCGCTGCCAGGATTTACCGACTGCCCCGTGGTTGTAACGTCCGTATACTTCCGCGTACACGCTGTCGCCAGCCTGCACGGCCAGGCGAATGCTCGGGCCCAGGCGACGGCCTTGGCCGGCATTGAGCTTGGCCACATAGTCCCCCGTGCGGGCGTGATTGACATCCTGCAGGCGGGTCTCGGCCACGCGCTCAAATTCCTGTTCTTCTTTTGCCGCGTTGACTGGCTCCATGCCGGCGGTGCGTTGCTGGGTCGAGTTGCCGTGGTCCCGGAACGCCAGACGCAGGTTACCCAAGTGGTCCCGCAGGTGGTATTCGTATTTCCAGCGGTACCCGTTCAGGGGCGGGTTGGGCGTGTAAAGCACTCTGCCTTCCGCAGTTGGAGCAAACACCAAGACCCGGCCGGCAGAGGTCAGCGCAGAGCCGGTGGTTTGGTACACAAATCCGCCCACGTAATCCGTACGCGTAGACGCGGTCTGCCCCTTTCCGGCCGGTTCGGTCGCAATCTTGGAAAGCTTTTCACCGGTGGCGGTGTACACGAACCTCAGGCTTTTGCTGCCCGCAAACGTGATGAGCTCCGGCAGGTTCAGGTAGTTGTACGTGATATTCGTGATGCCCTTGTTGCGGTCCGTTTTTAGGTTGCCGTTCAAATCATATGTGTACTCGGGGTTGCTGCTCGTGTAAACGCCTGACAGATCTTTAAAGTCGTGCGTGGCGCCGGGCGTGCTCGCGTAGTCGTCTACGCCCACCAGCTGGTTGCCCACGTGGTAATAGTCCAGCAGATCGAGCCAACCGTTTACGGGCTGGGCGTTGCCGCCGCTAACGGTACCCCTGCGGTCCATGGATTTGATGTTGCCGTTGCGGTCGTAATGGAGGTAAGAAACACTGAAATTCGACGTGGGGTCCTCGTACCACCCGTTGTTCCACATCCGATGCTTGGCCCCCTTCAGGCGGTTACCCTTACCGTACTCGTAAGCATAACCATGCAGGTGATGCACACTCTTTTGTGGGTTCTTCGCTTTCCACAGCACTTCGGCGATGTTCCCGTTATACTGCGCCGGTACTTGGCCTGTCTGCAAATTGTCGTTATAGTTGAGCTCCATCCCGAATAGATCGGGGTCTTCGGTGAGGGGATCATCGCTGTTGGGGTCCGTGCCGTCGAGGAATTCGTTGTTGGACGCGTTGCGGTTATTGATGTGGGTGAGCCAGCCGCGGATGTTGTATCGGTAATCCACCGATTGCAGGTACTGCCGCGCGCCGTTGCCGGGGCGCCAGTTGGTGGAATGAAGCTTTTTGTCCACCAGCTGCCCGAGTTCGTTGTATTCGTGCTGGGCCAGTAGTACCAGCGGTTCCGCGTCCTGCTTTTGGTAGGTGTTAAGCAAGCGTCCGGCCGGATCATACCCGTGGCGAAGGTACCGGTGGTGGGTTGCCAGCTGCGCATCCGTGCCCACGGGATAGGAATGCGTCAAGTACGACTCCAGAACGCGCCCGGAGAAATCCAGCTTGACCGACGTATGCTCGCTGCCCCCCAGATAATGATCCCCTTGGGTTTGCAGCGCACGACCCAACGCATCGTAATACGTGACCGAATGCAACCACGGGCCGTTGGGCGTGCCGTCCAGCACCCGTTTGGAGCTACCAGTGAGCAAGCCTTGCACGTGCGTGTTTTTGTCTCCCTCAACAATTGAAAAGTTGATGTCATCGGAAGCAACAACCAGAGTAGTTGGTTGAAAAGTCCGGTCCGCTAGGGCGTCGTGCTGGTAGGTGTCGTAATAGGCCCGCGTTAGCAAGTTGGCTTCGGTTACGGTGCGCGGATAGGCGCGGTCAAGCGTATAACGCAGCCGGTTGGAGCCCGGGCTGATCGGGACCAGATCCTCGTGCGCTTGGTTGACCGCATTATCGGCCGCGGATTGTTCGGCTGTTTGGGACAGCGTACTCGCGTACAGACCCGTTAGGATGGGCCGCCCCAGCGCGTCGTATTTCGTAAAGAGCCATTCGCCCGTTGGCTTGGCTGTTGTGGGCTGTTGCTCTTGCGATTGGGAAAGAATAACCTGGTCTCGTTTGTTGTATACCAACAGCGTGGTGCCTGCCCCGGGCACGCTTTTGGCGGCCACGCGGCCCCGGGCATCGTACCGGTAGCCGAAGCACCAACGGGCCAAGAAGGAAGGGCTAATGGCGGCGTAGTTGGACGCCTTGATTTCCACCACTGCCTGCGGTGGAATCACCACCCGTAACGAACCCAAATCGTCGTAGACGTAATAGGTGTCACCGAAGATGGTGCTGGAGTATTCTTCCAGCTGCGTGCGTTTTAGCACCACCTGGCCGAATGCATTTTTAAACTCCAGCACCTGGTGGTCGTCCTCGTCCCAGGTACTGGCCACGATCAGTTGCCGGTCAGCATAAAACCGGTTCGCCGCCACGCTCGACAGGATCGGCAGTCCCGCGGCATCGCACTGCCAGTTCAGCACCTCGTCTGCTGCCGTATTAAGCCGGGTTTCGGCCTTGAGGGCGTGCGCCGTAGCCGGTTGCCACGCGGCGCCGGCCGCCCCCATTTTTAAGGCCCGGTTCAAGGGCGATGCCTCGTAAGCTGCCGCCACGAATGGGGCCGCGTCGTTAATTACTTTGTCGTTGGTGTTGAGGTAAAACTGCGATTGTTCTGCCAACCCATTGGGTTTAAACAACCCGTTGGTGCCGGCGCTGTAGGGCAGATAGGTTTTGTCTGTTCGGCCAAATGCATCGTAGGTAAGCTGTTCGACAACATCCTTGCCGGAAGGACTTAGTTGTTTGGCTACCGTTTGCGAGGGGCGTCCCAATCCATCGAAATAGGTGGTTGATTGCAGAAGTTGCGTGTTGTTTAAGAAGGCCAACTGCTCCGTCGTTTGTTGGTTTGGAACGAGGGGGGTCCGGGACGTTATGTAATTGTAATTGCCCTGTGACACCGTAACGACAACGGATACGGGCGGGCCATCCGTCCCGCACACAGAGCGCCCGATGACCGTGTAGGTCGTGGTCTGCGTTGGGGAAACCTGAACCCGGTTGCCCGACGGGGTAAGTGGGGTTACGCCCGAGGCAGGCGACCACGTGTAGCTGCCCGCGCCGGTCGCGGTCAACTCCACCGTTTCGCCCGGGTCGATTTGCCGGGTGAGGCTGGGTGTAACAGTGACGAGCGGTTGGGCAGGGGAAACGTTGATGTTCAGGGTCAAATTGCCGAAGTCTAAATCGCTCTTGCCATCCACGATGATGTAGTACATGCCCGCGGGAAGCCGGCGCCGTATAAAAGCTTGGGAAGCCCCGCAGCTGAGCCCCCCGTCGTCGTTGGACGTCAGGAAGGTTTGCGTGTTGATAGGATATTCCCATTCCTTCAAATACATATACGTATTGTAGGAACTGCCGCAAGTGGAAATTTCCACTTCAGCGTCTTCCGCCAAGCTGAACTCGAAATAGGCCTCCGTTCCCTGGGACTCGCTGCCGCCCATTTCATTGGCAAAACAGTTGACCGGATCCGTATTTACGGTCCGGGTATAACTATCACCGCAAGGATCCAATTCTCCTACCTCAAAGTAGTTGTCAATGGTCTGCAAGGAGCAACCGACATAGATGTTCTGTAGGTAAGCTGATTTGCTGACGTTATTGGATATGAACAACACTTCGCCTGGTGTCCCCCACCATACGTAATTGGGATCCCATTTGACGGTTATTTGCTGAGGGTTGTTGGGGTCCGATACAATCGTGCCCCCGTTAACAACCCAATTACGAAATTGGTGATCTGCAGGGCCGTTGTAGGTATAGGTGTATCGAATGGGGTCGGGCAATACCGTCACACTTCCGGTTACCGTGGGTTGCTGAGCGCGGGATGAGAAAGCACAGCATAGCAACATCACCGTTGCAAAAAGCCGAAGAAAAATACTGTAGAATATATTCATGGGAGGACGCATAGGAGGAATGGACACCAAGTGTGAGAGCTATTTTTTATAGCGGTAGTCAAACTGTTTGATGATTTCTTTCCGGAAGTTCCGCACCACCTTTACCCGTTGCAAGCCGTCGAATTCATAGTACTGGGGCCGGCTGTCGGCGCCGCTCACGCTGCTCGGTTGGGGATTGCCCGCCTCGTAGGTATAAGTCGTTGCCTGCGACTCGACGGGTTGAAACCGCATGTCATCGATGTGGTACCCCACGCCGCCGTTGTTGGTGCTGAAGGCGTTGATTTTCAGTCGTTCGGTGTTGCCGGCCGGACGAGCTTGGTTGAGGTCAAGAATCACTTCCACGTAGCGCCATTCGCCTCCGGTATTACCAAAAGATTGGTCTTGGTAACTGCCCGCCGTGGTCAAAGGTGGGTCGGCCGGGTTTTCACGTTGGACCACAAGCACCAGTTTGCCATTGATATTTCCGGTGGTTCTTACCCACGCCGAAAGCTTATAGCGATGGTTTTGTCGCTCCGGACTAAATACCCGGCCGGGACCAGACAACTGCGACCCTGTGGGTGTGGAATTGACATACCAACTGTAGGTGCCGGTGTGCGCAGTGCCGGTGGCCAAACTGCTCTGCGGGGAAGTGCTAAAAGACCAATAGTCGTCTTCCGCTGTACCGCCTTGGGTATTGGCGTTTTCAAAACCTATCCAACTGGCTTCGTTTCCCAGTTCGGGTGCCGAACTCAGCGGTCCGCTCCGCTCCCGTGACGCGTTCACGAAGGCCCCTACCACCTGCTGGTGGTCTTTGCTCCACTGGTAGGACATCGTTGGCTTGAACGGCGAGCGCACGGTATTGGCATTCCCGGGAGCAGGGCTGGGTTCGTAGGAAATAGTTTGCTCGGGAATGTAGCGCGGGTCAGGTCCCGCCGTGGTAGAGTTGGATAGGCCCGTTAAGGGGGTGTTTGTTCGCAGGATCCGTACCTGCTGGGGCAAGGTCAGCGTGCCGAATTGGTTGAAATCAGTGTATAAGCCATTGACCACTTGTTCCGCTCCTCCTGGTCGCGTGACGGTGTAATAAACCTCTACCGGTTGGCTGTGCATGTGTTTGGCCCCGGCCATGGCTGCCAACACAGGGTTGGTATTGCCGTAATCGGCCGGGTACCGCAAGTACTGTTTTTGTACAATGCCGTCGGGAGCCGTGGTTTCAACCCGGGTGGTTTGCAGGTGGGTAGGGTTGGCGTATTCATACGCGACACTTGTTGCCAGAAAATTCGGTGAATTCTCGGTGGTATTTTGTTGATCGTATATTCTGTTAGTCGTACGAAGCCTTTTAATCCAAGTGGATTCGTAATTGTAAAACTTTACTTTTTCTGCAATGAACGCACATACTTCCGGGTGATTCCCGCTGGTCACGAAGGGACAGAGGGAGCCGTTGACAATCATTCCCGGAACGAGAACGGGCGCGGAGAAATCATATTCATTGGTAGTGCTTGCTACTTCCACAAACCGGTTAGCGCCGGCCACGTTTATTCGTTTAAAGGAAGTTTCCGATAATAGCAGGCCGTTGCCTGCGGGAACCGTGTTGGGGACGTTGGGGACATAAGAAGGTTCCCATCCCGGAACCGGATATGAGGCAGGTATCTCGGCATTATTCCGGTAGGTATACTCCGTCTTTCCGTTCTCGCCATTTGGCCCCTCCAGCACGGTTACATGGCTGTAGCCGACATGGTTGCCTTGCGCACCATCACCCAAAGGAAGGTTGCTCTGCGAGGTACGGACGGCATAGGCAAACTGAAAGTCGTACAAGTCGCCTCCGCAGTTCTTCACTGCTTTCACATCCGAGGCTTCTATATAATAAAACTTGTTTGGTGACATACGTTTGCCGCTGCTAACGCCGTTGTGGGTGTACACAAAATGTTGATTTTTAATAGGCCCAGTGGAGCTTTCCGCAGTATTTATATCCACTATCCGTAACCCGCCTATTCCCTTCGTGCTATTACTGGCCGGATCGAAGTAATCGTTTAACTGGTATTCAAATTCCGTATACCCCTTGGTGGGATATGTGATTTTCTTGAGAATTCCGGCCTTAGTAAGTTCTAAATCAGGAGTAGAACGTGCAGCAGCGTCTTGACTTAAAACGAAGTCAGGTTGTGAGGTGTGAAAAGGGAACGGCACGACAACTGCCGGTATCAAAGAGGTTGTTGAACCGGTCATGCAGTAAAATCCCCAATTGTCGCGGTTCAATGATCCTTTTTCAGGAAGGCTGGTCGTGTTGTAGGTAAAAACGTACGGTTCGGTCTGGTCTGCGCCTGATACCTCATCCACACGGTCAAGCTTCAAACGCCAAAGCCGGTTGCGGGCCGTATATTTTTGGGGTTCCGTACCGTTGTTTGCAGAAAAGTCCGCTTGATTGTAATAGCTCTGGTGAAAACGAATGCGTTTCACCAGCCGGCTATTGGGTAAAATACCGTCCTTAATGACAAACCCACTAATTGCTTTTATTCTTCTGCCCGCCGAGAAATAAACAGACTCAATGTCGTCCCTGTCGAATAAGTCAAACTCAATTGACCCACCCGGGTAAACGATTTTTTGCAGGGTTAGAAAATTCTTCGTCCAGAAAGTCGTTGCAATCGTTCGGTACTCGGACGAAGCAATTTGTGGTGGCGCGCAATTGGGATTATTTACACTGCTGGGCCAGCACCAATAGCGCCAGTCAAGATGAGTTCTACGGATTTCGGATATGCTAGGTGTTCTTTTCGACTGAGCCTGTATCCCGGTGATTGGGTCGTATGCGCCGTGATAAAAGAAATCAATGTCTTCACCCTGTGCAGTGGTAATGCGCGTTAAATGCCAACTGGATACACGAGCCGGTGGTGTATTGGTGGTGGGGGGCGCCGGGTGGGTAGTAATGTCTGTTAACTCGACTGCAGCAAATACGTATTTATTTCCCCTTTCATCAAAAGCTGTCCAAATGGACGAGTTGTAATTGTACTCAAAACGCAATTTGTCTTGCGTTAATAACTTTGGCCCGCCGTTGCTTTTGCTTATTACAAATTTTCCGGATTTGCTGCCAAAATTGTAGTAATACACATCGGGCTCCGTGTCAAAATTGCCGTCGCAATAAGATTTAAAATAAGGCTTAATGTCAGTACATCCTACGGCTATGGGCCGGAGTTCCGCACATGGTTTGGGGTTGTAAGTGCCCGGTGTTGTTGGAAAGTTGTTGTTGCCA
This sequence comes from Hymenobacter koreensis, assembly GCF_039541855.1. Lineage (NCBI taxonomy): Bacteria > Pseudomonadati > Bacteroidota > Cytophagia > Cytophagales > Hymenobacteraceae > Hymenobacter > Hymenobacter koreensis. The sequence goes on from NZ_BAABHA010000003.1 coordinate 98,181, forward strand.
TCCGCCGCGGGCAGGGCAGCATCTGCCTGGTAGGATTGAGCTAAACCCGGGGCTAAATCATCAATTCCCCGGATGCTGCGCGTGATCGTACCGCCTGCCAGCAATGTCCAGCCCAGCCCGATACTAGAGGCCTCTTCTTCGACCCGGTTCCCGGAGGCGTGGTAAGAAATGGAAATGGGTAACTCAAAGCTGCGCGTTCTAACGGTGTACAGCGGAATGTTAATGGTGGGCAAGCCGGTATACGGTGAAACCGGCACATCTCCGTATTTCCCCAACGAGGATGCGTTAGGGGAAGGCGGAAGGATAACTTTAAAGTCTTGGGCTTGCGCTTTAAGCTGGGTCAACGCCAGCAACACCATCGTGGCGCGAAAAAGAAATAGTGATTTCATGGTCTAGCTATGGCTTGTGCTATTCTACAATTAGCTTGTGCTTCTTGTGGTGATTGGACAGGGAGAGTATGTAAATGCCGCTTGGAAGCTCTGCTATTGACAAGACAGCATTATTGGAAAAGCCTTCTATTCTCTTTTCCAGTAGTACTCCCCCGATCTGAGAAATTATTTGCACGGTTAAGGGTCCTTTCTTCGGGCTGCTGATCGTAATCGACCCGTGGGCCGGGTTGGGATAAAACGTCCAATCCGCCCGAGTTCCAGCCGCCGGATTGACGGAAAGGGGCGCGGCGGAAACTATCACCGCGAAATCGCGCACTTGGGCCCGCTGCTCGTCGCGCCGGCACGGGTCCGGCACGCTCGTGGGCGAGAGCCCGTCCCAGTTGCTCATGTGCAGCACGCGCAACCGCAGCGGGCGGCCCGTTACCGCGCCCACTGGTACCTGAAGCGGCCCCGAGCGGGGGAGCGCCGTGTTGGTTTCGCTGTTGGAGTTGTACACCACCTCACCGGGGGCAAAGACCCCGTCGTCGTTGGCGTCCAGCCAAGCGTAGGCGGACGTGTAAGCCCCGCGCTGAAACGAGGCCGTCAGCGGGTATACCGAACCGGCTGTGAGCTGCAAGGGCGGCACGGTGCAGGTTTCGTCGATGTACCCGGCGGCGGGCGCCACGGTGTTGGCGTAGACAAACGAGCCGATGGACAGCCGGGCTAGTCCGTAACCACAGCAGGTGGCCGGGGTCGGCAGACGGCACGCCATCGGCCGCGGCCCCTGGGCCAGGGCCGCCACCGTCACGTAGCTGGCGCGCGAAACAAGGGTGCTGCCAAAGGCGTTGGAGGCCGTCAGCTCCACGGTGTACGTGCCGGGTTGCGTGTACTGGTGCGTGGGGTGTTGCTGAATGCTGCTGCCCCCGTCGCCAAAGTTCCAGAGCCAGACCGTGGGGCTGAACCCGCTGGTGTCCTGCAGCTGCACGGCGCCGTTGCAGCTCGTGCGCTGGCGGGCCAGAAAACCAGCGGCCGGAGCCACCGGCTCGGGCACAATCACCACGGTGTAATCCTCGGTCGAGGCCGACAGGTTGACCGGGGTGCACGAATGCGAGTAGACAAGCTGATTGCGCATGGCCACCAGCACGCGCAGCCGGGTAGCCCCGGCCGCGGCCCGCGGCGGCACCCGGAACGAAAGCTCGTGCGGGCTGCCGGTGGTCTGCGTGCCCAGGATTTCGGACGCCCCCATTATGCCATCTTGGTTGTAGTCAATCCAGGCCGTAACCTCCACCCACGGTCCCTGCCCGGCAAAGTACCACGGCGGCGACTCGCCTCGTAGCACGTACGTGCGCCCCTGCACCAGTTCCGTGTACTGGGCAGTGAAGTCGAAGTAGGGTGTGGCCAATGGGCGCACCAACCGATTATCGAGGCCGGCCAATTGCAGCCGGGTCAAGTGCTGCGGGGCGGACGAACTGGCGCCCCGCCCGTTGGGCGTGCAATAGCTCGGGCAGTTGCCGGCCACGGCCACCAGCCGGGTCAGCGTGTCGCTGCCGAAGGCGTTGTTCACAACCAGGCTTAAGGGGTACACGCCGGGGGTGGCGTAGGCGTGGGCCGGCGGGGCGGCCGCGGTAGAACTGGTGCCGTCGCCGAAGTCCCAGGCGTAGGCGGTGGCCCCGCCGGTGGTCTGGTTGGTCAGGGCCACGCGCACAGGCCCGCAGAGCTGCTCGTAGGCTAGAACAAAAGCGGCCACGGGCGCGGCCGCGTTGGGGCGCACCGTCAGGGTGTAGTCCTCCACCTGGCCCCGCTGCGGGCTGGCGCAGGCCGTGGTGCCCGGACTGCCGGCGTAGTCGGCCCACACGCGCAGGCGCAGCGGGCGGTCGTAGACCAGGCCAGGTAGGGTAGCCGACACGCTCAGCGGAGTGTTGGGGCTGATCACCCCCAGGCCCTGGTAGAGCAGCTCGGCCGCGTCGAACTGCCCGTCGTCGTTGGCGTCCAGGTACACGCGCACGTCGTGGGCGGCCGGGCCAGTGGTCAGTTGCAGCAACGCGGACTGGTCGGCCGTGAGCGTGGCGCGGCGAGCGCAGGTGAAATCCTCGTAGCCGGTCTGCCCGCCGGCCGAGGCGTGGTCAAGGGTTCCCAGGCGCACGCGGCGCACGCCGAAGTCGCAGCAGTAGGCGGTGGTGGCGGGCTGGCAGGCGGCCGGGCGCGGGCCGGCGGGCAGCACCGTAACGTAGCCCGTGCGGGTAAGCGAGTCGCAGCCGGCGGGATTGCACACGCGCAGCGACACGGCGTAGGTGCCGGGCTGGGCGTAGGTGTGCGTGGGGTGTTGCTGGGTCGAAGCGGTGCCGTCGCCGAAGCGCCAGCGCCAGCTGGTGGGGGCGTTGAGGGACTGGTCGCGGAAGGCCACGGGGCTGCCGCAGCTCACCGTGTCGAGGGCAGCGAAGCGCGCCACGGGGGCGGGCAAAGCCGTAGCGGACACGACGACGCGGTAGTCCTCGGTCTGGGAATACTGGGGCGTGCTGCAGGCCGTGGGCACGGGGGCCAAGGCGTAGTCGGCGGCGATGCGCAGGCGCAGGGGCTGGCCTAGGGTGGCCGACGCCGGCACGGTGAAGGCGGCCTGGTGAGAGCGGGCGGCGGGGGACGAGAGGACCAGCTCGGCGGCCGAAAACTGGCCGTCGGCGTCGAAGTCGAGCCAGGCGCGCACGGTCTCGTCCGCGCCGGGGCTGGTTGTCACGCGCAACGTGTAAGTAGCACCGCGCTGCAGTTGCGCGCCATTCGCGCAACTGTAGTCGCGGTAGCCGTCGGCAGCCCCGCGGGTGACGGTGTCGAGGCCGGCCAGCTGCACGCGGTAAATGCCCATGCCGAAGGCGAGGTTCGCCGCGGGCGCGGCCCCCGGCACGCACATGGGCGCCGGACACTGCGCCCGAGCAGCGTTGGGGAAGAGCTGCAGCAACAGCACTGCCAACAGGGCCAACCACAGGATTAAACCACGGCCAGTCGCTTTCAAGGCGATCGCCGGGCCACGCGTACGGAAAGAGAAGTGGGACACACCCATTATGCGCAAGCAATAGGTAGCCGCGACTGGATTTTCCAGTCGGGTACTGTTAGCCGCAAACAAGGTGTGTAAGGGGAAGGAGCGGGAGCCGCCTGCTTTGCGGGAAAGCAGGGGTAATGCAAGCAGGTAAGCAGCGCAATGATAGGAAGATCGCCGCTAAACTATACTAGTTGCATAATAAATATTTGCGGGTACTTTGTAATCACTTTAAACCCTCTCTTATCATGTATTACATCTTTTCGCGTGCTTCAGGCGTTGCGCTATGGTGCTTGCTGATCTTCGGCAGCCTTTGCTCCTGCAAGAAGGACGAGCAACAACCCGCCTCCACGAAAGAGCTGCTGGCGGCCGGCAAATGGCTGCCCGTTCTTTTAACAGCCGAGTCTACGCCAGTCGGTGGTGGAACAACAACTGTTATGAACGTGGACTTCTGCGCGGAGGAATATATCAAACTAGATTACCCCGATACCTTTAGCGCCCTGGATGGATGTTTGGACAACGGCGAGCCGCCTCGAACGTTGACGGGTACTTGGAGTCTGAGCGCGGACGAAAAGAAGTTGACTTTTACACAGACGGGCAGTCCACCCGCTGACTTTCGCGTGGATGGACTTACAAAAGAGCAACTGAAGATCAGCTTCGAGCAAAGATCCGGGAACATCATGCGCCGTTACTTTTACACCTACAAACACTAAGCTCGGCGGTAATTACTTCGGTTGGGGTTTGGGTTCTTCTTCCGGAAGTCATCGCCCACAGGCGTACATTAATCGAGCCTTGGCCAACCTTACGGGGTTGGCCAGGCGAGTTGTCCTTGCACGCAAATCGGGACCCGTAGGAGTTCACCCCACTAAATGAATGCGGTTTTTGAACTCCTCTTTGCAGGAACGGCTAACCGGGATGTAATCCTTGCCCAGCAGCACGCTGCTTTCCTCGTAGGCCTGCACGTGGTCGAGGTTGACGATGTGGGAGCGGTGGGTCTTCAAGAACTGGTCGGGCAGCTTCTGCTCCAGCTCCTTGAGCGTGGAGTCGAACACAAAGTTTTCCTTGACTGTGTGCAGGCGCACGTAATTCTGCAGGGCCTCGAAATAAAGAATGTCCCTGAGCAGCACCTTGACGTGACCCGAGCCTTTGCGCACGAACAGGTACTCCTTGAACTTGGGGCAGCGCTCGGCGGCACCGAGCACCTCATCCCCACCGGCCGCGGCCAGGTCCATTACCGGACCGGCGGGCCCGGCCTGGTAGGCATTGTAAAGGGCCAGCTCAATCTGGGCCCGCAGGGAATCATCGGTGAAGGGCTTGACCAGGTAGCCATAGGGCTGGGCCAGCTTGGCGCGGTTGAGGGTAGCCGAGTCGGAGCGGGCCGTGAGAAACACCACGGGCACGGCAAACTGCCGACGCACGAGCAGGGCCGCGGCGATGCCGTCGCAGTCGCCGGCGATGTTGATGTCCATCAAGACCAGCTCCACAGCTTGCCGGGCCAGCACCTGCAGGGCTTCGTCACTGCTGTCGACGGGTTCGAGCGGCGTGTGACCCAGGCGCACGAGGGCCCGCTGTATTTCGTCCGCAATCAGTAGTTCGTCCTCCACAATCAGGATAGTAGCCATAGCGTAGCGTTTGACTCCCGCCGGGCCCCGACTCAGTTGCGGGTAACCTCCATGCGGGTGCCGGTGGGTTCGGAAGCCGAGGCCGTCACCGTTGCGTTCAACTGCCTGGCGAGCCGGCGCACGAGCTGCAGCCCGAGCGAGCGGGAAGCGGCCTCCCCTCCCCCCTCGGCCGGCAAGCCGACGCCGTTGTCGATGACGCGCAGCTCAAAACCGGTGGGACTTGAGGAAAGGGGAACGTGCAAACGGCCCGGCCCGGGCCCCCGAAAAGCGTGCTTGTACGCATTGCTGACCAATTCGTTTACCATCAGCCCGAAAGAAGTGGCCTCCCGGGCCCCCAGTACCAGGGGCTGCAGGTTGGTGCTGAGCTGCACGGGGAACTCGGGTGAATTGAGGGAAGTATGCAGCGACTCAAGCAGCTGCGCGAGGTAGTCATCCATGCGCACCTGGGCCAGGTTGTCGGCCCGGTACAGGAATTCATGGACCAGGGCCATGCTCTGAATGCGCGCCTGACTGCCGGCCAGCGCCGCCGTCAACGCCGGGTCGGGCAGCACGCTGCTTTGCCAGGCCAGAAGGCTGCTGACCAGCTGCAGGTTGTTTTTCACCCGGTGGTGAATCTCCTGCAGGAGCACCTCCTTCTCGGCCGCCGATTGGCGGTTGGCCTCGTTAGCTACGGCCAGCAGCGCTTTCTGCCGCCGCAGCCGCCAGTGAAGCCAGCTGCCCACGCCCAGCGTGGCCGTGAGCCCACCCAGCAGCAAGAGCAGGGACTGCAGCCGGGCACGCTGGGTGCGCTGCTCGGATTCGGCGGCCCGGGTCTGCTGCTGCAACAGCTTCACATCCTGCTCAACCTGCAATGCGGCCAGGGCCTGCGCCTTGTCCTTGCTGAAGACCGAGTCGCGCAGGTTCATGGCTTGGTTATCCAGCTCGATGGAGCGCCTCACGTCGCCCAGGTCGGCCTGCGCCCAGGCCAGGCTTGCCAGCGCGTCGGCCTCGTACTCGGCCGTGCCGATTTGCCGCGCCAAACCCAGGGCCAGCTCCGCTGCCTGCTGGGAGGCTTCGGGTCGGCCCTGCCGCCGGTAGGTGCGGGCCAGGGCCAGGGCGGAGGCCGCCGCCTGGGGCTTGAAGTCGTGGCGCTGCATGATCTGCAGGGCCCGGCGCATGTTCACGGCCGCCGAGTCCAGCCGGGCCGGCGTCTGCGGCTCTAGCAGGGCGTACACTTCGCCTTTGAACTGGTAGGCGTAGCCCTGGCCGCGGGCGTCGCCGGCCCGCTGCATGTAGGTCAGCGCCCGGGCCGCGTAGTGCAGCACGGAGTCGTACTGCTGCAGGACCAGCAGCGTATTGGCCAGGTTGAGCAGCAGGCCGCCCCGCTCCTTGGGCCCAACCGTAGGAATGGCATCCTGCTGGCGCAAGGCCAGCCGCAGGTACTTGAGTCCGCCGGCCACGTCCTTGGTGTCGACTGCCACCAAACCCTGGCACTGGGTGAAGCGCCACCGATCGGGCAGCTGGTGCGCCCGGGCCAACTCCGCGCCCTGCTGGCTGTACTTGGTGGCCCCCACGTAGTCGCTGCCCCGCTCGCAGGAGACGACCAGCTGGTACAGCGCATCGGCCGCACCCGGCCAGTCGCGCCGGCGGATGGCCAGCGCAACGGCTTGCTCGCCTACCCGGCGGGCATCCGGGGCGCCCTGGGCAAACAACGCGTCCCGCAGCGCCCCTAAGTGGTGAAATCGGGTCGAGTCCGCAAGGCCCGGCTGCCGGAGCAGGCCCCGCAAGGAATCAAGGGTCACCTGGCTGCGGGCCTGCGGGTCTGGGGAGGGCAGCGTTTCCGCCTGGGTCACGGTGTTATAGCACACCAGTGTCAGGCCGGCCAGCAGCTTACGGCCATCAAGAACACGAACGGGAAACATATTGGGTAGCGATAAAGCCCCTCCCCTACCCTGCCGGTAAACCAGGATGCCGGGAATGGAAAGGCCTTAATAAGCAAGGCCCGCGCCGGGGCAGCGGGCCTTGCAATAAAATCAGGTAGCGGCAGGTTTACTTTTTGGGCGTCATCAGCTGGCGCAGCTGCTTTTTCATCGCCTTCTGAATCTGGGCCTCGTGGTCGGCCCGGAAGCGGGTCAGGATGTTGTGGATGATGTCCGGGGCGGAAGCGCCGTTGCCGAGCAGAAAGCCCATGTTGGTGAAGAACTGCTGGTGGTCGGCCGTGATGCGCAGCGTGGTGCCCTTCTTTTCACTGGATGGCACAAACAGCCGGGCCAGGTCCAGCTCGCCGGGTTCGGTAGATGTTGCGGCCTCCACTTCGGGAGCATCCTGCTCCGGGTCCTCATCGGCCTCCGGCTCGGTATCTCCCTGTGCCGGGGCGGATACTGCCTTAAGGGAAGCAACGGGCTCCTCTCCTACCCTCTTCGCCGGCGCCGTGGTTGACGCGGCTTTATCCTGGGCAGGAGTTTCCACTGCCGGCGGAGCCGCTGCTTTCTTTCCCGCTGGTTGCAGTGCCGGTTCCGGCGCCGGCGTAGCCGCCGGGGCTGGGGCCGCTGGTGCGGCCGGGGCTTCCACCGGCGCTGGGGCTGGCGGCCCTCCCATGAGGCTGAACGCCGCGACGCCCGAAGTAAGGGCTGCTAGTTCGCGCTGGCGCCGGGCAGCGGCTTCTTCTTTCGATTCTGGTGTTTTCTTGGCCATGATGGAAGGAGGTTATTTGGCGTTGCCGTCGAGGGTGGTGGCGGGCGTGGGCTGCTCGAATTCTATTGGGGCGAATTCCAGGCGCTTGCCCGAGGGCGTCACCGTGCCCTGGCCGACCACCAGCGTCAGAATCTCGGTAATTAGGTTGCCCAGCCCCAGCTTGCTCAGCTCCTTTTCGGGCATGGGGAACATCGTGGAGCGTTTGTCCTTGATGCTGACCAGGGACTCCACCCGGCTGTTGAGCAGCGGGTAGCCTTTCTCGCGGAACAGCTCCGCGGTCTTGGTGTAGACCGTGCGCTTCTCGGCCTTGAGAAACTTGTTCCAGAAGGCATAAAAGCCCACCAGGTTGGATTCGGGCCGCTGCGCCTGGGTGAAGTTGCCCAGGATATGCATGTAGGACATCGTGGATGCAATGGTGCCCATGTCCGGCTCCATGGGCAGGAAAATGTAGTCCACCCGCTCCAGCAGCTCGCTCAGGCCCGAGACGTTTACCGTACCGGGTGTGTCCACCAGGATGAAGTCGTACTCTTTCTCAGCTAGCGTGTCAATGGCCTCCACGGCCTTTTCCATGCTGGAAATGGCGATGGGATACGGGGTGACGCCCTGCTTGATGAGCCGCTCCTGAAAGGCCACGTCTGACTGCAGCAGCTGCTGCTCGTGGTTGCGGTAGGCATGCAGGGTATTCTGCGGGTAGTCGCAGTCGAGCATGGCCACCTTATAGCCGTAGAGGTAGCAAAGCGCCGAGGCGACATGCGTCCCAATGGTCGACTTGCCCGCCCCTCCTTTCTGAGTCGCGAAGGCAATTACACGGGGTTTATTCATAAAGAGAAGAGCGGTTGAAGACGTTAGGTTTCTGAGAGAATGTGCATCGCTGCTTCAATGCTTCAACGAAGCACCGATGCAATGCTTCGTTGCATCATCATTTGCCTGACGTGGCGAAGCAAAGAAGCAACGCTTCAAAAGTACACCGAAGCAATGAAACTACGAAGCAATGAAGCAAGAAGAACTAGAAGCGCTGAAGTACCGCTTCAATGAAGCATTGAGCAATGATGCGTAGAAGCCTTATGCAGCCAGTTAATTGTACATACATCAAGAAGCTTTGAAGCAGAGAAGCTTTGAAGCAATGAAGCGTAGTTGGGTGGGTCTGACAAACGTATTTCTTCTTGCTTTGTATGAAGCAGTGAAGCAATGAAGCGCCGATGTATTGAAGCAGGAATGAAGGGTGCCCAACGACGTTTTCAATCGCGCTGCTCACCATTGCTATTTCCTGATAATATCTGCCATGCTTGTGCTTCAATGAAGCAATGAAGTTTTGAAGCAGTGAAGCAATAGATTGCCTAGCCTTAGCTTCGTTCAACGACTGTTCAACGGTCTCGTTCTGATGCCTCGTTCAACGACCAGCAAGCCATGTCATTGTGTACACGAACTGCGTTTGCGTCCGCCAATAACACCGCCCGATTCGCAGGCTCACCGGGCTTGGCTTGCTAAAGCAGACGACTGGAAATACCCTTCATTTGAATTTAGACGTAGGTTAGCCCAGAAATCAACCAGAGGGAATATGACCGACGAAGTAAAGCCAGAAGCGGCCGAGCCGAACCGCGACCAGCAGATTCATTTTCGCGTGACTGCCGACGAGAAAACAGCCATTGAGGCCAGAGCTAAGGCAGCAGGATTTAGGAAGGTGTCCGATTATTTGCGGGTGCTTGGAATGGGTGCCGAAGTCAAGGAAGTACTGCCGGCAGAACTGCGGCGGCAACTGGTGGGAATTGGCACCAACTTAAATCAGATTGCTCGCCTGGCACAAGCTGGTAAGACTTTCCCCAACCACGAGGCGCAACTTGTGCAAGCTCTTTCCATCATTCGGGGCTACCTGGTATGATAGCGAAAACCACCACGGGCAGCGACTTCGAGGGTGCCCTGACGTACGGGGCGGGGCAGCGGCGGGGCAAAGGAAAGGAACCCGGGGAGGCTCCGCTGTTGGTCGTGTCCAACGTCATACCTGGCAGCCCTGCCGAGATGGCTCAGGAGATGAAATACATCGCCAACCGGAGCCGGAAAGTGCAGAAGCCGGTATGGCATACGGTGCTCTCCTGGAAGGAAGGGGAGGAGGTGAGTCAGCAGCAAAAGGTCGCGGCGGCCCAGCGCTACTGTGAGCTGATAGGGGCGCCGATTGCCCGCCACCAGGTAGTCGTATATGAGCACCGCGACAAAAAGCACGCCCACGTGCACATCTACATCAACCGGGTGCCGATTCACGGCGGCCCAGCCCTGCGGACGGACAATAATTTCTACCGACAGCCGGCTATCACCAAGCAGATAAGCCAAGAGCTGGGGATGCAGCCCATTCCGGAGCGGCGCCGCAGCATTAAAGATTTGGATCCCCGAAAGGAAGCCGTCCGGGAGCGGGTAAGCCAAGCGGTGAAGCAGATTTTAAGCCAAGCCGATAGGGGAGGGGAGGAGTGGCTGGCCGCGCAGTTGCACAAACAGCGGATAAGTGTGCGTTACACCCACGACAAGGGTGGCACCCTGCGCGGGGTCAGCTTTGAACTAGATGGGGTAGGAGTAAAGGGTCAGGAAGTTGGGTTCAAGGCTGCCCAATTACGTGACACGTTGACCAGGCAAGCAATAAACGCTTTGTTGACAGAAGATGCCGCACAGCATAAACTTGCTGATACTTTAGACAAGAAACTAATAAGACGAAAGCTGAAATAACGACCGTTTTCCTGAACGCCTCCTAATGCATGGGTAGGCTGTTTCGTAGCTTGCTCCCAAAAGGGCGGTATCTCCCGTTCTGGCTACCCCTACTTATTTTGTAAGGATGGAAACACTGACGTGGTTGCAAACCTGGTACCTGGCCCGGTGCGACGGGGAATGGGAGTTCCGGGAAGGCATCAAATTGCTCTCCGTCAGCAACCCGGGCTGGAGCGTGGAAATTAGCGTGTCGGACACCCCGTTGGAAGAGGTCCAGATTCCCTTCACCAAGTTCTACCGATCCGAAAACGATTGGTACGGGTATCTCTTGGAAGATGGTTTGTTTGTGGGTTCTGGCGACCCAACCAAGTTGGAACACATTTTACGCGTGTTTCGAAACCTGATCGAAAACGGCGTTCCTTCCGCCTCTCAAGGTTAAGGCTCCTCTCGCTTATCGGACCCTTCTGCTGAACACAACCGCATGCCAACGAGCCACTGGCCGCCCACCGGGTGGATGCCTAACTAGACGTTCTAGGCGCTGCTGCGTAGGTAGAGGGCTGTGCCGGCCTTCCCGTCGGTCGCGTCCTGTTTAACCCGGGTGCCGGCGCTGGTCTGGCCTCCCATCACCCCTCTCATGGCAGTATCTGATATCGTCCGCCCGCTGGTGCGTCCGTTCACCGAGTTTTTTCGGCGCGAGGCCGCCAGCGGCATCGTGCTGATGGGCAGTGCCGTACTCGCGCTGGTCTTGGCCAATGTGGACTGGGGCGTGGCGCGCTATTTTCCCGCCGTGTGGGACACCCACCTGCGCGTGGCCGTGGGCGGGCTCGTGCTTGACCACAGCCTGCTGCACTGGATCAACGACGGGCTGATGGCCGTGTTCTTCCTCATCGTGGGCCTGGAAATCAAGCGCGAGGTTATGGAAGGCGAGCTGTCCTCTTGGCGTCAGGCAGCCCTGCCCATCGCGGGGGCACTCGGCGGCATGCTGGTGCCGGCGCTGCTCTTCGCGCTTTTCAACCGGGGCACGCCCACGGCCGGCGGTTGGGGCATTCCCATGGCCACCGACATTGCCTTTGCCCTGGCCGTGTTGCAGCTGCTGGGGCCCCGGGTGCCGCTGGCGTTGAAAGTATTTCTCACGGCCCTGGCCATCGTAGACGATTTGGGCGCGGTGTTCGTCATCGCCGGCTTCTACACCACCGAGCTGCATCTGCATGCCTTGTACGGGGCCCTGGGTACTTGGGGCGTATTGCTGGCCTTCAATAAGCTGGGCGTGCGCAGCCTCTGGGCCTATCTGCCCTTGGGGGCGGTGCTCTGGTACTTCATGCTCGAATCGGGCATTCACGCTACGCTGGCGGGCGTCATGCTGGCGGTCGCCATTCCCTTCCGCATCCCGTACTCCCGCCCGGAGCTGCTGCACCGCGTCGACGAGCGGCTGGCCCTGCTGCGCCACGAGCTGCATGCCGTCGACGCCGACCCGCGCACCATCAGCGAGGAGCTGGAATACCTGTATTTGAGCAGCAGCTCCCCGGCCCAGCGGCTGGAGCAGCAGCTGCACACGCTGGTGGCCTTCGGCATCATTCCCCTCTTTGCCTTTGCCAACACGAGCCTGGTGATTGCGCCGGCGGCGGTGCGGGGCTTGCTCTCGCCCTTGGGCCTAGGCATCCTGGCCGGGCTGGTGGTGGGCAAGCCCCTGGGCATCGCGGGCCTGTCGTGGCTGAGCGTGCGCCTGGGCTGGGCCACGCTGCCACCCGGGGTGCGCTGGCGGCACGTGTGGGGCGCGGGCCTGCTGGGGGGCATCGGCTTTACGATGTCCATCTTCATCACCCTGCTCGCACTAGGCGAGGCCTCGGGTGGGGCCGACGTGGCCAAGCTGGCTATTCTGGTCGCCTCCCTTAGTGCGGGCCTGCTGGGCTATGCGTTGCTGCGCATGGCTCCTGATACGAATCAGGAAGCCATTGAAGGAAAAGAGCAGGTAGGCACCCGGATTTAAATTGGTTTAATGCTCCTTTGCGTGAACGAAGAAACGAGGCGCCCGCTAACACAGGCGAAGCCCGACAGTGATTAAAAACCGGGCTACTCGAGTTTACGAAACCCGTTCACCTTTCAAAGTTCACGAAACGCTACTTTGGGACGAGTTCCCTAAACTCCCAAAGTATGAAGATTGGCTACGCCCGGGTCTCGACCCGCGACCAGAACCTCGAACTGCAACTCGACGCCTTGACGCAGGCCGGGTGCACGCTCATTTACCAAGAGAAAGCCTCCGGGGCGTTGGCCGCCCGGGTCGAACTCGACAAGCTGCTGGCCCAGTTGCGCCCGGGCGACACGGTCTACATCTACAAGCTCGACCGGCTGGGCCGCTCGCTCAAGCACCTGCTGGACCTGGTGGCCGACCTGCAGCGCCGCGAGGTAGGCCTGGTCTCCTTGACGGATGCGATTAACACCCACTCGGCCCAAGGGCGTTTGGTGTTGAACCTGTTCGCCTCGCTGGCCGAATTCGAGCGCGAGCTCATCCGCGAACGCACCTGCGCCGGGCTGGCGGCAGCCCGCGCCCGGGGCCGCGTGGGCGGGCGCAAGCCCGGGTTGTCGGAGCAAGCTCAGCGCACGGCCGTGGCCGCCGAAACGCTCTACCGGGCCCAGCAGCTGAGCGTCGACGACATGGCCCGCAGCCTGCGTATCTCCAAGGCCACCTTTTACAAGTACCTGCGCCACCGCGGCGTGCCCGTCTATCCCCACCGCAAGGCCCTGAAACCGGTGGCAGACGTTTCCATTTAGCGAAAGGAGCGGAATAGTGAACAACGTGGTGTCTGTTTTGCCGGCATGGTTACCTTTACTACTCGGCGTTCTTGCGAAATCGAGTGTGGCCACTAGCCCGGCGCAAACGCATTTGCCCTCATTGCTAAGCTAGATGCGTTACCTTAACGTTTGGGCCATTATGTTCTTTATCGGCCTGTACTTCGTGGGCCTGATGCTCTATACCGCACCCAAAATGTACCGGAAGCACGAGGTGGCACGGCAGGGTGAACTGGTTGGGGTGCAGGTGACGCGTTTGGCGCAGACGCACCTAGGCAAGACCCTTTACTACCTGGATTTTCGCTACCAAGAACGGGCGTATTCGATTCGGGTGGCGCGCAAAGATTTAGAAGCGGCCGTTGTCGGGCAGACCGTTCTCTTGCGCCACTGGGGCCGATACCCCGACATCTTTTTGCCGGAGGGCGAAACCATGCGTGGCGAACTGATTTCCCGTTTTTTACTACTCTTGATGGCGAGTTATGGGGCGGTGTACAGCCTTAAATTGTGGCGAACAGGGGGTGAATTGATTCGCCCGGGCAAACGTCCGAATAGGCTGAGGAAAGTTTAGGAAAACGGTGATTCGGACAAACTATCACCCGCTTGGCTTCTTGGAAGCGAAACCTATCGCGTTTTCGCTTCCAAGAAACAGCGGCTAGACTCCCGTAAATTTCACCGTTACCAGTGGTTGGGTCTGGTCACAGCAAATGAGGAAGGGTTGCGTGGCCAGCAACGCTGTCGCGTCCTTGTAGGCAAAGTCGAACTCCTGCAGGATGCTGCTCTCAAAGTCGCCTTGCCGATTCAGCAACTCCGGGAAGCGCTGGCGGTAGGCATCCTTCTCGGCTCTTTTGAGCGAGTGCCAGTGCTTGAGCGTATCGGTGCGGCTCAAGACCCGGCCGGCCCCGTGGGAGCAGCTCCAGAGCGCGTGCTCCAGCGAGGGGTCCCAGCGGTTGGGCTTGACGATGAGCGAACCCCGGCTCATGGAGAGCGGAATCACCACTTCGCGCTCCGCTGCCAACTGCGTGCTGCCCTTGCGGTGGATCACCTGGTGCGGATGAAATTCCAGCAGGTTGTGGCAGCTGTCCGCATACACCGGGGTGCCGGCGGCCACGTACTGATTGCGCAGCAGGAAGTCGTAGGTTTTAGACACGAACGCCTGCCGGCGGCTCGCCGCGTAGGCCAGCACCCGCTCGTATTCGTTTACATAGGCCGGCGTGGCCAGCTCCCGGGGCAGCCAGTCCTGACCGGGGTTGTGCTGTTGCAACAGGGCGCGGTTCTGCTGGTACATGTAAATGCCCAGGTTGCGGCTGCCCGTGTGCACGAGCACATAGAGATACTCCTCGGAGGCTTCCAGCGAGAGGAAGTGGTTGCCCCCGCCCAGGCCTTCGTCGGTCATGGCGTGGACTTCGCGTTCCAGGGCCCGGTAGTGTTTGCCTTTCTCGAAGGGGCGCAACACGTCCCGCCGGGGGATGCGCAGGTAGGCCACCCCGCAGCCCATGTCCTTGCCCGTCACCAGGGGATAAAACACATCGGTGGTGGCAAACGCCACCCCCACGGGGATGGAGCGTTCGGAGCAGTAGTGGATATCGGGAAAAACGGCCATCCGGCCGATGGTTTCTTGTTGCTCGAAGGCGAGCAGGGACTGTAGCGCGTGCTGCTCCACGCCGCTACGATCCGTAAAATAACTAGTTTTCACGGGGGTCTGGGTTACCAGTAAATGACAGGGACGCGCGCCGGGGAGCAGCCGCAAGAAGGGCGCGCGAGAAGGGGCCTTAGCATAGGCCACCACAAAGGTAGTAGATTATAATAGTTTGTATAAAGGGTGAATGAGGCAAAACCAGTAGGCAGGGGCTGCATCAGCGGCCTGCCGTTGTCATGGTCAAGACCGTTACCGGGTAAAGGACAAGCGCCGCACGCTGTACGGTGCCCCGGGCACGCGTTCCTGGGCCACGCGCAACGTCAGGTGCTGGTCCGTCAAGCGGTGAATGAACACGGGCCCGGCTTCTATCCCGGGAAAGGGCACCACCCAGAGGATGGTGTCCTGGCGGGTATACGAACGGGTCACGGTGTAGGTGCTGTCGCCGGGAAAAGACCGGTCTCCGAGCACGTGGTGGTAGACCATTTCGCGGGCCGTGATGTCCAGGGCGCGGTACTGGGCCTGCGGCGGTCGGTGCGTGCTGGCCTCCAACACGGTGCCGTCGGGTCGGTAGTGCACCTGATCTTGTTGTTGAAACCGCCAATGCCCCAGCAACGGAGGCCGTGGCGGGGCCGGTCGACAACTCGCAAAAGACCACAGCAGCCACAGCCACGCAAACCGGTACCTCATGGCCCTAAAGTAGGGATCGGGTGTTGAATGCTTTCGCCCAGTCTACTACGCCCCTTGCATATAACGCATGATGTTCAGCCAAACGGTCCGACTCGCGAAACGAGCGTTAACCTATGATGTCGCCCAGTGGGGCGTACTCAGCTACTATGCGGCGGTAATCCGGAAAATTCGGGTCCAGAATCAGGCAGGCCATGTGGTCGTACGAGCTGACAATCTCTTTGCCGGCTGCGACAATGTAGAAGTGCACGAACTTGCCGTACACCTCGTCTTCCAGGGCCTGGGCCACCAAGAAATTGCGGTTTTGCGGGGTAAGCGCCACTACCCACTCCTCGCTGTTGCCTGCCACGACTGTGGTCAGCCGTTCCCCAAAGAGGGCCGGCAAGCCGTCCCAGGAATCCGGTGTGATGACCAAATCAGCCCCTGACGGGGCAGAGCGAATCAAGTCGATGAACAAGGCTTGCTCCATCTGTGCGTATTCGCGTCCCTCAAGGGGTGTATCCATTGCGTTCGGGTCGTTCGGCTTTTCTAAAAGGAATTACTGCTTGTGCTTACTAGAAGGGGTCCCAAAGTACACCCCCGCAGGCGAAGGCAGCCGGGCGAAAGCAGGTCTTGCCTTGTACCCGATTTACCCCCGCAGCCGGCGCGAGGCACGTACCTTTGCCCGCACACGTAAGCCCGGTATGCGCGCCTTCTTGGTCGTCTTGCTTTTGTTGCCCCTCGCGCTGCCGAATTGCCGCGGCCCCGAAGCCCCGAGCGTGGAGCCCCTCCGGCGCTTCTACGGCGCTGGGTCGGCCACGGTGGCCGAGGGCGTGGCCCAGCCCGCCCCCGGCCGGCCCCACGGCCGGTACTTCGGCATCACGTTGGCCGGCGGGATGGCGGAGCGGATGGAGCAGTCCTTCCAGACGCTGCACCTGCCCGCCTCGAATTGCGCGTACCTGTTCTACCGGCAGCTCTCGCCCCGCCACCGGGCAACCCATGCCTTTGTCCGCATCACCCTCAAGGGAAAGACGACCAGCAGCCAGTTCGAGTTTCCCCTGGCCCACTTGGCCCGCGTGGAGCGGAGCGAGGCCTTGCTGAAACGCGCCCTGCCGCTCCTGCAAGCGGGCGACTACGACGCGTTGCTCGCGAAGGGCAACCCCTGGGGGGGCAGCGTTGCCGCGTGGCAACGGGCCAAGCCCCGCTTTCGGCAACTCGACAGCGACTACGGCCGGGTCTGCTCCTTCAGCCTGCAAGGCTTTGCCTACTTGACCCCAACCCTGGGAGGGCGCACGCGGCCGTTGATTCGGTTGGCGGGGGTGTTGGTGCGCGCGAAGCGGAACCACCAATTTGCCTGGGTGGTGGACCCGAATGCCGCGCCCCAAAGTCCTTACTTGTACGGCTTCAATTTTCGGATGGAGCCGGATCTGCGGTGAAGAAGCGGCTGGCCTCGTAGACCGGGGTGCCCAGCAACCCCAAAGCCGTGTTTCCAAAGCCCTACCGGTTCAACGAAAGGGTAATTCTAGCAAAACGAGCGGTATCGTTGCCCGCCTATCGTTTGGTCAACGCCAGTTTAAGGCCCATGGCGAGAAAGGCAACCCCGGATAACCGGTTCAACCACCGGCTCGCGTGGGGGCTGTTCACGACCCGAGCCGAGAAATACGAGGCAAACAGCGTCAGGATGGAAAACCAACCGAGCCCAACGGCCGCATACAGCCCGCCGAGCTGCAGAAAAGGCCAGGGACTTGTCAATGCTTGGGGCTGGATGAACTGCGGAAAGAAGGCTAGGAAAAAGAGCGCCACCTTGGGGTTCAGCACATTGGTGACGACGCCGGAGAAGAAATCCTGTGCGCCGCTGCGTGGCACCTGGCCGGGGTCAGCTGCCTCCAGCAAAGGCTGCGGGCGGAGGAGCTTGGCAACCCCCAGGTACACCAGGTACGCGGCGCCGGCGTACTTCACCACCGAAAAGGCCACGGCCGATTGAGCAACGAGCACGGATAAACCCAACGCCGCAAACAGCGTGTGGACCAACACGCCCGTGTTGATGCCAAGGGTCGCGTAGAACCCCGCTTGCTTGCCCTGGGACAGGGACTTATTGAGGATAAAAATGGTGTCCAAGCCCGGGGTCATGGTAAAGAGCAAGGCCGCTACCAGGAAGGTCCAAAGGTTATCAATGCCCATGGGGAATAAGTGAATCAGGAAAGTTTACCATACATCGCTACAGGGTAGCTAAGTTCAGTCGGTTCAGCGAAACGGTGGTCAGAGTAAAGCATCCCTAACACTATTCCTGTCTTTCTCCTAAATTCAAGGAGCATAAACGGGTTGAGGCGAGTCGTGCGTGCCGTTGCTGCGCTGCTTTTTTGCCTCCGCGTCGATCACACACCGGCTTGCCCGGGGCCTTGAAAAGGCCCCGGGCAAGCCCTGCACCGCCCCAACGAAGAAATGAGGAGGACTACTGCTTTCTGGGTTTGCTTGGCTCTGCTGGAGGGGTGGGCGCTGTTGTTCAACGGGCAAGTGGCAGGCCAACGCCTGCCCGCTAACGATTCGGCGTATTACGCCACCAGAAACGCCAGGCTGTTGCTAAAGCTGTTTTTAACCGATGACCATTGGATGGAGAGCTCAACCGCCCAAGGGGAAACGCATTTCACGTCGAAGGGCGAGGCGCGAAAAACAGCCGGTGTCATACCCATCCCCACCGTCAGCATCAATCGCGACCTGCTGGCCACCGCACCTCCGCAACCGGGGTTAAGCGGGGCGTACGAGAGGGTTAACAATAACTTGGTCGGGTTTTTAACCAAGAACGGCGCCATCGTCTCGCTCGTGAAGTTGAACCGAACGTCACGGGACAACTCGCGCAAGAACGACATCTTTTTGGTGGATCAGGCAGACGCCTACTTGGTTGCAACTTACGCCCAGCAGAAGGACTTCCTGTATTTCGACGACGGCATGTCCAAGTTTGTGCTCCTCGCCGGCGGCGGGGTTTGGGCGGTGGACCTCGCCGCGCGCCGGTTGATGAACCGGGATGAAATCCTCCACTACCTGGGCCTGGGAAAAGCGACCAGGTAAAACCCCGCCGGGGCCCGAACACGGAGTTGAACCCGGGACACAGGCCATTGGCTGACAGGTGCCACGCCATGCGCCTGCATAAGCAGCCGTGAAAGTCCCGGGTTAAGCGAAGTTCAGGAAAAGGGTGGTGCCCTAAACGGTATTATCCAAGGCCTTCACGGTCTAACTTGGGGGAAATACTAGCGGCAGCCTCTTGTCCAGCCAGATGTATTGTGTACTGAAACCGGAGGACGCGCCAGTGCCACAGCGTTAGGGTTTGTTCAGCCATGAGGTGTCCTTCGTGGTAGCGGACGTCTAACTGGTCACGAAAGGAGCGTACGTATTGAGACCACAGCTTTCCGTTGGCGTCTTTAAGCAAGAAATAGAACCCAGGGGCACCAAATTTCTTTCCCGAAGAAGCCAGGCGAAGCCCGCCCTCGGGCCCTACGCTCGGCGACAATATCACCGTTGCGTTTCCGTTCGGCAGCGGAAACACCGCTTTCACGCATACCTCGCCGGATGGCAGCGTACAGGTCGAATACACGCCGGAATACAGCACCTGTCCGGTTGATTTAAAGGTCCGGTACCAGACGGTGTATTTCACCTTCCCGGTTCCCGGGTCTGTAAGCGTGATGATTTCACTGGTGATCTGCTCCGAACTTTCCGCCCGATTCGACGGAATGTTTAATTGACCGATTCGGTGGCTGAACAAGTAATTGACCAGTTTCCCAAAAACCTTAAACAAGGGGTTCCACTGGACACGAAATGCCAAGCGGTAAAGGCTGGTTTTTTCGTAAAAATCGACGATTGCTGGCGAAAGACGAGCGAATTCTGCCCCCGGCAGCTGCAGCTCCTTCATGGAGGGAATAAGACCCTGGCCCGTCGCGTTTCTTTCGACAACCAACCCTTCTTGTTCCGCAACCTTCTCAACAAAATGATCGGCGATTACCCCGAGGCTTCCCAAAGGCCCCACCAACCACGGCACGGCCCGGGGGTCGATTCGTGTACCCCAGAAAATGGCCCACTGCTGCGTAAACCAATCTTGGAATTTCTGCTTGGGATACGCGAAGCCCATTTATTTGCCTTGTGTCAAGCCCGGAATAATGTTGGTTCGGCCTTCCCACGACCCGTGTTCCGCAATTGGTTTGAAGCGCAAGGTGGTAAACTGAAAGTGAAAATCTTTTCTTTCCCGTTCTTGCATCGCATGGGCATGGCGCTTGGGCTGAGGGACTGCGCTACGGCCGT
The DNA here is from genome assembly GCF_039541855.1 of Hymenobacter koreensis. Taxonomy (NCBI): domain Bacteria; kingdom Pseudomonadati; phylum Bacteroidota; class Cytophagia; order Cytophagales; family Hymenobacteraceae; genus Hymenobacter; species Hymenobacter koreensis. The sequence continues at coordinate 117,939 of NZ_BAABHA010000003.1, forward strand.
ACACCATGGCCACCATTTCCTTTTGCGACTTCCACACCGAGAACGTGGACACGGTCCGGGGAAGCCGGATGGCGGCCAAGGCAAAAGACGCCCCCGGATGGTCGCGGACTAACTTTTCAACGGGTCTTCCCCAACGAATAAACCGGGGAACTTGAAAAAGCCTCATCCTGGCAACCGTGACGGCCACCACCGGCGCTTCCGGGTCGTCCACCTCGTGGCTGTGTGTGGGCACGACAAACCCCTCAATGGCTCCCCACTGTCGCAAGTACACCAATCGGGTATGCCATCCAGTGGCCAGCGTTTTACCAAAATCATCCTGTTGCAAAAACCGGTCAACCGCTGCTTCGTCCACCCATTGCGCAAACACCGCCATGTGCCGAATTAACATCCGGGAGGGCGAGAAAATGGCCGAGCCCAGCGTCATCGACGTCATGCATTCGGCATGGATCAGCCCCGGAACATTGGCAGGCGCAGGAGGACTCCATAACGCTTTGATGGAAGTCTTAACGGTAAGTTTTGCAAGATGAAAGGTAAACACGGTCATCGTTCATCGGGTAATCCCGCGGGTATACTGCACGTCAGAGGGTTTTTATGTACACCCGTGGCCTGGGTTAACAATGTGGTCCCACGATAAACCGACTATCGGGCCGGTCAATATCCATATAGAATTCGGATACCGCCATCCCGACTGCTTTTCTGCGTACGAGTTCAGCGGTAATTAAGCTCGTTGGTTTAATTTGAGGACGAGTAAAGGACTTTTTGGGTCGTTTAGCCAAACGGTGAATGAGGCAAAACCAGTAGGCAGGGGCTGCATCAGCGGCCTGCCGTTGTCATGGTCAAGACCG
>NZ_BAABHA010000004.1:0-530484 GCF_039541855.1 Hymenobacter koreensis
CTGGATTCTGTGGGCCAACGTCACGCTCTGCTTGAATCGGTTTCCTTAATTCCCAAACAGGCTCTTAATAACCCTTGCCTTTGCCCGTTTTCATTGAATAGAATACTCTCATGAAATACGGGTTTGTATTTATTTTTAACAGAAATAACCCTTGAGAATGACATTGTATCTAACGTGCCACCCTTGTAATAAACCGTTTTTATGTCCTCCATAGCTATTGCGTTAATAACTGTATCACGTTTGTAGATATCCGCATGTAAAGTACCATCCTGACTGAACCACCGAACGTGTGTACGTGGCCCTTCATAAAACCATTCCTCACTTAACTTGCCGTTTTTATAAAATATGCTCCACCGGGAATATGGCTCAAAAATCAATTCCCCTTTAGCATTCATACTTACTCTTAGTGGACCTCGATAAAAAACTTGTTTTGATTTAAAAGATCGGTACGATGTATGAGTCTTATTAATAACCTCGCCAGCTTTTAGCTTGGCTCTTTCGTCTTGCGTTAATTGCCTTCCATAATCAGACACCTTGAATGCCTTAGGCGTGCAAGACTGATAAAGGAAATTAATAACCCCACAAAGCATTACTAATGTTAGTCTCGTCATTTTAATTTTTTGATAAGTATTGGCTACAACCTACTCCACCCCAAACGACGCATACTTCCGCTTGCGCAGCCACGCGCGCACCAGCCCAAACACGGCCAGCAGGGCCAGCGGGGCGCCGAGGTTCAGCAACTGCCACTGACGCCTTTCGGCGTTGATTTTCACCTTGTCCAGCGGGCGGAGGGTGATTTGCTTGCTGCGCACGGCAATGAGGCCGGTTTCGTCGAGGAGGTAATCGACGGCGTTTTGCACGAGCTGGCGGTTGGCGAATTCAGTGGTGGCGAGGCGGTCGAAGCCCAGGCGCAGGGGGCGGCTGGTTTTCGGGTCCACGTCGTTGCGCACAAAGTCGCCGTCGGAAATGATGAGGACTTTGCTGGGGCGGGCGTTCGGGCTCTGGGCTGAGAGATACTGCGTGGTGCCGGGCTTGGCGCGGTTGGCAAACAGGGAGCGGAACTGGCCTTCGAGCAGGTAGCCCACGGGCTTGGGGCCGCTGCGGTAGAGCTTGGGGTCGGGCGGCAGGCGGGCGTCGTTCAGGTTAATGGGCACCGGGGCGGGCAGTACGCGGGTATAGCGCGAGGTGAACATGAGCGGCGTTTTGCGGATGCCCTGGGCCTTCACGGTGTCGATGGTGCTGACGAACTTGAGGTAGACCGCATCGAGGTTGCGGGTAATGGGGTGCGGACTGAAGTTGTTGACGAGTGGGTAAAACGGCCACGGCATGGGCTCTACCTGAGGTTTGTCGCCGGTGCGGCCCGTCACCAACGGAATCAGGCCGGAGTTGACGTCGAGCAGCAGGTCGCCGTTTACGCGGGCGCCGTAGGTGAAGAGCAAGTCGGTCAGGTTCAGATCGAGCGGGAACGAGAGCATGCCGCCGCGGTTGGCGCTGTCCAGGTTCACGCGCATGGCATCGAGGAAGAACAGGGCCCGGCCGCCCTGGGTGATGAACTCGTCGAGCTTGAACTTCTCGGCGTCGGTGTAGGCACGCTCGGGCTTGGCTACGATGACAGCCGAGAGGGACTTCATGTCCTGGTCTTTCACCTTGTTCAAGTCGATGCGGTAAATGCCGTAGTCGCGCTGTAGGGTGCCGATGAGGTCGGCAAGGTGCAGGTTGTCCGGCTCGCCGTGCCCCTCTACAATTCCAATGAGCTTGCGCTTGGTGGGCTCTAGGCGGCGTACGGCCGATGCCAGCTCATATTCCAACCCTTCGATGCTCTGGTTAAGGCGCACATCGGGCGGGGCGGCTTGGTTGCCGCGCAGCAGCAGCACGTTTTCCTCGCGGTTGCCCACGGTAACGGTGGCCCAGGGGAAGATGATTTTCTCCACGCGCTTGCCGCCTTCGTTGGCGCCGAGGTTGGTGGGACTCAGGCCCTTTTGCACCAAGCGCTGGTACTCCTTGTTGCGGTCGGCTTCGGAGGTAGCGGCAGAAGGGTCCACGAACACGTAGCGCAGCTTGGAGCCGGCGTGCACCTGCATTTCGTTTAGCGTTTCGCGGGTGGCCTGGGAAAGGCGGCGGAAGGCGGGCGGAAAGTCGCCGGCCAAGTACACGGTTACCGTAACCGGCTCGGGCATGGTTTCCAGCAGCTGCCGGGTGGCCGGCGACATGCTGTAGCGCTTGTCTTCGGTGAGGTCGACGCGGAAAAAGAATTGCTGGGCCACGAAGTTCAGAACCACGAGGCCTAGAATAACAAGTCCGAAGCGCAGCAGGTCGCGCTGCTTGCGCGGGGTGGCAGCGGGCGGGGTAACGGGGGCAGGCGTGGCGGCGGGAGTGGTTTCCATTCGTCAGGAGGTCCGGGTTACCAGTTGCGGCTTTGCAGCACGAGGCGAGTGGCGAGCAACATGCCGGCCACCACGGAGAAAAAATACAGCAGGTCGCGCGAGTCGATAAGGCCTTTGCTTAGGTCGCGGTAGTGGGCCGCAATACCCAGCTGCCCGATGTAGTAAGCCGGGCCACCATCGAATAAGGATGCCAGAGAATCGAAGCCGGAATACACCAGAAAGCAGCCGACAACGGCTACGAGGAAGGCAATGATCTGGTCCCGCGTCAGAGCCGAGGCCAACACCCCGATGGCGGCAAATACAGCCGCCAGCAAAGCCAACCCGATGAGCGAGCCGGCAAAAGCGGCCGAGTCGATGTTGCCGACGGGCGAGCCAAGCCGGTACACCGAGTAGTAGTAAAGCAGCGTGGGCACTAGGGCCAGCAGGGCCAGCAGCAGGCAGGCGAGGTACTTCCCTCCTACCAGCTGCCCGTCGGTGAGGGGGCGGGTGAGCAGCAGTTCAATGGTGCCGGCCTTTTTCTCCTCCGCAAATGTGCGCATGGTTATAGCCGGAATCAGGAACAGGAAAATCCAGGGGGCCAGGTTGAAGAGGGTTTGCAGATCGGCAAAACCGTAATCGAGCACGCTGCTGTCGGGAAAAACCCACACGAACAGACCGGTGGCCACCAGAAATACCCCGAGCACCACGTAGGCCACGGGGGAGTTGAGGAAGGCGTTGAATTCTTTGCGAAGTATGGCGAACATTCGAGGGAATGTGGCGGGGATGATGGGACGGTGAGCTCCCCTCCTTTTTGAAAGAGGGGACGCATCGGCTGGCCGATGCTGGAGTGGTTTGTCGATAGATAGTAAACTAATTACTACCTCACGCTTGTCGTTCGGCGCCGGGTCAACCACCCCGGCCTTTGGCCACCCCTCCTCGTCTGAGGAGGGGAGCTTTCGTTCTTATTTCTGCTTGGTGGTCAGTTCCTGGAACACTTGTTCCAAGGACTGCTCGTCCTGTCGCAAGCCGAGCAACAGCCAGCCTTGCTGAGCAGCCAGGCGGGAAATAGCGCCGCGCTGGTCGGTGCTGCCGGCCGTGCGAATCAGCCAGATGCCGCCCTGCCCCTGCTCTACCGACTTAATGCCGGGCAAGCGGCGCAGCGGCTCGGGGTCAATGGGGCCTTCGAACTCGGCGCGGATAACGGCGCCGCCTTTGGTGAGGCCAGCCAACTCACGTACGGGCGCATCGGCAACCAACTGGCCGCGACTGATGATAACCACCCGGTCGCAGAGGGCTTGCACCTCGGGCAGAATGTGGGTGCTGAAGATGACCGTTTTGTCCTGGCCCAACTCGCGGATGAGCTGGCGGATTTCGCCGATCTGGTTGGGGTCGAGGCCGGTGGTGGGTTCGTCGAGGATGAGCACCTGCGGGTCGTGCACCAGGGCCTGGGCCAGGCCCACGCGCTGCCGGTAGCCTTTCGAGAGGGCCCCGATTTGCTTGTTCTGCTCGCGGGTGAGGCCCACGCGGCCCACCAGGTCTTTCACTCGTTGCCGCAGCGTACCACCCGACAGGCCGTGCACCCGCCCGATGAAATCGAGGTACTCGTGCACATACATGTCCAGGTAAAGCGGGTTGTGCTCGGGCAGGTAGCCCACGCGCCGGCGCACTTCCAGAGGGTGTTCCACCACGTCGAAATCGGCCACGCGCACCGAACCGGCGCTGGGCGGCAGGTAGCCGGTGGCAATTTTCATGGTGGTCGACTTACCGGCGCCGTTCGGGCCAAGGAAGCCCAGGATTTCGCCGCGGCCGGCGGTAAACGTAATGTCGTTTACAGCGGCCTGCTCACCAAAGAGCTTGGTTAAATGTGTGATTTCAACCATAAGAGAGGCGAAAGTACGCGGTTGGCGGCGCATTGCCCGCACGGGTTCCCAAGGGAGTTATTTCGGGTTAAGGGTTGCTTCGCCAATCCAGGAAGCCACCAGCGGCACGATTACCCACAGGCCCAGCAGCACCAGCCAGGCCGCAGCCAGCAGCACAAACAGGGCCTGTACCCGCCGGCGTTCTGGCCGCGCCGCCCGCCATTGGCGCAGCGAATACCAAAGCAGCAATCCGGAAGCCCCCCAAATCAGCAACATACCAGAAGCGGCGAGTTATTAACCATCGGGTTTGCCCTCCGTGCCGGCCTCACGGCCGAACCGTGGGGGAATACGGTTGCCAATCGTTGAGCTCTATGCCGTAGGTCGTGCCTATTTTTTTAGCTTCGGCCATCGTCTGGTGCCAGGTATCGAAGCCAAACTCCGGATTGAGCGACGCCAGGTAATACAGGTAATACCCTTCGGTGTCGTCCGGGTCATCTTCAATCAGCAACCATTTCACCTCATCTTCCTGGTAAGCGGCTGGTACTTCGGCTATCCATTTCATGGGCTTTACTTTTTCTTGGGCTGGAGGGGCCGCATCTCTACGTCTACGATGTGGAAATTGAACGGGGTTTGGATGGCGTACAGAATCGCGCTGCCAATGTCTTCGGGCTGCATCATCTGGTTGTGGGCCGTGGTGCCGGGAATGTCGTCGAAGAAGTTGGTTTGCGTGGAGCCAGGGTAAATGCACGTTACCTTGATGCCGTCGGAGCGCACCTCCTTGAACAAGGAATGTGAAAAGCCGCGCACGGCGTACTTGGTGGCGCAGTAACCGGCCATCATTTCGATGCCGTTCAGGCCGGCAATGGAAGAAATGTTGATGATATGGCCCAGCTGCTGGCGCTTCATTTGGGGCAGCACGGCTTTGGTGCAGTAAAACAGCCCGTGCACGTTGGTATCGAACATCAGGTGCCAGTCGGCGGAGGAAAAGCCGTCGACCTCTCCGGCAATGCCCAGGCCGGCGTTATTTACCAGCACGTGAATTTCCTGACCCAGCTCGCGTTGGGTATTGGTAAAGGCCTCCTGCACCTGCACTTCGTCGCGCACGTCGCAGGCAAAAAACTGGAACCGCTCGTGCTGAAAGTTCTCGGGCGCATGGCGGCCCCAGCCGGCCACTACGGCGCCCTGATCGAGCAGCAACTGCGCTGTGGCCAGGCCAATACCTTTGCTGACGCCCGTGACTATGGCTACCTTGCCGTTCAAATCCATATCAGTTGGGAGGGGAAAAGTGGTTCAAGAAGCGTTAACGAATCGGAAGCCGGAGGGCGCGCAAGATAACCGCCCGCCTTTACGCGCATACGTGTGGCCGCTGCTGCTGGCTGTGCTGCTGAGTTTCGGCGGCTGCCGCAAAGACCACGAGCTTGACTGTTTTAAAAGCAACGGCAAGGTGACGGTGGAGCGGCGCGAGCTAAAGCCCTTCACCACCTTACGCGTGTTCGACAACATTGAGGTAATTGTGGTGCAGGACAGCGAGCGGTACGCCGAGGTGCGCACCGGCCGCAACTTGCAGGAAGATATTGTTCTGGACGAGCGCGACAATACCCTGCGTATTTCCAATACCAGCCGCTGCAACTGGGTACGCCGCTACGATGTGCCCCGGCAAGTATTCCTGCACACTCCCAATCTGAAAGAGGTGTTTCACATCGGCGAGAAAGTTGTGCGCAGCGAAGGTCCTTTTCGCCAGGACACGCTCTTCCTGCACCTCTCCCGCGCCGGCGACATTGAGTTCGATGTGGAGAGCAACTACCTCTGGGTTGATCAATACGAGTTGGGCGACATGCGCCTGTCGGGTCATACCAACGAGTTGCATGCCACCGTGGGCGACCTGGGCAGTCTGTACGCCAAGCCCCTGCGTGCCCGCCGCGGCTTCGTGACCCTTAACTTCAACGGCGACGGCAATGCCCACGTAACGGCCACCGAATTAATCAGCGCCGACATTGAAGGCCCGGGCTCGTTGTACTACGCCGGCTCACCACCCGAAAGGTACTTTCGCATTACCGGTAAGGGCCGGGCCGTAGCGGAGTAGCGAAGGCTACTAAATATCCCCCAGCTGCGGCCGGATTAATAACTCCTCTACTACGGCCTGCGGCGAGAGGCTGTAGGCCCCAAACACGGCTTCCGCTACGTCTTCAACTTTAATAAACCGTTCTTCGGGCAAGCCAGCGGCTTCCCAGCTGGCGGTATAGGTGGCGCCGGGCAGCACGGCCGTTACGCGTACGCCGGTTTCTTTCAGCTCTTCGCGCAGGTTTTTGGTGAAGCCGTACAAGGCGTATTTAGCCACGCTATACGCGCCGCCGTTGGCGTACGCCTTAATGCTGGCCACCGAGCAAATAGTAAAGACGTGGCCGGTGCGTTGCTGCAGCATAACGGGCAGCAGGGCCCGCGTTACGTCGTAGGCGCTGTACAGGTTCACGGCCATCATTTGGCGCAGTTGGCCTTCGGGCTCGGTGTGCAGGCTACCGGGCTGAAAGGCACCCGTGTTGTTTACCAGTACATCGATGGAACCACCTAAGCCAAGCACGAAAGCCGCGAAGCGCTGGGGACCTTCGGGCTGGCTGAGGTCGGCGGCACAGGTATGCACTGCTACATTCGGAAACTGCTGGGCCAGTTCCTGGCGTAGCTGATCGAGGTCGGAAGCCGAGCGGGCGCAGGTGATAAGGCGGAACCCGGCTTGCGCAAACCGCTCCAGAATGGCGCGCCCAATTCCCTTGCTGCCGCCCGTTACTACAATTGTTTTCTGCATAAGCCGTAAGATTGTTTCGCCGTTGCGTACGTAAGTGCGACCAGGCAGCTCGGCCGCTGGGCAGCCGTCGTGATTTTTCCTTTCTCCTCTGTATTATGATCCAAGTTTTCGGCCGGTTTCTGCTGTTTCTGCAGAGCATGCTCACCCGCACCGAGCGGGCAAAAGTACTCTGGAAGCGCGTTATCGACGAGGCCATTCTCATCGGCGTCGATTCGGTGTTTATCGTCAGCATTGTGGCAGCGTTTATTGGCGCCGTAACCTGCGTGCAAATTGCCTACAACCTCACCAATCCGCTCATTCCCAAGTCCACCATCGGCTTCATGGTGCGCGAAATGACCATTCTGGAGCTGGCCCCTACCATTTCCAGCATTGTGCTGGCCGGCAAAGTAGGGTCCAGCATTGCGGGCGGCTTGGGCACCATGCGCATCACCGAGCAAATCGACGCACTGGAAGTAATGGGTATTAACTCGGCCTCCTACCTCGTGCTGCCGCGCATACTGGGCGCCATCATCACGTTCCCGCTGCTGGTTATCCTGGCCATGATGCTTTCGATTCTGGGCGGTTACATTGCCGGTACCTTGTCGGGGGCGCTGTCGGCGCAGGAATACATTGAGGGTATTCGCGAAGCCTTTGTTCCGTATAACGTTACGTTTGCCCTGATCAAATCGGTGGTGTTTGCCTTCCTGGTGTCCACCATTTCGGCGTACCAAGGCTATTACACCCGCGGCGGGGCCCTGGAAGTAGGCGCGGCCAGCACCAAGGCCGTTACCAATTCCATCATTGCCATTCTGCTGGCCGACTACGTTCTGGCTCAGACGCTGCTCTAAACAATGCGTGAATGGTTGAATGAGTGGATGAGTGAATGAATCCAGAACGACATCCTTCAGCCATTCAGCCATTCACCCATTCAGCCATCGACTCCATGATTGAAGTTCATAACATACATAAAGCCTTTAATGGCAACCCGGTATTGAAGGGCGTTAACTGCGTCTTCGATACGGGCAAGTGCAACTTGGTACTGGGTGGCTCGGGCACCGGCAAATCGGTGCTGCTGCAGTGCATTGTGGGCCTCATGAAGCCCGATATCGGCTCCATCACCTTCGACGGCACCATGTTCACCAACAACAAGGTGGACATCCGGCAGGAAATCCGGAAGCAGATTGGTATGCTGTTCCAAGGCGGCGCCTTATTCGATTCCATGACGGTGGCCGAAAACACCGAGTTTCCGCTGAAAATGCTCACCCCTAACATGACCAAGGAGGAGCGCCGCGACCGGGTGGAGTTTTGCCTGAAGCGCGTGGGACTCGAAAACGCAGGCAACAAGATGCCGTCGGAAATTTCGGGCGGCATGAAAAAGCGCGTGGGCATTGCCCGCGCCATTGCCCCGAACTGCACCTACCTGTTCTGCGACGAGCCCAACTCCGGCCTCGACCCCGCCACCAGCATCAAAATCGACGAACTGATCTACGAAATTACCCACGAGTACAACATCACCACCGTCGTTATTACCCACGACATGAACTCGGTGGTGGAAATCGGGGACCATATCATCTTCCTCCACAAAGGCGAAAAGCTCTGGGACGGCAACAAAGACGAAATCCTGTACGCTGAGGTACCCGAGCTAAAAGACTTCATTTTTAGCAGCAGCCTCGTGCGCGCCGCCAAGCGCGTAGAAGACGAAGGCGGTAGCCTCGACGAGATTCGTAACGAGTCGTCCCAGGACCTATAGTTCCGGCTGCATAGCCTAACATCAGCAACGGTTCCGTTCAACGACGCGGGGCCGGCAAGCTTAGCTTGCCGGCCCCGCTGCGGTTCCGCGCAATTGTGGCTTCTTTCTCATCCGAAGAGGAGCCGCGAGGGTAGAACTTCACCAGCCCATGCGCTTGCGCAAGCTGGTGATGTGCGCCACGTGGTGCTTGCCGTGCCAGGCGTACATCACCAAAGCTTGGTCAAGGCGTACGGTTTGCTGCATGCCGGGGTGGTACCACGTGCGCAGCCATTGCGCATCGGTGAGCTGACTGCAAAGCACCACCCAGCGGGCATGAAGAGCATCAAGCAGGATAAGCGACACATCGGGCGGCACAATGGCCACGTCGGGCAGCTGGGCCCAGCCCGCTTCGTCGTAGGGTTTAATGGTGGGGTTATCCTCGGTTAGGGCCAGCCGAAAACGCGTGTAAGAATTCAGGTGCGAGTCGGGCAAGTGGTGCAGCACCTGGCGAACCGTCCAGCCGCCGGGGCGATATGGTGTTTCGAACTGGATTTCATTCAGGCCATCCAGCGCCTGGCGAAGCTCAGTAGGCAGCTGCATAAGCTGTTGCAGGTACGCAGCGCGTTCGGCCGCCGTTAAGGGCTGCTCGGGCAGCGTGTAATGGCCAATGGGGTAACGCAGGGTTTCGTCGGTTTCCATGGAGAGGAGCAGCAGCTGATAAGTAGGAAAGTGGCGCAAGTCTAACAAAAAGCCCGCGCTTGAAGCGCTGCGTATCCGGGATGGGGTCCGTTTGGTGCAAGCAATGCTTGCTTTGCAAAACGCCTTAAAAAGCCGCGCCCTGCTCCCGAAATCGGGAGCAGGGCGCGGCAGTATGCGTTGGAAAGTTACTCTTTCGTGCCGTTGCGGTTATTCAGCTCGTCGCGAATCTTGGCGGCTTTCTCGTAGTCTTCGCGCTCCAAGGCTTGCGCCAGCATCTTGGTCAGCTCGTCGGTCGAAACCTGCCCGCTGGGCTCACGGGGTTCAGCCGCAGGCTTGGAGCTGGTTTCGTCGCCGGCGTCATCGTCCTCGTCGGTATCGTCGTCCTCGTCGGAGTCGGCCGCATCGTCGAGGTCGGAGAGAATGATACCGGCTTCGCCCATTACGCTTTCCACCGTGTAAATGGGTACGCCAAAGCGCAGCCCAATGGCAATGGCATCGGACGGACGGGAGTCGAGGTCGAAGGTCGTGGCGCCGTCGGAGCACACGATTTTCGAATAAAACACGCCTTCCTTCAAATCGGAAATAAGCACTTCCAGCACGGTAACGTGCACCTGCTCGGCAAACGACTTAAACAAGTCGTGGGTGAGCGGGCGGTTGGGGTTTATTTTCTCGATTTGAATGGCAATGCTCTGCGCCTCAAACATGCCAATGATGATGGGCAGACGGCGGTTACCGTGCTTCTCGCCCAGAATCAGGGCAAAGGAGCCGGACTGCGACTGGCTGGACGAGAGGCCCAGTATTTCGAGCTGGATTTTCTTCACGCGGAGAATAATGACTGAATGAGCAACTGAGTGAATGAGTGAGGGACCAACGGCCTGGAGCGCGGTTCCGGAAGGCGGCACTTCCGGAACACGCTCGTTCAGTCATTCAATCATGCATTAACCCAGTTCCTTTACGGCTTGGGTCAGCTTGGGCAATACGTCAAAAACGTCGCCCACGATGCCGTAATCAGCCGCTTTGAAGAAGGGAGCTTCCGGATCTTTGTTGATGACCACAATCACCTTCGACGAGTTTACGCCCGCTAGGTGCTGAATGGCCCCCGAAATGCCGCAAGCAATGTACAGGTTCGGCGACACGGTGATGCCCGTTTGACCCACGTGCTCGTGGTGAGGACGCCAGTCCACGTCGGATACCGGCTTCGAGCAGGCTGTAGCCGCGCCCAATGCCTTGGCCAGGTCCTCAATGAGGTTCCAGTTCTCCGGGCCTTTCATGCCGCGGCCACCCGATACCACTTTGTCGGCTTCGGGCAGCAGCACGCCGCCGGCCTGGTCTTGCATCACCACTTGCTTCGGCGCATCGGTGAAATCAGCATCGGCGAGTTGCGCCGAGAACGACTGCACCTGGGCCGTTTGGCCGGCGTTGTGCAGCGCTTCGATGCTGTTCTTTTTAACGGCAATGATTTTACGGTCGCCGCTCAGCACCACGTTTGCAAAGGCTTTGCCCGAGAAGGCACCGCGCTTTACCATGAACGAGTTGCCGTTGGCCTGGGGCAGCTCTACTACGTTAGTAGCAAGGCTAGCTTTTAAGCGAATAGCGAGGCGCGAACCCACAGCCGCACCAATGTTCGAGTTGGCCAGTACAATTACCTTGGCTTGCTCCTGCTCGGAGGCGGCGGCAATCAGCTTGGTGTAGGCACCGTTCACGAAGTCTTTCAGACGCGGCTCGGCGTCGTACAGCACTTTGGTGATGCCTTGCTCGCCCAGTTGGGCCAGGCTGGCTTCGGAAGCTTCGCCCACGGCTACGGCTGTGGCGGTGGTGCCCAGCATTTGGGCCACTTGCGCACCGTACGAGGCCACTTCCAGCGAAGACTTTTTCACTTCGCCCTTATCGCATTCTACTACTACGAGTACAGACATTTTCGGAGGTGTTAGAAACTGAAAATCAGAACTGAGAGTAGTTACTCTCTACTGGCTTACGACTTGCTTACTACCAACAAACGGCTGAAAGCGAAGTTCTAAGCGCTGGGGTCTGACTTCTGGTATTAGATAACTTTGGCTTCGTTGCGGAGCAGCTTGATCAGGTCGCCAGCCGTTTCGGCCGGAATGAGCTTCACACCTTGCTTCTTGGGCGGCAACTGGTACTCGGCTACTTCCGTGGCCGCACCTTCGCCTACGGCTTCTACCACTTTCAGGGGCTTGGTGCGGGCCGTCATGATGCCGCGCATGTTCGGGATGCGGGGCTCGCACATCGGCTGCTGGCACGAGGCCACAAACGGGGCGTTTACTTCCACGATTTCCTTGCCGCCTTCAATTTCGCGCTCCAGCGTAGCGGTGTTGCCGCTCATATCCAGCTTCATGGCCGGGGCCACCGTGGGAATACCGAGCAGCTCGCCTACCATGCCGTGTACCTGAAAGCCGTTGTAATCAATGCTTTCCTTGCCCATCAAGATAACTTCGTAGCCGCCTTCTTTGGCGTAATGCGCGATTTGCTGCGCCACGAAGTAAGCGTCTTTGGGGGCGGCGTTAACGCGAATGGCGTCATCGGCACCAATGGCCAGGGCCTTGCGAATGTTGGGTTCGGTGTCGGCCTCGCCTACGTTCAGTACCGTAACGGTACCGCTGCCTTGGGCCTCTTTCAGCTCGATGGCGCGGGTGAGGGCGTATTCGTCCCAGGGGTTGATGACAAACTGCACACCAGCCTTATTGAACTCCTTGTTATCGGGCGTGAAGGTGATTTTGGTGGTCGTGTCGGGCACGTTGCTGATGCAAACCAGAAACTTCATCCGTATATCGTATGGGTCAGAAGATGCGGGCTAGGCCCTAATTTCGGGCCGAAGATACTGGAAAACTAACGCCCATGGAAACCGCACCAACCCGCTTGCAGCAACTGCTGGCCTTTTACGAAGAAGACCCCTCCGACCCGTTCACGGTGTATGCCATTGCAACCGAATACCGTTCGGCGGGCCAGCAGGAACAGGCCTGGCAGTATTACAATGAGCTGTTGACAAAGCACCCTTCTTACGTGGGCACTTACTACCACGCGGCCAAGCTTTTAGCCGAGCAAGGCGATGTTACCCAAGCCGAGCAAGTATACCGCACCGGCCTGCAAACGGCCCGCAAAGCCGGCCAGATGCACGCCGCCTCGGAGTTGCAACAGGCCCTAAACCAACTGCTGGGCCTGGATTACGAGGACGACTAAGCCGGCTGGGCTTCCGATAAACCAAAGAGCCGGTTCACTACCTCCACGGCCGAAGCGGCATCGGGCGCCCACACATCGGCGCCCACGTGCCGCCACAGCGCCGGATCTTGGTTAAACGGCTGCCCGCCTACCAGAATCTTGGCTTGGTTTACGGCCGGGGTGCTGCGGTAAGTGCTAATCAATTCCTTAATAAGCGGCACGTGGTGCGGCAAGGATGCGCCCAGCACCAGCAAATCGGCCCGGCGCGTTTCAATGGTGCGCAAAATGCTGCCCGTGGGCGTACTGGCGCCAAGGTAATAGGCGTCCCAGCCGGCATGTTCCAGAAAGTCGGTAACCATGCGCAGGCCCACGGCGTGCAAATCACCGGCTACGTTGGTGGCCACCAAGCGGCGACCATTGCGCGGTGTACTCACCAAGTACGGATTCAGCAACGACATCGTCAGCTCGGTGGTAGCGGTGCAGAAGTGCTCTTCGGCCACGCTCAGCTCGCCGTTGTGCCACCTTACGCCTATTTCCCGTTGCACGGGCTGCAATACTTGCAGGTATAAGTCGCGCACGTCGGTACCGGTTTTGGCCGCTTCCAGCAGCACATTGTAAGCACCGGGGCGGTCTGCTGCCAAAAGGCGTTCCAGATAATTGTCTACCAAGTGCTGCAACGGATTAACCGACGGCAGCGCCGGAGCGGCATTCCCATTCCATTCGGGTAAGGCCTCGGCCAGCTGACTAAATCCACTGCTTAATACGCCCGCGGCCAGCACGTACTCGGCCACAGGTAAGCGCAGCAGCAAGGCTTGGCGCAGCGCCGAGAGCTGGAGGGTGAGTTCCTGGTCGCGCTCGGGGCCGGGATTCTCCTGCCGGGCATGCAGCAAATGAGTTTCAAAAAGGGCCGGGCTATGCATGAGCACCGCGTCGGCTAGCGGCAGCAAATGCTCCCGCAATTGGCGGCGCACGTTGCTTTCATCAACTGAAGAAGTAGCCTGCTGTTGGTAGTGGGCTGTGGCAGCCAATGCCAGTTCGTTGGCTTCCTGATAGAATAAGTGGGCGACACGTTCCCGATTGGCAGAGTTATTATACGGCATGGGCGGTTAAACGAAACTATTCTCTTGGCGTTGGCTGGCTATCAGTTCAACTGACCCCAGTTCGGCCCTGGGCAGAAAAAAATTATTAAGGGTTGGTATTTCGCGTAAAAAATCGAACTGAACAGTTTCTAACTCCTGGCAGCGGAGCCTGCCAAACGGCATTATAACACTTACAATCAGCGCTTAAGTAACTGTCTCCGTTTTTCTTCCGGCTCCTTCCAACTGTGCTGGCTTCTTAGTACTAAATGCAAAATACAGGTTTCCTAAAATGCTTTTAACCCCTAAAAAAAAGTACAGATCATAGAAAACCTTAGTCCAGACAATACCGTAAAAGGCTGTTTTGCACGGCAGTTTGAACTATACCGGGCCAGGGTCTGTCGGTAGGGGATGCGTACGACCACTCTGTTGACCGCCGTCCTTTTTTTGGGCGCCTCCGGCCACACCTTGGCCCAGACCACCGATCCGACTGAAAACGAGGACGCGCCGTTCGTGCGCAACATCCGGCCCGACAGACCGGGACAAACGGTAACCACCAGCATGTTGCGGCCCGGCCAGTTTCAAGTAGAAGCCGGCACCTTGCGCCGCTTGCCTGGCAGTGGCCCCGCCACCTCCTACTCCACCGGTTTATTACGCGTGGGCTTCTGGAACCACATGGAGTTGCGCCTCACCCAGAACTACTTGGCTGCCCAGCCCCGCTCGGTGGTAGAGGGCACAGCCCCTGCTCCCTTTGGCATGGCTCCTCTCACAGTAGGCGCTAAATGGCTGGCTTCCTCAGAGCAGGACGCTCGTTCGCAAGTAGTGTTTCTGACCGAACTCACCTTGCCCAACACCGGCGACCGGTCCCTGAACATCGACAAGCCCGTAGCGGCTGCCCGCGCCTTGGTTTCCCAGCAAATTGGCAAGCGGTACGGCATTGAGGGCAACCTGGGCTTTAGCCAAAGCGGCTTTAAAGCGGCCGATACCAAGGTTGGCCAATTTCTTTACACGCTGGCGCTTAACGGTCCGATCAGCAAGAATTTTGGATTCTTTGCCGAAGGTTACGGCAGTGGCCGCGGTACCTACACCCACGGTGCTACCGCCGGCCTGAACTGGCGGCCTCTTCCCGGTTTGCGCCTCGATGTTACGGCGGGCCGCAGCTTAACCGGCCCCAGCCTCACAACTTTCGGCGGGGGACTTAGCATGCGCTTGCCCCGGTAGGCACCAGTAAATTATTAGCGGGCAGCAGGAGCCTCACATGTTTGTGTGATTGGCGGCAATGGACAATTCCCTTAGATTTGTCCCAATCATTCGCCGCATTCTCACAACCACTCCATGTCGCTCCGCTCCTTCTTCCGTTTTATCGTGTTGCTGGCCTTGTTGCTGGTGGGCCATTTTGCAACCCGGGCGCAATCGGCCTTGCCGGCTACGTCCTTCAATAAAACCACCACCGGGTTCGGCGACCCAGAGTCTATGGATCCACGCTACGCCTCGGCCTCCGAGTTACAGCAGTTGCAGGAACAGGTGCAGAATCTTACCCAGGCCTACTCTAACCTGGTGGAGCAGTACAACGAGCATCTCGCTTCCCTGAAAGCGGTGCAGAGCACCAGCCAACCGAAAGCTATTCGGGTTGGTAAGGTTGCCAAAAGCAATACGATTACCCGTAACAGCACGTGGCGTGCAGCACCTCCTGCTCATGTAGAAGCCGCCGAACTTTAATCTACTTCCCGCGAATACAACAAACTTACAGTCTACCCCGACGCAAAACGGCCACTCCGTAATGGAGTGGCCGTTTTGCGTCGGGGTAGGTACCGTTTACGGTTGCTTGTCGGCGGCCGCTAGCAGCGCCGTCAGGTCGCTTTCGGTTTTCAGGTTTCGCTGGGCGCGTTCCGATACGGTTTTCATCCGTCCAGCCAGTTCAGGCGCCGCCGCGGCAAATGACTTTTCGTTGAGCTTTACTTCTGCAATGGTGCCGTTGGGGCGGCGCAGGTAATACACGGTGCGGTCTATTACTTCGTCGTAGGTACGGTTGTCGCTGTAAGCGCCTTTAAAGTTAGCCTTGCGGTATTCTTTGCGGTAATGCTTCAGCAGGCTGTACTGCCCCTCGTACAGAACCTCCACAAACGCCTGCTTCTCGGAGGGGCTTTGGGCCTCATCGAACCGGCGGAAAAGGCGGCGCTGGTTCGGCACTAGTGCATCCTGAAAGGCAAAGCTCTTTACCGATGCCGGGTTTAACAGCACGGAATCGGGTCGGGTATTGTCGGGACGGGCGAGTATGTGGTTACGGAGTGCATCGTACTTCAGCCGCACGCTGGGAATGCGCACGTTCGAGTTAAGCGTAATGTCGGCCGGCAGCCACATGCGCATCACGTACGGCGTGCCTCTAACGCCTTCGTACCGGTCGTCGTAGGCAAAAGCCATGGCTCCACGCGTAATGGAGTTGATGTTTTCCGTAGCAGCCAAGCCCGAAGCGTTGGCCGTAGAACCGGCTGGCGTGGTCTGCTGCGCCCAACCCGGCAGGCTTACGCAGGCCCCAACCAACAAAGCCGAACAAAAGCTCAAGGTGCGCAAACGGTGAACCGGAGCAAATGGAGAGAAGCGAATCATAGATACAGCAAGCAGTTAGTCGGTAAGGAAACGCGTAACCTACAAAAACAGTGCAAAGTACGGACCTACCGGATAAGGCATGCCCGTACTTTGCCTGAAAGTAACTATTACCCGGTCGTTAGTTAAGCGTCAGCACCAAATCGTCGGCGTTTACCAAGGTGCCTTCGGTCAGGTTAAGGGCCTGCACACTGGCATCGGCCGGAGCGGTAATGGTGGTTTCCATTTTCATGGCCTCAATAATGAAGAGCGGGGTGTTGCGCTTCACCTTCTGGCCGCTTTCCACCAACACTTTCGAGAGCAGGCCCTGCAGCGGCGCCCCAATTTGCTTGGCGTTGCCTTTATCGGCTTTAGGGTTCGATACCGTTTTCACCTCCACCGACCGGTCGCGAACTTCTAGGTTACGCGTTTGACCGTTCAAAGTGAAAAAGATAGTCCGCATGCCGTCGTCGTTCACCTGCCCTACCGAGCGCAGTTGCACAATAATGGACTTGCCGCGGGCAATGTCGATGATGGTTTCCTCGCCGGAGCGCAGGCCGTAGAAGAACACGCGCGTGGGTACCACCGATACGTCGCCGTATTGCTGCTGATGCTCCCAGTACTGCTCGAACACCTTGGGGTAAAGCAGGTACGAAAGCAGGTCGGTGAATTTCACACCCGGGCCGAACTTCTGCTCGAACTTCTTCCACTCCTTCTTGAAGTCGACGGGTGCGAGGTGCTCGTTGGGGCGGTCGGTGAAGGGTTGCTCGTCTTTGAGCACCGCTTTCTGTACCTCGGCCGGCCAGCCGCCTTCGGGCTGCCCAATGTCGCCGCGCAACAACTCGCGCACCGATTCGGGGAAGCTCAACTGGTCGCCTTTCTCCAGCACGTCTTGCGTAGTCAGCTTGTTCGAGACCAAGAACAGGGCCATGTCGCCCACCACTTTCGACGACGGCGTCACCTTCACAATGTCGCCGAACAGCTGATTGACATCGGCAAATGTCTTCTTAATGTCATCGAACTTATCGAGCAAACCGAGCGACGCCGCCTGGGGCCGCAGGTTGGAATACTGACCGCCGGGAATCTCATGTTGGAAAACTTCCGAAGTGCCGGCCTTCAAACCCGACTCGAACGGGTAGTAGTAGTCGCGAACGGTTTCGAAGTAGTTCGAGAAGTCATTTAGGCTCTCTTGGTTGTACTCGCGGTGGCGCTCGGTGCCGCGCAGCATCTCCACAATGGAGTTGAAATTCGGCTGCGAGGTAAGCCCCGACAAAGAACCTAAAGCCACATCGATTACATCAACTCCTGCTTCAACTGCTTTTAAGTAAGTAGCTGATTGCAAAGACGAAGTATCGTGCGTATGCAGGTGAATCGGAATCTTCACCGTGTCGCGCAGGGCGGTTACCAACTCACTGGCGGCGTAAGGCTTGAGCAGCCCGGCCATGTCCTTGATGCACAGAATGTGCGCGCCGGCGTCCTCAATCTGTTTGGCAAGTCGCAGGTAGTAATCGAGATTGTATTTCTGGTTGCGCTTGGGGTCCAGAATGTCGCCGGTGTAGCAAATGGCGGCTTCGGCCAGGCCCTGAGTTTTGTTGCGCACGAAGCCAATACACGACTCCATGCCCTTCATCCAGTTCAGTGAATCGAAGATGCGGAAGACGTCGACGCCGGTTTCCCAGGCCTGCTGCACAAACCGCTCGGTGAGGTTATCGGGGTAGGCTTTGTAGCCCACGCCGTTCGCGCCACGGATGAGCATTTGCAGCAGAATGTTAGGCACGGCTTCGCGCAGTTTCGCCAGTCGCTCCCAGGGGTCCTCGTGCAGGAAACGCAGGGCCACATCGAAGGTGGCACCGCCCCAGCACTCCAGGCTGAACGTTTGCGGATGCATGCGGGCGTACCGATCGGCCATTTTCAGCATGTCGAAGGTACGCATGCGGGTGGCCAGCAAGCTTTGGTGCGCGTCGCGCAGGGTGGTGTCGGTGTAGTGAATCTGCTTGTCCTCACGCAGCCACTGGGCAAAGCCTTCGGGACCGAGTTCGGTGAGCTTTTGCTTAGTGCCGGGCGCGGGCGGCTGGGTCATGTCGGCCAGCGGCAGAATGGGTTTGGGCAGTTCGCGCTTCGGGTCGATGAGACCCTTCACGTCGGGGTTGCCGTTCACAATCACGTCGCCGAGGAAGCCCAGCACGCGGGTGCCTCGGTCCTGCTGCACCCGGAATTTAAACAGCTCGGGGTGGTCTTTAATAAAGTCCACGTTGGCGTGGCCGGCCTGAAACTCGGGGTGGCCGACGATGTTGTGTACGAACTGAATGTTGGTGCGCACTCCGCGGATTCGGAACTCCTCCAGGGTCCGCATCATCTTTTGGGCCGCGCCTTCCAGCGTGGGCGCGTGTGCCGAAATCTTAACCAGCAGCGAATCGAAGAACGGCGAAATTTTCACGCCCTGGTACACGGAGCCCTGGTCGAGACGAATACCGAAGCCACCAGCCGAACGGTAGGCCACGATGGTGCCGTAATCGGGTTTGAAGTCGTTTTCAGGGTCTTCGGTGGTGATGCGGCACTGGATGGCGTAGCCCACGCGCAGCGGCTTTTCGCCGGGTTCCAGGCCAATCTGCGGGTCGGTGAGCTTGTAGCCCGAGGCAATGTAGAGCTGGGTTTTGATCAGGTCGACACCGGTAATCATTTCCGTTACCGTGTGCTCCACCTGAATGCGCGGGTTCACCTCGATAAAGTAAATCCGGTCGTGCTCGGGGTTCACCAGGAATTCCACGGTACCCACGTTGTTGTAGCCCACGGCGCGGCAAATGCGCAGGGCGTACTCGTACAGCAAGTGGCGCTGGTGGTTGGGCAAATCCAGGGCGGGCGCTACTTCCACCACCTTCTGAAAGCGGCGTTGCACCGAACAGTCGCGCTCGTAGAGGTGCACCATGTTGCCGTGGTTGTCGGCCACAATCTGGATTTCGATGTGCTTGGGCCGCTCCACGAATTTCTCCAGAAACACGGTGGGGTCGCCGAACGCTTTTTGGGCTTCGTTGCGGGCCTCGAAGAAGCCTTTCTCCAGCTGCTCGTCGTCGCGGATGATGCGCATGCCGCGCCCGCCGCCGCCCGAGGCTGCCTTCAGCATAACCGGGTAACCGATGCGCTGGGCCTCCTGCTGAGCTACCTCGAAGCTGGTCAGGTCCTGCTCGCTGCTCTGAATGATGGGAACCTGACACTGTACGGCCACGCGCTTGGCGGCCACTTTGTCGCCGAGGGCATCCATGACCTCCGGCCGCGGGCCGACGAACGTTATGCCTTCCTCACCGCAGCGGCGGGCCAGGGTAGCGTTTTCGCTTAGAAAACCGTAGCCGGGGTGAATGGCATCCACGCCATTGGCCTTGGCTACCCGCAGAATTTCCTCGATGTCGAGGTAAGGCTTCAGCGGCTCTTCGTCGCGGCCTACCTGATACGCTTCGTCGGCCTTATAGCGGTGCAGCGAGTAACGGTCCTCGTAAGTGTAAATGGCTACCGTCTTGATGTTCAGCTCGGAAGCAGCGCGCAGGACGCGAATCGCAATTTCGCCGCGGTTGGCAACGAGCAGTTTGCGGATGTTCATGGCTCGGGGAAAGGGTTTGGGAAGTGGGAGCGGATTTGGGTCGAAGCTACGCAAAAGCCGGGCTTTCGGCTACGTTAGATAGTAGGCATGCCGAATAAAGTAGATGAATCCCGTATTATCAAATTGTTATGCGCTACCCCGTTTCAGTGCATTTTTTAAATTTTACTTGCGCTTTAATTAGCGCTTTTACCTCGCTTGTACTCTGACTCCATGTCTGATGGCTGGAGCCGAGGAGAGAGTTAAGGCGCTTGTTAAACCATCCTTAATTGCACGTCTTCATTTCTGCCGAGCCATATGAGCTCCGTTCAGTTTTAATATATCCGCGGCTATTTTTCGGGATAGGCGCCGCCCGGCTTCGCTTTGAAGATGGTTACCATCGGTGGTTGGGTAAGCGGCCGACAGCGCCATGTAACTGAGGTAGGGTACCCGGAATGCTTCGGCTTGTCGCTGCATCAGGGAGTCGAAGTCCGGCCAGTGCTGCTGTTCCATTTGCTTCATGCCCACCCCCGCTGGCAACCGCAACAGGTACACTTGGCCGTGCTGCTGCAGGAAAGTGATGGTTTGTCGCAAGGCCTGCATCCGCACATCGGACAGCTGCCAGTGGTTGACAAAGCTTCGGTAGCGGCGCATGCCACGCGAGGTACGCTCCTGCACCGAGGCACTGTCTAGCGGCACCGTCATTTCCAGCCAGCCGTCGGCGTGCAGGTATATGTCGTAATTCTTTAGGGGTGGCACCGCGAAGAGTTGGTACAAAGGCCGGTCGCCAAACCGTAGAATATACTCGATATTGGGGTTGAGGGCGGCCGCGTGCAGCTTGCTCATGAAGCTTTTGTCCTCGCGGAGGCGCTGATCCTGTCGTTCGGTGGAGTCGCAGGACAGAACCCACGGGTCCACGGCAAGTAGAAACACACCGTTTCGAGTGTGGGCGGCCACTTTTTTCTTGATTTGCGCGAGATAAGCCGGGCCGTAAGGCGAGTTGGTAATGGTGAAGGCGAAGTTTAGCATGGGTCCCTGGTACCGGCCACGCCCCAGCAAAGCCGGAGCCAGCACCCGCGGCTGCAAGCCCTGCGCAGCCCTAGACGAACCAATGATGAGCGAGCTGGCCGGGCCGGAGGTAAAGCGGCGGTAAAACGGATCGACCCGACCGGCATCGATGCGCGGGCCCAGCAGAGCCAGCACAGCGGCTACTACCAAGCATAGCAACCCGAGTTTGAGCACCAGTTGCCGCACGGTTAAAACTGAAAATAGATGAACTGACTGGAGTTAAATACCCCGAAAAACAGCACCGCCAGCACCAGCCCCACATACACCGACCAACGCACCGGGGCGAAACGAACCTGGAAAACTGCCGGCAGGCTTTCCTCCTGCTGGCTCAGCTCGATGATGAGCAGAGCCGCCAAGCACAGCAACGCCAGCGCGAATTGCCCGGTAGAATGCTCTAAATAAAGCCAATGCGTACGCCCATAAGCCGCGTTCGTGACTACCGCCCGAAGACTTTCCGGCCAGCCGGTGAACAAATGAGTAGCAATGTATTGGGCATCGGCCAGCGTGTTAGCCCGGAAGAAAATCCAGGCGAAACATACCAGCGCAAACGTACTGCTCAGGTTCAGGAACCGATGCAGGACTGGCAGCCGCAACAGGCCGGTAGCGTTAGCCAAGCGGTGGCGCATTTTTTCGGTGACCAGCCCGAACACCTGGTAAAAGCCGTGCAATGCCCCCCAGATAACGAACGTCCAAGCAGCTCCATGCCACAGGCCGCTTACCAGAAACACCACCAGGATATTGCGGTACCAGCGCCATTTTTCCACCCGGTTGCCCCCTAGCGGAATGTAGAGGTAGTCGCGGAACCAAGTGGAAAGCGAAATGTGCCAGCGCCCCCAAAACTCCCGAATGGAACCGGCAACGTACGGCCGGTTGAAGTTGCGCATCAGGGAAAACCCCATGACCTGCGCCGAACCCAGAGCTATGTCGGTATAGCCGGAAAAGTCGCAGTAAATCTGAAAGGCGAAAAACACAGTAGCCACCACCAGCGGCAGGCCTTGGTAATCGGTGGGGTTGTTGTAGACCTGATCCACGAACAGGGCCAGCCGATCGGCTACTACTACCTTTTTGAACAAGCCCCAGGCCATCAGCTTTAAGCCGGCCGTTACACGCTCGTACTGGAACGTGTGCCGCTGCCGAAACTGGTGCAGCATGTTTTGCGGCCGCTCAATGGGCCCGGCCACCAGCTGCGGGTAAAACATGACGTACAGCGCGTAGATGCCGAAATGCCGTTCGGCGGGCTGCCGCCCTCGGTACACCTCAAAGGTGTAGCTCATGGCCTGAAACGTGTGGAACGACAAGCCGATGGGCAACAAAATAGACAGGTACGGAACAGGATTCCGGGTGCCCAGCGTCTCGGTTAGGGCCGTGAGGCTGTCGTTCAGGAAATTGAAGTACTTAAACACCGCCAGCACCCCCACGTTGGCCACAATGCTGGCCAGCAGCAAGGCTTTGCGCCGCTGCGGGGTAGTACTGTTTTCAATCCAGATGCCGGCCGCGTAATCTATTACGATGGTACCGAACAGGATGAGAATGTAAACGGGCTTAAAGAACATGTAGAACGCGCAGCTGGCCAGCAGCAGCAGCGCCCAACGAAACCGGTGCGGCAACAGGAAATACAGCCCCGTAACCACCGGAAAGAATAGCAGAAACTCAAACGAGTTAAAGAGCACCGCAATCGAGCATTAAGTAGAGCCCATCGGCTGCACCGGACCACACCGGCGCAGCTCCGCAGCCTCCGAAAAGGGCGCAATCTACGCCTTACGCAGCAGAGACCGTTCCACGGGTGCGGGCAAGTGGCGGAAGGAAGATAAACCTTACAGTGCAGCCTGGGTTGTAAGTCCATTTCCGCTTCAACCCTCCTGCCGCATGGATTTTTCCGACAAAACCATACTTATCGTCGGCGCTTCGTCCGGCATTGGACTTGCCACGGCACAGTTGCTGGCGCAGCGTGGCGCCACGCTGGTTACCGCCTCCCGCCACCACTCAGCCGAACTGGCGGCATTGGCAACCACCCACATCGACCTGGATGTAACGCAGCCGTTCGGATCGGCTTTGGATGCCCTGCCCGAAACATTGCACGGTGTGGTGTATTGCCCGGGCTCGATTCTGTTGCGGCCCTTCGAGCGACTAGCCCCGGATCAGTTTCGCCAGGATTTCGAGCTGAACGTGCTGGGTGCCGTGCAAGTACTGCAAGCCGCAATGAAACGCCTCAAGAAGGCCAACGGCGCTTCGGTGGTGCTGTTTAGCACCGTGGCGGCTTACAACGGCATGCCCTTTCACGCCAGCATTGCCACGGCCAAAGCTGCACTCGAAGGCCTAACCCGCTCTTTGGCAGCCGAATACGCCGGCAGCAGCATTCGGGTAAACGCGCTGGCTCCCACCCTCACCGACACCCCCTTGGCCGCTGCGCTGCTCAATACGCCCGAGAAGCAGGAAGCCGGCGCCAAGCGTCACCCGTTGCAGCGCGTGGGCCAGCCCACCGACCTTGCTGAAACTGCAGCCTTCCTGCTTTCTGACGCCGCCAGCTTTATCACGGGCCAAATTATTCGTGTTGACGGTGGCTACTCCACGCTGAAGTAAGAATCGACGCTTAGCACAGAAGTCACCATCTTCTTCGCTTCTTCTGTACCAAGTAGTTAAGCACAAGTGCATTCCATGAAAATAGCCCTATTCTGGCACCGCCGCGACTTACGCCAGCACGACAACGCTGGCCTGGCAGCGGCCCTGCAAAGCGGCCTGCCTGTAGCCCCGCTGTTCATTTACGATTCGGATATCCTGGATTATGTGCCGCGTCCCCACGATGCACGCCTCACGTTCATTTACGACCACGTAGAGCAGCTGGCAGTACAAACGGAACAAACCGGTGGCGTATTTCTGGCTCATTATGGCAAGCCGGTATCCATTTTCAGGCA
This sequence comes from Hymenobacter koreensis, assembly GCF_039541855.1. NCBI lineage: Bacteria > Pseudomonadati > Bacteroidota > Cytophagia > Cytophagales > Hymenobacteraceae > Hymenobacter > Hymenobacter koreensis. The sequence goes on from NZ_BAABHA010000004.1 coordinate 23,814, forward strand.
GTTATTGGCGAAGTATGAAATAGGAGCCGTTTTCACTAACGAAGACTACGAACCCTACGCTACCCAGCGCGACACCGAAGTAGCCCAGCTGCTGGCTGAGCACACAATACCGTTTACGGCGGTGAAAGACCAGGTCATCTTCGCCAAAAACGAGGTACTGGCAAAATCGGGTAAGCCGCACAAGAGCTTCGGGCCTTACCGCGACGCTTGGTTGGCGGCCTTGTTGCCGGACATGTTGCATCCTTTCCCTTCGTCGGAGTTGTTCACGCAAGAACATTTAGCGCAGCTGCCAGATGTACCTGCTCGGCCAACGCTGGAAGACATGGGCTTCGAGCGGTTTGAGCAGCAGGTTCCGGTAGCCGAATTGCCGCCCGAAAGTCTGGTGCGCACCTATCACGAAACGCGCAATTTCCCGGGTATGGTGAACAGCAGCACGCGCCGCTCGGTGCACCTGCGCTTTGGCACGCTTAGCGTACGGGAACTCATGCGGCAGGCCCAGAAGCTAAATCCCAAGCTGCTGGCCGAGTTGGTGTGGCGCGACTATTTCATGACGCTGCTCTGGCATTATCCCTTTACGGCGCACGAAAGCTTCGAGCCGCGCCTGCGAGAGGTTCCGTACCGCAACAACGAAGAAGAATTTCAACGTTGGTGCGACGGCCAGACCGGGTACCCGCTTGTGGATGCTGGCATGCGCGAGCTAAACGAAACGGGCTTCATACACAACCGCGCCCGCATTGCCGTGGCCGGTTTTCTGACCAAGCACCTGCTCATCGACTGGCGCCTCGGGGAACGGTATTTTGCCGATAAGCTGCTCGACTACGACCTCGCCCTGAACGTGGGTAACTGGCAATGGGTGGCCGGTACGGGCGTGGTAGCCGCCCCGTGGTTTCGGGTGTACAGCCCCGAAAACCAGCTGCAGAGCTACGACCCCAACCTGGAGTATGTGCGCCGCTGGGTGCCGGAATACGGCACAAACGCGTACGTAGCACCCGTTGTTGACCACAAATTTGCCCGCACCCGCGCCATCGACACGTTTCGGGCAGCGTACCGAGCGGCTGCCCAACCATCCTAGCCCATTACAGCACCAATACCAAAAAGGCCCGCCAGCTGGCGGGGCTTTTTTGGTGAGGAAGTCGGCTATTTGGCCAGTACTTTCACGCTCAGACGCCGGTTCATGGCGCGGCCTTCTTCGGTAACGTTCGGGGCAATGGTGTAGCGCGGGCCGTACCCGCGGGCTTCCATGCGGCTGGGACTAATGCCCATTTCCACGAGAGCCGCCCAGGCGGTTTGGGCGCGGGCCTCGCTGAGCAAGCGGTTTACCTTGGCCGTGCCGGTGCTATCGGTATAGCCGCCCAGCTTAATGCGGGTTTGGGGGTAGGCGCGCAGCAGGCTGGCAATGTTGCGCAGCTGTACCACCGACTCTTTGGTGAGCGTGGCTTTGCCGGCCTCGAAATACACGCGGTCAAAATTCATCCACCCGGCTGTTAGGTCAACGGTGTCAACTTTGAATTGCGCATCGGTGAGAAAACGGTGCAACTGGCTTTCGGTTGAATTAACCCCTACCCCCTCAATAACGCCGCCACCCGCTAGTTTCAAGGTAACCGGGGCGCCGGTGTGGTAAATGTAGTTGCCGCTTTTGGCATCGTAGTGGCCGCTCACCACCGGCATTATGCCCTTGGAAGCAGCACTGGTTTTACGAGGGGTGTATTTGGGCCGGGCTGTTTTGGCCGGTACCGGTGCTGCGGTTGCGGCTGCCGGAGTGGGCGTTACCGCAACGGGCGCCGGTGCAGGCGCAGGTGCCGGGGCGGGCTGGTAGGCCGCGTAGGCCGCCAGCCCAGACCCACTTTGGCTGGGCTTGGGCGGTGCCGCGGCGGCCGTTTTGAGCGGGCGGCTGGCGCGCTTTTTCCCAGTTGAAGCGTCGGCCTTTTCCAGGGCGAAAGTAAAAACAGCCGGCTTCTCCGACGTAAGGAATAAATCGTTTACCACCTGGGTCTGGAAACCGGGCTGAATGACCTGCACGATGTAAGGTCCGCCCACGAGCAAATTGGGCAGCACGAAGTTTCCGGCGGCGTCGGTTGAAGTAGCCCGGCGCATCCCCGAGGGTAGGTGCACAACGGTTACTGCGGCTTTAGCCACGGCTTGGTCGTTGGCCTGCACGCTCCCGCTTATGCCTACGCTGCCCGACTGGGCGTGTGTTATGAACGTCAATAACCAGAGCCACCCAAAAGCAGCAATTCGCAAAGCAAACACCGTACGCGTCATCAAGAACTTTAGTCGAACCATGAACAATCAAACATACTATAAATTATTGAATGCATACAAACCATATTGCCGAGTTTAATCTTCTTCTCGCCTAGCATTAAGCCCTTGGGAAGGCGTTATCCTAACGGCTGGGTAACCAATGCCGGCTCCTACCTGTTCTGCTAGGGCCATGGAAAAAGAACGCATCAAACAGGCCTACCTCGATTACGTGTTGCGCAAAAACCAGCCGCCGGCATCGGTTTTTAAGCTCACCCAGAAGCTGGGCATTCCCGAAGCCGAGTTCTACCAGTTTTACGCCACGTTCGAGGCCATCGACCGGGAAATTTGGGCTGACTTCGGCCGCGACGCCCGCTTGCGCGCCGCCGCCGAGCCGGTGTGGGAACAGTACAGCGCCCGCGAAAAGCTGCTGGGTTTTTATTACACGCTGCTCGAAATTCTCAAGCACAACCGCAGCTACGCGCTCATGTCGCTGCACCGGTCCATCAGCCGCATGCCCGGTCTCAGCCCGCGCGTGCTCGACGATTTTCGGCAGGATTTTGAGGTCTTCGTGGCCGACGTGCTGCGAGACGCCCGCCGCACCGAGGAGGTAGCCAGCCGCCCCCTGGTGCAAGACCAATACCCGCGCGCGTTTTGGCAGCAGGCCTTGTTTGTGCTCGGCTTCTTTGCCAAAGACGACAGCCTGAACTTCGAACGCACCGACGCGGCCGTGGAAAAAGCCGTGCGCCTAAGCTTCGATCTGGTAGGCCCGAACACCCTGGATTCGGCGTTTGACTTCGCCCGCTTCCTGTTTCACAGCCGCCGCTAATGGCCGAAAACCCGCTTACCCCCACCCCCGACGCGCCCGAGCCCCGCGTCACGCCCTTGGTATCGTTGCCCACCACCAAGGTGGCTCGAGCGGCCCGGTTCGCTAAAACCGGCCTTAAAGTGGGCGCCAATTACGTAAAGCACTATGCCCGCCGCTCGGTGGGCGCCGAAAGCGCCACCGAAGACCTGCACGCGGCCAACGCGGCGGAACTCTACGGCGCCCTCAGCGAGATGAAAGGCTCGGTGCTGAAAGTGGCCCAAATGATGGCCATGGAAAAGAACCTGCTGCCCCCGGCCTATGCCGAGCAGTTTGCCCAGGCTCAGTATCAAACGCCTCCCCTTTCGGGGCCGTTGGTTATCAAAGCATTCCGCGACGCGTTCGGCCGTTCACCCTTCGAGCTGTTCGACGACTTCGACCCCAGCGCCCGGCAGGCAGCCAGCATTGGGCAGGTACATTACGCTACCAAAAACGGCCAGCCGCTGGCCGTGAAGGTGCAGTACCCCGGCGTAGCCGACAGCATTCGGTCCGATATTCGGCTGGTGAAGCCCGTAGCCCTGCGGGTGCTCGGCCTCGACGAAAGCCAAGTGCGGCCTTACCTGGAAGAAGTGGAAACCCGCTTGCTCGAAGAAACCGACTACGCCTTAGAAATGCGCCGGGGCCAGGAAATAGCGGCCCTTTGCCAGCATTTGCCGCATCTGCAGTTTCCGCACTACTACCCGGAGCAGTCGGCGGCGCGTGTGCTTACCATGGATTGGCTGCCTGGCCAGCACCTCAAGGAGTTTCTGGCCCAGGAACCCAGCCAAGCCGTTCGCGACCAATTGGGCCAAGCCCTTTGGGATTTTTACACCTTTCAGCTGCACACCCTCCGGCAGGTTCATGCCGATCCGCACCCCGGCAACTTCCTGTTTCAGACGGCCGCTGGCGGCACCGTGGGCGTGCTGGATTTTGGCTGCGTAAAGGAAATTCCGGCCGATTTTCAGCAGCTGTTCCTGGCCCTGCTGGCGCCCGGTTTGCTCGATGATGGGGCGCGGTTTGAGCAATTGCTGACGGAGCTGGGCGTGCTCCGGCCCGCCGATGCCCCGGCGCAACGGGAATTGTACATCCGTACCATTCGTGCCTCGCTGGCCTTGGTGGGCCGCCCGTTCTGGCAGCCCACGTTCGATTTTGGCGACCCGGCCTACCTGCAGCAGCTGTATGCCCTCGGCGAAGAGCTCATGCAGGAACCGGAGCTGCGGCGGCAGCGTGAGCCTCGTGGCTCTGAGCATTTTATTTACTTAAACCGCACCTACGTAGGCCTGTACGCACTACTTACCGAACTCAAGGCCCATGTGCGTACCGGTGTGCAAGCGCCGGTGGCCGCCGCCTGAGGCAAAAGGCCTTTCAAAACATTTAAGCGGCGTTGTGGCTTCCTTGCCGTCACTCTTCATTTTTCAGTTTCATGAAACACCTGTTCCTGCTTCTGGCAGCGTTAATAACCAGCAGCGCCACCTTTGCCCAAAAAGCCAGTCTGTCGTGCTGTGCCCGGCCGGCTGCAACCGAAGCATTTGCCATGCTGGCTTCCAACGAGGAATTCTCCGGTGGCCACGATGCGCCGCTGCCCTACACCTTTCAGGGCGAAGGCAGCGCCATCGAATTCAAAACCCCTGACGGCAAAACCGGCCGCGGCTTCGAGATTAAAAGTGCTACGCCTTCTACCAAGTACTTGTTGGTTATTCACGAGTGGTGGGGCCTGAACGACTACATTAAGAAGGAAGCCGCCACGTTTGCCAGCGAATTGCCCGGCGTGAACGTTATTGCCGTGGACCTCTACGACGGCCAGGTAGCCAGCACCGCCGACGAAGCCGGCAAACTTATGCAAGGCGTAAAAACCGACCGGGCCGAGAGCATTCTGAAAGGCGTTATGAGCTACGCGGGCCCAAAAGCGCAATTTGCCTCGGTGGGCTGGTGCTTTGGCGGCGGCTGGTCGTTGCAGGCGGCGCTGCTCGGCGGCAAGCAAACGGTAGGTGCAGTTATGTATTACGGCATGCCCGAGAAAGACGTGAACAAGCTCAAAACCCTGAACTCCGACGTACTGGGCATTTTCGCCAGCCAGGAGAAGTGGATTAGCCCAGTGGTAGTTGCCCAGTTTCAGAAAGACATGGCCGCCGCCAAAAAGAACCTGACCGTGAAAAGCTACGACGCCGACCACGCGTTTGCTAACCCCTCGAACCCGAAGTACAACCAGCAGTTTGCCGCCGACGCACACGCCCTGACGCTGGCTTACCTGCGCAAAAACTTCAAATTAAAGACCAAAGCGTAACACCAACCCGGCCGGTTTTCTGGTCGTTAGTGAATGAAAGCGCCGGCAAATGCTGGCGCTTTTTTTATCCCATCTTTTGTACCTTATTTCCCGCAGTGACCCGCCAGGTCACCTATCTGCACAGACTTGCGAGCGGTACTTATCCTGCTGCGCTCCTTGCCTTACTTTCCCCTTTTGCCATGCCAACCGCTGCCTTATCGTCGCTGCTTGCTGAATACGGTGAAAGCCACCAAAACCCCACTAACAAGCTGGTGCATTGGGTGTGCGTGCCCCTTATTATGTTTTCCCTGCTGGGGTTGCTGTGGTGTATTCCAGTGCCCTACGCTATAGCGCGCCTAAGCCCATGGTTAAACTGGGCTACGCTGGTCATGCTGCTGGCGGTGGTATACTACCTTCGGCTGTCGGTCCCGCTGGCTATTGGGATGGTGCTGGTTAGCACTGGTATTGCGCTGCTGCTGCGTGGCATTGAGCAACAGAACGCATTACCGCTCTGGGCCCTTTGTCTCATTGTGTTTGTAGCCGCTTGGGCGGGGCAGTTCTGGGGCCACAAAGTGGAAGGCAAGAAGCCGTCCTTCCTTAAAGACATTCAGTTTCTGCTGATCGGGCCGCTCTGGCTCCTGCACTTCGTGTACCGTCGTTTGGGCTGGGCGTACTAAACCTTTCCTCTTATTTCCCTGACAAAAAGCCCGCTGCCAGTACTTTCTGGCAGCGGGCTTTTTGTCAGGGAAATGCACCAAGGCTACTGTGCAAGCGCCGGCCATGGCACCGTGGCCAGCCGCACGGCTAATTCAGCGGTGGCATCGGAAAGCTGTTCCCAGTTTGGCAATACAAAATATCCCTCTTGAAACCCGTCGCGGACCACGGTGGCCTCCAGCGCCTTTTCCACGTCGAATTCGTGGCGAATGGTGCCCTCGCCGAGGCAGTGGTGCAGCTCCGCAGCCGACGACAACAACCCCGCGCCGTACACGCGCAAGTCGTCGCCCTCGCGCACCAGCCCAAACTCGGCGGTGTGCCAGAACAGCCGCACCAACTGCTCTACGGCCTGGGCATCGGCGAGGTGATGGCGCGCCATGTGGCCGAAGTGCTCCATCCAAGCGGCCCAGTGCGTGTCGGTAAGCAAAGGCAGGTGGCCGAAGGCATCGTGGAAGAGGTCGGGGCCGGAAATGTAGTCGAAGTGCTGCATGGAGCGCATCCAGCGGGTTACGGGCATTTTCCGCTCGCCCAGCAAGGCCAGAAAAGTGCGGTCGTCTACGCGGCCGGGCGCGGGCACAATGTCCCAGCCGGTGAGGTTGCGCAAATGCTGACTTAGTGCCTTTAGGTCGGGAGCAGCATCGCGCGTGAGACCCAAGCGCTGCAGCCCCGTGACGAAGGGCGCGGCGGCGCGACGGTGCAACAGCGCCGTCTGTCGGTCGAACAGCACTTTCCACACGAGGTGGTCTTCGGCAGTAAGGTGGTGAGCTTCCATAAGGCAATCGGTCAAAAAAAAGCCCGGCCTCCGTTGTGCGGAGCCGGGCTGGGTTGTTTTCAGGTCAGGTAGTGTAGCTGTATCAAGCTTCAGGTTCCGACATGCAACGGCACGGCTCCAGTCCCATACATGGGGCGGACGCACAGTGTAAAGTTGCAGTTAATGGATTGGTTGAGCATGATGGGACCAAATATAAGAACGATTGGGAGCAATGCAAATCTGCACCGGCTATAAACTTCATCTTCAAGCAATAACATGCCACCGTGAAGCTGCGGGGAAAGTCCCAAGTACCTATCGAACGCTCATCAGGCTTCCTATATGATTTTGTGAGATAGAGACGCATCAACTTCGTAAAATACCTAATCTCTCCTCACCTTAGCCCGAACTTCTCACCGTAGAGCAACCCCCGCAATTATTTTCTTCGGAAAAGTTAAGCACGCTTCCTTTTTCGGTCGCGAATCACATTTCTTTAGCTACTCCTTATTATCAGCATTAAAATCTTAAATCATGAACAACAAAAACAAATTCTGGCTATTCATTGCAATAGCAGTTGCAGCGGCAAGCTCCGGTTGTGGCCTAACAGGCAGCGAGGACCTCACCCCAAAAGCGCCAACAGTTCAACAGGAAGTGAAAGGGGGAATGCGCAAGACTTATTATGTAGTAGATGAAACTGGAACCATCTTCGGTGTCCATTGCACTGCACCCGCTCGTAATTGCTTTCCCGACGTCATCATTCGTCCAATAACATGGACGCGTGCGGTAGCTGATTTAGACAATGTAATTTCCGAAGGCCCGGCTGCCGTCGGGGAGTATTTCAGAACGGATAGGTGGCATGAAACAATGCCGTACTTGCTGGACGACGTTCATGCAGAAGATCTGGCAAAGCTGCAATCCGGGGAGTATACGCTATACCGCCAAAACTCAAACAATGGAGCGGTTTATTATTTTGCCGGACGGGGGACCGTTAACTTAGAAGACCCCGAAATGGCTTTCCCCCTCTTTAAAGGCGAAGAATAGTTGAATGGCCCGCCTCCGGCCACACAAAGGCCGGAGGCGGGCCAATTATTTTAACATGAGTAAACGAGTACTCGTCTTGTTATTGCTGGCTGGGCTCAGCTGCTGCCAAAAAAAACCGGCCACGCCGGGGAAACCCCGTTTCGTCCGCACCTTTATTGTTCCGCAAACGCGGGGCGTAGGCCTATTTTCGCGCTTGCCCTTGCGGTATTTGTATGCGCGCAACCAGGGCCATTTGTATTTCTACGACGAGCACCGCCAGGAATTATTGACGCACACCCTGGGCGGCCCGGTAGCAAGCACCCGAAGGCGCAGTACCCATGGAATTTTCCCGGGCGGCTTCCCCGAGTCGTTTGTTCCAATCTCTCTCGATTCTCTTTACTTTCTTAACCGTGACGGTGACTTGTTGGTCTTATGCGATTCGGCCGGTGCCCGGCGCGGACAATGGCCGCGCTCGGCCCCGCTTGCATCCGGGGCTACCAACTATTTCTGGCACACCGGCCTGAGTGGCCTGCATGCGCAAGGGCGCTACGTATTGATGCAGCAAAGCATCAACGGAGGCGACGTATTCACCAACGAAACAGCCCGAAAAAAGTATTACGCCGCCCCTTTTGGGATACTGCTGGATACGCGTACCAACCGGGCCGTAAATAACTTAGGCCGCATTCCAGCAACCATTAATTCCGCCAACACGCAGTACACTTTCTATGGCCAAACGGCTATTTCAAGCGCCGGCCATTTCCTGTTTACTTACCCGTATAGCGAAGACGTGTGGGCCTACCGCCCGGACGGGACGTACCAAAAAAAGCAGGTATCTGCTGCCGCCTTTGTGGCTCCGCGCCCTTACCCGGCCGACAGCCTCTCCGACGACAAATATTCAATCTGGTACACGTACAATCAATTCCGCTTTGTCGATCTGATTGCCGATCCTTACCACCATGTGAACTATCGCATCCTGCAACATCCATCCCGAGTTACTTTTCAGGACGGACTCCGTGTTGTTACGCCCCCGGCGGCGTGGACGCTTGTAGTGTTCGATAACGACTTGCGTACATTGGGTGAGGTTTCGTTTCCCATTCGGCTGGACAAGAACGTAGTGCTACCTACCCCGCAAGGGCTGTTGATAAAAAAGAAGCACGATTTAAAATCAGATTGGGAATTTGAGTTATACCAATTACCGCTACCCAAACGATGATACGAGGCAGCTGGGTTTTCGCCGCAGGAGCTTGGCTGGTGGCCACGGCCTGCTCCCCCTCCCCATCTTCACCCGTAGAACAAGGTCCTGCGGCCCGCGTGGCGGCAGGAGGCCACTTCAACAGCTATTTAAAACGAAACTTCAACCAATCCATTCCCGGTGAGCCCCACACATACATTATTCTGCCCGCCAAAGGATGCGCCAGCTGTAACCGCACCCTGATTCGGGCTATTGTACAGCAACTGGTGGGGAAAAAAGTCACGCTGGTCACGTCGCAACGTGAGCTGCAACGCCTCTCCTTGTTGCCCGCTTCGGCCCAGGTGCTATACGACACAACGGCTCTTCCCGAACTGGACAGACTTGAATTGCCTTTCCCCAACTTCACGGGCCTCATCCGAACGCGCGACGGGGAGGTTACAAGCTTCAGCGCTTTCCACGAAGGCAATGCCGAGTCGGTTTTAGCTGGGGCCACGGCTACAGACCGGCCATAACTCCGGATGAGTGGATACGCTCCCAAGTGGTTTTTTACTTACTACAGGTAGCACCCGAAAGTGTCTACGCTCAAAAGCCTTGTCCCGTCCTACACCCAAGCCCTGAAGTTAGCTTTAACGCTTGCCCTCCTGCTCGTAACCCATGCTGAGTTGCGTGTCGCCGCTGACGGTAAGTAGCAGGTTGGCTCGTTCATCGGAAGGGTTCAGCAACAGCGCCGCCGAACCGGCCATAAAGCGCAGCGTTGCGCGTTGCCCGGGCGCCAGCGTGGCCTTGCCGAAGATGCCCCCGCCCCGGGGCCGCTCCTTGATTTCCACCGGCACTTTCCCAATGTTGTGCGCCGATACTTTAAACGCGCCGCGCTGCTCACCACCCAACACGAATTGCTTGCGCGGCTCGATCAGCAGGTTGGATTTTAGGTTGTCGCCGGCAAAGCAAAGCGTAGATACGAGCGTCAGAAGCCCAAGTGCCGCCGCAACAACCGCGGGCCGTTTGTCGGAGGCAATTCTCAACTCTTTGCTCGCAGTATTCGCGGCATTGACCGCCCGGCGCGTCAACCAGTAATCAAGTGAGTAGCGGCCGCCGCCTAGCACCGTTACCAGCGCGAAGCCCCAGAATAGCAACTGCTGAAAGTACATGCCCGTGATGGGCGACGGGTTTTCGTACCACAGAAAGGCCACCACGAAGAACTGGAATGCCAGCTGCAGCCCGCTCCAGCGCGTGAACAGCCCCAGCGCAATCAGCAAGCCACCCACAAACTCGCCCCACACAGCCGCACCCGCCCAGAAGTACGGCGAAGGAAACGTAAACCCGAGGCCGGCCACTTGTTGCACAAACCAGTCGGGCGGGCCGGGCACCTGGGCGTTGGCCACGGCGGCGAGGTTGGTGAGCTTGGCCCACCCGGCGCCATCGGCAATGGACAGACCGATGTGCAAACGGAACAGCAACCACACCGCATCGGCGGCGCGGTTGGTTAACGGAGTGGCGGCAAACAGGAGCTTTTTCATGACCAGACAATGATGGGTTGATTGATGGTCCAAAAGTGCCTGGGGGCTTCTTGAAAAGCGCTTTAGCTTATGATTTGGGACGCCTCACTTTGTGATTTGAGCCGGGTAGCGGCTTCACTAGGCGTCTCGTTTTTCAGTTTCTTGAACACCCGGTTGAAGGTAGATTTCGAGTTAAAGCCCGATTCCAAAGCAATGGCTACCAAGGAGTAATGCTGAAAGCGCGAGTCAGCCAGGAGACGCTCGGCTTCGTTTACCCGGTACCCGTTCACGAAATCGTTGAAGTTCTGCCCAAAACCGGCATTAATGACTTTTGAGAGCGTAGTGGTGTTGGTGTTCAGGCGCCCTGCTAATTGGGCCAAGGACAGATCGGGCTCCAGATACGGACGTTCGGCACGCATGAGGCGTTCCAACTGCTCTACCCAGCGCAGCTGCTCCGGGGCCAGTTGGGTTGCATCGGCTGGGGCCGGCGCTGCTTCGGTATTTTGGGTAGCAACGGCTAGTGCGGCCCCGGCTTCGGGCTCGAATTGCAAGGGCGTGCGCCACTGGTGCTGGGCTTGCCAGCCGGCCACGCTGAGGTAGTAAATGATGAGGCCGGTGAACAGGTAGCCGTACCAAAACTGCACGTACGAGAGCCCCGCGCCCACGTCGATCAGGTTGAACACAAACGACACCGCTGTGCCGATGAGGACGGCCACCAGCACGTGCCGCAGCCAGCGGAAGCGCCGCCGCTCGGTGTCGGAAAAGTTGTCGTTCAGGTAACGCGTGTACTGGCGGTACTCGCGCAACGTCAGGTAACTGTACGCTGCCAACGATGCGTAATTCAGCGCCCCGGCTACATCGTGCACCAAGCCAAAGTTGATTAGCGTGCCTTTGGTGCCGAAGTGCTCGGGCAAGGGCTGGCCAAGCCACTGGTGGCGCAGCAAAACATCAACCCCGAAGCAGAATGCGTACCAGCCGACATAAGCCGCCATGGGCGCGAAGTGCCAGTACTGACGGCCCCGTAGCCGAAACTCCGGATTGGTGAGGCTGCGGAAGTACAGGTAAAACAAGGGCCCCGCTCCCAAATGAAAGGAAAACGGGAAGTAAAACATGAAGGTAGAGTAGCCGTTGTGGGCGTCGTACCAGCCGGCAAAGCCCAGCATCCACTGCGCAATGTTGGCCGTGTACAGCAGGACGAGCAGCGCCAGCCACCGGTCGGCGGGCACGGCCAGGCGCCAGCTCCGCACCAGCAACAGCACGCCAAACACAATGCCCTGCACGAAGAAGGGCAACAACAAAGAGCTGTATTGGCTGAACTGAAATAACATAGACACGCAAAAGGCTGGGCGGAGCCGTTCTCACTCCAACCCAGCCCCTGCTGCAATGTTCACCTTATTTCGGTGCTATACCAATTCCTGCTCTACCAGTTCCTGCCGCAGCGCGTAGGTGCGGCGCATGGCCTCCACCAGCCGCGCCGATTCGTGGAAGTTCAGCGTCTGCTGCCCGTCGGAAGCGGCCCGCTCCGGCACCGGAGCCGTTTCGTACAAAATGCCGTCGGCGCCGGCCATGATGCCGGCCAGGGCGAGTGGTGCCACATGCTCGCGCAGGCCAATGCCGTGCGAGGGGTCGACGAACACCGGCAGGTGGGTTTTCTCTTTGAGAATAGGTACGGCGTTCAAATCCAAAGTATTGCGCGAAGCCGTTTCAAAAGTACGGATGCCCCGCTCGCAGAGAATAATGTCCTCGTTACCGCCTGAGAAAATGTACTCGGCCGAGTGCAGCAGTTCCTCGATGGTGCCCGATACGCCGCGCTTCAGCAGCACCGGCTTGTCGACGCCGCCCAGAGCATCGAGCAGGTTGAAATTTTGGGTGTTGCGGGCACCCACCTGGAACACGTCCACGAAATCGTACATCTCCTCCACCTGCGACACTTGCATAACTTCCGTTACTATGCGCAGGCCGTGCTGCCGGGCCAGGCGGTAAAAGTCGCGCAGGCCCTCCAGCCCCAGGCCCCGGAACGAGTACGGCGAGGAGCGGGGCTTGAACACGCCGCCGCGCATCATGCGCACCCCGTTTTGCACCAAGTGCTGCATCACGGCCTCCATCTGGTCCACGTTTTCGATGCTGCACGGGCCGGCCACTATGCTCAGGCTACCCTCGCCGAGGTGAATTCCGTCGCCCAAATCCAGCACCGTGGGGCGCACGCGCCACTTGCGGCTCACCAGCTTGTAGTCGTCGGACACGCGATGCACGTCGCGTACGCCGGGCAGGGCCGCAATGCGGCGCAGGTCTACGTCTTTTGGGCCGAGGGCTACGAGGTAATCGGCGTGCTGGGTGCGTACGGGCGTTACTTTAAAACGCAGCTGCCGCAGCTGGTCGATAAGAGCGGCTTGGGCGTCGGGCGACAGGTTGGGCTGGGGATGAATGATCATGGAAAGCGGAAAAGCAGGCGGCAAAAGAAAAAGATGGCACAGCGGCTAAGGCTGCGCAACGGGCAACGACGCCCCCATGATTTGCTGCACAAACGTGCGGGCCGCGTGGTGCGGATCGGTGGCGCCGTCGAGGGCGCGCAACAACGCCGAGCCGATGATGGCGCCATGGGCGTGTTGGCAGGCCCCGTCGAAAGAAGCTTTATCGGCAATACCGAAGCCCACAAGGCGGGGGTTGCGCAGGTTCATGGCGGCCACGCGGCGCAGGTAGGCTTCCTGACCGCTGTGGTCGGCGGTTTGGTTGCCGCCCGTCAGGCCCGGGCCCGATACCAGGTACAGGAATGCATCAGTCAGTTCGTCGAGGCGGCGGATGCGGGCCTCTGAGGTTTGCGGCGTAATGAGAAATACCGGACGCAGGTTATAGCGACGGAAGGTCTCCTGATAGAACTCAGCGTATTCCTCGGCGGGTAGATCGGGCAGGATTACGCCGTCGATTCCTGCCGAGGCGCATTTTTGGCAGAACTCTTCCATGCCATACTGCAGCACCGGGTTCAGGTAGCCCATGAGCAACAGCGGCGTATCGGGCAGTACTTCGCGCACGCCCTGCAGCTCATCGAGCAGGCGGCGCAGGCTCATGCCGTTGCGCAGAGCAGCAGTACTGGTTTGCTGAATCACGGGTCCGTCGGCAAGTGGATCAGAAAACGGCACCCCGATTTCGAGCACGTCGGCACCGCAGTCGGCCAACGTTTTCAGCAGCGGAATGGTATCGTGCAGGCCCGGGTAGCCAGCTGTAATGTACAGGTTCAGTACGCCGGAGGGCTTGCGGGCAAACAGGTCGGCGAAACGATTTTGCATGGGAAGGGGTGTCGCGGAAGTAAGTACGCTGTGCTTCGGTTGCTGCTTTAGACGACGTCTGTAGAATCTAGGCCAGGTTCAGCTCGCGCAGGTACGTTTCGAGGTCTTTGTCGCCCCGCCCCGAAAGGTTCAGCACCACTACATCAGTCGATTTCAGTGGCAGCTGGTCGAGGGCCGAAATGGCGTGCGCGGTTTCCAGGGCCGGAATGATGCCTTCGAGGCGGCTGCAGAGCAACACGGCCTGCAGGGCTTCGTTGTCGGTAATGCCGATGAACTGCGCGCGTTTGGAATCGGCCAGAAAGGCGTGCAGGGGCCCGATACCGGGGTAGTCGAGGCCGGCTGAAATGGAGTGCGGCTCGGTAATCTGGCCGTGCTCGTCCTGCATGAGCAGCGTACGGCTGCCGTGAATGATGCCCGGTCGGCCCAGCACCGAGGTAGCAGCCGAAAAGCCGGTATCCACGCCTTTGCCGGCCGCTTCCACGGCTACCAGCTGCACGCTGGGCTCGTCGAGGAAATGATAGAACGCCCCGGCCGCATTCGAGCCGCCACCCACGCAGGCCACCACGTAATCGGGCAGCTCCGAGCCGGTTTTATCCAGCAGCTGCTTGCGGATTTCCTCGCTGATAACCGACTGCAACCGTGCCACCAGATCGGGGTATGGGTGCGGACCCACTACTGAGCCAATGATGTAATGCGTATCAGTAGGGTTGCTAATCCAGTCCCGAATGGCTTCGTTGGTGGCGTCTTTCAGGGTTTGGCTGCCGCTCACGGCGGGTCGCACCTCGGCGCCCAACATGCGCATGCGGGCCACGTTGGGCTTTTGCCGCTCCATGTCTACGGCGCCCATGTACACGATGCATTCCAGCCCGCGCAGGGCGCACACGGTGGCCGTGGCCACGCCGTGCTGACCGGCGCCGGTTTCGGCAATGATGCGCTTCTTGCCCAGTCGCTCGGCCAGCAGAATCTGCCCCACGGTGTTGTTCACTTTGTGGGCACCGGTGTGGCAAAGGTCCTCGCGCTTTAGGTAAATGGTAGCGCCGTACCGCTCCGACAACCGTTTGGCCTCAAACAGCGGCGTGGGCCGGCCCACGTAATCGCGCAAGAGCTGCTGGTATTCCTCTTGAAATTTAGGATCGGCCAGAATGTCGAGGTATTGCTCGCGCAACTCCTCCACGTTCGGATAAAGCATTTCGGGGATGAAAGCGCCGCCGAATTGTCCGTAGTAACCGCGGGCGGTAGGTTGGTATTGGCTCATGGTGGGTTTCACGTTGTTTCTCGCTGGGTCTCGATTAAGCGCTGAGCGAGGGAGGTTATCCGTGGAGTTCGGTTAGCACCTGTTTGACAAGGGCTGAGGCTTTTAGGCCGGGAGCTTGCTCGAGTTTGCTGTTGAAATCGAAGCCGGCCAGGCTCGGTAGCTGCAGTTCCTTTAGCTGCGTCACGTTATCGGTACCAAGGCCGCCGGCCAGCAGATAAGGCACCGGCAGGTCGTAGGCTTGCAGTAGGCTCCAGTTGAAGGCGAAACCGTTGCCGCCAGCCGCAGGCCCCGCCGTATCGAAGACGAAAAACGAGCAGTGCGGTGCATAGGCATCCAGGTGGCGCGGGTCGAAGGCCTGCCCTATCCCAAATGCCTTGATAACGGACAAATCGGCTTCAGCCAACTCGGCGCACACCGCCGCCGATTCCTGCCCGTGCAGCTGCACCGCATCGAGGCCAAAGTGCAGGGCGTGACGGCGGATGACAGCTGGCTTTTCGTTTACAAACACGCCCACTTTCGGCACCTTCAGCCCGCGCATCTGGGCCGCATCCAAGGTATCGGCGGCGTAGCGCGGCGACTTGGGCGCGAAAATGAAGCCCAGCATATCGGGGCCAAGTGCCACCACCTGGGCTATGTTTTCGGGGTACTTCATACCGCACACCTTCACCAACCGGCGGTCCTGGGCAGGCGTCGGGAGCGGGTTCACTTGAGTGCGGGCAGCGGTTGACATGGATGAGGAATTAACGGGCGGCTTCCAGTTCGCGCAGCTGCTGCACCAGCGTGGCGCAGGCTTTTTCGGGGCGGCTGTTGCGCATGAACGTTTCACCGATCAGGAACCCATCGAAGCCGGCGCGGCGCAGCAGCTGCACATCCTGCGCGGTGCGCAAGCCACTTTCGGCCACGCGGCCCAGGTGCGCGGGCAATAGCTCCACCAGCTCCAGGCTGCGGTCGAGGCTCACGGAAAAGTCGCGCAGGTCGCGGTTGTTCACGCCCACCAGGTCCACGGCGTCGAGGGCCGCGTCGAGGGTACGCTCCAGCTCCACGCGGTCGTGTACTTCCAGCAGCACTTCCAGGCCCATTTCCTTGGCTTGCAGGCCCAAACGGCGCACTTGCTGCGGCTCCAACACCGAGGCAATCAGCAGCACGGCGTCGGCACCAATGCTACGAGCTTCCAGCAGCTGGTACTCATCCACCACGAAATCCTTGCGCAGAATCGGGCACAGATTAAAGCGCCGAGCCGTGGTCAGGTCTTCGTTTTTACCGCCGAAAAACTCGGTATCCGTGAGAATAGACAAGGCCGAAGCCCCGGCCTGCATGTAGCCGAGCGTGGTGCGCTCTACCGGAGCAAACTCGTTAATCCAGCCCTTGGAAGGCGAACGGCGCTTGAACTCGGCAATGATGCCGCTGAGCTCGGGCCGCCGCAGGTAGTTGAGCAACGACAGCGTGGGCGACGTTAGAAACGCACTGCGTTCCAGCAATTTGGTAGGCACCAGGTCGCGGCGTTCGGCCACTTCCTGCTGCTTGTGCGCCACAATGCGGGCGAGTACGTCGGGGGGAGCTATGATGGTAGGTGACATGCGTCAGAAGAAAGCGGTGTGAGAATACGCTGGCGGCGCCAGCAAGCGGCTGATTGGGTTACTGCGCGTTCAGCAGTGTGGTGAATGCGCGACGGGCGCGACCCGAATCGAGGGACGCATAGGCCGCGTCGAGGGCGTCGGGCAGGGTAAGCTTGGGGTTGAGGCAGCGGATGCCGAGGGCGGCATTGGCCGCTACCACGTCTACCTGAGCGCGGGTTCCTTTGCCATCGAGCACCTGGCGAAACAGCCGGGCCGATTCCTCTACGGTTTGGCCGCCGGCCAAATCCTCGGGGCAACAAGTGGGCAGGCCCATGGCAGCGGCGCTAAGCAACGTTTCGCCGTCTTCGGAAGTAGCAATTTTGGCCTCGCCGGTGAGGGAAAGTTCGTCGTAGCCATCGAGGGCGTGCACCACGGCGTAGCGCGTGCCGCTTTCCTGCAACAGGTATTGATAGAGGCGCAACAGTTCCAGGCTGTACACGCCCAGCAATTGAGCGGCCGGGCGGGCGGGGTTCACCAGCGGCCCCAACATGTTAAAGAAGGTACGCAGCCCCAGTTCCCGCCGCACCGGACCGGCGTGGCGCATGGCCGGGTGGAAAGCCGGCGCGTGCAGAAAACAAATGTTGGCCGCGTCGAGCTGGCGCTGCAACTGGTCGGTACTCGCCTCAAAATCGTAGCCAAAGTAGGCCAAGATGTTCGAGGAGCCCACCGCCGACGACACGCCGATGTTACCGTGCTTGGCCACTTTGTATCCGGCACCAGCCACCACAAAACAAGCCAGCGTGCTAATGTTGAGCGTGTTTTTGCCGTCGCCGCCTGTACCTACAATATCAAGCACCTCGTGGCTGTTGAGTTGCGGGTCACGGCAAAGCTCGAGCAGCGCGTCGCGGAATCCGGCCAACTCGGGCACCGTGATGGGGCGCAGCCGGTACACGGTGAGAAACGCGGCGGTTTCGGCGGGGTTTAGTTCGCCCTGCCCTAGGCGCAACATCACCTCGTGGGCCTCGGAGCGGCTCAGCGTGTGGTGGTCGAATAAGGCGGTGAGGGTGGCTTTCATAAGATAAGGTGTGGCAACAGGAGCGGATTAGTTGTCGAGCCAGTTTTGCAGGATGCGGTGGCCGTGCTCGGTCAGAATAGACTCGGGGTGGAATTGTACGCCACGCACGTCATACTCGCGGTGGCGTAGCGCCATTACTTCACCGTCGGCGTCGAAAGCGGTGGTTTCCAAACAGGCCGGCATGGAGGCAGGCAGCACCGCCCAGGAGTGGTAACGCCCCACCCGAAAGCGTTCCGGCAAGCCTTGGAATAACCGTTCGTCGGGGGCCGTTACCACGGCGTCGGTGGCTACACCGTGCAATACATTTGGCAGGTTCAGCAGCTCCGCTCCAAAGCTTTCAGCAATACCTTGGTGGCCCAGGCACACCCCCAAAATGCGTTTAGTGGGCGCGTAGCGGCGGATCAGTTCGGGCATCAGGCCCGCTTCCGAAGGAATACCCGGACCAGGCGAGAGTAGCACCGCGTCGTAGGCTTCTACTTCGTCAAGGGTAAGCTGGTCGTTGCGGCGTACGGTTAGCTCGTCGCCGCGGCCCAGCTCGCGCAGCACCTGCACGAGGTTGTAGGTAAACGAGTCGTAGTTATCAAAAACGAGAATGGACATGGCCGTTTGCGAAGGTGATGTTGCGGCGGAAGTTGAACGCCCAGAGGCTATTGCGCCGTCGTTAATTGAGAAGTGGCATCGGCGGGCTTTAGCTCAACGACCTGCACATCTTCGTGCGCCGCCGATGCCTGTTGCAGGGCTTGCCGCAGCGCCGCCAGCTTGTGGTGTACCTCGTTCAACTCCGATTCGACCTCTGATTTTGCCACCACACCCGCGCCGGCCTGGTAGAACAGCGTGCCGCCGATGCTCACGAACGAGCGGATGAAAATGGCGTGGTTGAAGTCGCCGTCGAAACCGAGGTGGCCAATGCAACCGCCGTACATGCCGCGGGCGGTGGGCTCCAGTTGGTCGATGAGCTGCATGGCCCGCACCTTGGGCGCGCCCGAAAGCGTACCGGCCGGAAAGGTATCGGCTGCCACTTGCAGCGGGTCGGTACCCTCGGCCAGGGTAGCGGCCACGTGGCTTACCAAGTGAATAACGTGCGAGTAGTACTGAATTTCCCGGAAGCGCCGTACTTCCACGGTGCGGCCGTGACGGGCCAGGTCGTTGCGGGCCAGGTCCACCAGCATCACGTGCTCGGCGTTTTCCTTGGGGTCTTCCACCAACTTTTGGGCCAGGGCGGCATCCTCGGCGTCGTGGCCGGTGCGGCGGAACGTGCCGGCAATGGGAAAAATGCTGGCTTCGCGGCCGTTCACCAGCAGCTGCGGCTCGGGCGAGGAGCCCAGCAAGCGGTAATGGCCGTAGTCGAAATAGAACAGGTACGGCGAGGGGTTAATGGCCCGCAGGGCGCGGTATACCTGAAACTCGTCGCCGCGGAAACGTTGCTGAAAGCGGCGGGAAAGCACAATCTGAAACACGTCGCCGCGCAGGCAGTGCTGGCGGCCGGCCGTGAGCATGGTGCGGAATTGGTCGTCGGTCTGGTTGGTAGTTTCCTCCCCTTCCAACGAAAACCCAAACGTGGGCCGCACCGGGCTGCGCACCACGCTCAGCAGGCGTTGCAGAGCAGCTTCGTCGGGAGCGGCATCGGCCGGCGTGTGCTCGAAAATGTGCAGCTCCTGCCGGAAGTGGTTCAAGGCCAGCACGTAGCGGTACAGGCCATAGCGGGCATCGGGCAGCGGGCCGGCACTGGGCTTGGTGTTATTGAATTTCACGTCCTCGCAAAACTGCGCGGCTCCGTAGCCCATAAACCCAAACAAGCCACCGGTAATGAAGGGTTGCTCGGCTTTGGGCGCTTTAAACCGACCGGCGAATTGCCGGAGGCGGTCCAGCGCCTCGTGGCGCGGGTCTTCCAGCGTGGTGTGCTGCTCCGAGCCATCGGGCAGGCGTTCCAGTAGCTCGGCTCCGCGCAGTTCAAATCGCGCCAACTCGTGGCAGGCGATGTACGAAAAGGCATTCTGCTGGGTGTGGTAATCGGAGCTTTCCAGCAGCAGGCAGCCGGGGTACTGGTCGCGCAGCCGCAGGTAGAGCCCCACGGGAGTCACGGTATCGGCGGGCAAGCGCAGGTGGCGGGTTCTAAGCTGAATGGGCGCGACGGACATATACAGGAGTAACGAGCGGTGTGGGAAAGGCCGGAAATGCAAGCAGCCCGGCTGGTAGGCCGGGCTGCTTGCATTTGTCTGGTTACAGGCAACATCAACGGTTACCACTTACCAACAGACATAGGCTATGAGTCCTGGCCGGGAATTGGGCAGGGCCACCACCAAAGCTGAAGATGAGCGGTACGGCGAATCATGGTGAGTGAGTGGTTGACGGTGCAAAAGTACAACGTATTGCAATAAATGCAAGCACTGACTGCAATATCAATACACATTCAAGGCAATTATTGCAATATTTTCAATATAACATGCCTATATGCAGCATTCAGTTAGTACTAGACTCCTTTGAGAAGGTTTTGTTGTCAATCTGTCAATATTTCGCTTGATTATTCTTTCACCAGCGTTTCGGCGGCGCTCTTTTTGCTATTGCGCAACCGCAATGTATAGGTACCGCGAAGCAGAGCGGCTACGTTCACTGGGGTTTCGGATTGGCGAAGCGTCTGCCGCATCACCACACGCCCCGTGGTGTCGACTACCTCTAGCTTTGCTTCCCGCCAACCTGCCGGAAGCTGTACCAGCACCGTTTCCGCTGCCGGATTAGGAAAAACACTGAAGCGCACAAATGTGCCCGCTGTGCGGGCCGCGGTGGGAACAGCTGGCCGGTACAGCCACTGGTATGCCGCCGGAAACTCCCTGCGCCAAAACCATTCGGCGTGCTGGCCATCGGCGCGCACCTGGTAATTCAGATCGGCGGTGGCATGCCCGCCGCGCTGCAATGAGTCGCGCACGGCCTGCATGAGTGGTACCATGGTTTGGCTTTCCTGCGCTCCGCACACGAAGTAAAAGCGGGTGGGCTGCCCTGCCGTGGCCGGGTGCTGGCGTAAGTAATTCTTCAGCTGAGCTTCCGCAAACCAGAAAGCGGGCGAAAAAACCCCTACCCGGCCGTACACGGCGGGGTACTTTACGGCGGCGTACAACGAGATGAGCCCGCCCATACTGGAGCCGGCAATACCCGTATTCAGGCGGTCGGGCAGGGTGCGGTAATTGGTATCGATGTAGGGCTTGAGGGTTTGCACCAGAAAATCAACGTACTGGTCGCCTTGCCCGCCGCCGTACTGCGGGTTGTTCCAGGGCGAGTATTCGTTAAGTCGCTGGCCCCCGCCGTTATCCACGGCCACGGCAATGCAGCCAGCGGGGTCAATGCCCTGCTGCTGAAGCTGGCTCATCGTTTCATCGACGCCCCACTCGCCCGAAAAGCTAGTGCAGTTGTCGAACACATTTTGGCCGTCGTGCAGGTACACCACCGGGTAGCGCCGGGTGCTGGTGGCGTAGTCGTTGGGCAAATACACCCACACCCGGCGGGTGCGCCCCAATTGGGGTATCTGAAACGATGTGCTGATAACCTGCACATTCGGCTGTAGCGCCGTGGACTGGCAGGGGCCAGCACCGCCGAGGTCTTTCCAGTTTGCCACCTGAAAGTCAACAGTAACCGGGGTGCTGCCTACCGTGTAGCGCCGGTTGGGAATGTCGGCGTACTGGGCATCGGCTTCCACCGAGGCCCAGGCGCCACGGGTAAACTTGAATTCCAAGGTTCCCGTAACCGTGGGAGCTAACGTCAGCTCGTAGCTGCCGTTCGGCTGCTTCACAAAGGCATGCGCCGCACTACCCGGGTTCCAGTTGTTGAAATTGCCCGCCACATACAACGTGGCATTAGCCGGCGTATTAGCTGGTACGCTGGTGATGCGCAACGTGGTTTGAGCGGAAATACTGCCGCTGAGCAGCAGTAACAGAGGTAGCAGAAGAGTTGATAGTCGCATGTGGAAACGGGAAAAGGCAAATCAACGATGGCCGGAGGAGGCTGTGAAAACGAATAATGAAGCGGTCCAGGGTTATTTCTTAGGGGTCGGCTTTCCCCAAGGATTCTTTCAGGCTCCGGCCTGGGCTATATAACCATCCCCAGGCAAGTGCACAACACCCAGGGGCTTGATTTACCACGGAATTGTAACCCCTCCCCAAGTGCTGTTTGCGGCCGCCTGCACCGCGAAGTTGGCTGATAGTTGACTTTGCTGGCGGCAAAACTTTATCTTGCGGAGTTTATTTAGCAATTAGCACGCAGAAAGGCTAACTTAAAAACCCGCACAGCTGCTTTCGCAATCGTTCCCGGTAACGTTTTTCACGCCCCCATCCCCACTCCCTATTTCCCCGACGCGTCTCACCCTTCAACCAATTTCATGTTCCCCATGAAGCACACTTACCTGCCGAAACTTTGGTTTCTGCTTTTCTTATTCATCTGTTGCAGCCTGAGCGCCGCGGCCCAAACGGGTAGCATCAGCGGCCGCTTGCTCGACGACAAAAATCAACCGTTGCCGGGTGTTACGGTATTGGTAGAAGGCACTCAGCTCGGTACATCAACCAACTCCGAAGGCAGTTTCCTGATCCAGAACGTGCCGGCAGGTGCGCAAACCGTGGTAGCCTCGTTTGTAGGTTACACCTCCAAGCGTCTGCCCGTAACGGTAACGGCGGGCCAAACCGTAACAATTGCCAATACTGTCCTGGCGGAAAACACCACTTTGCTGAGTGAAGCAGTGGTAGTGGGCTACGGCGTGCAGCGGCGGCAAGACGTAACGGGCTCCATTTCCACGGTGCAGTCCAAGGATTTCGTGCAGGGCCAAGTAACCAACCCCGAGCAGCTGGTACAGGGCAAGATTGCCGGCGTAAACGTAACGACCGGCGGCGGCGCGCCCGGCGCCGGTACTACCGTTCGCATACGGGGCAACTCCTCGCTCAACGCCAGCAACGACCCACTCTTCGTTATCGACGGGGTACCGGTGGACAAAGGCGGCATTTCCGGCGCCAGCAACCCGCTTACCCTCATCAACCCGAACGATATCGAGTCGGTAACCGTGCTCAAGGACGCCTCGGCCACGGCCATCTACGGCAGCCGGGCTTCGGCGGGGGTAATTCTCATCACCACCAAGCGCGGCGTGCAGGGCGAAAATCTGACCGTGAACCTGAACTCGCAAACCTCCGTTTCGCGCCGCGCCAACAAGTACGAGGTGCTGGGCGCCGA
Organism: Hymenobacter koreensis; assembly: GCF_039541855.1. Taxonomy (NCBI): domain Bacteria; kingdom Pseudomonadati; phylum Bacteroidota; class Cytophagia; order Cytophagales; family Hymenobacteraceae; genus Hymenobacter; species Hymenobacter koreensis. Next base: position 46,704 of record NZ_BAABHA010000004.1, read on the forward strand.
CGAATTCCGGGAGCGGATTCGTGCCAACGGCAACGCCGGCCAGATAGCTACGCTGGGCGCGGCTAACACCGACTGGCAGGGCGAGATTTTCCGCTCTGCCGCCACCTTCGACAACAACGTGAGCCTGAACGGCAACGTGAAGAACGTGCCGTTCCGCATCTCGTACGGTAACCTCAACCAGCAGGGCATCGTCATCACCAACAAGCTGCAGCGCCACACCGGCTCCATTAGCCTCACCCCCGTGCTGCTCGACGGCAACCTGCGCATCGACGTGAATGCCAAAGGCTCCCGCGTTGACAACCGCTTCATCGACAACGGCCAGATTGGGGCCGCCGTCCTGTTTGACCCCACGCAGCCCGTTCGGTCTCCGGAAGCGCAGTTCAACCCGTTTGGCGGCTACTTCCAGTTTCTGCAGGCCAACGGCAACCCCCGTGGCTTGGCCCCGGGCAACCCCGTGGCCGCGCTCAACAACACCAACAACGTCAGCGTAGTCGACCGCTTCATCGGCAACGTGCAGCTCGATTACAAGCTGCCGTTCGTGCCGGGCCTGCGCGCCAACATCAACCTTGCCACCGACCTCTCGCGAGGCGAAGGCTCCACCACCATTAACCCGCAGGACTTTGGCAACTTCAACGCCGACCCTGTGACCAACCCCAACCGCGACCCCAACCTGAGCGGCCGCTACACACAGTTCCAGCAAGACAAGGACATGCGCCTGCTGGAAACCTACGTGGCCTACGCCAAAGATTTCAGCGGCACCAAGTTTGACATCCTGGCCGGCTACTCCTATCAGGATTTCCAGGACCAGGGACCCAACTTCCTGCCCCTGCGCTTCGACCGCACCACCCAGGTAAACCCCACCGAACGGCTGACCGTGCCCGGCTTTTACAGCCAGCTGACGCTGCTCTCGTACTTTGCCCGTACCACCCTGAACGTAAAGGACCGCTACCTGCTCACGGCCACGCTGCGTAACGACAACACCTCGCGCTTTGCCGAGGAAACCCGCAGCGGCTACTTTCCCGCCGTGGGCCTGGGCTGGCGCCTGAAGGGCGAGAATTTCCTGGCCAACAACGCCACCATTTCCGAGCTAAAGCTGCGCGCCGGCTGGGGCCAGACCGGGCAGCAGGATGTGGGTGGCCTCTACGACTTCCTGCCGCGTTACGTGATAGGCAACTCGGCCGCGCAGTACCAGTTCGGCCAGAACTTCATTACCACGGCTCGGCCCTCGGGCTACAACCGCGAGCTGCAGTGGGAAACCACCACCACGCTGAACGCGGGCCTGGACTGGGGTATTTTGGACAACCGCATTTCCGGTACCCTGGACGTGTACGACCGCCGCACCACTGACCTGCTGGCCAATGTAAACGTGCCGGCCGGCGCCAACCTCACCAACCAGCTCAACGCCAACATCGGCTCGCTGCGCAACCGCGGCATTGAATTGGGCATCAACGCGGCGCCCATTCAGTCGGAGGCGTTTAACTGGGACGTGAACTTCAACGTGGCCTACAACACCAACGAAATTACGGATCTGGGCCCGCAGGACGCCAACTTCCAGGGCTTCAACGTGGGCGGTATTCCCGGCGGCACAGGCAGCAACATCCAGATTCAGTCGGTGGGCTTCCCCATCAACAGCTTCTTCGTGCTCCAGCAGGTGTATAACGCCGACGGCCGCCCCGTAGAGGGTCTCTACGTAGACCGCGACGGCAACGGCATCATCAACGAGCGCGACTACTACCGCTACAAGCAGCCGAACGCGCTGACCAACCTGGGCTTCACGTCCAACATGGCCTACCGCGACTTCTCCCTCTCGTTTGTGCTGCGCGCCAGCCTGGGCAACTACGTGTTCAACGCCACGGCCGCTAACCTGGCCAACTACGCCAACGCCACCGGCTCCACAGGCTTTTTAACCAACCTGCCCACCGACGTACGCAACACGGGTTTCCGCACCCAGCAGATCTTCAGCGACTACTACATGGAGAACGGCTCGTTCCTGCGCGGCGAAAACATCACGCTCGGTTACAATGTTGGCAAAGTATTCCGCGAAGGATCGAATCTTCGCCTCACGGCGGCTGTTCAGAACGCATTCCTGGTTACCAAATACTCTGGCCTCGACCCCGAGATTTTTGGTGGCATCGACAACAACTTCTACCCACGTGCCCGCACGTTCACTTTCGGGATCAACGCCAGCTTCTAATTTTCCCAGCCGATGAATATGTTTTTAACCCGCGGATTGCTGATTGCCTCCGCTGCTTTGGCACTGGGCGCCGGCACCGTTTCCTGTACCAAGGACCTGGACCGCACCCCCAAATTTGAGCAAACGCCCGATAAAGTGTACGTGGACCTGGCCGGCTACCGCTCGGTGCTGGCCAAGCTCTACGCCGGCTTCGCCGTAACGGGCCAGCAGGGCCCGGCCGGCGCCGGCGACATCGGGGGCATCGACGAAGGTTTCTCCGATTACCTGCGCCAGTACTGGAGCGCCCAGGAGCTGTCCACCGACGAGGCCATCATTGCCTGGCCCGACGCCGGGGTGCGCGACTGGCACAACATGAACTGGACGTCGAGCAACCCCTTCATCCGGGGCCTTTACTACCGTATCTACTACGAAATTGCCATCTGCAACGAGTTCATCCGGGAGTCGGCCGATGACAAGCTTTCGACCCGCCTTTCCGGCGGCGACGTAGCCTCGGCCCGGCGCTTCCGGGCCGAGGCGCGTTTCCTGCGTGCGGTTTCCTACATGCACGCGCTCGACCTGTTCGGGGGCGGCCCGTTCGTTACCGAAAGCGACCCGGTGGGCTCGTTCCGCCCGCCCTACGCCTCCCGGCAGCAGCTGTTCGATTACGTGGAAAGCGAGTTGCTGGCTCTGAGCACCGACGCAGATTTTGCCGACGCCCGCACCAACGAGTACGCCCGAGTCGACAAAGCCGCGGCTTGGGCCATGCTTTCGCGTCTCTACTTGAACGCGCAGGTGTACACCGGCACGGCCCGCTACAACGACGCGGCCACCTACGCCAAGCGCGTGATTGATGCCGGCTACTCGCTGGCCACCCCGGCCGCTACCGCTGTTTCCTCGTCGTACGGCCGCTTGTTTATGGCCGACAACAACGTGGCCCCGCTTACCAACGAGATTGTGTGGCCCATTGCCTTCGATGTGAACAACACGCAGAGCTTCGGGGGCACCACTTTCCTGGTGAACGGTTCCACAGGCTCGCAGGCAGGTTGGCAAGCCCGCGTGGGCATGAGCACTGGCTGGCAGGGCATCCGAACTACCCGCAACCTGTTCCAGCTTTTCCCCGATACGGCTGCAGACCGCCGGGGACGCTTCTGGACCCAGGGGCAGACCCTCGAGATTGACGACCAAGGTGTGTTTACCCAAGGTTTTGGGGTAACCAAATACCGCAACGTGAACTCGGCGGGCATTGCCCAGGGCGGGGCCCAGAACCAGTCTAGCATTGACTTCCCCATGATTCGCCTGGCCGAGGTCATGCTGAACTACTCGGAAGCGGTGGCACGCGGTGGCACGGGCGACCGAGCCCTGGCGCTTTCCTACATAAACCAGATTCGTCGCCGCGGTTTTGGCCTGCCCATTGGCACGCCCAGCTCGGCGGCCGATGTGGCCACGCTCAGCGCTGATTTTATCCTCGACGAGCGTGCCCGGGAATTGCATTGGGAAGGCTTCCGCCGCACCGATCTGATTCGTTACGGCCGCTTTGTAGAGGGCACCTACCTCTGGCCTTGGAAAGGCGGGACGCGTAACGGCCGCGGCGTGGAAAGCTTCCGCGTACTGTATCCAATTCCGGCTTCTGACCTAGCGGTAAACCCTAACCTACGGCAGAATACCGGCTACTAATGCCTGAAGCAACCGGCCCCACCAAGGGGCCGGGGGTTTGCAATTCACTTTAAATTTTTCACAAACATGAAAAACTGGTTAACTAAACTAGTTGGGCTATGGCTCCTGCTGTTTGTCTTCTCGGCTTGCGAGAAAGACGAAACGCGGGTAGTCATGACCCAGGGCGCTGCCCCCCAGCTAACGGCCTCCTCTACCACGGCTTCTCTGGTACAGGCCAACGCCGCCAGCAACGCGGTTACCTACACCTGGACCGCAGCCGATTTTGGATACCAAGCGGCTGTTGGCTATGTCCTGCAATTTGCCCGCCAAGGCACCAACTTTGCTAACCCAATGGAGTTCAACATGGGCGCCGAGCTCAGCAAAACCTTCACGGTTGGAGAGCTGAACGGTTTGTACATGTCTTTCGACTGCAACGCGGCCGGGGTGAATGCCCGCCTCGACGTACGCGTGAAGGCTACCCTTACCGATGCCATGCCGCCCGTATTGTCGAACGTAACCACTATTCAGGCTACGCCCTACCAGGCGCAGCAGCTCCCAAGCGAACGGTGGGCCATCATCGGCTCGGCTACGGCCAACGGCTGGGGCACCGAAACCCCCATGAACTACGATTTTTGCACCCGTACCTGGACCATTACGCTCCCGCTAACGGCTGCCGAATTCAAGTTCCGCGCCAACAACAGCTGGGACAAAAACCTGGGCGACGAGGGCACCGGCGACGCCATGACCACTGGCCGCAAGCTGGTTTACAACGTGGCGCCCACTCCTAACCCGCCAAACATCGCGCTGCCTGCTGCCGGCACTTACACTGTTACGCTCGATGTAAACGCAACCCCCAACCCAATCTTCACGCTGCGCCGATAAACCGGGGCGAAGTACTACCCGTTCCATCAAAGTCCCGCTCATAGCCATGAGCGGGACTTTTGCATTCCATGGCCTTCCTAGGAACCGATACGCAGCTTATCAGAGCACGGGGTTCCCATTGCGGGGCTGCTACACATTCGCTGGCCCTTCCCACTATTCTGGAAAGGGCCCCGCACGGTTGTAGAGGCACCAGAAACTTACCCTGACCTGCCAGAGCAACTTTCAGGTCGGTGTATGGTCTGCATGTAGCGCGAACTGTGTACGCGTACGCAACAATTGTCGCGCAAACAGAGCAGGCCCTAGCGCGAACATGAGCACCGGTGTAAGTACCCGTTTATACGCAATTATACAGATAGTGAGGCCCCGTAGGCTCACTCTTGGCCCTGCACCCAAAGAGCCGGGGCTAGGGTTAACAGGCGCCAATTGAAGCCTACTAATCTGTGACTACTTTACAGCTCTGTCCTATTTTGTCGCCGCACGTACCGCCACCCAGTTACTCCGGTTTGCCCAAGGGTTTTCTGCTGCCAGCGTTTGCGGTCCATAGCCACAAACGCTGGCAGCCCTTGCGCAGCACAGCTGCACCGGGCCGCTCGCAGTTGGCGCTGGCTATTTTTCGGTTTTACCAGCCACAGCCTTCGGCCTACACCTGTTTGGCTCGCTGGGCGGCCCGCGTGTCCCAAACCAGATTGGAGCGGCCCCTTTACAGCGCCGCTGAGCTACGCAGGCTACGGCCCCACTGCGTGCGGGTAGCCAAAAGTTTTGAAAGCCAGAATAGCTATACCAAGCCTGTCTGAGCGTGGCAAGAGCTCGTGTTGTGTCTCACTATGTGGTTGCAGACATTACTACCGATTGCCGCACCAGACTCTTGCTTTCGTTGCTCGTTGCCACTGAATGTCGCCCCTTATGGTTCTGGCTTTATTTCCGAAAAGTACAGATGAGCAACAAGCAAACTTCTAACTCGCGCACAAAAAAGCCCTGGTGCTTTGCGTGCGCCAGGGCTTTTTTAATGTAAACCAAGTAATTGCTCTACAGCAGCGTCACCTTGCGGGTGGCTACCTGGTCGCCTACTTGTACTTTCACCAAGTAGGTTCCAGCGGCTACGGAAGCCGATTTCAGCAGTTCCTCTTTTTCGCCGGCCGTTTGCTTGCCTTCGAATACGGTGCTCACTTTGCGACCCATCAGGTCGGTCAGTTCGATGCGCACGTCCTGGGTGCCGCTGAGTACGCGGTACGAAACAACGGTGTTGTCCTGAACTGGGTTCGGGAACACGCTCATGGCTACGGCAGCTTCGGCGGCGCGGCGGTTGTTGGTAACCGTCAGGTTAGCCGTGCCAATTTGCAGCGTGGCGGCCTGAGTGCCGGGGAAAGCAGCGCTGGTAAAGTCGGGGTTGGTACCAGGGTTGGCGTTGGTGGCAGCAACTCCGCCCATGGGGATGAAGTCAGACGACAGGAAACCGCCGTCCTGGTTATTCTGCACCACAAAAATTCGCAGCTCTCCACCAGCGGCAGGAATGCCCATGGCGGCGCGGCTTACGCGGATTTCGAGGCCGTTGCCCGGGGCGTTGCCAATGGTGGCGGCGTTGCCGGCGTTGTAGCCGGGGTTGCTCGACAAGTTGGCGCTGGTGCGGTAGGCAATGGACGCGTTGGCAAAGCCTCCGAACGGAGCGGGCAGCGTAGCTGGTGTGTTGAGAGCGGCACCCGTCGTTGCGTTAAGCGGGGTGGTGCCGCTAGCCACCGTAGCGGTAGCTGTGTTGGGTGTGCCGGGGGTATATGCGATGGCGTCTACTTTCAGCTGGCCGGCAACATCGTTGCGCGAAACGGCTACACCTAGGTCAGCCGCCAAGTCAAGCCGGGCTCCCATATTCTGAAAAGACGTATTGGCAGCTGGAGGAGTGGCAGCAGCCGGTAAAGGCAGTGCCGTGCCAGCAGGGATACCGGCTACGCCTGGCCGGTCAATGAACATTTGGATGGAGTTTTGCAGGATGCCACCGTTGGTTTCCAGCGTGCCTACTACGAAGAAGTAGAGGTTGTTGGCGTCGGAGGCAGCATACACGGCCAATAGACCAGCGTCGCCGAAGCCACGGGTTGCGGGAGAAAGCCCGGGCCGACGGCCTACGAGCTGATAGCCGTTAGCCGCAACTTCTGAGGCCGTCAGCTGACCGTCAACCGTAATAGGGGCTTGGGCTTCAGCACTGAACGATGATGCTGCCATGGCACCAACCGCTGCGAGAGTAAAGAGTTTTTTCATGGTAAGAAAAGGGTAAGAAGTAAAAAAGTGAGAGAAGGTGAAGCGAAAGGAATGAACGAAAAAGCTCTGGTGCGATTTTTTACGGCATTCGGGCCAAACCGTTACTTAATTTTCACCTTAAATGTAGTGTATGAACCGAGATGTAAAAATTGCAACGGTCTTTATTTTTAATAGCAATACTATCAGCATAAAATTCAAGCAGATCAAATTTCAATGCCTTGATGCTGTCGGCTTTACAAATCAATGCGTTAAATATTTTGTGCAAACGTTTGCACAAAATCAAACTCGGCAATTGAACTTTGGGAAGTATCTGATTGGTAGTTCGGTAGCTAGTTTTAGATTTCGGGGCCGGTTTGGTGTGTCCGCGCTGTGCAACCCATTCTTGGCCCGTACTGGCCCTAGCCTATCTGGCTTGCGGCACTGGTCAATGCGGGAAAAATTTCCGAATGAAAAGTTACCAGTCAGCCGCTTATAAAACCAAAAGGACCGCCCTCATGCCGAGGGCGGTCCTTTTTAATGGCACGATAAGCTTGCCTTTAGGGCTGTACCAACAGGCGCGTGGTGGCGCTAGCGGTGCCCGCCTGCACCTTCACCAGGTACAGACCAGGGGCCAGTCCTTGCAGCGGCAAGCCTACTTCCACGGTGCCCGCGGCCTGGCGGCCGGGCAGCGTTATGCGGCGCACTTCGCTACCGATAACGTTAGTCACGCTTACCTGTACCGGCGCGGCACTGCTCAGCGTGAGGCGCACCGTGGCGGTGGCCTGCGCTGGGTTTGGCGCTACGCTCAAGCCCAGGGCGGCAGCCTGCCGGGCAGCGCGGGTGGTGGTAATCACGGCCGGACGCGTGATGCGCCGCGACGTGAACACGCGGTACTCGCCGGGCTGCAGCGTGAGCAGGGCGTTGGTGTTGGTCACGGTGATGCTGTCGCCTGTCATGTAGTTGTACCACTTGCCCGTGGATTGAAAACGCGGGTCAATGGTGGTGCTGGTCACGTCGAAGTTGCCCAGGATAGCCACGCTCAGATTGGCGTCGCTCAGGTGGATGGACTTAGCGGCGCCGCTCAGGCGCTGCACGTAGGTGGTGGGGTTCTCAAACACCGGCTGCGTGGTGCGGAGCGTAATCAGGTTCCGGTACACGTTGTAGAGGCGCTGGCGGTTGGCGTTCTGCTGGTAGTCCCACCTAATGGGCTTGTTAGCCACGCGGCAGTTCGGATCGATGGTGCCGTTCGGGCAGGCGTTGATGGAAAAATCGTAGCCCAGCTCCCCGAACTGCCAGATCATTTTCGGGCCAGGCACGGTGAAGAAGAAGGCAGCGGCCGCTTCGTTGCGGGCCAGGCCCACGTTCAGGTCGCGCACGTTGTGAGCAGGGTTGGCCTGATTACCAAAAGTCAGGTTCTTGTACATCAAGCGCTCCTCGTCGTGGCTTTCCATGTAGCCCACGAGGTTAGGCTGCGACCAGTTGCGGGCCCCGTGGTACACACCGCCGAAATCCGACTGTGCCAAGTAGCCCATGGTGGCCTCGTTGTAATTGTGGGTCATATTGCCCCAGAGCATCATACCGGCATCCGCCAACACACGCTCCTCCGAGTTGTCGGCGAAGTGCTCGAGGATATTGAATACGTTCGGATCAACGGAAGTGAGGTGGCTGTGGTAATCGAGCCAGATGTTGATGCGCGACTGGTCGTAAGCGCCCCAAGCGCCCACGTCGTTGGGTGTATTGCGCTGAGTAAAACCCTTGGAAAGGTCGAAGCGGTAGCCGTCTATACGATATTCCTGCAACCAGAACTCCATTACGCGCTTCGAGAAATAGCGGGTAAACGGGCTTTCGTGGTTGAAGTCGTAGCCCACGTTAAAGGGGTGGGTAGCGTCGCGGTTAAACCACGGGCTGTTGGCCGTGGGCCGGGTGCCGTCAAAGTACATCTGCACCATGGGCGACTGGCCAAACGAGTGGTTGAGCACCATATCAAGCACCACGGCCATGCCGCGGCGGTGGCATTCGTCGATGAGGCGCTTCAGCTCGTTCTTGGTGCCGTAGTACTTATCGGGAGCGAAGTAGAAGGACGGGTTGTAGCCCCAGGAGTCGTTACCCTCGAACTCGTTCACCGGCATAAGCTCAATGGCGTTAATGCCGAGGCGCTGCAGGTAGTCGAGGGTATCGCGCAGGGTCTGGTAGTCGTGGCGGGCGATAAAGTCACGCAAGTGCAGCTCGTACAAAACCAGATCGGTTTTCTTGGGCCGGGTGTAGCCAGTGGTGGTCCACTGGTACGGCGTCTGGTTGGTTTGCAGCACCGATACGATGCCGGAGGTTTGCCCCGTGGGGTACGGCTTCAGGTTTGGGTACGTCACGGCCGGAATGAACCGGTCGTTGTTCGGGTCCAGAATTTTTTCGGCGTAGGGGTCGGCTACGCGCAGTTCGCCGTCTACCAAGTACTGGTAGGCGTATTCCTGCCCGGGCGTGAGGCCGGTAATGTCCACCCACCAGTCGTTGCCGTCGGGGGTGCGGTTCATGTAGGTAGCCTGCTGGGCCTGCCAGTTGTTAAACTCACCCAATACGTACACAAACTGCTTGCCGGGCGCCGTTAGCTTCAGGCGCACCGAGGTGCTGGAGAGGTAGGTGATGCCGTCTTTGGTGCCGGCGGGCAGCGCGGCCGTGGTTACGGCGGGCCGAACGATGAATACCACCGAGTCGGAGGCCGACAGCGCGGAGCTGGTTCCCCGCAGTCTGACCACGTTGCGGCCCGACTGGCTGAGGGTGATGTTTGCCGAAATGCTGCCGGCGTTGGCTTGCTGGCCTACCTGCACGTTGTTGAGCAACAGGCTCAGCTGGGAGGCGCTGCTAGAAGCCACGCCCGTAACGTTCACCGTGGTACCGCTGGCCACAAATTGCGGGTTGCCGCCGCTGGGCGGCGAGGTAATGCGCACGGCATAGCCGCCCTGGAACACGTCCACGAAAATGTCGCCGCCGTCGGATGCCCGGCCGACGATGCTTCCGTTCGCATTCTTGAAAATCATGCCCAGCCGCAGAATAGTTTCGTTGGCGGGCACCGGATAAAAAGTGCGGGGCGTGAAGGTGATACTCCAGCGGTTATTGCCCAACGAAGTCATTTCGGCGGCCGGATCAGCAGTGCCGAAGGAGGGGCTTTTTACATGGCGCCACGAGGTGTTGGTGGCGCTGAGGTTGGTTACCACCCCGGTCCAGATATACACCGGTCCGGTGAAACCGGCCAAGGCGCCGTTGCCTTGGCTGGCATCGAAAATGATGGTGACAGGGTCCGTTTCGCGGAAGAATACCGGCTGTGTGGTTACCACCTGCGCCTGCACCGCGCCGCTTATTAGCAGCAGCAGCAGGCCAAGGAGTCGAAGTATTTTCATCGGGATGAGAATGGGTGAAATTCGCTGACTATTCGGACTAGAAAAACTAAACCGCTCTTAAAGGTACTGAATGAAACCACCCAAAGCTAACGCACAGAGCCATATTCAGGCCCTTTACTCCTGTTTTTACTTGTGTTGTTTATTTAAGCCCGGCTACGGCATTTTGTTTTCCGGGCTGGCACCTCGGGCGTTCCGCCCCCACGAGTTTGTCCGTAGCTTTACCGGCTCCCGCTCATGCTTCAGATTTCGGTTTCCTTTCTGCGCAATTTGCTATTGCCGAGCCTGGGGCTGCTGGCTGGCAGTCTGGTGCCGGCAATAGCCCAATCAGTACCCCACACGGCACTGCTTGCTGGGAACCACATACCCACGTACCGCACAGATAGCACGAGCCAGCCCCTTACCAAAACGGCGCTGGCAGCAGTATGGCGGCGCAACCATGCCTTTTTGGATAACGCGGCTGCCAGACCTGCCGGTGCTGCCCGAAACTGGGCTGATAGCACGGCAGCTGTGCCCCGGCACCGCCTGCCCCTGCTGCTGGGCGGCATTGGCGCGAGCTACGGCGGCCTTTATTACGCCCTCGGCCAGAGCTGGTACACGGGCGAGAAGGCGCGCTTCCGCTGGTTCGATGATTCTCGCGAGTGGAAGCAGCTTGACAAAGCGGGCCACTTCTGGGGCGCGTTCCACGAAAGCCGGGGCACCATTGACATGCTGCGCTGGGCCGGAGTGGCCGATAACAAAGCCATTTTGTACGGCTCACTGGCCGGTTTCCTCATCCAGAGCCCCATCGAGTATTTCGATGGCCGCGACCCGGACTACGGCGCCTCGGCCACCGATTTAGCCGCTAATTTCCTGGGCTCGGCGGGCGTGCTGGCCCAGGAACTGGCGTGGCGCGAGGTGCGCATCATGCCCAAAATAAGCTTCCGGTTAACCCCTTACGCCCAGCGCCGGCCCAACGTGCTCGGCAGCACGTTCCCCGAGCGCCTCCTGAAGGATTACAACGGCCAAACTTACTGGCTCTGCACCGATGTAGGCGCGTTTCTGCCGGCCGAATCGCGCTGGCCCCGCTGGCTGCAGCCCGCCTTGGGCTACGGCGGCCAGCAACTGGTATACAACGACCCCGACGCCAGCCGCCTAGCCGGCCTGCGCCCCTACCGCCAATACTACCTGTCGCTCGATGTGGATTTGCGCCGCATTCCTACCCGCAGCAAAACCTTGCGCCGGGTGTTTTACGCGCTCAGCATTTTTCACCTGCCCGCCCCGGCGCTGGAGCTTAACAACCGCCGCGGTCTGGTGCTGCACGGATTGTACTGGTAGAAAAGAACCCGAATCCAAACCAACCACTCTAATTACTTGGTAGGGCCTTCCGGCAGAACCGAATTGGTGACGGCGCCGCACTGCGAAGCTGCGCTTTAAAACTACCCCGGCAACTTTTGTCATTCTCTGCCGACCTTTACCCCCTTCCCTACGCCCGCCGTGCCCTCGTGGTGGCTGAACTAGCGTATTGATTACTTCCCACCCTGAACTACCCCTGCCATGAATATTGGAGATAGAGTACGCCTGATGTCGGGCCGCGAAGAAGGCATTGTTACCCGCATCCTCGACAACGACCTGGTGGAAGTTACCATCGACGACTTTCCCGTGCCGGTAATGCGCCGCGAGCTGGTGGTTATTGCCGCCGAAGAGTTCAAGGCATTTGGCGGCAGCCAGTTGGCGCCTTCGCAAGTGGCTGGTAAATCGTCCGTTAAACCCAGTGGCAAAGGCGGCAACAAACCCGCCCCAGCCTCGCAAACCGCCACCGCGTCAGCCAGTGGCGTAACTTCCAAAGAAGAAAAGCCCGCGCCCCTGCCGCCCGCGCCCAAAGGCCTGTACCTGGCGTTGCTGATGCAGACCTCAGAGCTGATGGCCGTGCACCTCATCAACAACACCGACGCCGAGGTGCTCTACACCTTTGGCGAAGAGCGCGTGGGCGGGCAGTACCGCGCCCTAACGGCCGGCAAGCTGGAGCCGAAAACCGCCAGCCAGCCGCTGGGCCACCGCCACCTCAAGGATTTCGAGCAGTGGCCGGCCTCCATCGTGCAGCTGTTGCCCTCGCAGCCCAACTCGCCGGTGCTCTACGATGTGCTGCTGAAGCGCCTCACCTTCAAGGCTAACACCTTTTACTCCAGCCGCCGCGAAGCACCCGTGCTCAAGCGCGAGGCTTACCTGTTTCAGCTCGACGAAAAGCCTGCCGCGCCCATTGCTGTGCCCACCGAAGAACAGGCCGCAGCTCCCGCACCCAAAGCCCAAGAAGTACCCACCATCAGCCCCAGCCAGCTACGCGACCAACTAGCCGAGAAGCTGCGCGGCGACGCAAAATCCGTGGTGCCCTCGCCCAAGCCCGAGCCGGCCAAGGCCATTGTAGCGCCCAACCACGAAGTAGATCTGCACTTGGAAGCCCTGCAGCCCGAAGGCGGCACCGAGGGCCTGAGCAACACCGCCATGCTGGAGCTGCAAGTCAACGCCTTCGAGGATGCGCTGAGCCGTGCCCTGGCTACCGGCATGCACGAAATCATCTTCATTCACGGTACCGGCAACGGTACGCTACGCAAGGAGTTGCACAAGCGCCTGAGCCGCAACCGCGACATCAAGTTTTTCGAGGAAGCGCGCAAGGAGAAATTCGGCTACGGCGCCACGCTGGTGCGGCTGAAGTAAGGCGTCTCGCTGCCTAATAAGCCGTTGTTTACTTTGTCATCCTGAGCATAGCGAAGGACCTTGTCACAGCTAAACGGCCATTTCAATAATGGTTCGTTCGTGATAGGGTCCTTCGCCTACTTCTTAGGATGACACTACCTCACTCGCTTTTGCTTTTATGAACCTCTCCGGCCTTCTCGTTGCTTTCCTTCTTGCCTTTAGCTTCGCTCCTGGTCTCGCGCAACAACTTCCCGTTCCGCGCAACCTGCAGGCCACGTACGCCAAAGGCACCCGCTCGGAAAGCGGCCAGCCGGGACCAAATTACTGGCAGAACGCGGCGGACTATACGCTGAAAATCAGCTTCGATCCGGCCACGCGCCGCGTGGCGGGTACGGTGGACATTGCCTACCAGAACAACAGCCCCGATGCCCTCCCGCAACTTTGGTTTAAGCTCTACGCCAACCTCTACCAGCAAGGTGCTGCCCGAGCCTCCAGCATAGCGCCCGAAGACGTAACCGAGGGCATCAAAATCGAGCAGATGGTGGTGAACGGGCAGGCGGTGGATGTGCGCAGCCTGCGTATCGACGGCACCAACATGGTGGCTTCGTTGCCGCAGCCGCTGCTTGCCAAACAGGCGGTTAAAATGACCGTAACCTACTCCTACACCCTCAACAAAGGCTCGCATATGCGCACCGGCGAAATCGAGCCGGGTGCCGATTTCGTAGCCTACTTCTTCCCGCGCGTAGCTGTGTACGACGACATCGACGGCTGGAACAAGTTTGCCTACAACGGTCAGCAGGAGTTCTACAACGACTTCTGCAATTTCTCCGCTGACATTTCCGTGCCGCGCCACTTTGTGGTGTGGGCCACCGGCGACCTGACCAACGCCGACCAAGTACTCACCAAAAAGTACGTAAAGCGCCTGCGCGACGCCGAAACCAAAGACGCGGTAACCTACATCATCGACGAGAAGGACTTGCAGCGCCGCGACATTACCGCACCCAACGCTCAAAACACCTGGCACTACGAGGCCAAGAACATCACCGACTTCGCCTTCGCTACCGCCGACCATTACGTGTGGCAGTCCACGAGCCTGGTGGTGGACCCCGCCACCAAGCGCCGCACCCGCGTGGATGCCGTGTACAACACCAAGCACAAGGATTACGAGGAAGTGGTGCTATTCGCGCGCAAAACCGTGGAGGCTATGAGCTACACCTTCCCCAAGTGGCCCTTCCCCTACCCGCACATCACCGTGTTCGACGGCCTCGACCAGATGGAATACCCCATGATGGTGAACGACAACCCGGTGCAGTCGCGTGAGGATGCCATTACCCTCACCGACCACGAGGTGTTTCACACCATGTTCCCATTTTACATGGGCACCAACGAAACCAAGTACGGCTGGATGGACGAGGGCTGGGCCACCATCGGCGAGTGGCTCATCTCGAACATCATCGACCCCAAACTGTACGACGACTACGGCGTGCGGCCCTACGAGCAAAACGCCTTCACCGAGGTGGATGTGCCCATTGTCACGCTCAGCACCCAGCAAACCGGCACCGCCTTCTTCCTGAACTCCTACGTGAAGCCGGCCTTTGGCTACCTCTACGTGAAGGACTTACTCGGCGACGAGCTGTTCACCAAGGCCCTGCACACCTACATCCGCAACTGGCAGGGCAAGCACCCCATGCCCTACGACTTCTTTAACTCCATGAATGCTGGCGCGGGCCGCAACCTCAACTGGTTCTGGCAACGCTGGTTTTTCGACAACGGCTACCCCGACCTGGCCATCCAAAGTGTAACCAAACAAGGTACCGGTTACAATGTGGTGGTGGAAGCCAAAGGCACCAAGCCCGTACCCATCGACCTCACCATTACTTTCTCCGACGGCAAAACCCAGCAAATTCACCGCGCCATTGACGTGTGGGAATCGGGTGCCCGCACCGTAACCGTTCCCGTGCCCGGCGACAAAGCCGTGAAGCAGGTGAAGCTGGGTAGTTTGTACGTGCCGGATAGCTACCCGCAGGACAATGTGTGGGAGGCTAAATAGCAGTAAGCCTTAATCATCTCAATCTTCTCCCAACCGGACATAAAAAGGCCAGCCCTCAACAGGCTGGCCTTTTTTTCAATACCTAACTTTTCGATTACAAGTGCGCAATCGGGTCGGCGTTGCCGTCTGGGTCGCCTTGAACGGTGCCGCTGAGGGTGAAGTTCTTGCCGCGCAGGAGCAACACACCAGCCATGTGCGGAGTAGCCATAGAGGTTCCGCTGATGGTGTTGTAGCCACCGTTCAACCACGTCGATTGGATGTTAACGCCGGGCATGCAGTAGTCGATGGGCGGGTTGCCGAAGTTCGAGAACGAGGCCCATGCGCCGGTGCTGTTCATGGCCGAGATGGTGAAGATGTTCGCCCCATTTACCCGAGCCGGCGACGACGTGTTGGCGTCGACCGCAGAATTGCCCGCTGCTAAGGCGAAGAGCACGCCGCCTGCCGAGGCGCGCAGCACGGCATCGTCCAAGGCTTGCGAGGCGCCACCGCCCAGGCTCATGTTGGCTACGTCGCCGAGGCGGCCGTTGGCGCCCACGTAATCGACGCCGGCAATAACGCCAGAGGTAGTTCCGCTGCCGGCCGCATCTAGCACGCGCACCGACACGACGCTGGCGTTGGGAGCCACGCCTACCACACCAATCGTATTGTTTTTAGCGGCAATGGTGCCGGCTACGTGCGTGCCGTGGCCGTTAGCGTCATCGGCGGAGGTGGTGCCGGAAATAAACGAGCGGCTGCGTGTTACGCTCACATTCAGGTCGGGGTGGTCCAAGTCAATGCCGGAATCGATAACCCAGGCAGTTTTACCAGTACCATCGGCCGAACCTACGCGGGTAATGCCGTAGGGCGTGGTTTGGGTAGATGGCGCAGGCGGAGGCGTGCTACCGCCGTTCTTCACCGGCTTGCCCAGGGAAATAACGCGGTCTTGCTCCACGTACGCTACCCGGGCATCAGCCCGTAGTTGGTTGGCTTCGGCCGCGTTCAGAGCCGCCGTAAAACCTTTGAGCGCGTGGCCGTAAGCAAAACCCACGGCTTCGGGACGGGCGCCGCGGGCCCGCAGAATCCCTTGCCCTGCCTCTTTTACCTTTCGCACTTTCTCCGTGTAAGGATCGGAGTCGTTCACCTGCACCGCGTCGTCTTTCAACACCACAATGTACTGGCCTGGAATCAAGCTTTCCTCGTTGCGGGCGTCGCTGCTGTTGCTTAGCACATCGGCCGACTGGGAAGCCGGCTGAACGGCATCTTTTGAGCAAGCCGAAAACACAGTGCTGGCTGCAATAGCCGAGGCACCTAGCAACCAAGTGAAGCGGGCATTGGGTTGTTTCTTCTGCATTCTAAGGGAGTAATGGTGGAAAGAAAAGTGGCAAGCGGTGGGAGTCTGCCTTTGCACTACAGATGACGTTACCATCAGTAAGTACTATTGCGCCTCTCGTTCGACCAAACTGGCAACGGCCCAAAACAATTCAATTCTCATTGCCTAATCGGCATTATTGCTGCACGCCATTTGAACTATTGACTATAAAAGCATCTGTTAGCTACGGTTTTAGGCAATGATTTGCCGCTTCTATAAATTTTTCGTCAACGGTCAATTATTTAATAAAACCGTGGGCGGAGCACTAACCGCAATACTTACCAGCATCATTAAGTACTATTTACTAAATACAGAATCCTTGCCGCTTACCACTTATGCTATTGGCTTCGGCAATATGCCTGTCACTGCTTGCCATGCGGGACGACCCTTACCCGGTATAATGTATTGCGGCCTTTTCTCCTCGTATATTTGCCGGAAGTGATGCGCCGCCCCACCGCTGCGTTCTTCGGAACGGAGAGGAAAGTCCGGGCAACGCAGAGCACCCTGCTTCCTAACGGGAAGGACGGCGGCTGGGAACGGCCGCCGGACAGCCAGTGCCACAGAAAATACCGCCTGCTGCCTTCGGGCAGTCGGTAAGGGTGAAAAGGTGCGGTAAGAGCGCACCAGCGGGCGGGTGACCGTTCCGGCTGGGTAAACCTCAGGGGTTGAAAGGCCAAATAGGCCGGCAGGCAAGGTTTCGGCCTTGCAACGGGCGGCTCGTTCGTTGTCGGCGGGTAGGCTGATGGAGCCCCGGCGCGAGCCTGGGCCTAGATAAATGGTGGGGCCGCTGCCGCAAGGTGGCGGACAAAACCCGGCTTACAGGCGCATCACCACACACGAAACCGGCCGTCGTTGCAGCAGCAGCGGCGGCCGGTTTCGTTGTTGGAGGGCAGGACTTACTTCCTGTTCGCAGCCCGAATGGCTTTTACTTCCGGCGCACTCACAGCGCTGGCTTTGTTGCCGAAGCTATTGCGCACGTAGGTGAGCACATCGGCAAGCTGCTGGTCGGTTAGGTAATCGAAGGCGGGCATTACGTTCACGTACTCCTCGCCATCTATTTCCACGCCTTGCATGCCGTTAAGCAGTACGCGCACCAAGCGGGTTTTGTCGCCGGTAACCCACGTGGTTTGGGTGAGCGGGGCGTTCATGCGGTCAACCCCACCGCCGTCGGCCTGGTGGCACGTCAGGCAGCTTTGGGCGTACAGCGCCTTGCCCCGCGCCAGCGAAGCCGCCGAAACCGTGGCCTTGGGAGTTGCCGCTTTGGCTCCCGAGGCAGCTTTGGCCGCGGGCTTTTTTTGAGCGGCGGCCGGGAAAACAACGGCGCTCAGTACTATAAGCAGGAAGAAAACACGCTTCATCAAGGCACTTATTTTTTGGCGTATACGATTCGGTAAACGGTGCCTTTCTTGTCGTCGGTGACGTAAAGCGAACCGTCAGCGCCTTGGGCCAGTCCGCAAGGTTTGTGGTCGGGGCGGCCGGCGCTGGCGTTGGCCGGAGTACCCGCGAAATTATCGGCGAATACCTCCCAGTTGCCGGAAGGCTTGCCGTTCTTGAACGGTTGAAACACTACGTAATACCCTTTCTGGGGCTCGGGGGCACGGTTCCAGGAGCCGTGAAAGGCAATAAAGGCGCCGTTGCGGTACTTCTCGGGAAACATGGTGCCGGTGTAAAACAGCAGGGCATTGGGTGCCGTGTGCGCGGGGTAAGCCGCGGCGGGCTCCAGGTAATTTCCGGTGACTTCTTTCTTACCGTCGCCGCCGTACTCGGGCGCCAGCATTTTCTTGCGCTGGTTGCCGTCGTAGTACACGTAGGGCCAACCGGCATTGTCGCCGGGCTTGAGCGCGTACATGCACTCGGCCGGTAATTCTGCCGATTCCTTGGTGGTGTAGAGCTGGGGGAAATTGTCGTGGAGCTGGTCGCGGCCGTGCTGCATCACGAAAAGCTGATTGGCCTGGGCGTTCCAGTCGAGGCCGACCACGTTGCGTAGGCCCGTGGCATAGCGGGTGCCGTTGGCGTAGGTCTGGTTGAGCTTGTCGGCCTTAAACTGCCAGATACCGCCCGCCGAATCCAATATCGGGCAATTAGGCCGGCCTTTAGAACCCTTCTGACGGTCTTTTTCCTGGCAGGCATTGGAATACGCGCCAACGTTCACGTACAGGTTGCCCGCCTGGTCGAGCGTGATGGACTTGCTCTCGTGCTGCCGGCGGTTAACAAGACCGGTCACGACTTTTTCGGGCTGCTGGGGGTTGGTTACTTCGCCTTTGCTGTCGAGCTTGTAGCGAAACACCTCCTGATCAGAGGACGCGTACAGGTAATCCTTGGTGCTGTAGATACCCGTACCACCGTAATTACCAAAGCCACCGACCACGCTGGCCTTACCATTGCCGCTTTCGCGCAGCACCAGAATGCCTTTTCCTTCGGCGTTCGGGCGGTTTAGCTTCACGTAAATGGTACCCTGCGGCGTTACCGTGATGTGCCGAGCCCGGCCACCGGTTTCGGCCACTTTTAGTGCCCCAAAGCCTTCGGGCAGCTTCAGGCCGGCATTATCGGGGTCGGCAACAACGCGGTTCTCACTGCGCAGGGCAACCAACGACAGGCTGCCAACGGCAACCGTGGTCAGCAGCAGTGAACGGGCAATTATCTTCTTCATGGGTTACTGTAAGTGGAGTTTGGCGGCGCGGTGCATTGCGCCTGCTGGGAGGCAAAGTAACTACAGCTTGGTGCAGAAGTTTTAGCGGTGCCATCGAAGAAATACGCGCTTCTGCCCTGCCGAGCTTAACTGAATGCGGCAACACCCGCGTTTCGAAACGCAGCGTCCGGCTGCAGGTTTTGGCTCTGGCCGTTTGCTTCGAACCACGTCGCGCTGCTTTTCGTTACTTTCGGCCCCGACTGACCTAGCCTGCTTTCCATGCCTCGCATCCTGATTATTGACGACGAACGTGCCATTCGGCATACGCTCAAAGAAATTCTCGAATTCGAAAACTACCAGGTCGACCAAGCCGAGGACGGCCCCACCGGCCTCGACATGCTGGTGAAAGACAAGTACGACGTGGTGCTGTGCGACATTAAAATGCCCAAAATGGACGGCATTGAAGTATTGCAGCGCGCCCAGATCATTGCCCCTGACGCGGCTTTCATCATGGTTTCGGCCCACGGCAACGTGGAAATGGCAGTGGACGCCACCAAAAAAGGCGCGTACGATTTCCTCCAGAAGCCACCAGACCTGAACCGCCTGCTGGTAACCGTGCGCAACGCCCTGGACCGCACCAAGCTAGTAGCCGAGACGAAAACGCTCAAGAAGAAAGTTGCCAAAAGCTCAGAAATGGTGGGCACCTCGGCGGCGCTGAACACCGTGCGCACTGCCATTGAGAAAGTGGCTCCTACCGATGCGCGCGTACTGATTACTGGCCCGAACGGTGCCGGTAAGGAAATGGTGGCCCGCCAGATTCACGAGCAAAGCAACCGCTCGAATGGCCCCATGGTGGAGGTAAACTGCGCCGCCATTCCCTCTGAATTGATCGAGTCGGAGCTGTTCGGGCACGAAAAAGGCTCGTTTACCTCGGCCGTAAAGCAACGCATCGGCAAGTTCGAGCAGGCCGACGGCGGCACGCTGTTCCTTGATGAAATTGGCGACATGAGCCTCTCGGCCCAGGCCAAAGTGTTGCGGGCCCTACAGGAAAACAAGATTACCCGCGTGGGCGGTGAAAAGGAAATCAGCGTGAACGTGCGCGTGGTAGCGGCCACCAACAAGAATCTGCTGCAGGAAATTGCCGACCGCAACTTCCGCGAGGACTTGTACCACCGCCTCTCCGTTATCCTCATCAAGGTTCCCGCCCTCAACGACCGCCGCGACGATATTCCGGCCCTCGTAGAGAAGTTTCTGGCCGATATTGGCCAGGACTACGGCACCAAGCCCAAACGCATCAGTCCCGACGCTATGCAGTATTTGCAGAGCCTGGACTGGCGCGGCAACATCCGCGAGCTGCGAAACGTGGTGGAGCGCCTCGTCATTTTGGGCGGCGACCCAATCTCGACGGATGACGCCAAGAGTTTCGCGGGGAAGTAATTGCGCTGGTGATTTTTTGTTTTACAGCTATCTATTTACCAAAAAGCCCCTTCATCGTACGATGAAGGGGCTTTTTGGTAATTTCACTGTTTTACAGCACGCACGAAAACCAACTCAAGAAGCCATTTGGTTGCAGCCCCGGATATCGGAGTTGTCCAAGCGGCCCAGCACTTCAAAGGAGCCATCGGGGTGGCGGCGGGCTAGGTCGCGAGTTTCTAGGAAAGCGCAGCTGTCCACGTTGGCGAGGTCGATAACATTGATGGCGCCCGCCATGCGGTTTTCATCCACCGAAAACGGGTCCGACGGGTCGCGCAGGAGTATGCGCAGCTGCGGAGGGGCCCAAAAGCGGCCTTCGCCATTGCTGTACGCCTGGGAAAGCAGCTCCGTCATACCGTATTCGGAGTGAATGGGCATGGGGCCGAAACCGGCTTGCAACTCGGCGTGCAGCTCTTCCCGAATCATTTCGCGGCGCCGGCCCTTCATGCCGCCGGTTTCCAGCACGGCATCCAGCTGGCGCAGTTCGGGCGCATTGGCGTGGTCCTGAATTAAATCGAGCAAGGCGTAGGATACGCCGATGAGCATTAGGCGCCGGCCGGGGTCTTGGCGGGCTTCGCGAATGGCTTGAAGAAGCGCTGCGTGGTTGTGCAGAAAAAAAGCGGGCCGCACAGTTTGCCCCGATTCGCGCACGAAAAACTCGACCATTGCGACCAACGACGATTGTCCCTGTTCCAAATACGAAGGCAACAAGGCCAGGAAAGTCCAGTCCCGCAGCGGCCCGTAGGACTGCTCAAAAATGCGCGCGGCGTTCTGGCGGTACAGCTGTGGGTCGCGCACGAGGTGGCGGCTGCGCTGCTGCCGGGTCGTTCCGCTGCTCAAAAACTCTTCCTGTGACTGCCAGGCATCGGCGGGCTCAGCGGTTATTACTTCGTGGCTTTTAAAGAATTCAATGGGCAGGAAAGGTATATCGGCTACGCGCCGCACGCTTTCCACGGTGCGCCCCAACAGCTTCAGCCAGTGGCTGTAGGGCGCGCAGTGCACCGCCTGGTGCCGAAACAGGCGCAACGCCAGGGCATCGGCAGAAGCGGACGTAAGGTTGGCCAGCTCGCGCAAGTAATCGGGGCGGAAACTCATTCGGCGGCGGTGTAGTTTGCGAAGTAGCATAACAATCCGTTCGCGGTTGCGTTGGAAATACGTACTTTCCAGCAACCAGCCGGGACGCAACGTTCTTCCCCGTTTTTGCCTCTTACTGCTATGATGCGCACACGCTTACTCACTGGATTTGTGGTTTTGTTGGGGCTGATGGCTACTTCCTGCCTAAAGCCCCCGGAATACCCCGAAACGCCGTCGATTGAATTCAAGAGCGTACGGGTGGAGCGCATTACGCCTACCGATGGCAGTACTCCTTTCTTCAAGCCGATTGTAACGATTTCGTTTAAGGACGGCGACGGTGACCTGGGTATTCCCGATAACCAGCAGACCTATGCCCCGCCCTTCGACTACAATTACTTCATCGAAATCTTCATCCGCAACCCGCAGTCGGGCGCTTTTGAGCCGCTGATTCCAGGTAGTACCGGGGTATACGACAGCCGTTTTCCCCCGCTGGCTCCTACCGAAGACAAAAAAGCACCCCTGCGTGGCGACCTGGAGTTCAGCGTTAACTCTAACTTCAACGTGGTTACCTATACCGGTGCTCAGCTGCGCTTCACGGTACGTATCCGTGACCGGGCCCTCAACGAAAGCAACACGATTACAACGGATATTCTGACGCTGCGTTAGGCATTTCGCTGCGACCTTCACATAACCGCCCCCGCCGGCCGAAGCCAGCGGGGGCGGTTTTTGTGTGGAAAGCCCCTAGTAAATGTTCGGGAAACGCTCGGGCTCGGCCTCCTGCATCAGCTCATACACCACGTCGAACACGTCTTCGGCGTTAGGCTTGGAGAAGTAGTCACCGTCGGATCCGTAAGGCGGGCGGTGGGCCTGCGCGGCCAAGCAGCGCGGCTGCGAGTCGAGGAAGCGGAAGGCGCCTTGCTCGTCGAGCACCTGCTGTAGCATGTAGGCAGTAGCACCACCGGGCACGTCTTCGTCGGCGAAGAGCACGCGGTTCGTTTTCTTGATCGACTCCAGAATCTGGGCCTCGCGGTCGAAGGGAAGCAGGGTTTGCACGTCCACTACTTCGGCCGAAATACCCACCTGCTCCAGCTGCTTGGCGGCGTCGAGCACGATGCGGCACATGGAGCCGTAAGTGACAATGGTAATGTCGGTGCCTTCGCGCAGCACCTCGGGCACGCCCAGCGGCACGGTAAACTCGCCCACGTTGCTCGGAATGCGCTCTTTCAGGCGGTACCCGTTCAGGCACTCAATTACAATGGCCGGCTCGTCGCTCTTCAGCAGGGTGTTATACATGCCGGCGGCCTGGGTCATGTCGCGCGGCACGCACAGGTGCATGCCCCGAATGGAGCCCAGAATCATTTGCATGGGCGAGCCGCTGTGCCAAATGCCTTCCAAGCGGTGGCCGCGGGTGCGCACAATCAGCGGGGCTTTCTGGCCGCCTTTGGTGCGGTACTGCAGGCTGGCCAGATCATCGGAGAGAATCTGGATGGCGTACAGCAGGTAATCGAGGTACTGAATTTCGGTGATGGGGCGCAGGCCGCGCATGGCAGCGCCAATGCCTTGACCCACAATGGTGCACTCGCGAATACCGGTATCGGTGATGCGCAGCTCGCCGAATTTCTCCTGCAAGCCGGCAAAGGCTTGGTTCACGTCGCCGATGCGGCCCACGTCTTCGCCGATGGCAAACACGCGCGGGTCGCGGGTAAACATGGCATCGAAGCAGGCTTGCAGCACCTCGCGGCCGTCCACCTGCGGGGCGTCGGCGGCAAACTCGGCTTTTACTTCCTCCACCTGCAGCGCCGATTCTTCGCTCTGGCTGAACAGGTGCGAGTTGTAGCGGTCGGCGTTTTCAGCCACGGCTTGTTCCAGCCAACGGCGCAGCTCCCCTCGGGCGGCAGAGCGTTTCACGTCGCGCACCTGGCGCAGGGCGCGGCGGGCTGAGCGCACCAAATCGGCCCGAATGGGCGTGGGGTTGTGCTGAAGCTGGTGAATGAGTTCGTGCAGCTCGTTCTGGCGGCCCGTTTCGGCGGCGAGGTCCTCCAGCAGCTTTGCGCATTCGTCGCGCTCGGCTTTAATGGGGTTGAAGAAGGCGTCCCAGGCGGCGGCGCGGGCTTTGCGCACTTCCTCCTTGGCTTCGGCTTCAATCTGGTCGAGCTCGGCTTCGGTGGCGTGTCCTTCTTGCAGCAACCACAGGCGCATCTGGCGCATGCAGTCAAACTCCTGCTCCCAGGTGAGGCGGTCCTTGCTCTTGTACCGCTCGTGCGAGCCGCTGGTGGAGTGGCCCTGCGGCTGGGTTACTTCGGTTACGTGAATGAGCACTGGCACGTGTTCCCGGCGGCAGACCTCGGCGGCGCGCTGGTAAGTGTCTACCAGCGTGGGGTAATCCCAGCCACGCGCTACAAAAATTTCGAAGCCGTCCTGGCCTTCGCCTTCGCGCTGGAAGCCTTTCAGGATTTCGGAAATGTTCTGCTTGGTGGTCTGGTACTCGGCGGGCACCGAAATGCCGTAGTGGTCGTCCCACACGCTCACCAGCATGGGAATTTGCAGCACGCCGGCGGCATTAATGGCCTCAAAGAACATTCCCTCGGAGGTACTGGCATTGCCAATGGTACCGAAAGCTACTTCGTTGCCCG
This sequence comes from Hymenobacter koreensis, assembly GCF_039541855.1. NCBI lineage: Bacteria > Pseudomonadati > Bacteroidota > Cytophagia > Cytophagales > Hymenobacteraceae > Hymenobacter > Hymenobacter koreensis. The sequence goes on from NZ_BAABHA010000004.1 coordinate 70,907, forward strand.
AGCGCGAGAACTGCGTGAACTGGTGGAGCTCAGGATTCTGGCGGTACAGCTTGGAAGCGTAGGCCAAACCCACGAGGCGCGGCATTTGGCCGCCGGTGGGCGAAATATCGGCCGAGGAATTCTTGAGGTCGGCGAGGTTGCGGAAGTTACCGTCTTCGTCGAGGGAGCGGGTGGCAAAGTGGCCGTTCATGGCGCGGCCGGCCGTGGCGGGCTCGGCTTCCACGTCGGGGTGGGCGTAAAGCTGGGCGAAGTACTGCTGCAAAGTCAGCTCGCCAATGGCCAGCATGAAGGTTTGGTCGCGGTAGTAGCCCGAGCGGAAGTCGCCGGCTTGAAAAGCGCGGGCCATAGCCAGCTGCGGCAGCTCTTTGCCGTCGCCGAAAATGCCAAACTTGGCTTTGCCCATGAACACCTCCTTGCGGCCGGTGAGCGAGGCTTGGCGGCTTTCCCAGCCGAGGCGATAATCACGGAGCAGTTCTTCCTTGCTGAGCATAGCGGCGGCCTGAAGTGCAACGGCCGATTCGGCAGTAGACATGCGAGAGGTGGCGGGGAAATAATAGGGGAAACGCCCCGGGGAGGGCGCCCCGTCCGCACGGACGGGCTGGCAAAAGTACGCAAAACCGAGGCTTTGGTATAAAGACCCAGAATGGTGGGGTATACGCAGGATTCGCTTTACCCGGAAGCGACCTGCCTTTAAGGCGTATCAGGTAAGAACGGCTTGCTAAGTATGGCTTGTCATTACCGACACAAGCCCAAATTTTACAATCGACTAGCCGTTTCACCCTGTGTAACTGATGTACTTCCTTTCCTGCTGGCATCGGCATTGGATACGGCATGCGTATATTTGCTAATGAGCCCGGTTGTGTGCCACAGCCTCTCGTGTTTTACCAGCTACCACCCCCAGCCCATGATTACCATTTCTACTCTTGTGCGTCGCGGCTTCGTACTCGCTGCGTTTTCGCTGGCTTGCCTCAGCGCCCAAGCCCAGGGCGTGCTGAACTTCGAGAAAAAAGACCACGACTTCAGCAATGTGGTTGAAGGCTCGGTGGCCACTTACGAGTTCAAGTTTAAGAACACCGGCAACCAGCCCGTAGTAATTGCCAACGTGCAGGCTTCCTGTGGCTGCACCACCCCCGACTGGACCAAAACGCCCGTATTGCCCGGCAAAAGCGGCTTTATTCGGGCTTCCTACAACAGCGCTGGCCGGCCCGGCCAGTTCAACAAAACGGTAACGGTAACCAGCAACGCCAAGGAAACCAGCACCATGCTTACCATTAAGGGTACCGTGCTGACCAAAGACGAAATGCGGCCCAAGTACACCGAAGCCGAGCTGGCTAAGTCGCCCAAAATGGTGCTCGACCGCGCTGCACACGACTTTGGCAAGTTCGAATCGGGCCAGACGCCCACGGCGCGCTTCACGGTGAAAAACACCGGCAAAAGCCCTCTGGAACTGACTTCGGTTACCTCGAACTGCTACTGCGTGAGCTTTAAAACGGCCCCCAAGGCCATTGCTCCCGGTCAATCGGCTACGGTGGAGCTGCAGTACGCCCAGCGCCAACTGGGCCAAACCACCGAAACAGTTACGCTGCACTCGAATGACATTACCGGCCCCGACGCCAAGGTTACCCTGAAAGCCACCGTGGTGCAGAGCCTTTCGCAGCAAAGCATGCTGAAAGAAGGCGGCGCTGCCGTACCATTTAAATAACAACTGCTGAATTTGCGGGCTTGTTATTCGTCGTCAGGTCCACCAAACATTCAGATAAACAGATTTTTACCCGTGCCGCGGCTTTCCAGTCGCGGCACGGGTTGTTTTAGGGCCGGGGCATCTGGCGGGAAGTTTGCAGACGGCGCTTTCGGCTTCTCTCAACGGCCTCCCTCCTATGCGTTACGCTCTACTTGCATTGGCCGGCGCTGCGGCCCTCCTCGGGGCCTGCACCCGAAACATTTACGTGCCCCAGGCCACGCCGCAGCTGGGCCTGCAGCTGCGGGTAAAACTGCCCGTGATGAATGCCAATACCGCGCTGGATACCGTGCGTACGGTATTGGAGCTGGTCAACAACAACGATGAACCCTACGTGGTATCGAGCCCGGCCCGGCCGCAGGCCAGTTTGCCAGTGGTGCAGGTAGACGGCCGTATTGTGCCGTGGGAGTTGCGCCAAAAACGCGGCAAGGACCGCCGCATTACCATTCCCGCCCACGGCACCTACCGCACCACGTACGATTTACCGCTGAGCTTTTACGCCGGCGGCAACCGCCTGCCACAGGGCAACCAACGTCAGATTCAGGTGTTTTATCACGGCCGCGTGTACGGCCCGAAAGGCCAGAAGGCCACGCGCCTGGAAATTCCCAGCAACAAGCTCGCCTTTTAAGTCGGGTCCGGTTCGGGTTTACGCGGCGGCGGTGCGTATATTTGCGGCCGTTTTCCCCGTCATTTCACCTCTCGTTTCTTCCCCATGATCATCGGCGTACCGAAGGAAATAAAGAACAACGAAAACCGTGTGGGCCTGACCCCCGCCGGCGCAGCTGAATTCCGCAAAGCGGGCCACACCGTGTACGTGCAAAGCACGGCCGGCGAAGGCTCGGGCTTCTCCGACGCCGAGTACGAGCAAGCTGGTGCCCAAATGCTGCCCACCATTGAGGAAGTGTACGCACAAGCCGAAATGATTGTGAAGGTGAAGGAGCCGATTGCGGTGGAGTATCCCCTCATCAAGGAAGGCCAGCTGCTGTTCACCTACTTCCACTTTGCCTCGAGCGAGGAGTTGACCCACGCCATGATTGAGCGGAAGGCTACTTGCTTGGCTTACGAAACCGTAGAGCGCACCGACCGTTCGCTGCCCCTGCTCGTGCCTATGAGCGAAGTAGCCGGCCGCATGGCCCCGCAGGAAGGCGCTAAGTATCTGGAGAAGCCCCTGAAAGGTCGCGGCATTCTGCTGGGTGGCGTACCCGGTGTTCGTCCGGCCCACGTGCTCATTTTGGGCGGTGGTGTGGTAGGCACGAACGCCGCCAAAGTTGCTGCCGGCTTCGGTGCCCAGGTGACCATCATGGACATCAGCCTGAACCGCCTGCGCGAGCTGGACGACATCATGCCGAAGAACGTGGTTACGGAATACTCGAACGAGTACAACATCCGCACCGCCATTAAATCGGCCGACCTCATCATCGGTGCCGTGCTGATTCCGGGTGCTAAGGCTCCCCACCTCATCACGCGCGACATGCTGAAGGACATGAAGCCCGGTACCGTATTGGTAGACGTGGCCGTGGACCAGGGCGGCTGCATCGAAACCTGCAAGCCCACCACCCACGAAAACCCCACCTTCATCATCGACGACGTAGTTCACTACTGCGTAGCTAACATGCCCGGTGCGGTGCCTTATACCTCTACCCTGGCTCTGACCAACGCTACCCTGCCCTACGCCCTGAAACTGGCGAACCTGGGCTGGCGCGAGGCTTGCTTGCGCGACGACGCTTTGCGCCTCGGCCTGAACGTGGTAAACGGCGAGGTGGTGTACAAAGGTGTTGCCGATGCCTGGAACTTGCCCATGACCAACGTGGCCAAAGTGTTGCAGCCGGCTCACGTGTAATTCAACTTACCCATTCTTCAAAAGGCCTTCCCGACCCAGTGTTGGGGAGGCTTTTTTGATCATTTGAGTTGTCGTAGTTTGACAGCTTCTTTTACTACCATGCAAGACATTACTTATGTAGGTGAGCCGGTTTCCGACGCGGCCACGTTCAAGCAGCTACCCTACGAGCTGCAAAGCTTTCTGCTTCAGCACAACGGTCTAATTGCCTACCTAGGCGGTATTCATTTTCGGGGCTGCTGCCACGAGCCGAAATGGCATTCCTTGCGCGAGGTGTGGACCGGCGACACGGCCTTCTGCAAAATTTACCCCAAGGTAAAAGCCTCTGACATTCCGTTTGCACAGGACAGCCTGGGCAACCAGTTCCTGCTTCGCAAGGGCGTGGTGTGGTTTTTGGACTCCGAAACCGGCGAGGTGGCCAACCTAAACGTGCCTTTTCAGGTATTTCTAATCGGCATAGAGCGGCAACCCGATCAGGCGCTTGACCTCTCGGCCGTAGCCACGTTCCGGCAGTTGGGCACGTACCTGCAACCCGGCGAGCTATTGGCTATTTTCCCGCCCACATGCATTCAAACCGACGGGCAGAACGTGAAGATTTCGCGCATGTCGGTTGAGTCGCGCTTGTACTCCCTCGCCGACCTCTACCGCCAGATTCGCCGCCTGAAGCCCGGCCAGAAAATCACCGTTCGAACCGACGAGAACCACCCGTAAGTGGCCCGTACGCTGCCCTGGTTTTCACACACGTTCTCCTTGCTGCTGCGGCGCTTTGCGCTGCTGCTGCTGGTGTATGCGCTGCTGCGAGCCATTTTTTACGCGGCGAACTACGACGTATTCGCCGCCGCAGCGGCCAGCGAAACCCTTTGGGCCTTTTGGCACGGTTTCCGGTTCGATGCAGCGGCGCTGCTGATACTGAATGCCCCGTTCCTGCTGCTGTCGTTCGTGCCTGCTTACGGGCCCGGGTGGCAACGCACGTTACGGGGCATTTTCCTGACGTTGAATGCGGTAGGCATTGCCCTGAACCTCATCGACACCCAGTACTTTAAGTTTATCGGGCGCCGCACTTCCGATGAGTTGTTCACCATAACCGGCGACATAGAGCGGCAAGCGGGCCAATTGGTAGGTCACTACTGGTTTTTGCTGCTGCCGTTTGCCGTGCTTTTTGGCCTGCTGTGGTATTTCTACCCGATGCCCGCCACAAATAGCCCAGGTGGGAAAACGCGGCAACCGTTGCAGCAGTTTGCGCGGGGCTTTTTGGAACTGAGTTTGGTAGCCGCGCTGGCGGTGCTCGGCATTCGGGGGGGCTTGCAACTGAAGCCGTTGCGCACCGGCCATGCCTTTGTGCAAACGCCGCCTTCGCTTGGGCACCTGGCCTTGAACAGCACGTTCACTTTCCTTAAAAGCACGATTTCGTACTTCGACCACAACGGCAAGCCCACCCTAGAGCGCAGCACTTATTTCGCCTCGGACAAAGCCATGAACGAGGCGCTGCAAAGGCGCCCAGTTACGGCCGACACTGGCGCCCCGCAGCGCGACAACGTGGTGATTTTGCTGGTAGAAAGTTTTTCCTCGGAGTACAATGGGATTGAGAACGGCGGGCAGAAGAGCTACACGCCATTTTTCGACTCGCTGGCTACTCAGGGCCTCTTTTATCGGGAGCATTACGCTAACGGACGCCGTTCCATTGAGGCGCTGCCGGCCGTGCTGGCGGGCTTGCCGGCCCTGATGGAAAGCTCGTTCATCACCTCCAACTTCCAGACCAACGAGCTGCACGGCCTCGGGGAGCTACTGGGCCGCGCAGGGTATAGCACGTCGGTTTTTCACGGTGCCGAAAACGGTACCATGGGCTTCAACACCTTCGCCGGAAAGGCCGGCATTCAGCGTTATTACGGCCTCAGTGAATACCCGGGTGGCCGCAACAGCCCCGATTTCGACGGCCATTGGGGCATTTTCGACGAGCCTTACTTACAGTATTTCGCCCGCCAGCTCGGCCAGCAGCCGCAACCATTTTTCTCCACCGTTTTCACGCTCACCTCGCACGAGCCGTTTCCGGTACCAGCCCAATACCAGGGCCGGTTTGCGCCGGGTGAATTGCCTATTCACGCTTCCATCGGCTACACCGATTTTGCCCTGCGGCGCTTCTTCGAGGCAGCAGCTAAACAGCCTTGGTACCGCAACACGTTGTTCGTGCTGCTGGCCGACCACACTTCCCAAACGCTCCGGCCGGATTATCAGAACCTGCTGGGGGCTTACAAAACGCCGCTGCTTTTTTTTCATCCCGGCAAGCCGCTGCCCGCTGCCGATGTGCGCCGCATTACTCAGCAAGCCGACGTACCCGCGTCGGTGCTCGATTACGTGGGCATTCCAGCCGGTGCAGCCGATCTGCTGCCCTTCGGCTATTCTGTATTCGATGCCCAGGCACCCGGCCGCGCTCTGTTCCTTTCGGGAGGGGCACATTACCTCGTGCACCGCGACTACGTGACCGAGCTAACGACCGACAACAAAGTACGGCTCTACCCTTACCGCACGCACGACCTGCCCGCAACTCCGCTGCCTAACCCGCCTGCCGACAAGCTGCGCCAGTACGGCGACGAGCTGCGCGCTACTGTACAGTACTTCACAAACGGTCTGCTCGACAACAAGCTGTACCCGCGCCCCAAGTCTTAACGAAGGGCTCGGCTCCTATTGCTGTTCGGGTTGCTCTGCTGCACTTTGGGCAACCTCCAGCAGCTCCAGAGCTTCGGCGTAAGTGGGAATGAAGGTGAGTTGCTGGGTCCGGTTTTCGGTGGGCACCACGCGCCAGCAGCAGTGCTGCACGCCGTTGGTGGCCAGTAGCAGCGGGGCACCTATGGTTTGGTTATACGTGGCAATCTGCATTGCCACGGCCCCGGTAAGCGGCACCGAGGCGGCCTTGCACTCCACCAGCAGCAAGGGGTTTCCATTGGGGTCGAGGGCGTGTAAATCGGTGCGTTTGCGGCGCTGGTTGTAGGTGTGGCCGCGCTCCAGGCTAAGCAGCCCGCGCGGGTAGCCGAGGTGCTCCACGAGGTAATGCACCACGTGCTGCCGCACCCATTCTTCGGGCGTGCACACCACTTGGCGGCGGCGCAGTACGTCCCATATCATGAGGTTCGGGCCCGATTGTGTAAGTTTGTGGGCGAAAGGCGGCAGGTTCAAGGCTTGCATCACCTCCAAAGGTACGGCTCCCGGGAACTACTGCTTCCGCTTTTCGCTCCCGCTCTGCCGTCGTACAGCCTCTGCACGACGGTTTTTTTGCACCCGTTTCTTTGGTTGTCGTTCGGCCGCACTGCCTTCATTAGGTTGTGTGCCTCCGCATAACCTATCTTCTCACCCCATATTTCCCTTCGCCTCCGAAACACCCCTTCCCTACTGCATGAAAGATAAATCCGATATCGTCAAAAACTGGCTGCCGCGCTACACGGGCGTGCCGCTGGAAGAGTTCGGTCAGTACATTCTGCTGACCAACTTTATTAACTACGTGGGCATGTTCGCCGAGCAGTTCGGCGTGGAAATCCGCGGCATCGACAAGCCGATGCAAACGGCCACGGCCAACGGCATTACCATTATCAACTTCGGCATGGGCTCGGCCATGGCGGCCACGGTAATGGACCTGCTGTCGGCCATTAAGCCCAAGGCAGCCCTGTTCCTGGGCAAGTGCGGGGGCCTGAAAGGCAAAACCAAAGTGGGCGACCTGATTCTGCCCATCGCCGCCATCCGGGGCGAGGGTACGTCGGACGACTACCTGCCGCCCGAAATTCCGGCCCTGCCTTCGTTCCGCCTGCAGCGCGCGGTGTCGTCGATGATTAAGAAGCACGAGAAGGACTACTGGACCGGCACGGTGTACACCACCAACCGCCGCGTATGGGAGCACGACGAGAACTTCAAGACCTACCTGCGCCAAATCCGGGCCATGGCCGTGGACATGGAAACCGCCACCATCTTCGTGGTAGGCTTCGTGAACGAAATTCCCCACGGTGCCCTGTTGCTGGTGTCCGACGAGCCGATGACGCCGGAAGGCGTGAAAACGGCCGAAAGCGACAAGACCGTAACCACGAACTACGTGAACACGCACCTGCAAATTGGCATCGAGTCGCTGCTGGAACTGAAAAACTCCGGCGAATCGGTGAAGCACATGCGCTTCGAGTAAGCCTTTGTACCTGCAAGGATAAAGCACCCTGGTCAGCAATGGCCGGGGTTTTTTATGAGCCCTGAGGTCGAATCAAGCGCATGCTGCGTTTTGCCCGCCGCAAACTAGCTTTGCTGCATGTCTCGTTCTCTCCGTCTCGGTGGCGCCGCGCTGTTGCTACCATTGCTCTTCGGCCTCACGGCCTGCCCCCCGGCCCGCTACGCCGCCGACCTCGTGGTCTACAACGCCACGGTATACCCCGTCGATTCCGCCTTCAGCAAGGCCGAAGCCTTTGCCGTGCAGGATGGCAAAATTGTGTTTGTGGGCACGTCCAAGGAAGTTGGGCAGCGCTACGATGCCAAGGAGAAAGTGGATGCCCAGGGCAAATTCGTATACCCCGGTTTTTACGACGCGCACTGCCACTTTTACCGCTACGCCCTGGGCCTACGCGACGCCAACCTGGTGGAAACCGCCTCGTGGGCGGCGGTGCTGCAGAAGCTGCAGGCCCACCGCCAGCAGAACCCCCAGAGCGCGTGGCTAACCGGCCGCGGCTGGGACCAGAACGACTGGGACGTAAAACAGTTTCCCACGAAAGACGAGCTAGACCGCCTGTTCCCCGATGTGCCGGTGTTCATTACCCGCATCGACGGCCACGCGGCCCTGGTGAATCAGAAAGCCTTGGATTTAGCCGGCGTAACGGCCCGTACGCCCATTAGCGGCGGCACCATTACCCGCGACGCGCAAGGCCGCCTTACCGGCTTGTTGGTAGATAACGCCGTGGACCTGGTGTCGGCTAAAATTCCGGAGCCAACACCCGCCGAAGCCGCCAGGCTGGTGCTGCAAGCCCAGCAGGAATGCGTGGCGTTGGGCCTCACCAGCCTCGCCGATGCCGGCCTGGAGCGCGCCCAAATTGACCGGATTGACTCGCTGCAAAAAGCGGGGCAGTTGAAGCTGCGCCTCGACGCCATGATTAGCACCACTCCCGCTAACCTGGCGCACTACCTGAAGCGTGGTCCCTACCGCACCGACCGCCTGACCGTTAACTCGTTTAAGGTGTACGGCGACGGCGCGCTGGGCTCCCGCGGGGCCTGCCTGCTCCACCCCTACCAGGACCGACCCAACGAAACCGGCTTTCTGCTGCAATCGGTAGCCGATTACCGCAAGCTGGCGCAGCAACTGGCGGCCAGCAAGTTTCAGATGAATACGCACGCCATCGGCGACTCGGCCAACCGCGTGCTGCTCGATATTTACGGCGAGGTACTGCAAGGCAAAGCCGACCGCCGCTGGCGCATCGAGCACGCTCAGGTAGTCAGCCGCGCGGATGTGGCCAAGTTCAAGCAGTACGGCATCGTGCCCTCGGTGCAACCCACCCATGCCACCTCCGATATGTACTGGGCCGGCGACCGGCTGGGCCAGGAGCGCCTGAAAACGGCTTACGCCTACAAAGACCTGCTTAACGCCACTGGCCGCGTGGCCATCGGCTCCGACTTTCCGGTGGAGTACCTAAATCCGCTATTCGGTTTTCATTCGGCCGTAGCCCGGCAAGACGCTAAGAACTTTCCCAAGGGCGGTTTTCAGCCCGAAAACGCCCTTACCCGGGAAGAAGCCCTGCGCGGCATGACGGAATGGGCCGCCTGGGCCGCGTTTGAGGACGACCAGAAAGGCACGCTGACCCAAGGCAAGTGGGCCGATTTCGTGATTATGGAGCAGGACCTGATGACCGCCCCAGCCGAGCATTTGCGCAACCTGAAGGTGATTAGCACCTACATTCAGGGCGAACGGGTGTATACCTCGCGCTAAACAACGCCCGGCCTACGCGCAATATTGACGAGGCCAATCCGTCCACACTTTTTACATACCAGCGCAAGCCAAAAAGCCACGCCTTGACAACAGGCCGTGGCTTTTTGGCTTGCGCAGTTAGCTGGATGAGCAAATACTACTGTACCACAACGCGGCGCGTAGCGCGGCTGCCGTCTGCATAAAGGACCTGCAGCTGATAAGTTCCGGCCGGTAATCCACGCACGGCAATGCGCTGCTCGTCGGCGGGTCGGTCCAGGGTGCACACGGCTCTACCCAGCACGTCAAGCAACTGCACCCGCTCGGCGCGCGGTGTGCCTTCCCAGCGTATGTTCAGTTCGTCATGGGCGGGCAAGGGCCATACGACCAAGCGCGCATCGGTTGCAGCGCGCACGCGCAGTACATTGGCGTCGGTGAGACGCACTAAGTTGGTCAACGTCGTCGAACCGGGTAACGTGAAGGCTCCGGCTGCAAGGATGGCTCCGTCGGGTTGAACCAGGATGCGGCGGATGAAACTGTATCCATTGGCAGTAGGTCCATTAGCCGATGAGAAACCAGCGTCCACGCTGCCGTCGGGCAGTAGTCGATTCAGCACATCGGTGCTAGCCAATAAGCGCCCATTAGGCTGCATTGCCAGAGCCCCAATGTTCGACATGGGAAGGAATGTACGCTCCAGCGTACCCGAACTTGAATAGCGCCGCACGCCGAAACTGTTGTTTGTGCCTGCGGCATAAATCCGGCCTGCCTGGTCCAGTACCAACTCGTTGTAGCCCGATACGAAAGCGGTTGAATGAATGGTAAACGTGTTGTCGATGGCGCCATTGGGCAGCAGGCGGGTCAGCAACGTACCGGGTACATATGATGACGTGAGGCCCCCAAACAAAATCTTGCCATCGGGCTGAATCAAAAGGGCGCCGGTCCAGGCCGAGCCAGTTATGTTGGGTTGGAAACCGGCATCGTACTGGCCGCTGCCAGTGAGCCGGGCTAGTCTTTGCGAAGTACTACCGGGCCCACGCACGTTAAACTCGCCACCAATTAATACTCCGCCATCAGGTTGCAGGGCAATGTGACTTACATGGTAGCCTGTGCTGGCCGGGCTGGCAAACGGTCCGAAGGCAGCGTCTAAGTTGCCGTCGGGCAATAGCCGCCCGACATATAGACGGCTCCCGCCGGACAAGCGGCCGAAAAGTCCGCCGACGAGGATCTTGCCATCGGGCTGCTGAACTAAGGTCATTACTTCGGCATCGGCCGAGCCAAGGAACGTGGCATCAAGTGTCCCGTTGGGTAGTAGCCGGGCCAAATTGGCAACGCCTATGCCGTTGATGTGGGTAAACTGACCGCCCACTATGTACTTGCCATCGGGTTGGCGTACCACGTCGTTGATTATCCCGGCGGAGAACTGCCCCGTGTTGTTAACGGTGGTAACAACAGGTGGTTGAAAAGTTGGATCAAGCGCAGGACCTTGGGCGCGGGCGACGACACCTATAATCAGCCCTAACAGTAGTAGGATGGTGCCGCGAAAAACAAAATGAGTAGAATGTTTTATCATTTGAGAACAGATAAGTGGGTATAAATCTGCCTACCATTATGGGCAACAATAAGTTACAACTCAGCTATAACGAAACTAATTAACCTCCACTCTTCTCATCGGCGGAGGGGCCGTAGAGGCCCGGTACCGGAATATCGAGCAAGCGCAGGTACACCGTAAGCTGGCCGCGGTGGTGAATGCTGTGATTCAAGCCCATGAGGCGAATGGCAGTGCTTTTTGGCTGCTCAAAAATCGTATGCTCGCCGCGGTGCAGGCGGAAGTTTTGGGTCATCTGTTCGTCATCGGAGGCTTCTAACGCTTGCCGTAGGGTGGCGCTGTCCTGGTCGAAGCGAGCCAGCAGTTCGGCGTGGCTGGTGGGCGTGGGCCCGGGCTTAGCACCGTTCGGATCGAGGAAGTCGCGCCCGGCAGCTTCGAGGAACAAGGTTTTGAACGAGAGCAGGTTTACCACGTGCGTAGCCAATTGCCAAAGCGTCATGCTTTTGGGGTGCGGCCGGTACTCTGCCTGCTCAAATGGAACGCGTTCAAGTACCCGGCGGGTATTGGTAAGCTCGTGGTCGAGTTCGGCCAGGAAGTTCTGGCGCAGGGATGACGTGTGCATAGTTGGAAACAAAAGCAGAGAAGAGCAAAGCAAGCCGGTAACTCTACCGGGTAGCGGGCATACCAATATTGGGCGTTGCGGGTGGCGGGCCTAGTGTAGGCTCGGCGGCCGGTTCATCGCGCAGCTTCTTACCGCGCAACGTGAGCAGGAACACCAAGCCGAGGATAAAAAACACGATGAGGGCCAGAATGCTGTTGCGCATGGAACCAGTAATCTGGGCTATGACACCAAAAACCGCCGTGCCGATAACGATGCTGAGCTTTTCAGTTACATCGAAGAAGCTGAAGAAGGCAGCTGTGTTGGGCGTGTTTTCGGGAATAATCTTGGAGTAAGTGCTGCGCGAAAGGCTTTGAATGGCGCCCATGGTAAGGCCAATGACCGACGCCAACGCATAAAACGACCACCCGGCCTGCACAAAGTAGCCGGCAATACAAATCAGCATCCAAATGACCACTGCCCAACTCAAGGCACGGGTATTTCCAATTCGCTCGGAGAGCTTAGCAAACAAGTAGGCGCCCAAAATACCAACCAGTTGCAACAGCAAAATGGTGGTTATAAGAGCCGTACTTTCCAGGTGCAATTCTTTGTCGCCGAAAATGGTGGCTACGTACATCACGGTTTGCACGCCCATGTTGTAAGTGAAGTAGGCTAGCAAAAACCGCTTCAGGTTGGGCATGTGTTTGAGCTGGGCCCACACCTTACCTAGCTCATGGAAACCATTGAGCAGCCAGCCCGAATCGGAAACGGCACCGGCTGGACGGCCGGGGTCTTTGGGTAAAATGGTAAAGGGTATTTGCGCAAAGCCAGCCCACCAAACACCCGTCAGCAGGAAACCAATCCTGGTAGCCTCGCCTTTGTCCAAACCAAATTTGTCGTGCCCCATGATGAGCACCAAGCACATTATAAGCAGCAACACCGAGCCGATGTAGCCCATGGAAAAGCCCCGCGCCGATAGGGAATCGTACTTTTCTTCGGTGCTGATGATGGGCAGGTAGCTGTTATAGAACACAATGGAGCCTGAGAAACCCACCGTGGCCGCAATAAAGATGAATGTAGACATGACCAGGGTGGTCTTGTCGAACAGGTACAACGCTGCGCACGACGCGGCCCCCAGGTAGCAGAAAAACTGCATGAACAGTTTCTTGCGGCCCGAAAAGTCAGCCAGGGAAGTAAGGAACGGACTGACCAAGGCAATGAGCAGGAACGCAGCCGAAATGGCGTAAGTCAGCAGCGAAGAACCGGGTACCTGGTAGCCCAGGAAGCTCACTACATCGGTTTCGGGGCTTAGCTCTTTGGTAACACTGCCCCAGTAAATGGGGAAAATGGAGCTGGTAATAACCAGCGGATACACGGAATTGGCCCAATCGTAAAACGTCCAGGCGCGGGTAATGCGCTTATCGTCTTTGGGCACGTTATCAAAGCCCGCATCGGCGGAAACGACGGGGGCTGCGGCTGTGGTCATATAGCTTGGAGGTGAGAGGGTAGCAACGGGCAAACTACGCAGAAATAGGTAGTGCGGCCATTACGCAACCGTTATTCTGGTTTCTGAGGGGCGTGCGCCAGCAGCGCCGCGTATTGCTCGGGCGTGTCCACATCGGTGGCGGCGGCGGCAAAAAGCACCACGCCCAGTTCATCGCCTAAGCGTTGGAGAAGTGGCTTGGCACCTGCTTCGGCTGGTAGCGCTAGCAGTTGCGGCCACACCATTCGGCCAAATACGGCCGGTACACCTACCGTATCGGCATAGCCAGTGGCCACGGGGAGGCCGCTTTGCTGCCAGGCCTGCAGAAGCTGCCGCAGAAAATCGGTAGTCACAAGCGGCTGGTCGCTTAGCAACAGCAGCACAGCGGCAGCGTCGGGGGCCAGCTCTTCCACGGCCTGCACGCCCACTCCTATTGAAGTTCCCATGCCGGCGGCCCACACTTTGTTTTGGACCAGTCGCACGGGCAAGCCGCGCAACTCCGCCGCCAATTCGTCGTGCAAGGCGCCGGTTACCACAACTACGGGGGCGCAGCCAGCGGCCAAAGCCGTTTCGGCGGCATGCCTCACCAAAGTGCGGCCCTGATACGGCAGCAACTGTTTAGGGCGCCCCATGCGGGTAGAAGCACCTGCCGCTAACAGCAGGGCAGCAACGGGGGCGGGTCGTGGATTCATGTTCGGTAGCTGAGGGAGTGCCGCTGCGGGTCGATAAAACAGCCGCTTATTACTTAACAAATCTAGTGTAAGCGCGTAGAGTTAAGGTTTAGGCGCGACAACCTTTTGGCCGGTTTGTAGTCCTGTTACCGACCATCCGCCATTCGTTTCGGGGCCACGGCCTAATTTCTGAGTAGCCTACCACTGCACCTACGCCATGGATAACAAAAAGCCGCCGCAACCGGCCAATGAAAGCAGCGGCCACAACGAGGCCCGCCGCACGTTCCTCAAGCAGTCGTCGTTGCTGACGGCTTTTGCCCTGGCGCCCGGTCCCATCGTAAAAGCCGCCGAAGCGCAGTTCGATGAGAAGGTAGCCGCGGCGTTCGAAAAAATGCCGTTGAAGCTGGAAATCAACGGTAAGAAACACAAACTATCGGTGGAGCCGCGCACCACGCTGCTCGATTTACTCCGCGAACAGCTGAACCTTACCGGCACCAAAAAAGGCTGCGACTACGGCCAGTGCGGCGCCTGCACCGTGCACGTAGACGGCCAGCGGGTGAACAGCTGCCTCACGCTGGCCATCATGCAGGAAGGCAAGAAGATAACCACCATCGAGGGCCTGGCCAATGGCGACAAATTGCATCCCATGCAGGAGGCATTTGTGAAGCACGACGGCTTTCAGTGTGGTTACTGCACGCCGGGGCAAATTATGTCGGCGGTGGCCTGTATTCGCGAAGGGCACGCGGGTTCCGAGGGCGAAATCCGGGAGTTCATGAGCGGCAACATTTGCCGTTGCGGGGCCTACCCCAACATTGTGGCGGCCATCCAGGAAGTGAAAAACGGCGGTCAGAAGGTCTAAAGCGCAGCAGCCATGAACCAGTTTCAATACGTACGACCGACCAAGCAAAACGCCGCCATCGATGCCCGCGCCAAAGACGCCAACGCCCAGTTTATTGCCGGCGGCACCAATCTGCTGGACTTGATGAAGCGCGGGGTGATGACGCCCCAAAAGCTCATCGACATCAATAAACTGCCGCTCGACAAAATTGAAAAGCAAAGCGGCAGCCTGCGCATCGGCGCGCTGGCCCTGAACAGCACTGTATCGGAAGACAAGCAGGTACTGGCCCAGCACCCGTTGCTGGCGCAGGCCCTGAGTGCCGGGGCCTCGGCGCAGCTCCGCAACATGGCCACCGTGGGCGGCAACATGCTGCAACGCACCCGCTGCCATTATTTCTACGACACGGCCCTACCCTGCAACAAGCGCGAGCCGGGCTCGGGCTGCGGCGCGCTGGAAGGCATTAACCGCATGCACGCCATCTTCGGCTTCTCCGATAAATGCATTGCCGTGCACCCCTCCGACATGAGCGTGGCCCTGGTTGCCCTGGATGCGGCGGTGCTGGTGAGCGGCCCCAAAGGCGACCGGCGCCTCGCCTTTGCCGACTTGCACCGCCTGCCCGGCGACACGCCCGAAAAAGACACGAACCTGGAGCCCGGCGAATTGATTACCGCCGTGGAAATTCCCGATAGCCCGTTCACCAAAAACGTGCACTACCTAAAGGTGCGCGAACGGGCTTCCTACGCCTTTGCCCTGCTCTCGGTAGCCGCGGCGGTAAGCCTGGATGGCAACACCATAAAGGATGCCCGGCTGGCCATGGGCGGCGTAGCGCACAAACCATGGCGCTTGGTGGAGGCCGAAAAGTCGCTTATTGGCAAGCCCGCTACCGAAGCCACGTTCCGGCAGGCGGCCGAAATAGCCATGCAGGGCGCCAAAGCCTTCAAGCACAATGCTTACAAGTTGAAAATGGGCCCGAACGCCATAGTGCAGGCCCTGAAAAACGCTACGGCTGCCAGCTAACCGGCCGCATCACTTTGCCCTTACCACACCGCCATGCCCACCAAAGCCAAGCCCGTTACCGGTGAACCGCTTAACCGCGTGGATGGCCGGCTGAAAGTAACCGGCAGGGCCCGCTACGCCGCCGAACACCCCATACCAGCGGTAACGCACGGCGTGCTGGTAACCAGCACCGTTGCCAAAGGCCGCATCAAAAGCCTCGATACCAAAGCTGCCGAACAAGCCCCTGGGGTGCTGGCCATCATTACGCACCTGAATTCGCCCAAAGTACCCGGCTACGAAGGCAGCGTGAACAACAACGGCGCCCGGCTGGAAGGCCAGGAGCACCGCGTGTTTTACGACGACCGAATCTATTTCAGCAACCAGCCGGTGGCCTTGGCCGTGGCGGGCACCTTGGAGCAGGCGCAACTAGCGGCTTCACTGGTGAAGGTGCAATACGAGGCCGGCGCCCACCAAACCGACTTAGAAGCCAACCTCGCGAAAGGCGTAACTCCGAAACGCGGCGAGGATTACAGCCGCGGCAAAGTCAACGCCTACAAAACTGCTGCCGTGCGCGTAGAGGCCGAATACCGCACGCCCGTAAACGTGCATAACCCCATGGAAACGCACGCGGCCATTGCCGCTTGGCAAGGACCGGAAAAGCTAACGGTTTACAACAAGACCCAGGCCGTTAAAATCGCGCAGCAGGACCACATGAAGGCGTTCCAGCTAAAGCGCGAAAACGTGCAGGTATTCTCGCCGTTCGTGGGCGGGGCATTCGGCAGCTCCTCGCGGGTGTGGCCGCAGGAAATGGCGGCGGTATTGGGTGCTAAAGTGGTAGGAAGGCCCGTGAAAATCATGCTGCGCCGCGACCAAGTGTTTAACATGGTGGGCTTCCGGCCACGGTCCATTCAGCAGGTAAAGCTGGGTGCCACCAAAGACGGTACGCTCACGGGCATCACCCACGAGGCGTATGGACTTACGTCGAGCTACGAGCAGTTTACCGAGCGCATTGTGGACCTCACGCAAAGCATGTACCGCTGCCCCAACGTGAACACCGTGTACAAGCTGGTGCCGCTGGACGTAAGCACGCCTTGCTGGACGCGAGGCCCCGGCGAAGCCAGCGGCTCGTTTGCGCTGGAATCGGCCATGGACGAGTTGGCCTACGCCCTGAACATGGACCCGTTGGCCCTGCGCCTGAAAAACTACGCCGACACCGATCCGGCCGAAAACCACCCATGGTCGACCAAGTTCCTGCGCGAGTGTTACGAGCAGGGTGCCGCGCGTTTCGGCTGGAGCAAGCGCAACCCCGCACCCGGCGCCACGCGCGACGGCGACTGGCTGGTGGGCCAAGGCATGGCCACGGGCATGTACCACGCCAACCGCCGCCCGGCTTCGGCCCGCGCCCTGCTGCGCGCTAACGGCACCCTGCTGGTGCAAAGCGCCACCGCCGACGTAGGCGTGGGCACGGCTACCATCATGACGCAAATTGCGGCCGACGCGATGGGCATGGACCCGGCCAACATTCAGTTTGAACTGGGCAATTCGTCGTTGCCGCCGGCGCCGGGGCAGTTTGGGTCGCAAACCACCACGTCGGTGGGCTCAGCAGTGCACGACGTGTGCTTGGCGCTACGGCAAAAACTGTTGGCGCTGGCGCAACAAACCGACGGCTCGGCGTTGCGCGGAGTAGCCACGACGGACTTGATGTTTGAAAACGGAACCGTGGCCCGCTTCAACAACGATGCGTCTCGGCTTTCCTACGCTGACATTCTGAAGCGAAACAACCTGCCCAGCCTGGAAGTAACGCTGGAATCGAAGGGCGGCGCAGAGCAGGAGAAGTACTCCAGTCAAGCCTTCTGCGCGAACTTCGTGGAGGTGCGCGTGCACGCCTTAACCGGCGAGGTACGCGTGAGTCGGGTGGTGTCGGCGCTGGACGTGGGAAAGGTGATGAACCGCAAAACCGCCCGCAGCCAGGTGTACGGCTCGGTGGTGTGGGGCATTGGCATGGCCCTGATGGAAGATGCCATGATTGACCACCGCTACGGCCGTTTCCTGAACCGCGACCTGGCTGATTACCACCTGCCCGTAAACGCCGACGTGCCCGCCATCGACGTGCTCTTCATCGACAAACCCGACATGATTTTGGACCCCATCGGCGCCAAAGGCATGGGTGAAGTGGGCTTGGTTGGTTTCTCTGCGGCAGTAGCCAACGCGGTGTTTCACGCCACGGGCAAACGCATTCGGGAATTGCCCATCACCCCCGATAAGCTGGTGTAAGCCCGCTGTTCAACTTGCAGTCCACTGAACCTAACCGCACTGGACTGATGACCCCTCCCCCGCAATTACTTAGTTATGAGCAATACAACAGCATTCGACGGCGTAGTCGGCGACCGGATGAACCGGGTAGACGGCCGGTTGAAAGTAACCGGCGCGGCTAAGTACTCGGCTGAATACCAGATACCGGGTTTGGTGCACAGCGCCCTGGTGGGCAGCACCATAACCAAAGGGCGCATCAAAAGCATCGACACCAAAGCCGCCGAGCGTGCCCCCGGCGTGCTGGCCGTTATTACGCACCTGAACTCGCCCAAGGTGCCCGGCTTCGCGGCAAAAACCAATCCCGACGAGCCACCCGCCATCGGGCAGCCGCTGCGCGTTTTTTACGACGACAAAATCCTCTTCAACGACCAGCCCATTGCCATTGTGGTAGCCGATACCCTGGAGCGGGCCCGGTACGCGGCGCGGCTGGTGAAGGTACAGTACACGCCCGAGGAACACCGCACGCATTTCGAAGCGAACAAGCAACGCGGCTTCCTGCCTACCCAGGCCAAGCGCAACCCCAAATCGGCGCAAAACGACTACGATCGGGGCCAGAAAGACGGCTACCAAACCGCTCCTGTAAAGCTGGAGGCCGAGTACGTGCACACCTCGGAAATGCACAACCCCATGGAGTTGCAAAGCATTATTGCCCATTGGGAAGCGCCCGACCGCCTTACTGTGTACGACAAGGTGCAGGCCGTGAAAGGCACCCAAAAAGCTTTTGCCAAGGATTGGGGTCTGCCAGAAGAAAACGTAAAAGTCATTGCCACTTTCGTGGGCGGCGCGTTTGGCAACGGCTTGCACAACTGGCCCCACGAAACGGCCGCCATTATTGCCGCCAAGGTTACCAACCGCCCCGTGAAGCTCATGCTCACCCGCGAGCAAATGTTTACCATGGTGGGCTACCGGCCTTACACCTGGCAACGCATCGGCATTGGGGCCACGCCCGATGGCAAGCTGGTAGGCATCACCCATGAATCGGTTGGCCAAACGTCTACTTACGAGGAGTTTACCGAGTCGACGCTGCAGCAAACGCGCATGATGTACACGTCGCCGAACGTATCCACGCGCTACCGCATTCTGGGCCTCGACATTAGCACGCCCATCTGGATGCGTGGC
Source organism: Hymenobacter koreensis (assembly GCF_039541855.1). NCBI lineage: Bacteria > Pseudomonadati > Bacteroidota > Cytophagia > Cytophagales > Hymenobacteraceae > Hymenobacter > Hymenobacter koreensis. Next base: position 89,963 of record NZ_BAABHA010000004.1, read on the forward strand.
CCTGGGGAGGCCACCGGCGCCTTCGCGCTGGAATCGGCCATGGACGAGCTGGCCCACCTGCTAAACCTCGACCCCATCGAGTTTCGGCTGCGCAACTACACCGAGAAAGACCCCGACAACGGCAAGCCGTGGTCGACCAAATACCTGAAGGAGTGCTACCAAATGGGCGCCGAGCGCATTGGCTGGAACAAGCGGCAGATGAAGCCTGGCTCGGTACGCGACGGCGACTGGTTCGTGGGCTACGGCATGGGCGTGGGCACTTTCGGTGCGAACCGCCGCGGCGCCAAAGCCAGCGCCCGGCTGCTGGCCAACGGCAACGTAGTACTCCGCAGCGCCACTACCGATATTGGGCCCGGCACCGGCACCGTAATGGTGCAAATAGCGGCCGATGCTTTGGGTATGCCGGCCGAAAAAATCAGCTTTGAGCTGGGCAATTCCACGTTCCCGGAGGCTCCTTCGCAGGGCGGCTCGGCCACGGTAGCCAGCGTGGGCTCGGCGGTGGTGGCTGCCAGTACTGCCCTAAAGCAGAAGCTACAGCAGCTTGGTGGAGCTTCTTTCGCATCGGCCAAGCCGGAGGAAATTCGCATCAACGGCGGGCAAATTACGCTGGCTTCGAATGCTGCCGCCAAGGTGTCGTATGCGGACCTGATGAAGCAGAACGGCGGGCAGGAAGTGGAAGTTATTGCCGAAGCCAAGCCCGGCAACGAGCGGCAGCAATACTCCATGTACTCCTTCTCAGTCCACTTTGCTGAGGTGCGCGTGCATGCCCTCACCGGCGAAGTGCGCGTATCGAAAATGGTATCGTGCGCCGATGCCGGCACCATTGCCAACCAGAAAACAGCCGGCAGTCAGATGATAGGCGGCGCCGTGGGCGGCATCGGAATGGCCCTGACCGAAGGCGCGGTAATGGACCACCGCTTCGGCCGCTACGTGACCAAAGACTTAGCCGACTACCACGTACCCGTGCACGCCGACGCGCCGCACATCGACGTGGCGTTTGTGAACAAACCCGACCTGCTAGTGGACCCCATGGGCACTAAAGGCATCGGCGAAATTGCCATTATTGGCGTGGCACCGGCCATTACCAACGCCATTTTCAACGCCACCGGCAAGCGCATTCGAGAGCTGCCGGTTACGCCGGATAAGCTGATTTAGGTAGTAATTCAGCGGGCAAAGCGTTCCGGTTGGGCTCATCATGACCCCGGCCGGAACGCTTTTTCTGTTGCTGTAATCGTAGCTGTCAGCCGGAACTGCCACCCCGCAATTGGTGGTGCAAAGGGTTACTTTTGCTTGCTCTAGTTCTGCCGCCGTTGCTGAAAACGACCGTCCCCCGCCCCTCCCGCTGGCCCGACCCGCTACCGCAGTTGCTGTTTCTGCTGCGTTGGCTGCTGCTGTGCACCTTGGTTAGCGTGCTGGCCGGTACCGCTTCGGCAGTGTTCCTGGTTAGTCTGGATTGGGTTACCCGCTACCGCGAGGCGCACCCTTGGTTGGTGCTGCTGCTTCCCGTGGGCGGCCTGTTGGTTGGGTTAATGTACCAGTACTTCGGCCAGAGCGTAGCCAAAGGCAACAACCAGCTGCTGGAAGAAATCCACCAGCCCCGCGACGTTATTCCCCTGCGCATGGCCCCGCTGGTGCTTCTCGGTACCCTGCTCACGCACCTGGTAGGCGGCTCGGCTGGGCGCGAGGGTACGGCCGTGCAAATGGGCGGTGCCTTGGCCGATCAGCTCACCAAATGGCTTCCCCGTGCGTTGCGTCTGCGCCCCCGCGACCGGCGCCTGCTGCTGGTGGCGGGCATCAGCGCGGGGTTTGCCTCGGTATTCGGTACGCCGCTGGCTGGGGCCGTCTTCGGCCTGGAGGTTTTTCTGATGGGGCGCCTGCGCTACGATGCCCTGCTGCCGAGCTTTCTGGCTGCATTTGGGGCCGATTGGGTGACGCAAGCCTGGGGCGTGGGGCATACGCACTACGCTATTCCCGTAGTGCCCTCTTTTTCACCCTCCACCCTTGCCGTTACGCTGGCGGCGGGCGTGCTGTTCAGCATAACGGCGCGGGGCTTTGTGGCTTGCGCGCACATACTGGTAAACGCGTTCAAACGCTTCATTGCGTGGCCACCGCTACGCCCTGCCGTGGGCGGCGCGCTGCTGCTGGCGGCTGCGTGGCTGCTGAGCATCAGCGCCGTACCCGATATTACCCGGTACCTGGGGCTGGGCGTGCCTACCATTGTGGCCGCATTTGAAGCTCCCCTGCCCTGGTATGCCTTCGGACTGAAATTGCTGATCACCTCGCTCACGCTGGGCTCGGGTTTTAAGGGAGGCGAGGTAACTCCGCTGTTCTTTATTGGGGCGGCGTTGGGCAGTGCCTTGGCTTGGGTGTTGCCGTTGCCCGTGGCGCTGCTGGCGGGCATGGGCTTTGTGGCGGTGTTTGCCGGTGCAGCCAATACGCCTCTGGCGTGCATTCTGATGGGCATGGAGCTTTTCGGCACGGGCAGCGTGGGCTACATAGCCTTGGCCTGCGTGGTGGCCTATCTGTTTTCGGGGCACCGGGGCATTTACGGCGCTCAGGTAATAGGTGAAGCCAAACACCCCCGCCTCGGTCGTGAGACCGGAAGGAGCCTGCAACATTTGTCTTAATGCCGCGCCCGTCAGGGGCCCGGTCCTGCGCCGGAAGCGGCTTGGTGCCCTGACGGGCGCGGCACATATCAAAGCCTGGCAATTTTCCATCACATCATTATGCGACGGCCTGCAACGGCTTATACCTTTCCAAGACAAAACATGTAATTGCCCGGCTTTTGTAGGCACGGTTGCTTTGCGGGTACCAAACCTCTTGCGCCCGGCTTGCCTGCAAAACCACGCCCGCAGCACAAGAGGAGTCACGACCATCCGTCAACAATCCTAGCTGCTTGCTATGAATAAACGCCTACTACTGCTCAGTCTGATGAGCAGTTGGGCCTGGACTGCCCAGGCTCAAAGCTGTCCTGCTCCCGCCGTTACGGCCAACGGCCCCACCACGTTCTGCAACGACGCGGTCAGCCTGAAAACCGACCTAGGCCCGGTGCGCTATGCCTCGTCGGTGCTGCGCTTTAGCTCCGAATACAACAGCAGTTGGGCCGCTGCCACCGCGCTGGGCGCCCCCACAGTTTACCCCCGCTACGGCGACATCAGCGGGGCCTGGGCCAGCAGCGGGCAGGACAACCAACGCGAGTACCTGGTGCTACGCTTCGCCAACCCAGCCCCGGCCAAACGCATTCTGGTGTGGGAAACCTATAACCCCGGTGCTATTGACACGGTGTGGGTGCGAAACCCTAATACCAACTCCTGGGAAGCCGTGTACACCGCCACAGCCGCGGCCGCAGGTGCCAACTCCCGCATTCTGAACATCAACTTCCCCCAAACGAGCTTCCCAGTTCAGGACGTGCGCTTGGCCATCAACTCACCCGCCGTTTCGGGCTGGAACGAGATTGACGCCGTGGCGTTGTCGGGCGAATCAATAGGATATCAGTGGGCGAAAAACGGCAGCGACCTGCCCGTAACCGTAGTGGGAGCCAACGGCCCGGGCTTGTCGAACATTGATGCCAGTGGCACCTACTCGGTGCGGGTAACCAACAACGCCGGATGCACAAACACCAGCACCCCGGTAAACGTGTTATCCGATGCGCCTCCTAGCCTGACGATAACCCCCACTAACACAACCATTTGCCAGGGAGGCTCGGCCACACTGGTGGCCACGGCTACTAACGCGGGCGGCACAGCGGCAGCAAACGCCCTGTCCTTCGATGGTAGCAATGATGTGGCCAGTGCGCCTCATCAGGCCAATCTGAACCTGACAACGTCCCTTACCGTGGAAGCCTGGATTAACGCAAACGGCCCGGGCACCGCCATTCAAAACGTGGTTAGCAAGTCCTCGAACGCGGTGAATACGGGCTACATTTTCCCCCGCACCGACGACAACTTCAACAACCTGACGCTGTACCTGCACATCGGCGGTGTCTGGCGCATATTCACGGTGCCGTACGCCAGCCTGCGCGGCGCCTGGCACCACACCGCCGCCACCTACGATGGCAGCCGGGTGAAGATTTTCATCGACGGCAGTAAGGTGCTCGACCAAGCTTGCACCGGCGCCATTGCTACCAACACCAACGCGCTGGCTCTGGGCAACCAACCCGGTTTCAACGAGTATTTCAACGGGCAAGCCGATGAAATTCGTATTTGGAACGTGGCCCGGTCCGAGGCCGATATTGCCGCCGACTACAACAAAACTGTGCTGGCCACCCAGCCGGGCTTGGTGGCCTACTACCGCTTCGACGAAGGCAGCGGCACCGCCACCTCTGACGCCACTCCTAACGCCAATCACGCCACGTTTGCCAGTGCTACAGCAGCGCCGACCTGGGTTGCCTCCACCGCGGCCATCGGGCAAGGCATTGCTTACAGCTGGTCGCCGGCCACAGGGCTGAACTCGACCACCTCGCCCTCGGTGGTAGCTAACCCCACCACCAGCACCACCTACCGCGTGCGGGCTACCAATGTGCGCAGCGGCTGCTTTGCTGAAACCACCGTGCGCGTAAACGTGGGCGGCCCCTTCACCTGGAGCGGCGCCAGCAACACCGACTGGTTTACGGCCGCCAACTGGGCCTGCGGCAGCGTACCTACTTTCGGCGACGACATCACCATTCCGGCCGGCATGCCGCGCTACCCGGTTATCAGCAGCGGTTCGGCGGCCGTGCGTAACCTTACCATTCAGGGCGGTTTGCTTACCATGACGGGCGGCAACCTGGACGTTATGGGCTCTTTCACCAACAACGGCAGCCTGAGCCACACTGGCGGTAATATTATCATGATTGGGGCCATCCGCGACGACATTGGCGGCACCGGTCAGCTCGTTTTCCAGAACCTGCAAATTGGCACCACCGGCGCCCGACTTACCAGCCCGGTACAAGTTCGGGGCCTGCTTACGCTAGCCGGTAACTTACTCACGAACAACCACGAGCTGACTCTGGTCTCGAACGCCAGCGGCACGGCCATGGTGTACAACAACCCCGGCGTGGTAGAGGGCACGGTGAAAGTGCAACGCTGGATTGACCCCAGTCTGAACGCCGGCACCGGCTACCGCCACCTTTCTTCCCCGGTGCGCAATACCACCGTGGCCGATTTCAGTACCTCAGGTTTTAGTCCGGTACTGAACCCGGGCTACAACTCGGCTACGAATCCGGGCTCGGTTACGCCTTTCCCGAACGTATTTACTTACAACGATGTGCGCCTGCAATTGGGTGCAGCCGGCGGATTTGATGCCGGTTGGGAGTCGCCCACCAGCACCGCCGACTCGCTGCAAGCCGGCCGCGGCTACACGGTAAATGTGGCGCCCGTGACTGTTGACTTTGTGGGCCGCCTGACGAACGGCGACGTGAACGTGCCGCTGCTGCGCGGCACCGCCGGCCAGGGTTGGAACCTGGTGGGCAACCCCTACCCTTCGCCGCTCGAATGGAACCTGGTAACTCTGCCCGCCGGGGTAGATGCGGCCGCGTACGTTTACCGTTCCAGCGGGCCATACTCGGGCGGTTACGTGAGCTACGTAAACGGCGTGGGTGCCCCCGGCACGAACCGTATTGCCATGGGTCAGGCGTTTTTCGTGCGGGCAAACTCCGGCTCGCCTACACTTGCGCTCCGGAACACGCAGCGCACCACCACGCTGCAAAACCCACCACTTAACCGCGCAAACGACACCCGGCCTTTGCTAGCCCTGGCCTTGCATGCCACCGGTACTCCGGCTTCAGCCGATGTGCTGTACGTGTACCAGCAAGCTGGCGCCACAACCCAATTCGATGGTGAGTTCGATGCTCTGAAAATTCAGCTGAATGGCGGGCAGCAGCCTTCACTGTTCCAGCAGGCAGGCCCTTCGGCCCTCTCAATTCAAGGCTTGCCCGTGGGGAATCAGCCACTGGCACTTCCCTTGGGCGTAAACGCGCCGCAGGCGGGAAACTTCACCTTCGTACCGCAGCAGCTTCTCCATTTCGGAGCGGGTGTACAGGTGCTGCTGGAAGACCGGCAAACCGGTACTTGGCATGACTTGCGCCAAGGAGCGTACTCCGTAGCACTGGCGCAGGGCCTGAGCACCGCGCGCTTCGTGCTGCACCTGAACTCGCAACGTCCGCTGACCAACGCAGCCGCCCGCCTCACCAACGCCGATTTGCAGGTGTACCCGAACCCTGCCAGTGGCCGTGCTGTCACCGTTTCGGCTGGCAATCTACAAGGCAACAGCGCCGAGCTGCGCCTGGTAAATGCCCTGGGCCAAACGGTACGCACCGAAACAGTGCCGTTAACCAGCCGACTGTTAGAACGCCTGCTAGAGGTACAAAAACTACCGGCCGGGGTGTACACTGTACAGCTACGCACCGCTGCCGGTACGCTCACCCGCAAGCTTATCCTGAACTAACACCCATATGAAAATTAACCGACTGCCCGCCTTCTTACTGTTATTCCTGCTGACAGCCGCCTCGGCCAATGCCCAGGGCCCCGGTTCGGGCGGTCCGCAGCCCGGCGGCTCGCCCACCGAGGTGCCCATCGACGGCGGTGCCTCGCTTATGCTGGCTGGCGGCGCGGCCTTCGCCCTCCGCCGGTTACGCAAGCGCCGCGCCTGACTCCCGTTTTACCGCACCAAGCGCTTCGATTAAACTTCGAAAACAAAACCGGCTACTCCATTGGGGTAGCCGGTTTTGTTTTCAGAAACTGAAATACTGAATGTGCGTCTTTGAACCGTCGGGCTACACGGCCCAATGCACCGTGAAAGTAGTGCCTTCGCCCACGGTGCTGGCTACCTCCAGGCGGCCGCCGCGGCTGGTCACAATTCGCTGCACCAGGTACAAACCCACGCCCGCGCCCGCTACGTTAGGGTGCTGCCGCTCGAAAAGCTGAAAAACCGGATCGGAGGTACTGCGCAGTTCCATGCCCAATCCGTTGTCGCGCACTGTTAATTGGGGCGTGCCGTTTGCATTCAGCTTACTGGTAAGAACGATGTGGGGCGGGCGCTCGGGGTGGGCAAACTTCAGGGCGTTGCTGATCAGATTGTGCAACACGCTCCGCAGGTTAGCGCGGTTGTAGACCAGCGTCGGCGCCTCCTCAAACTTGAGTTCAACGTTGGCCTCGGCATCGAGAACTTGCGCCCGCAGGCCCAGCAGAACTTCATCGGTCACGCTGCCCAAGTCAATCGACTCAGTGGAATCGGAGAGGTGACGTTGGTCCTGCACCGTAGCAGCTAAGTCCTGCAGGGTCACGTCGAGCTGCTGCAGCGCGCCGTCGACCATGCCCAAAAGCACTTCCTGCTCAGGGTCGTGGAAGGTAGCGGTTTGGCGTAGCTCGTCGAAAAGCCCGCGCAGGTTGTGCAAAGGAGCCTTTAAATCGTGCGAGGCCGTGTACACAAACGTATCCAGGTCGCGGCTGGTACGGGCCAGCTCGTCGTACTGGGTTTGCAACACTTCGCGCAGTCGGTGCTGATCGTCTACGTCGGTACAGGCGCCAAACCAGCGCGGGCCGCGGCCGTCGGCTAACTGCCGGGCCCGGATAATGTGCCAGCGGTATTGCCCGTCGTGGCGGCGCATGCGGTACAATCCCTCGTAGTTATCACCGGAGGCCACGCTCTGCACCCAACGCCGGGCCGCGCCCACCTGCTCGCTGGGCTCTAGCAGGGCCACCCAGCCGGTTGGTCCCATCTGGTCGGGCGACAAGCCGGTGTATTCGGCTGTGTGCTGGTTGTAGTAATCAATCAGGCCCTCGGCGGTGGCGGTCCAAATCAGCTGCGGAATGCTATCGGCCAAAAAGCGTAACTCGGCCTCTCCCCTGCGCAAGGCATCGGCCAGTTCCCGCTGGTCGTGTACCTCGGTAACAGCACCGTGCCAATACACGGCCTTGTCGGGAGCATGGAATTCGGGTAAGGCGCGGCTCAGCAGCCAGCGGTACTGGCCGTCGTGGCGGCGCAAGCGGTACTCGTAACTCCACCCTACGCCGGCTTTTCGCGCCGCCTCCGACTGATAAAGCACGCGAAGGCGGTCATCGGGGTGAATGAGCAAGGGCCACATGGCGTTCAGGTCGGCCGTAGGCGGCTGCCCCGTGAAGTAGTACCACTGCGGACTTACGTAACTGTACTCGCCGGCGGCGTCTACGGTAAACGTGATTTGGGGCGCAGTTTCGGTGAGTACGCGAAGGCGTGCGTCCAGGCGGCGGGTTTCAATAGCCAACTCGTGAGCACGCTGTCGAGCTTCTTCCTGCCCCGTTACATCCACGGCAAAAACGAGCAGGCCGCGCACCGCATCGTCGTCGTTCAGGGGCTCCAGGGCAATATCGAAGTACCTGACCGCGGGTTCTGTATCGGGCGCTTCAGGCCGGAGCAGGCGGTAGCCTTTGGCCACAAATGGCTCACCCGAGCTGTAAACCAGCCGCATTACCTCCAGCAAATCGTCGGGCAACGGGTTGGATAATTCCACCAACGGCACACCCTCGGGCGTGCTTCCCCCCAGCAGCGCCTGCATGGCCTCGTTTACGTAACCAAAACGCAGCTCGGGCCCCAACAAGGTGGCAATGCCGGCGGGCACGTGCCGTAAAATATGCTGAAGCTGGTAGTCGCGCATGGTGTAAGCGGTACTAAAATAACGAAAAAGCAGCCTGTGCGCCACGCTTCACAAGCTGCTTATGGCACACGGCAAAACCAAAAGAAAGCCGCGCAATGCGGTAGGGCGGAACTAAGCAGTAGATACTTGGCCAACGGCCTCCGGTACAGCCTAGGGGTTACGCTAAGGGGTCTGAATCTTCGGCTGCGGCTTCAGGACCAAACACCGCCAAGCGCACGAGGTTCACCAGCAGGGCATCTGCTATAGTGAGAGTTTCCGGGGTAGACGGAGCGTTGGCAGGCTGGAAAAAGCCAGCAAGAGCCTCGAATCCGCTAGGGTCGAGCGGGTGAAAGGCCATGGACCAATCCGCAAAACTCCGCGCCTCAATAGGTTTGTCGGTCAGCTTTACCACATTCGAATGCCGTCCGTCCAGGGCTATTTTTTCGAAGAGTTGTTCCGTAACGGCCGGGTCACCTTCGATGAGTTGGGCAATGTTGCCGTGGCTGTAAAAGAGCACCCCGGTCACGTTGTGAAGGGCATTATCGCGGCGGCATTGCTCCAGCAATTCCTGCAAATCCTGATCGGAAAGCGGGCGTACGGCCCGACTCATGTAAATAATGTGGTTCAGCACGCGGCAGGTTAGCAGTCAGATGGTTGCAGTAAATTCCCTCGAAACAGGTGTGAATGGAGCCGCAAGTTACGCATAGCTCGTGCAAGACGCCCTTGCAACGCCAAGGTGTAGGCGCTACGAACTAACTCCAATCAGGTCTTGCCCCCTCCCGCTGAACGCTACAGCCTTTGGTGATTCTCACTTGGAGGAAGCTTCAGGGACGTACCGAAACGCTTTCTGGAGAATAATTTTTGCTTAGCTACACGTAATTTCCTGCCTTTATTCCGCCATACCAGGCGATGGAGGGGTATTTGCCCAAATCAGGAAAAGAAACTGCAACTTGAAAGGCGCGTACACTGATTCTTTTGCCTACGTTTGGTGTTATACGCAATATGGCCACTTCAACCAAACGCTCCCGTGGGAGCAAGCCCTCCGAAACGCAAACGCAACCGCCTGTATCGCACGCCGACCAGATGGAAACGCTGCACGCCCGTGAACAGGGCAAAACCGTAATGTACAAGCAGGATGCTTGGGGCCACATCGAGACGCGCTTCGTGCGCACTCAGAATGTGAAAGCCTGGGAGGAAAAAGGGTTCATCGTCCGGTAATTACCCACCGGCGCAGGTAGGTGACTTAAATGCTTTTCGGTTTCTTGTTCTCAATGAACCGAATTGGTGAATTCGTCCTGCTCGCTCGTTCCCATGCATGCCCATTAGTAAGGTCCGGCAAAAATGTCGGACCTTATACGTGTGTGGTTACGGCTGCATTCTGCTGCTTATGCATTGGGGCACTGAAAGCGTTACTTAGACGCTTTGCTTGGCTACGATTAGCCCACCCTCACCGGCTGAGCGTTACTACGTATGCAGGAAGTGACCCCACCACTTACCCATGACCAATTGCCTGCTACAACGGGGCCTGATCGTTTCGCCTACTGGCTACAGCATAGAACCTAGTTCGGCCAGAAAAAAAAGCCCCGTCTCTGAGACAGAGACGGGGCTTTTTTGCAGAGGGGATGGGATTCGAACCCACGATGAGCTTTTGGCCCATACACACTTTCCAGGCGTGCTCCTTCGACCACTCGGACACCCCTCTGGATGCGGAAAGCTGCGCAAAGTAACGCCCGTTTTCCGGGATTCGCAACCTCAAAAACGCAAGCTGCCCGATGTGGGTTGGCCCAGCGAGATTTCGCCGCGCAAGTCAGCGGCTAATAAGCGGGTGGTGGTTTGCACGTCGTTGTTCAGGCCCAGTACAAACATGAGCTTGGTAATGGCCGCCTCGGTGGTAATGTCTTCGCCGCCAATAATGCCTAGCTCGGCAAACTGGGCGCTGGTTTCGTACTGCCCCTGAATCACGCGGCCTTCCTCGCACTGGCTCACGTTCAGCAGGTACACGCCGCGGTCGTGGGCGTCTCGTAGGGCCCGCAGAAACCACGGAGCCGTAGGGGCATTGCCCGAGCCATACGTTTCAATAACGCAGCCCCGCATACCGTCCAGCTCGAGTACAGCGCGCAGAACACGTTCGGGAATGCCGGGAAAGAGCTTAAGTATGGCCACTCCCTCTTCCAGCCGGCTGTGGGCATGCAGGCGGGCCCCGGGCAACAGGCGTATCAGGTTGTCGTTGTACTCCAGTTGTATACCAGCGCGGGCCAGGGGCGGATAATTTTCGCTTTTGAAGGCGTTGAAATGCTGACTTTCCACCTTTTTAGCGCGGTTGCCCCGGATGAGCACGTCGCTAAAGAAAATGCATACCTCGGGCACCCGCACCGTGCCGGCCCGTGGATGACGGGCGGCCGCAATTTCCAGGGCCGTTATCAGGTTCCGCCGCGCATCGGTTCGGATGCGGCCCATGGGCACCTGCGCCCCGGTAAACACCACGGGCTTACCCAGGTTTTCGAGCAAATAGCTCAGGGCGGCGGCCGAGTAGGCCATGGTATCGGTTCCGTGGAGCACCACAAAGCCGTCGTAGTGAGGGTAGTGCTCGGCAATCAGGGCGGCTATCTGCAGCCAGGCGCCGGGCGTTACGTTACTGGAGTCAATGGGCTCGGGCAAGCTCAGCACCGAAATGCGCATGTTAAGCTGGCGCAGCTCGGGCATGCGTTTCCGGATCTGATCGAAGCGCATGGGGGCCAGTTCGCCGCGCTTGTTAAACGACATGCCCACCGTGCCACCGGTGTAAATAACCAGCACGGCGGCCTCGGGCTGTTGACCAAGGGTACTGGCTTTAATGTCGATAACCGGCAGCATGGCTTGCATGGGCGGAAAAGTGGTTGGGTTACTCCTGAGTCCTGACTTATTCTGCAGCTCTGGCGGCTTTTTACCGGAGAAACCGCGGCGGGAAATTACAGATTGAACAGTTCGCGGGCGTTGCGTGTGGTGACTTCGGCCACCTCCTCCACGTCTTTTTGCAGCAATTCGGCCACGCGGTGCGCCACCAGCGGCAGGTAGCTGGGCTCGTTGCGTTTGCCGCGGTGCGGTACTGGCGCGAGGTAAGGGCAGTCGGTTTCGAGCAGCAGGTGTTCGAGGCCGAGGCCGGGCAGCACTTTATCGGACCCACCGTTTTTAAAGGTAGCCACGCCGCCGATGCCCAGCATGAAGCCCAGCTTGATGGCGCGTTCGGCCTCTTCGGGCGTACCGGAGAAGCAGTGAAACACGCCGCGCAGTGTGCCGTCCTGGGCTTGCTCCACGAGGTCGGCCGTTTCCTGAAAGGCGTCGCGGGTGTGCAGTACAATGGGCAGCTGGTGTTTTTTGGCCAGATTTAGCTGGATGCGCAAAGCCTCCTGCTGCTGGGCCAGGAACGACTTGTCCCAGTATAAATCGATGCCACACTCCCCTACCGCCGCGAACGGCCGCTTGCCCAGCCACTCTTCTACCTGGTACAGTTCCCGCTCGAAGTGCTTGCCCACCGACGTGGGGTGCAGCCCCATCATGGCAAAGCACTGTTGCGGGTGCCGCGCCTCGGTTTCCAGCATCACATCAATGCTGGTGTGGTCGATGTTGGGCATGACGATGGTGGTAACGCCGGCCAGCGCGGCCCTTTCCAGCGCGGCGTCGCGGTCTGGTTTGAACTGCTCGGCGTAAATATGGGCGTGCGAATCGGTGAGAAGCATAGCAAGGGAAGATCTGGGTGCAAAGAAAGGAGGCGGCCCGTTGGTTAGCGGCGGTACAGCCGTCCTTTCCAGTCGAAGGGCCGCCGCAACAGCCGAAACCACACGAGGCTAACCGTTAGGGCCAGCGTGTAAGCCTCGAAGGCCAGCAGTAGGTGCAACGGGGGCGCCAGGCCTACACGACGGAACACGGTGAAGGTAAGCAGCCCTTGCGCCAGCACTTTGCCCGCCAGTAGGCCCCATGCCGCTGTCGGGCTCCAAACAAGAGCGGCCGCCAGCAAAGCCGGGTATACGCTGCCGTACAGCAGCAGCCCCAGCTGAATAAACCACGGCAAAGATTCCACGCCGCGCAGCCAGCGGCGGCGCTGGTGCAGCAACTTACTCCATGAAGCCACGGGCAATGACTCGGCCAGCACGGTGGGCTCGAACAAGTTGATCCAACCGAACCCGCGCCGCAGTACGGCCCGAAACAGCTCGTAGTCTTCGGTGACGGAAAAGGGCAGGCTTTCGTAACCGCCGGTGGCCTCGTAGGCCTCGCGGGTTATGAGCATGTTATTGCCCATGGCCGTAACGGGCTGGCCACGGTCAGACACTACCTGCACCAACGACAACGACACCAGCCAGTCGAGCCCCTGCAGCTGGTCGAACAGGCGCGGGCCGCGCACAATCGTGAGGCCCGTGACGATGCCCCGCTTCGGCCGCAGGTAGCTCAGCAACCCCTGTACCCAGGTGCCGGGCAAGCGAATATCAGCGTCGGTGATAAGGAAAAAGTCGGTGGTGGCAGCGCGGGCGAGGTGCGCCAGCACGTTGGCTTTGCCGCGCGCCTCACCCAGGGTATCACGGATGGGCAGAATGCGGAAGGTGCCGGCGAAACCCTGCATGGTGGCGGCGGCAACGGCCGCAGTACGGTCGGTGCTGGCGTCGTCGCCGAGGAGCACATCCAGCTTGTCGTGCGGATAGGCAAGAGCCCGGACGCTGCGCAAGCAGCGGGCAATGGCAGCTTCTTCGTTGCGGGCGGCAATCAAGATGCTCACCCGCGGCGGATCGGGCGGTAGCGGCTGCGGTGCCGGGGACTTCCGGACCGCGAACAGCAACCAAGAGCCCAGCAGAATGGCAAACCAACCGATGAAAAACGCAATCAGAAATCCGCTAAGCATGGGTTACAGGGCTGCAAACTGATAGCCGCGCTCGGCCAGCTCCGCGAGGTAGCGAGGCAACACGTAGCGCAGGTTACGGCTGGCCTTGAGGCTGTCGTGAAACACGACCACGGCGCCGGGGCGCGTCAGGCGCAGAGCGTCGCGCAAACACGCCTCGGGGGCGTAAGATGCGTCGTAGTCGCAGGTGAGCAGGTCCCACATAATTACCTGGTACTGCGCAGATAACGTGCGGCTCAATCCCGGCGTGATACGGCCGTAAGGGGGCCGAAAGAAAGGTTGTTGCTGGGGCCTAACTCGTTCCAGAGCCTCCTGGCAGCGGGCTATATCGGCCAAGTACTGCGTGCGGCTGGTGGTCCAACCACTGAGGTGATGGTGGGTGTGGTTGCCAAGCTGATGACCGGCCTCCACCACTTGCTTTGCTATTTCGGGATGCCGCTCCACGTTGTCGCCGACGCAGAAAAACAAGGCCTTGGCGTTGTACTCGGCGAGTTGTTCCAGCACCCAAGGAGTTTCTTCCGGAATCGGCCCGTCGTCGAAGGTCAGGTACACCGTGCGCTCGGCCGCCGGCCCCCGCCAAATGGTACCGGGCAACCAGCGGTGCATAACATCAGGCAGGCGGTGGTGGGGCATAATTAGAGAGCAGCTTCAACCCGCGAAGGTAAGGCCGCCCGTGCAGACGGGCGCTTAGCCCCGTCTGCCTGTTGTGTGCACCGGCTGCACAACATGTAAGACAACCCCGATTACCTTGTTATGCAATCTGAAATTCCTGAGACTTTATTGTAACAGGTCCTACTGCCTGTCCGACGAGCTTTTGGCGGTTGCTACAATTTTGCGCACTTTGCTGCCCATCACCGGCTATCTAGGCCCGGTTATCTGTCCGTAATTCAAGTGCAGAAAGCCTGAAATACAAGATTGTAAACCAGCTTACCAAATTAGTAGACAAGTTTACTTACTCGGCAAAACGCTTTCTACACTCTGCCACAGCCGTTCGGCACTGCTGTCCCAGGAAAAACGCCGGACGTTTATCAGCCCCTGCCCTGCTAGTTGAGCCCGCAGAAGAGCGTCGGAATCCAGGCGCGTTAGGGCCGCCGCCAGCTCTTCCACCGAGAATGGATTGGCTAGCAGGGCGCCGCCGGGCCCGGCTACTTCGGGCATGGAGCTGCGGTCGGAGGTGAGGACTGGGCAGCCGCTTTGCTGCGCTTCCACGATGGGAATGCCGAAGCCCTCGAAATAAGGTACGTAAGCGCAGACGCGGGCAGCAGCGTACAGTTGCACCAGCTCGTCGTCGGTAACACGGCCGGTGAGGTGCACTGCGGCCTGGTGCTGCATTTGCTGGTACACATCGAACATGGAACCGGCTTTCCAGGCTTTGCGGCCCACAATAAGGAGCTGCGTGGCCGAACCGGTTTGCTGCTTAAATCGGTCGAATGCCAGCAGCAGGTTCACCAGGTTTTTGCGCGGCTGCAGCGCGCCCACGAACATAATATAGGGCTGCCCGCCGCTGAAACGCTGGCGCACGGTTACTTGCTGGTTTTCGGGCAGGGGCTGAAACCGTACGTCGGCGGCGTTGTACACCACGTCGATGCGGGCGGGCTCTATGCCATAGGTCTGCACCAGATCCAGCTTGGTGGCTTCGGAAACAGCCACAATGCGGCGTGAGGCGCGGGCAAAACGAGGGGCAAAAAAGTGGTAGTACTTGCGTTGCAGCAGGCCTACATCCTGCGGAAAATGCTCGAAAGCCAAGTCGTGCATGACGGTAACGCGCGGCACCTGCGTGGCGAGGGTGGTGAAACCGTCGGTACTCAGGAACGCGGCGGGCCGGTGGCGCTTCAGCCATAATGCCACTGCCCCCTCGAACCAGGCCACAAAGAGAAACGGGTGGCGAGCGGGCGGAAACAGCACGTGCGGCACCACGTTCGGCGCAAACAGGTACTGCGGATCGAAGGGCCGGTCGAACAGGAAATGGAACGTGTGCTCGGGGTGCTGGCGCACCATTCGGCTGAGGGTTTCGTAGGTGAAGCGCCCAATGCCCTCCAACTGGCCTCCCGGTAATAAAAAGCGGACGTTAACGGCTATATCCAAGGTGTGCGGTGAAGTGCGAATGTGGCATTTTTGCGGCTGGGGTGGTACGGCCGCTGAAGCCAATCCGAAAAGTCAAGCAGAGGCAAATAAAGAACGTCATGTCGAGCGCAGTCGAGACATCTCGCTGGGTAGTAATCTGCTCGTTGAACGATGCGTTTACTATCTGGCATCAGCACGCGAGATGTCTCGACAAGCTCGACATGACGTTCTGGCTTTTTCGGACAGACTCTTAGCCTCCCCGCTTCAGGAAAGGCTGCAGCTCGGCCGGGCGCACCACGCCGGTACCGAACAACAAACCCACGAATACTACGCCCGCCACCACGCTTTCGGCCAGCCAGTGCAGGTTTAACTGCGTTTGCAGCCCGTACCACGCGGCGCAAAGCAAGCCAAACGTAAGAGCCAGCCGCGCTAGCATGGCCCAGGGCACCGCCACGCCGGCGCGGTTTTGCACCAGCCACACGTACCCGCCCGACACGAACACGGCGCATACCAGCGTGTTTACGGCGCCGGCCACGGCCCCGTAACGCGGCAGCAGCAACAGGTTCAGGCCCACGTTCAGGGCAATGCTCAGGGCCACCAGCCAACTGACGTGCCGCTCGTAGCTGGTACTGGTAAGCAAGGTGCTGTAAATAACGAAGAAGCCGTGCACGAGCACGTTCACGAACAGAATCTTGAGGCAGAGCGTCATGCGCGCCAGCTCGGCGGGGCTGCTGTTGCTGAACTGCCAGAACAACACCTCGCCCCGAAACAGCACGAAGGCGCAGAACAGCAGCAAGGGAACGGCCGTTACGCGTTGCCCAAACCACAGCAGCTCGCGCTGCTCTTCCTTGCTTTGGTGCGCGTGGGCAAACTTGGCAAAAAACAGCGGCAGCACCGTCCACAGAAACATCATTACGGCATCTACCCACCGGTAAGCGCCCGCGTAATACCCGGCTTCCTGCGCCGAAGCCAGCCGCTCCAGCATCACCATATCTACGCGCTCATTCAGCCCGTAGAGCAAGGTAATGAGCGCGAACGGCAGGCCGCCGCGCAGCACCTCGCGGGCCTGCTGGCGGTTGGGCCGCCAGGGCACCCGGCCGAAAAGCCGCGCCACTAGGGCGTACAGCAGCACAAAAGTGAAGGCTGAAGCCACTGTGCGGGCCCCGATGTAGTTGGTGAGGGTAATGCCGATGGGCAGCAGCGCCAGCACCAACCCCAGCATCAGGGCCTTTTCCAGTACCGAAAGCCACGCGTCGGTGTTAAAATGCTGGTGGGCCTGCACCGCGCCGCGCAAAAACTGCGCGTATTGGGTGAGCAGCAGCCCACTGCCCACCAGCGCCAACAGCGCCAGCGTATAGCCGCGGTAGCCAATCAGCCACCCCACGCCCAGCATAATGCCGAAGAACAGCACGTTCAGGCCGGCCCGGAGGGGCAGAACGGTAGGAAAATACTCCGTCAGGAAGGCGGGCTCGGCCGCTACCCGCTTGGTAGTGTGCTGCGTGATGCCGATGTCGGCTACCGCAGCCAGTACCATGGTCAGGGCGTAGAGGGCGGTAAACGTGCCGAAGGCGGCGTGTCCGAGGCGGTCCTGCACCACGTTTTCTACCACCACCCAGCCGGGCTTGATGAGCAGGTTGAGCAGCACCGCGAGGCTGATATTTCCAAAAAAGCGTTTGATGCGAACGGGGAGTAAAGTGCGGGCGCAAAACTACCAAAAAGGCTGGCGTCAGCGGTTTTTGTGGTAACTTTGCCGGGTCGGTGCAGCCTGTTTATACGTGCATTAGGCGCCTTTCTCACTACTTGCATTGGCATGTCCGCTCGCCCTTTCTCGTTACTTAGCCTTTGGCCGATTGTTCAGCGCTGGAAAAACCTGGTATTAGCCGCGGTGGTGCTGGCCGCAGTGGTTAGCGTTATCGTTGCCCTTACGCTGCCTAATATTTATAAGTCGACATCGGTTTTTTACCCCACTAATCCACAAACCACCGACCCTGACCGCATTGTAACGGAGGGTGGTAAGCTGGAGCTTGGTGGCCGCGCCGAAGATCTGGACCGCGTGCTTACCATCGGCAGTTCCCTGCCGGTAGCCGAGTACATTATTACCAAGTATAAACTTCACGACCACTACAAAACCGGCCAGCCCGGCGTGGAAGAAGCCGATCAGGCCGTGCTCGACGAGTTCAACGACAACCTCGACATTGTACATAATGAGCGCGACGCCATTGAGCTGACTTTCCAGGACCGCGACAAGCAGTTGGCGGCCCGCATTGCCAATGACTTAGTGGCGGTTATCGACTCCTTTAACCAGCAGCTGACGCTGGATAACCGCCGCAGCGTGCTCGATTTGTACCGCACGCGCTACACGTTTCTGAGCCGGGAGTACGCCACCACCCGGCAGGCTCTCATTGCTGGCCGTCGCCGCTACGGCATTTACGGCATGGACCGCGAATCGCGCTACTTGGCCAAAGAGGTGGTGGAAACCCAGGCCGAGCTGCTTCGCGCTGAGGGAGAAGGCAACGGCAGCAAAGCCGCCGGCCTGCGCCGCGCCCTGAAAGGCCTCACCGAAGCCGACGGCGGCAACCTCCTGAATCTGGAAAACTTCGTGCAGGGCGCCGATTCCATGAGCACGCTCTACGCTCGTTTTAACGACCTGCAAGGGCGCCTGATTGGGGCCCGCTCGGCCTACGAAACCGCCGATTTGGCCCTAAAAGGCCGTATTTCGTCGCTGTACGTGGTGCAGAAAGCGTTGCCGGCCACCAAAAAATCCCAGCCCGTGCGGTGGCTGATCGTGGTGTCGTCGGTGGTCATCACGTTCGTGCTGTCCGTTATCGTTATTACGCTGCTGGAGCTGTACCGCCGGAACGCCGACCGCTTCGTGGCCCAGCCGGTGGCTTAATGAACACGTTACTAGCCCGGCTGCGCCCCCAAGACCCGGCCCAACGGATATTCGTTGCCTTCGTGGTATTGCTGGTAGTGGGCGGCGCTACAGCCGTTTTGGCAGGCACTAATCTGGGCCTTCTGCCCGTAGTGGCTGCCATTGGCTTGGGGGTGCTGGTAGTGGACTGGCGCTGGGTATACTACCTGCTGCTCACCACGCTGGCCTTTTCGCTGCAGTTTCCAATGCCCGGCGGCCTTAGCCTCGATGTGCCGTCGGAACCGCTTATGCTGGTGCTGCTTGGGTGCTTTGGCGTAGCTGTGCTTGCGGGCCGTACGGGCCTCACCCGGCGTGAAGTGGCGCACCCCTTGGTGCTGCTGCTGGGGTTAACGCTGCTGTGGGCCATGGTTTCTACCATGTTCTCCGTCGACACGGCGAAGTCGGTGAAATACCTGTTGGCCAAAACCTGGTACATCGGTCCGTTCCTGTTCGTAACCCTGATGTTGTTGCGGCGCCCTTCCGATGTGTGGAAAATAGCAGCCTGCCACACGTTTGGGGCCTGCTTAACGGTGCTGTATGCGGCGGCGCGCCACGCAGCCACCGGCTTTTCCTTCGACAGCATCAACCAAGCCCTTTCCCCTTTCTACATCAACCACGTGATTTACGCCACGGTGCTGGCCATGCTGCTGCCGTACGCATTTTACGCGGCCCGGTCGAAAACGGGCCTGAGTCGCACGGCGTGGCGGGTGGCTATGGTACTGATGCTGTTCGGGCTGTTCACTTCCTACACCCGTGCCTCCATTTTATCGTTGCCGGTAGCGGGCCTGTTTTACGTGGTGATGCGCCTACGTCTCACACGCTGGGTACTCATCGGGGCCATATCGGCGGCCGTGAGCGGGGCCCTGTACTTTGTGCAGGAAAACAACTTCATGCTGTACGCCCCCGATTTTGAAAAGACCATTTTCAACGGCGACAACTTCGAGAAGCACCTGGAAGCTACCTATAAGCTGGAGGATGTATCGGGCATGGAGCGCGTATACCGCTGGGTGGCCGCCGTGCGCATGCTCGCCGACAAGCCCCTGACGGGCAGCGGCCCTTCTACCTTTTACCCCGAGTACAAGCGCTACACGGTAAAGAGCTTCCGGACGTACGTGAGCGACAACCCCGAACGCTCCACCACGCATAACTATTTCCTGCTTCAACTCGCCGAACAGGGCCTGCCCGGCTTTGCCCTGTTCGTGCTCTTGCTATCGGCTACGTTGCTGTTTACTGAAACCCTTTACCACCGGGCCGCCCGTCAACCCCAGTTTCGACGGGTGGTGCTGGCGGCGGGCCTGTCGTTGGTGGTGATTGTGTTTCACCTGCTGCTTAACGAGCTGATTGAAGTCGATAAAATCGGCTCCTTCTTCTTTATCGGTCTGGCGGTGCTCATTCGGGCCGAAGCCTGGATAGACCTCACGACTACCGAAGAAAAGGCCTAGCCGAAAACGCATAGCCCTTAGCCCAAGGCGTTTCGGCCAGGACTTTATTTAAAGCGGCAGCTCAGAATGGTAATGTCGTCGGCGAAGTAGTTGCCTTTGGCATTGAACTGCTCAATGCGTTGCAGCAGGGAATCGTGCAGCTTGGGCAGAGGCACGTACCGCATTTCGTGCAGGGCCTGCAATACGCCTTCCTCCCCGTATTCGTCCCCGGCTTCGTTGAACACTTCGGTCAGGCCGTCGGTGTACGTAAGCAGCATGGTGCGCGGCGGCACGGTTAGCTCGCCCACTTGCAGCAGCGGCAGCTCGTCCATCACGCCCAGCATAATGGCACCGGTTTTCAGAAGCTGCACCGGCCCGTGGTCGGGCAGCAGCAGCGGGTCGTTGTGGCCGGCGTTAACGTATTGCAGGTGGCGCGTGGCGCGGTTGTAAATGCCGAAGAACGCCGTGATAAACCGGTCGCCGCCCGAATTGCGGAAGATCAGGTGGTTAAGTTCCTGCACTACGGTGGCCAGGTCTACGGGCTGGCGCAGCAGCGTGCGCAACCCGGCCTGGAAGTTCGACATCAGCAACGAAGCCCCTACCCCTTTCCCTGAAACGTCGGCGGCGCAGAACAGGAACCGATTCTTATCGATTTCCACTACGTCGTAAAAGTCGCCGCCCACGGCCGTGTGCGGAATATAGGTGGCGTGCACCACCACTGCGTCGTTGTTCGGCAGTTTGCCGGGGAAGAGCATGGCCTGCACCTCCTGGGCAATTTCGATTTCCTTGCGCACGGCCGCGGCCTGTACCTGCTGGCGCACCAACCGGCGCGAGGCCACAGCGCCCAGCAGAATCTGGCTGAGCGAGTCGATAAAGGTTACGGCTTCCCTACGCGCTTCGTCCGAGCTGGTGTAGTTCTGATTCAACTCCCCAATGAAAACCAACCCTAGCAGCTGGTCTCCTTCGTAGGCGGGCATAACGGTTTCGAACACTTGCCAGGGCTTACCCAATTCCAGATCGGCCACCGAAGCGGGGTGCTCCGGCGGGAAACGCTGAATACGCTCGGGCAGTTGGTGAGCTTGGAACTCGGGCATTTTGGGACCAAAAGCGGTGGCGCAGCGCCACTGGTGGCCTTCCTCCTCCACGTACACGGCTAGCTGCCGCACGCCCAGCTGGCCCAGCAGCGTAAACTGAAAAATCTTATAGAGGTTCTCGTCGTTCGGCTCGCCGTTTACAGCCTGGGTAATTTCCAGTAGCGCAGCCAGCTCCCGCTCTTTAAGCTTGAGCAGCAGGTGTTCCTCTTTGGTAAGCGCGGGCAGCGTATTAGGCATTGGTAAGCGGAGTTTTGGGGTCGTATGCGTCGCGGAGGCCGTTGCCAAGCAAGTTAAAGCTCAGCACCAACAGGCTGATGGCTACGCTGGGCATCAAGGTAAGCCACAAACCGGCTCGGGTGCCCAGCAAGTCGTAGCCTTCTTTCACCATCAGCCCCCACGACGGCGCGGGTGGCTGTACGCCCAGGCCCAAAAAGCTTAGGCCTGCTTCAAGCAGAATGGCCGCCGCGAAGTTGCTGGTGGCAATAACGATGAGTGGCCCGAACAAGTTAGGCAGTAGGTGCCAAGTGAGCAGGCGCCACGTGGGCAGGCCCAGCACGCGACCGGCTTCCACAAAGGTTTTTTCGCGCAGACTCAGCATCTGGCCGCGCACCACGCGGGCCACGTCTACCCACATCGTTAGGCCCACGGCTACAAACGACGTCCACACGCCTTTTGAGCCGAAAGCCAGTGAAATGGCAATGACCAGCATGATGCCCGGAATGCTCCACACCACCGTCATGAGGCCCAGCAACAGCGAATCGAGCCAGCCGCCGGCGTATCCGGCCACGGCACCCACGGTAATGCCAATGGCCAGCGAGATGAGCACCGCCACCAGCCCGATGCCCAGCGAAATGCGCGTGCCCAGCAGCAGGCGGCTCAGTTCGTCGCGGCCGGCTTTGTCGGTGCCCAGCCAGTAAGTGCGTTGCTCGATGTGGTCGGCTTCCAGCAAGCTTTTTTGCTCGGCGGCCGGGGCCGTGCGGCCGGTAATTCGGGCCAGGGCATAGCGCCGCACCGGTTCGGCTAAAGCTCCCTTGGCTTGGAACGGCTGCGCCACCAGCGTATCGCCGCTGATGCGGTAGCCGCTAATGGCGAGTTCCTCGAAGCGGGCCGGCGTACCGCTCAGCCATCGGTCGAAAACCGAGACCGGCTGGCGGGCCGACGAATCCATCAGTGGTACGCGCAGAATGGTGACGGTGGTACCGGGCGGCTGCTTTTGGAGCTGCACGAATCCGTTGTTGGCGTTGGGCGTGGCATCGGGCAGCACGAGGTAGCCCAGCAGCGCTACCAGGCTGCAGAGAGCAATAAACGCCAGCCCAGCCATAGCCGGGCCGTTGGCCAGCAGGCGCTGACGCACGTAATAGCTCGGCGTACGCACGGGCGCCGGTACGGGCACGGTGGCCACGGGGGCAGCCATTAACGGGTGTTGTGTTGGAGCAGGCCTTCTTTGGAAGCCAGAAAGAAAGAGTCGCAGCCGATGGCGCCGAACGAGGTAGGCTCGTAGGCCAGCTCGGTATCGGGGTCGGGCCAGTAGCAACGGATTAGCCCCTGCTCGAGCATGGTGCGCAGGTTTTGCTCCAGCTTAGCCGGCGACAGGTTGGTGCGTTGCTGCAGGTCGCTGAATGAGGTAACGAAGTACAGCTCGTCGAGAATGTCGAATTCGTGGTCGGTCACGGAAGAAGCGGATCGGCTGATGGTAAGCAAATGTACCACCCGGAAGCGGGAAAGGTCAATAGCAGCCTTGGGTAACGCGGCTACCGGCTGGCAACTGCCTCGAGCACGTAGTCGCTGCTGGAAGTTTCGGCCGGGGCGGCGTACCGAATGTAAGCCAGAATGCTTTCCACTTCGGCGGCGCTTAAGGCAAAGCTGGGCATTTGCTGCTGCTGGTACTCGTTGAAGATTTTCACCGCGTACTCGTCGCCGCTGGCTACCATTTTGCTGGAGTTTTTCACCCAACTTACCAGCCACGGCAAAGGACGGCGCTGGTCGATGCCGGCAAGGGCAGGCCCTATTACAACCTCGTTAAGCGCGTGGCACTGGGCACAATTGCTTTTGAACAGGGCGTCGCCGGCGGCCACCGCAGCAGCCTCCGCGTCGGATAGCTGCGCTACTACTGGGCTGTCGGTAGTATCGGCAGAAGTATGGGACTGGTTCGACGGTTTGGTCTCAACAGCAGCTACTGGCTTTTCACCGAGGCCCGTGAGGGTGGAAAAGGCCACCACCAACGTGCAAATCAGCAGGAAAAGAGCGACTGGAAATACCAGCTCCAGGGCAGAACGGTTCATGGCAACAAGGTTTACCTGACACAGTACTAAGCGCCCTAAACGTACGCCCCAACGGCTGACCAGCCAAGGTTTCCCTTCTATTTATTACACGCTTCTCCCCTTCCAGCGGTACCCGCCGCGCAGCCCCATCAGGCCGGTGGCTAGTGCATAAACAGGGTACACCAGCTGCAGCAACGGCACCAAGGCCAACCAGCGCCGACGGCCAAAGAAAGCCAGCACGGGCGTCAGGAAATACAGATCGGCCCCCAGCTTTAGCAGCCATGCCGCCGCCACCCAGGGCCACAGCACGGGCCACACCGCTGCCACAACCGGCAACAACGCCAAACTCAGGTTTGCGCCCAGCACCAAAACCGCCAGCCGCCGCGGCGCCGCAGTGCGGTAGTGCTGCCATTTACTAGCCCAGCGCACCCGTTGGTGGAGCAGGGCCAGCAAAGTAGGCTGCGCATCGGTGCGAACGGTAGCATCGGGATGCTGCAGAAACCGCACGCCACCGGGGAAAGTCGCGGCTATTTTGTGCAGCAAAAACTCGTCGTCGCCGCTGGGCACGTGCTCGTTGCCGGCAAAACCTCCCACCGCATCAAAGGCCTGGCGGCGGTAGGCCAGGTTAGCCCCGTTGCACATGGTGGGCGCACCGGCCCGAATACCGGCCGCGCCCACAGCCACCAGCGCAGCTAACTCCAGGCCTTGCAGCCGGGCCAGCAAGCCCTGCCCCGTTAGCAGCACCGGGCCGCTGATAAACTGGACAGTGGAGTCCTGCATCAGCGGGGCGTAAGCAGCCAGCCACTGGCGCGAAACCCGACAATCGGCATCGGTTAGCAACAACCAAGGAGCCCGCGCTGCGGCTATGGCGGCAGCCACCGCCGCTTTTTTTCCGATAGGCCGATGCGGAAGCTTGTCCAAGCGGAGCAGCCGAATAGCGAGTTTGCTCGTGGCCGCTGCCTGCTCTACTACCGCCGCAGTGGAATCGGTCGAATGGTCGTCGACGACAACGACTTCGAATTGATCCGCTCCTATTGGCCCTGTTTGCTGCTGCAAATCGGCCAGCAATTGGGGCAGATGGTGAGCTTCGTTACGGGCCGCGATGAGCACCGAAACCGCTAGGCCGGCAGCCGGCGCACTTGACTGATGCACCAGGGTAGGAGGACCTAGCCAATGCCTACGATACTGCAGCAGCCGAACGGCATACAGCATGGCGGGCACGCACAGCAGCGCCCCAAGCAGAAAAGCAGGCCCGTTGCTCCAGCTCATTGGGCGTTGGAAGAACGAGGCTTCTTCTTTCGGAACACCTTTAGCTGCAACACAAAGCCCAGCCCGGCCGCGCTGGGCAGGGCAATGTTCAGCACCCACAAGCTGAGGCTGGCACTAAGCACCGGCAACGCCGGAACGCCCAATAAACCGAATAAGTATGTAGCCGATAGCTCCCGGGCGCCCACGTCCATGAGCGCGTTCAGCGAAGGAACCAGCGACTTAAACAGCATGGTGCCCGCAATGGCCGCCGCAGCCGGCCCGACCGGGGGCGTGGTACCGTAAGCCAGCAGCAGCAAGCCAAACTGCGCTGTGAATACCGCATAGCGCAGCCCCGATAACGCCAGCACGCCGCTGAGCACCCGCGGCGGATAGGCCGGCATATCGGCTACGTACCGGCGGAAACGATGCAGCGGGCGCCATTGCGTAACGGCCTGCAGCAGCATGCGGTTGCGGTAGAGCGGCAGCAAGGCCAAGGCATTCACCAGTACCGCTGTAAGACCCAGACCCACAATAATGGTTGGGTACGCGGCTCCTATTTGCAGGGCGGCGAAATACAATAAGCCCATGGAACCACCCATTACAGTTATCAGCAATTGACAGTAACGGCCTAAGAAAATAGCGCCCAGGGCCTCGGGGCGGCGGTTTTTCATTTCCAGAATCCGACCAGCGTAGTCGCCCACACGGTTGGGGGTAACAAAACCCAGCGTGAGGCCCACGAGCACGGCCCGGAAGCTACGCCCAAACGACACCGGCTCCAGGTACTGGGCCAGGCGCCACCATTTCCAGGCTTCCACACCCCAGTTCACGGGGACCAGCAGCAAGGCCAGCAGCACCGGGCCGCGGCGGGCCGAGGTCAGCAGGCCCTGCCAGGCGGCGGCGGTATCGGCATCGGTTACCACCGAGCGGTACAGCAGCCAGAGTGTGAGGGCCGTAATCAATAGCTTACCAGCCACCACGGCCGGACGCCGCCACGGGTGCCGGGGCTTGCGTGGTGGCGAGGTATCGGGGGTTTTGCCGTAGTTTTGTAGATAATGGCCGCTCTTCTCGCTTCCCTCCCCGACCTGCCCAAGATCATCATGGGTGTCGACCCTGGCACCCAAATTATGGGTTACGCCATCATTGAGGTGACGGGCCAGCGCGTGTCCGTGCTGCGCTACGACGTTATTAATATGAAGTCCTTGGGCACGAATCACGCGGTAAAATTAAAGAAGATCTTCGACCGCATGATCGAGCTCATCGAGGAGTTTCTGCCCGACGAGCTGGCCATTGAGGCGCCCTTCTACGGCACCAACGTGCAAAGCATGCTGAAGTTGGGCCGGGCCCAGGGCGTGGCCATTGCTGCCTGCCTCTCCCGCCAGATTCCCTACGTGGAATACGCCCCCACCAAGGTAAAACAGGCCGTTACGGGCTCGGGCGCCGCCAGCAAAGAGCAGGTAGCGGCCATGCTGCGCCAAACCCTGAAGCTGCCCGTGGAAGACGTTCCCAAGCTGCTCGACGCCACCGACGCCCTGGCCGTGGCCATGTGCCACCATTACCAGAAGGGCAACAACGTGCAGGCCGGCGGCAAAAGCTGGGGCAAGTTTTTATCGGACAACCCAAGTAAGCTGGCCGCGCCGGTGGCGGGGAAGAAGGCCGTGGCGGCGCGCAAGAAACCGGCGGCTTAGGCTTAGCAAACCAATTCGGCAAAATGCGCCTTTAACCGACCAATTAATTTCAGTCTTACCACCATAGGTCGCTGTTTTAAAACATGGTAATGACCACGTTGCCGATTTTCTGGCCGGTTTCTACGTAGCGATACGCTTCCACGATTTGCTCTAGCGCATAACAGCGGTCAATTACGGGCTTGTATTTGCCTGCCACCACCAGCTCTTTCAGGAACTGAACATCCTGCTGGCTGATAGATGGCAACGGGAACAATACTTTCTTGTTGCCAAGCACCGGCGCGGCTAACGCCATAAAAACATTCTCCCCGTTTTTGCCCAGTTCGGTGGATATATATACCCCGTGCTTGCGCAGCAACGGCTTGCACTGGCCAAAAGAGCTTTTACCTACGGCGTCGAACACAAAATCGAATGGTTGTTCGATGGCGGTGAAGTCTTCCTGGGTGTAATCAATTACACGGTCGGCCCCCAAGCATTTGACCAGGTCCAAGCTACGGGTATGGCACACGGCGGTGACCTGGGCTCCGAAGTTCTTGGCCAGCTGCACTGCGGCTGAGCCAATACCGCCCGTAGCGCCATTTACCAGCACTTGGTGGCCACTGCTGACTTTAGCTGCCCTGATGTTGCCCAACGCATAGTGCGCACCTTCGGTAATTGGGGCCGCTTCCTCGAAAGTTAACCCTTCCGGTATCGTTGCCATGGCTCCTTCGGCATCCATGACCATGTACTCGGCATGGGCGCCGAAAGTGGAATCGTTGTAGCCGAATACCCGGTCACCTTTTTTGAGTGTTTTAACCTGTGCCCCAACGGCGTCTATTACGCCCGCAAATTCATTGCCTAGTATGTGGTTCTTGGGCCTTAGCAAGCCGCTGAATAACCGGGATACAAAGTACTCCGCTCTTCGAAAGCCACAGTCTGTACGGTTGACCGTGGCGGCATGAACCCGAATCAGCACTTCGTGGTCTTTGGGCACCGGCCGGTCTACTTCCAACACCTGTACCACTTCGGGCGGCCCGTACTTTCGGTGAATTGCAGCTCTCATAATTTGCTTACCAAATTGGTTGTATCATTTACCGCCAATGGCAGCTTGTTTTCAAGCATTTGCAGCTCCCAGCGTTATCAAGGGGCTTTTGTGTTTCAGATCCGGTCCTGACCTAGCTCCATTCGATTTCCCCACGCAAATACGTTACCGCGTAGCCGCTGATCAGCACCCGGTTGCCGCGCAGCTCGCACCACAGGTCGCCGCCGCGGGCCGATACCTGGCGGGCGTGCAGCTCGGTTTTGCCGAGGCGCTCGGCCCAGTACGGCACCAGCTGCGTGTGGCCCGAGCCGGTAACGGGGTCTTCGGGCACGCCCACGCGGGGGCCAAACCAACGGGAAACGAAGTCGATGTCGTTAGAGCCGGGCGCGGTGGCAATAACGCCGCGGTACTCCACCTGAGCCAGGTGCGTCATGTTGGGGTGCAGGGCGCGCACTTCGGCTTCGGTATCGAACACAGCAATTAGGTCGGGGCCGGCCAGAATGCGCAAGGGCGTGGCCCGCAGGCCGTCGGTGAGGCCCTCGGGGTGCTGGTGCAGCGGCAGTGGCGGCTGGGCCGGGAAGTCCAGGGTCAGGCGGCCGTTGGGCTGCTGGCGCACGTGCAGGGGGCCGCTTTTCGAGTGGAACGTAAGTTGCTCGGCCGTGGCGCCGAGGTGGCGAAACAGCACGTGGGCCGAGGCCAAGGTGGCGTGCCCGCACAAGTCTACTTCCACGGTGGGCGTAAACCAGCGCAACTCAAATTCGGCATCGGAGCCGCCGGCGCGGGGCACGAAAAAAGCGGTTTCGGCGAGGTTGTTCTCAGCCGCAATGGCCTGCATTTGCTCGGTGGGCAGCCACTCTTGCAGCGGGCACACGGCAGCGGGGTTGCCGGCAAACACTTTATCGGCAAAGGCGTCGACCTGGTAGATGGGGAGCGTCATAACCTGGAAGGGGAAAGGAGAAATCGGACTCTTTACGCCTGGGAGCTAGCGGCGGCCGGGACGAAGCTAGATATTGCTCCCCATTTCGCCGCTTTAACTTAATTTTTGATGCTGATTGTTGGTGCTATCCTGCTCGTTTTGCTGGGGCTTTTGCTCTACGCCTCCAACTCGCTGAAGAAACCGACTGGCAGAGAATCCACCGCATCCGCGGCGGCAGTGCCCGCCGGAGTAGCGCCGCCCAAGGACAAAACGGTTCTGGTGGTAGGGCCTCCCTTTGGCGAGGTTTTGCAGGCCGCAACAGAATTCACCAAGCTGTACGCCGGTACATCCATGAACCTACTGGCCGTGGAGTCGGGCATAACGGCAGCGGTTTTCCCCGCCAATATTGACCAGGGTAGGTTTTATTACCTTGTCAATTTCCTGCTTTACCCGCTTGATGTTAGTTACAGCCAGTCGGTACGGGTGCGGGGTTGGGCCAGTTTGCCGGTGGTTGCGCCCTGCCAACCGGGCTCTGATCCGGAACCCGTAATGGTTTTTGTGCCCGAAACGGACAACGAGTACGATTTTGTGCTGCTGGCCGCGGCCGCGGGCCCGGTCTACCGGGTTGATTTCGGCACCATGCGGCCCATTGAGCTTCCGCAGCCTGTGGCCGAAACCTATCTGCCTCTCCCCTACTCGCCAGACCGCTTGCGTGAGCTTGGTGCGCAAGCGGTTAGCGTACCGTGAGGGCCACTGCAGCGTTGGGAAGCTCCAGCGCCGCTTGCCTCGACTTGGGGCTAACGGCCCGCTGGGGTTTCGCCGGAATTCCGCGTGAGCACGTGCCCAGGGCGCAGGGCCCGCCGGGCGGCTTCGTATTCGGCAGGCGTGTTCACATTCAGCAGTTCGTTGGGGTTGGGCGCCCGCAGCAGGTGAATTTTACTGGGCGCGTAGTCCTGCAAAATGCGGCGTAACGAGGTTTGACCACGCGCCAGGGCTTTCAGTAACATCTCATGGCTGGAGGGTTCCCAGATGCTCAGCAAGGCCTCGGGTCCGTTTGCCGCTTGGTCCAGGAAGCAGGTAACGCACACTTTGGGCTGCCGATGCTCTACCAGGTACCCCAGGGTATCAGCCGAGAGAAAGGGAAAGTCGCAGGCTACGGCTAACCACGCGGCATTGGGCTCGTGGCTAAAAGCAGCCAGCAGGCCGCTGATGGGCCCTGCTCCCGACCACTGATCCACTAAAAAGGGCTCGTCGGGGTTGTGCGGGTCTTGCTCGGCCCGGCCCGAGAGCCATACCCCGCCGGGGCAAAAAGGCTGAAGAAGCCGTTGTAAATGCCGCCTGTGGGGCTGCTGGTGGTATTTCAGCAACCCTTTGTCGCGGCCCATGCGGGTACTGCGCCCACCCGTTAGTACCAAGCCACATAAAGGAGGCTCACTTGCAGAATCAGCCATAATCTAGCAAGACAAACAGTGAGTTAGCAACAACATACCGGCAACCGGCTAGTATACGGCACGCACTTTTTTAAGGGTAAGCCAACGTTTCGGCCACCTCTTTCCAAGCCGTTAAGTAACGCTGAATGATCCTGGCACCGATGGCGCGGCCTTCAACTACGTTCTGCCATTTCCCTCATCCGGCATCGACCAAGCAGGCCAGATTTAGCATCTAACTGATTTGCCCGCCAATAACTACTTGGCGCACCGGGTTTTCGCCCAGCCAGTAGGGTAATTCCCGATAATCGGGAACGTTGAGCACCAATACATCGGCGCGCTTGCCGGGCTCCAGGCTGCCTATTTGCTGCTGCCGGTCGAGGGCCCAGGCCGCGTTCAGGGTTACGGCGGCCAAAGCCTCCAGTGGGGTCAGGCCCATTTTCAGACACGCCACCGACACGGCCAGCCACAGGTTTTTACTGGGGCACGAACCGGGGTTAAAATCGGTGCTGAGGGCCACAGGCAGGCCCGCATCGATGAACGCCCGGCCGGGCGCGTATTTTTCCTGCCGCAGGTAAAGCGGCACCAGCGGCAGCAGCACCGCCACCGTACGGCCCTGACCGGCCGCGGCCACCTGCGCCGCGCCTTCGGGCGAAAGGTAGTCGCAGTGGTCGACGCTGGTTGCGCCCAGCCCGGCGGCCATTTGGCAGCCGCCAAGCTCGTGCAGCTGCTCGGCGTGAATTTTCAGCTTAAAGCCTAGGTCGCGGGCCTGCTGCAGGTAACGGCGCGAGTCTTCCACCGAAAAGGCACCTTCTTCGCAGAAAATATCCACAAACTCGGCTAGCCCGCGCGCCGCAGGCAGCACTTCACCTACCAAGTACTCGAGGTACTCGGCGGCGCGGCCTTTGTACTCGGGGCCGGGCACGTGGGCCCCTAAAAAGGTGTGTACTAGCCGAATGGGCTGTTGCCGGGCCGCTTCGTGCGCTACCCGAAGCAGGCGCAGTTCGGTTTCCAGGTCCAGGCCGTACCCCGTTTTGGCTTCCAGCGTGGTTACGCCGTAGCGGCGGAAGCCCTCGAGGTGGTGCAGGGCATTGGCCAGCAGTTCCTCGAAAGTGGCGGCTCGGGTTTTGCGAACGGTGCTTAGAATGCCCCCGCCCGAAGCCAGAATATCGAGGTAAGATTCGCCCTGCAGCTTGCGTTGAAATTCATCGGCACGGTTGCCGCCGAAAACAAGGTGTGTGTGGCATTCCACCAAGCCGGGCATCAGCACGCAGCCGCTCACGTCAAGCACGGTGGTGTGGGGGCCGATGCGGGTTTCGTCTAGTTCGCTCATGGGTGCCACGGCTGCTAAGGCGTCGCCGTGGCAGGCCACGAAGCCCTGCTCGATGATGCGCCACTGGCTGAGAGCAGCGCCGGTGAGGGGCTTATCGGTCGGGCCGCCAGCCATGGTAAGCACCTGGGAAGCATTGCGCAGAACAAGGGTATAAAACGAGGACATGCGGGCAGGGGGGCGAGGTTATCGGTGCAAATGTTGCCTTTTCAGCATAAGGCTCCGGCAATAATACCGAGCTAACTGCCAGCCTTGCTTAAAGATGATTGAATACGGCACTGGCAGGTACCGGCCTTAAAGCTCTTCCAGCCAAATCGAACTTAAAAGCCAGCCGGTTACGTTTGAATAGCAGACTTAAAAACGCTTCGGGCCCTAACAGTATGGCGCCCATATGCGTCACAGGTGCTGTTGGTAGTCTTGGATGTATAGTTGGTCTACTTTTTGGCCTTTTTCCTTGCTATTAAATATTATTCCTCACTATTATTATATAAACAAAGCAAAGTACTCATGACCCCAACCGCACACTCCCTCCCCCTGCTGATGGTGTCTTCGGCTCTGCCAGTTGAAAACGTTGAGCGCCTTCTTGGCTCTAGAGAACCATCGTTACCCGCCACGCATTTAAGTGTGCACGCGGATAAAACGACGAAAAAGCCGCATAGCGAGCCGCAACCGGCCTTTATGGTGATAAGTGCGCCCGACCCGCCGGAACCCTCCCCGGTAGCGAAACCAGCTGCCCCTCAGATCCATAAATACGACGAGTTCGTGAAGTTCTACCTGGATTACATGCACCAGGCCTAGTCCCGCCCCGAAAACCTGCAACCAACTTAGCGTAAGCACATCCCGATTACCCAAGTCAAACGCCCACCGAAAGCCCAAAAGGGCTTCGGTGGGCGTTTGCCGTTGTTAAATAGCCCTACGCGGCTAGGTCCAGTAAAGTATTGGCGCCTGCGGAAAACGACGCTGCCATTCAGCGTAGAAGAACTGCTTAAGTGCACGCATGTCCTCGGGCTGGTACACGTACTTGGTGCCTCCAAACTTGTTGCGCTTCACGGCTCGGGTAGCTTCGTCGAAATCGAGGCTGGTGTTGGGGTACCATTGCAGCAGCACGTCCTTGGAGCCGGGAGTGAATCGGTGACTGATGAACTCCACCGTCAGGTCGCAAGGGAAGTCCAGCGTGTTTTGCAGGCGGTCGAGCAGATCAGTATAATGCTGGCGCCAGTTTGGAATGGGCATAATGGGAGCCAACACCACGCCCACCGGATACCCGCCCCCGCCCTGTTCCTGCGGCAAGGCTAGCTGCCGCAGCGCCAGCAGCCGGGCCGATACCGATGCTGTACCGCCTTCTAACCGGCTGGCTACGGGCTCGGCATTCAGGCTGATGCGGGCTCGGGTGTGCCCGTGGTGCGGCAACGCAAGCAAGGGTTCTACTTGGTTGTACTTGCTCACAAACCGCAACCGAGCACCTTCGCGGGTGCCAAAGTACCGCACGCATTCGGCCAAGCTGCCGGTAAGGTGCTCAATGCCCAGCACATCGGTATAACAGCTGACTTCGAAGGAGGTAAGCCGACCCGGCTGCTCGTACTGCGCTGTGTTTTGCAAGAGCTGGGGCAGGTTGGCAAACACCCGTACTACGGGCGGGCCTTGTAAGCTGCCGGCCAGGTAACAGTACTGGCAGTGCGCCGGGCAGCCTTCGGCCAGGTTCATCTGCCAATCGGCCGAAGGCGGCGTGGGCTGCAACCGCAGGGCACCGGCGGGAGCCTTCACCACAGCCAGGGTGTTTTTTGCCCGGCGGTAGGTTTCCCGCTCATCGGCACCACGCAGGCCGGTAATGCGGTTGTTCTTGAGCACTTCCACTTCTAATTGGTGCGCTTCGGCACGCGCTAGAATTTGCTGGCCGAAGGGCTCCTCCAGGGCATCGGGCGTAAACAACACGCGTTTCGGCAGCCACAAACGGGCCGCATTGGTGCGGGGTTCAGGGGCTGTAAGCACGGGTAATTGCAGCGAGTCAGTCATCGGTTTGTAAACAATAGTCACTCGATGATAGCTCCATTTTGCAACGTAAAATCAGGCGCTTATCATGAATTTATATTATTGACTATCAGGTATTTTACTTTATTATCTAAATCATTCCTGTAAATACTCGAATGCAATACCGGGGCCGGCATTTTTATCATTAGCGCCTGAGTATTCCTGCAGCCGGATTTGCTTTTCCCGCTTCGTTACATTCGAATTACCCGTTCGGTTTCTCCTCTTACATAACATGTGGGAAGGCCACCGCTCTTGGCCATCTTGCGAAAGTTTGTTGCGGATACGGCCTACTAACTCGCCGTGCCCCTTACCCGTTTACCTCCGCATGAAAGCCTTGCTGCTCATCGACATTCAGAACGACTTTGTACCCGGCGGTGCATTGGCTGTGCCGGCCGGCGACACAGTCGTACCCATTGCCAACCGCTTGCAACCACACTTCGACCTGGTGGTGGCTACCCAGGACTGGCATCCGGCGGGTCACCACAGCTTTGCGTCGGCCCATGCCGGCCGGGAGGTTTTCGAAACCATCGACCTGCACGGCTTACCCCAGGTCCTGTGGCCCGACCATTGCCTGCAGGGCACCCCCGGAGCCGAACTGCATCCGCAACTCGATCAGCGGCGTATCGAAGCCATATTCCGTAAGGGCACCGACCCCGACATCGACAGCTACAGCGGCTTTAACGACAACGGCCACCGCAAATCAACCGGCCTCGCCGACTACCTGCGCGGCAAGGGCATTAAGCAGGTATATGTGGCCGGCCTGGCCGGTGACTACTGCGTGTACTTCACGGCCAAAGACGCGCTGGAGCTAGGCTTTGAAACCACGCTGATAACCGATGCCGCCCGCCCAATAAATGCCGAGGGATACGCCCAAGCCCAAGCCGATGTGCAACAGCGCGGCGGCAAGCTTCTTGGTTTCCACGATTTGCTGTAAAGCTTCGCGTCAATCCATGCAGAGCCCGGAAACTCCACCCTTAACCGCACCGCTCATCCTCACGCTAACCCTAAACGCGGAGGCGCAGGCGTATTTCGACGCGCTGCGCCGCCAGCACTTTCCGCCCGAACGCAATTACCTCGACGCCCACTTAACATTATTTCACCACTTGCCCGGCGACCAGCTACCGGCCCTTTCCCACCAGCTCACGGAGCTCTGCCAAGCCCAACCTCCGCTCCTGCTGCAGGTTAACGGCCTGCTGTTCATGGGCCAAGGCGTAGCGTACAAGCTGGAAAGCGCGGCCCTGGAAAACATGCACCGCATGCTTCAGCAGAGTTGGTGGCCCTTGCTCACGCCGCAAGACCAACAACGCCGCCGGCCCCACGTTACCGTACAGAACAAAGTGCGCCCGGAAGTAGCCCGCACCCTGCATCAGCAGCTCACCGAAACCTTCCTGCCGTTTGAAGCGCAAGGCATTGGGCTACGACTTTGGGCCTACCGCGGTGGCCCCTGGGAACTGCTGCGGACTTTCAGCTTTCAGGGTTAGTCCGTTTTAGGAGCATTCATATTCTTCCCAAATCGGCCATGCGCCGTTGCTGAAGGCCTGCGCAAAGGTTTAAAGCGCAAGCCGCCTTGCCTTAAGCCAATTGGGCTAAATCAGCCAGCGCACGAAATTCCCTAGGCCCGCGTTTCGTATCTTGTGCAGCGGTGCTACCGCTTGCGCCTATTCTGTTCCCGTATGACACCACGACTCCTTTTGGCCGGCTTGGCTTGCTTCCTTTCGGGCTCGGCTCTGGCTCAGGTAGCCACCGGATTACCGGCTTCGCCGGAGCCGGGGCTGCGTGCGCCGCGGGTTTCTTATAGCCTGACGGCTGGCTCCACGTTTGCCGGGCGTTTCGGTTCGGCCACCTACCTCAGCCCTACGGCAAACTATCAGCTTACCAACCGCCTCCGGGTGTTCGGTGGTCTTACGTACCTACGTGCCATACCGGGAGTGGCCAGCCCGATGGCTCCTGGAGAGGGTCGCGCTGCGGGCCTTGCCACCGGTACCAGCCACTTTTTGCTGCACGGCGGAGGCACTTATGCGCTCAGCCCACGGCTGGCCCTTACGGGCAGCGCCTGGAAAGATTTCACGCCGAATACGGGCCTGCGGGTAAGCCCATACGCCGGTTTCGGCAATATGGGTACCGGCATTAACCTGCGCGCCGATTACCACATTACCGAAAACCTATCGGTATCGGGCGGGGTGCGCGTGGTGCAGGGCACCACTACTGCGCCTTTTAACCCTGTGTTTAGCTCCCCGGTTGGGTACTAGCGGCAAGCACAAAAAGCTACTACAGTGAAAGCCCGGTTTCCGGGCTTTTTTTGTGCTTGAAATTCCAGGTCGAAGGCCGCAGTTGCCCGCTGTGCGTGTTCTGCTTAGCACGGTTTACTTATCCATCCGAAACGGCTCCACAAACAATAGAAAAACCAGATATAAGGCATGATTTTCGAGGCGTAGCTCCGTGGTCATTTTACACTTTTTACCGTTACCTTTTGCCCTATGAAACAGCTTGTACTGCTCGTTTTGCTTGGCCTTGCGTTCGGTTCGTCGGCACTTGCCCAGCGCCGTTTCGCATGTAACACGCCCCTGTTTTTAGTACACGCTTACTCCCATACTCGTCCCGATTCGGCACAGCGGTACGTCCCGTTTGAGCCGACGCGCTTCGGTGGTTTTTTAGGGCTTTCGGGTTTCTCCGATCAGCGGGCCAGCGCTTTTGGTGGCGTGAGTTTAAGCGGCCATTACAGGCTTACGCGCAGCCTGCAAACGGGCGTGCAAGGCTCCACAGCCTTTTCTCGGCGCATAAGTAAAAAACAGTTAGGCTACCCAGAGGTGCTCGAGCCCATGCTGGATTTTTCCACTCTCACCTGGAGCAACGGTCTGCTGTTATCCGACAACCCTCGCACGCGCGTGACCTTGCTGGCTGGCGTGGGCGTGGGTTGGGCAACCCTGCGCGACCAGGCTCAGCAGGTACCCGTGTCCGGCGGCTGCGGCTGCGACGATACCGAACCCCTCAAAATTGCCAGTACGTCCAGTCTCATTACCGAAACCGGTCTTTCGGGCAGCTACAAGCTAAAGCCCGAGTTGTGGCTGACCGTGCAGGGCCAGTACCGCTGGTGGTATAACTTTAACCGTCGCAGCCTGCCCGGCGACTACTCCCACTACGTGCTAAGCATTGGCGTAAGCCTCCCCGACGCGGCCCGACGCCGATAACCATCTATAGTATTTCCAATCAATCATTTAGCATTACTGGTGCTTGCCCGCGGCATAGTAGCGCGGCACCAGCAGCGCAATGGGCATGCCCACCATCAACACGACTATGGCAAGCCCCATGGCCGTGCCCTGCAAGGTGAATGGGGGCTGGGTAGCGCGGCTCAGCGGTACTACCACCAGGTTCATCAGCAGCCAAGCCAGTGCCCCGTAGCTGATGCCGCTAATCAAGGAGCGACGCCGCAAAAAATCGATTCGTGGGTAAGCCCACACGTAAACCGCCGCGAAACTTAGTGCAATGGCGTAATGGCAGGCCAGCCCCAGTAAAGCCGTAGCCGTGCCGCCTTGGAAAGCAGCGTTTCCCAGCAAACCTGCGGCAACGGATTGCAGAAGCTGCACCGGGCTTACGCGCCCCAGCAGCCCGCTGTACACCCCAATGGCGGTTAGAATATCGAGGCTGCCGGCTACAAAACCAACCCCAAGCACAGCGCGAGCCTTGCTGCTGGCCTCTGAACGCGGCTTGGAGGTAACTGCTGATAAAGTTGTCATGGCACAAGAGACGCAGCAAAATCAGCAGCGCTGCTCACCTGCAACTTGCCCAAAGGCAGGCAGTATTGCCAACGGCCTTGCGGTAGGTGGTCAAGTATCCATTTCGATCCTAACAAACCGGTAACGCAGCGCTGGCAGCGCTACTTTTTCCAGGAACGCACGTACCCTATCCTTTCCGCTACGCTCCTATGAACTCCCCCGCAAACTCTGCTTCCGCCTCCCCATCCGATACCGTTGATGTTGTGCTCATTGGTGCCGGCATCATGAGCGCCACCTTGGGCATGATGCTCAAGGAGCTACAACCCGATTTAAGCATCACCGTGCTTGAGCGCCTCGATGTGGCCGCCGCCGAAAGCTCCGATGCGTGGAATAACGCCGGTACCGGCCACTCGGCTTTCTGCGAGCTGAACTATACCCCTCAGCGCCCCGACGGCTCCGTGGACATCAGCAAGGCCATTGCCATTGCCGAATCGTTCGAGCAGTCGAAGCAATTTTGGGCGTTTCTGGCCGAGCAGTACCAGGTAAAGGAAATTTCGCGCTTCATTAACCACATCCCGCACATGAGCTTTGTGTGGGGCGAAAAGAACGTGGAATTCCTGCGCAAGCGCTACGCAGCCCTAATACAGTCGCCGCTGTTCAAGGAAATGACGTATTCCGAAGACCCCGCGCAAATTGAGCAATGGATTCCGCTGGTGATGGAAGGCCGCGACCAAAGCCAGCCCGTGGCGGCCACCTGCATGGAACTGGGCACCGACGTCAACTTTGGCTCCCTCACGCGTGGCATGTTTGCCCTGTTACAGCAAAAACCCAACGTGTCTTTCCACTTCAACCACAACGTGGAAAAGCTGCGTCAGAAAGACGACGGGCTGTGGCGGGTGCATGCGGAGGACCGCCAAACGGGTGAAGTGCGCAAGCTCAACGCCCGGTTTGTGTTCATTGGGGCTGGCGGCGGCTCCCTACCGCTACTCGACAAATCGGGAATTCCGGAAGGTCGTGGATTCGGCGGTTTCCCGGTTAGCGGGCAGTGGTTGAAGTGCCTGAACCCGGAAGTAATTGCCCGCCACAACGCCAAAGTGTACGGCAAAGCCGCCGTGGGCTCCCCGCCCATGTCGGTACCGCATCTGGATACGCGCATGATTAACGGGCAGCGCGAACTGCTGTTTGGTCCTTATGCCGGTTTCACCACCAAGTTCCTGAAGAAAGGTTCGTTCCTGGATTTGCCGCTCAGCATTCAGCTCAGCAACCTGCGACCGATGATTATTGCCGGCCTGAAAAACATTCCGCTTACCCGCTACCTCATCAACCAAGTGCGCCAATCACCCGCCGACCGGCTTAAGTCGCTTAAGGAATACCTGCCGAACGCCCGCCCCGAAGACTGGCAGTTGGAAATTGCCGGCCAGCGGGTGCAGGTCATCAAGAAGGATGAGAAAGAAGGTGGCGTGCTGGAATTTGGCACTGAGGTGGTTAGCGCCGCCGACGGCTCCATTGCAGCTTTATTAGGCGCCTCGCCCGGTGCCTCCACCGCTGTGAGCATTATGGTAGGGCTCATTCACAAATGCTTCCCAGAAAAAGCCCAATCGGCCGAGTGGCAGGCTAAATTCAAGCAAATGATACCCTCGCACGGCCTGAAACTCAACGAGAATCCGCAACTGGTGGAAGAAATCCGAACCCACACGAACGCCGTGCTGGACCTGGAGCCCGTACCAGCCGGCGGTAAAGCTGCCCTTACCAACGCCGGAAACCGGTAGTTAGCGCGCCGTGTGCTAGTTTAGCCGGTTCAGGCGTTGCCCCGGTACCGCTCCCTTACGTTTGTTCTCCCTCGCCGCATGATTAAACTGGAGCCCTTCACCCCCGCCGACTTTCCCCAACTCATCGACTGGATCAACGACGAGCGGCTGATGAAAGAATGGTCGGGCTCTTTGTTCTCGTTTCCGCTCACCAAAGATGCGCTAAGCTGGTACATCGAAGGAGCTAACGACCTGAAAGACCCCGACGTGTTCGTGTACAAGGCTGTGGACAGTAAAACCGGCGGCGTTATCGGCCACATCTCGCTGGGCAGCATCAGCCAGCGCGACCGGTCTGGGCGCATTACACGGGTGCTGGTGGGCGAGGCCTGCGAGCGGGGCCGCGGCTACTGCACAGGCATGATCCGGGCCCTGCTGCGCATTGGCTTCGAAGATCTGAAGCTGCACCGCATCAGCCTCGGCGTGTATGATTTCAACAAGGCGGCCATTAAATGCTACCTGAAGGCCGGTTTTAAACAAGAAGGCGTGCTCCGCGACGTGGTTCGCCACGGCGAAGACTACTGGAGCCTCGTAGAAATGGGCATTCTGGAAGATGAATGGCATCAACTCACGCACAAGTCCGAACCCCGTGCGGCGTAGCTGCGCTTATTGGCTGTGCAGACGGGGTAAGAACACCTCGGCCAGCATGCACCGGGCGCTACCCCCACCTACGGTTTCAATGGTAGGAATGGGCAAGGGTAGCAGCGTACAATAACGGCTCAGGCACTGGCGCTGCTCGTTGGAAAGGGCATCGTGGGCACTCTGCGACATAACCAATACCTCGGGGCCGCCCGCGCTGGGCTGGAGCGTGAGCATATTGCCCGCAAAGTGCGCCACCTGCGCCAGCGAAATGTCTACCACTTCGTGCCCGGTATTGCGCAGCGAGGCTTCTACCACGGTCCTTTCTGCCACATCGCGGATGCTTTCCAGGCAAATCACCGCAAACCTAGCCCCAACGCACATCATCACGTTGGTGTGGTAAATAAGATGCCCTTGCGTGTCGTGCGCGTGAAACGCCTGGGGCTGATAGCCCAGCTGCCGGGTCACTTCTTCAAACAGTTCGGCATTTGTGCGAGGCGAAAGGCAAGCGTACGCCACGCGGTGCTGGTGGTCGAAAATTATACTGCCCGTACCTTCCAGAAACCGGCCGGCTTGCTCGTGAGCCGAGAGGTCCAGCACCT
This sequence comes from Hymenobacter koreensis, assembly GCF_039541855.1. Taxonomy (NCBI): domain Bacteria; kingdom Pseudomonadati; phylum Bacteroidota; class Cytophagia; order Cytophagales; family Hymenobacteraceae; genus Hymenobacter; species Hymenobacter koreensis. Next base: position 129,522 of record NZ_BAABHA010000004.1, read on the forward strand.
CACCCACATGAAACTGCTGGCCCAGCGCCTCCACGATGTCGAGCCGCCGTTCGGGCCGCCGGTTGGGGGCGCATATGGGGTAAAGCAGCACGCGGCCGTCGGGGTGCAGGGTTAGCCAGTTGTTTGGGAAAACGGCGTCTGGCTTGGCAGGCTCGGCGGTGTCATCGAATACCAGCACCTGCAAGCCGTGCTGCCGCAGTGCAGCTACCGCTGCATCGAATTCGGCAAAGGCCCGGGCCTGCACTTCGGCTTCGTTGAGGCCAGTAAGAGCGTGTTGAAAATGGTTCGAGGCGGCAGTTTCGGCATTAAAGGCAAACCGGGTAGGCCGGACGAGGAATACGGTGTGGGCAGACTGCATACTCAGGATATAGGACGCCCAAAGGTTGAAAAAATTTACTCGCCGGAGCACTCATTAGCGCCTACCCCCGAAAGCGTAATAGTATGGTAACACCAAATCCGCATCAGCCGGGCCGCGGTAGCGTATCCATAACACCGTGCAAGCGCACCCGCCGCCCGCTTGTGACGCTACTAGTGTTGAGGAACCCGTGCCGGCGTCATGAATACCTTTTTCAGCCATGTATTCTGCCAAAACCTACCTCCGTGCCGTTCAACGCGCCGATGCCGTTGTGTACGTGCTTATGACCATGGGCGCGCTGGGGGCAGTGCTTTACTTTTTCTAAGCTCCCTTTTCTAATCGTTCTGGCCTTTTCCTTCGCCCGGTTCATTGCCTGAACCGGGCGAAGTGCTTTGGGGGCCTCAGCCAGGAAAAGGGCAAAAAAAAGAAGCATGCCGGGTGGCATGCTTCTTTGCTTCTGTGAGAAGCGCAGGCTAATTAAGCCGTGCGACGCACCTTAACGGCGCTCAGGCCTTTGCGGCCTTCTTCTACCTCGAACTCAACCTTGTCGTTGTCGCGGATTTCGTCGATGAGGCCGGTTACGTGAACGAACACGTCCTGACCAGTTGCGGAATTGTTGATGAAACCAAAGCCTTTGGTCTCATTGAAGAATTTTACGGTTCCTGTCTGCATGATTGCTAGGAAAAAAGTGAAAACGAAGCAATTGGCAGCGGAACTCTACGATTATTCAGCACGTGAATCAATAGTAGTGACACGAGGCAACTTGCCTTGAACGATGTAAAGATACGATTACTTTTCCAAACGGCCCCACTAGTGGAGATATTAGGCAGCATGCAGGAGGATCGGTAACCCTCAAACCGGCCGGGTATCATATTATGAGGGTGCTAACGCAGTCCGGCCACAATAGGTTCAGCTTACCGATCGTGTGGCTCATGAGCACGCAAGCCTGCTCCCTTCTCCTGATGATTAGAGGCGCTTGGTTAGCAGCAGGCCGCTGTAAGCGTAACCGTTAGCGTTTATGCCTTGCACGGGCGTAAACGAGAGGCCGTTTCGGTTAGCGGTTTTGTGTAGTTGCGGTACCACAACACCTACGGTTGCTCCTATAGCATACCCTACGATGTTATCGGTGACAAAATGTTTGCCGGCTTGCAGTCGATAGTAGCCTACTGCAGCCGGAATTACGGCGGCGGCACCCCATACAAACGGGCGCGCCGGCGAATCGGGGTTGAAGTCGTTAAAAACTTTGGCCGCAAAAAAAGTAGCCGTAGCGGCGTGAGCGGTGTGCCCGGCAAAGAAAGAGTTGGTTGAAATCTTGCTTTGGCGCCGGTTTTCCTTGCCTCCCGAGCCGTACAGGAAAGGACGGTACCGGGTTACGCTGCCTACGGTTAGGGTGAAAACGGCGGCCGTTGTGGTCATGGTTTGCAGGTACAAGCCCATCACCTGCCCGTAACGACCCCGCACGGCGGGATTCAGGGCCAGCAGTCCGGGAGCGGCTACCAACGAGCCGTAGCAGAGGTAGTCGCTTTTAAGTTGGGCGCTTTCGCTGTACTTACCGGCGGCAAACCGGTCGATTTTAGGCACGTCGTTTTTGTCGAGCGCGGCCAGTTCCTCGGCGTTGAGGCCGCTTTTTTGCTGGACCAGGTATAAGCCCAGCCCGCTTGCGGCTCCCATACCTACGGTAATGGGCGCATCAATGGCAAAGCGGGTGCGGTACGGCGACGGAGCCTGTTGGGCGGAAGCACAGGGTGCAGCGCCAACCAGTAGGGCGCCGGAAAGAAGTAAGGGAGCAAAGAGCTTCATAAGATGGAGGAAGAGTGAAGCTGAAACGTGAAACTGAACAGCAGGGTTAGTAGCCGCCCTTTAGCCAGTACCTGCTGCCAAGCCTAATCGTTTGCTATCTGCTGCTTACCTGCATTTCTTGAATTATGAGAGCAGCTAGGTCTTCGCTCCAAGTGTTAACCCTGAACGCCGTTCGGTACCAAAGTCGCAGCCCCGAACACCTGTACACCGGGCGTAAATGCCTAGCTACACTAACAACCACACGCAACGAGGCCCCGCCACCCTGGTTTACAAGGTAGCGGGGCCTCGTTGCGTGTGGTTGTCAGAGGTTTCTGGAACCTGTATCGGCAGTTCCGGACTAGATTTTATACGCTTTAACTGAATCGACATCGAACAGGTACACCACACTGTCTATTGGGTCGAAAATGTAATCGGGGGTCCGGTTTTCCACTTCCACCTGTCCCTCTACCTTACCGGTTGCCTTGTTGATTTTGAGGAGCTTGAAGCGCCCCACCTCGTCGCGGTCAGCTTTGGTTAGCACAATGTGGTGCTTCAGACCCGCTAGCAAACCATTTGCCCTTACAGTGCCGGGCGTGACTGCGGCGCTGCCGCCCAACTCAAACGTCCGCTGATTGGCAATCCAGGACTGCTTGGGGCCGCTCAGGGGCGCGGCTTTAACCTGTGCTGGCGTAGCGGCCTGCGCCGTGCTATGGCTTGCAATGGCCCCCGCCACCACTTTGGGCGGGGCAAAGTACAAGTTATACACTATGCCACCCTGGAAATTGACTTTCACTACCGATTGCGTGGTAATTACCGCCACTCCGTCGTCGAGCAGTTCCAGTTGGGGTACCTCTCCTTCCAGCAGCTTAATGGGCAGTTTGTCCTTGAGCAGCAGCGTTTCCTCGCCCTTTTGCAGGTTCACGCGGCCCAGGTAGCCGTTAGCCCAGAAGTAGGTATCGTCGCTGGCTTTGAGCTTCGCCCGTCCGGCAGGATCGAAGTACTTGGTTTTGCCAGTGGCGGCGTAGCCTTTGGGGTCGAAGTACTCCACAAACGAAGCGCTGAGCAGCCCCACCCCGTTGTTGGTGGCAAACAGCTGGACGTTGTCACCGTTGGTTTTAAAGGTCTTTTCGGCCTTTAAAGCCAGGTTGCTTAGGTCGATGAGCTTCACCGACGAGCCGCCGCCCACCACAAACAGGTTGTTGTTGTGGGCCAGCATGGCCCCGGCGTTGTTTATGTTAACAGTGGCCGAACGCAGCTCCTGGCAGGTACTTTTGTCGTACAGGGCCAGCAGCAGGTCTTTGTCTTTCTTACCCGATTTCCCTACGATAAGCTGGTTTTTGTCGAGTTCCCGAAACGTGACGAAGGCGCCGGGCAGCTCTTTTTCCCCGGTTATTTTGCCGGTCAGCAGGTTTACGCTCGTCAGGTAACCGTCCATCAGCACACACATGTGGCCGGGCGTACCCGTCTCGAATACTTCCAAGGTGGGCTCGGTAGGCGGCAGCAGCTCGGCCACCTTAGCCGAACGCTTCAGCGGCACGTTGTACACGAGCTTGGCCGCGCCTGGATCAAGGGCCGAAAGCCCATACGACGACAACATGGCCACTTTGCCGTTCGGCAGCGACACTACCTTGGCCGTTTTGCCACGGGCAGCCGAAATCTTGATATCGGCCAGGCGGGTGCCGGTGCCGTGCTCCAACACTAGGGCGCGGGTGCCGCCATCGGTAGCTTCCCACACCACAATATTTTGAGCGTCGATAACCCGATTTTCCACCTGGGCTACGCCTGCCGGCGGGCTATACACGGTACGGCCGGTGCGGGAATCCAGGATAATGGATTGCAGGTAATCCGATTGCAGCGAGGTAGCCACCACATGAATCAGCGGGCCGTTGCCCAGCAAATGTGCCGACTTGGTGCGTTCTACCTTGGTGAGCCACTGCTGCTTACCGGTGTTCTTGGCCAAACTCATTACGAAGTTCGGCTTCAGAATCAGGATGTTGCCATCGACGTTTATGTATTTCACCGGGGCCGGCCCGTTGCCCAGCTTCGTCCATACCTCTTGCCCTTGCGCGGCTTCCACCGCCGGCTCGCGCTGCAACGCGGCTACGGTTACCGGGGCTGTGGGAGCTGGAGTTGGTGCTGCTTCCACCGCGGCTGTTGCGGGCACCGGTTCGGCCGCAACGGCCGGCTCGGGCGCCGCGGTGCTTGCGGTAACGGGCAGCGCGGCATCGGCCGAAGCGGTGTTACTCGCCTGGGGCTCTGCCCCCGAAGGCGTGGCCGGAGCAGCCGGCGCGGCTGGGGCCGCCTCCGTAGCTGGCGCGGCAGGTTTTTCGTCGTTGCCGGAAGCAGGTGCGGCGGGCGCAGGTTGCGGCACTACCGCTTGGGGCGAGGCCTCCGGGGCATCCATTACGGGCGCTGCCGAATCGGACGGGCCGGACGCGGATTGTGCTACCGCAGCCGGTTGCGGGGTATTGGCCGGTTGGGCTGGCTGGGTCGGCGGAACTGAAGTAGCAGCGGCCTGATCGGCGCCCGGGGCACTAACGGGCGCAGGCTGAACCACGGCTAACTGGGACACCGGTGCTGGGGCCTGAGGGGCGGGTGTTGCGGGCGCCGCAGCAGTCGTTGCGGGAACAGGCGTCGCAGGTACAGCCGGTGCGGGAGCGGGTGCCGCAGGGGCTGCGGCCGCCACTTGCTCGGGGGCATTGAACTTCTCGCGTCGGCCTTTCTCGTAAATAATCATCCAAACGTCCGTTTTACGAACGTTGTAGAGAGGACCGTCGAGAAAATCGAAAAGGCGGTATTTAACGTGGTCTTCGGTTATCTCGATGACCTTGGAATTGATTTCCGTTTTGTCATTCTTGATGATGACATCCTGAGCCGATGCCTGGGCGGCGGCACAGACCCCAACTGCCACCGCCACCACCTGCCAGGCGCGCCGCGGCCCAAACCGACGCGGCAGCGCCGCAACAACCTGCGGAGCGGCACCAGGTCCGCTTAATTGAGAGTAGCGTTGCATCATAAATAGTAAGTTCAAGGTGTGCGGAAGGCGGGGGCGGAAGCGAAAAAAGAGGCCAAAAAGACGTCCAGGACATCAATTTGTGCATTAACAATCCTCGCAAAATACAAAGTACGCCAAAACCTAACGCTTTCCCAAACTCACGAAACACATTCTAGTCTGCTCTCATATATTGGTTGTACAGCCTCTTTTTTAAAGTAAAAACAGCCCCTTAAACATAGCCGCACATTACAGCGGACGAGAAATATCATTGCCCCGAGCTAAGAGAGGCATGCATCGTGCGCTACTCTTGGCTGGCCTCTAACCCAAGTGCGTCTTTGCGCATCCAGCCTCTGCTCGTCACGTTTTCCCAGTTGGTAAAGGTCACGTACACGGCATTCCCACGCGATTCACCGAGCCGCACTTTGTCGCCCTTTACGCAGTGGGCTTTGCGGGGCTGAACGAGGTCGGGGGAGTTATAGAAATACGACCTGGCAACCTGTACCACGGCAGTTTGGGCACTGCCCGTTGGCTGTGAGGCTGGGGCTGGGGCCGCGGCAGGCTCGCTCTTAGTAACCTCGGCCGTGGGTGCCGGCGGGCGGCGCGGGGCAGGCGGCGGGCTGGGGCGGGCTGCCGATGCGGAGGTGAGTTTGCCCAATTCTTCGGCTTTTAACCACCCCGTAACCTGGGCCCCGTTGGGGTTTACGAACCGGGTTTTCACGAAGCCATTGGCTTCGTCTTCGCCGTACAGCACATCGCCGCGGAGCAGGTATCTGCCATTCGGCGTCGATTGCCGGGGGGCATCGAAGAAGTAGGTTCGTTCGGCCAGCACCCGGTATTGCCCCGTGGTATTTGGGTCCGGTGCGGAGGCTTGCGGCGCTGCGGAACCGGCGGCAGCGGCGTTCGGTGCGTCCGTTTCGGCCTGTTCAACGCCGCTGGACTCGGTAGTTCTCAGCTCAGAGCTTTGGTTGCCCGTCTTGTCATTAGAGCAGGCTACAAGCCCACCCATCCCGAAAGCCAACCCGCAGAGCACAAATAGTTTAAAGCTTGTTGCGCCAGCAAAGCGCATTAAAGCGCTTTGCTGCGCACTGCACTTATTGCCAGCCGGTTGCTTACAGGCATTCGGCCGCCGAAGCCAATCTGCACTCATGGATTGCTGTTCGCTCATGGATAATCGGTACCGGGGCGGGCCGGTTGCTGGTTTCCGGTATCGTACGTGATTCAGGGCCAGACTGGTGCTTTTCAGGCCCTTTTACGGTAATGGGGCGCATTTATCCCGAGCCACTTAAGCGAGTCGGGTCATTCTAAAGGTCGATGGGCTAATTCTAATCGAAGCTTAGCGGCTTAATTACTTTGCAGCGCCCAATTCGCCAGCCTTTCCCATTTTCACCTGTTGGCAGACCCGGGCAACTCAGCTGCAGGCTTAGCCCGCCATTTAGCCTGCACTGGTAGGTTTGCGTACGTAACAGCTACTTACAAGCCGTGCTCATTGCTGGGGCGGTCTTTTCTGCCTTATGGATACCCGTCCCTCCGCTAGTGCGCCTTCCTGGAAGCAAACCGCTTACAGTGTCGTTTTTGAATCGGACACGCGGGCGGGTCAGCTGTTTGACATTGCCCTGCTGGCTGCTATTGTGCTGAGCGTGTTGGCGGTAATGCTGGAAAGCGTACGCAGCATAGAGGCCCGATACGGCCACATTCTGCGCGCAGTGGAATGGCTGTTCACGGGCCTTTTCCTCATCGAGTACATAGTGCGGCTGCTGGTGGTGCGCCGGCCGTTGGCATACGCGGTCAGCCTGTTTGGCATCATCGATTTCCTGTCCATCGCCCCTACCCTTGTGGCGCTGGTAATGACCGGCAGCCACTACCTAATGGTTATCCGCACGCTGCGGCTGTTGCGCGTGTTTCGCATCTTTAAACTGGGGCGCTTTGTGGGCGAAGGCGAATTCATTGTGGGGGCACTCAAGGCCAGTCGGTTTAAGATTCTGGTGTTTCTGACGGCCGTGCTCACGCTGGTGGTGGTGATAGGCACGCTTATGTACGTGATTGAGGGCGGGCAAAACGGCTTCACCAGCATTCCGAAATGCGTGTACTGGGCTATTGTAACGGTAACTACGGTGGGCTACGGGGATATTTCGCCCACTACGGTGCTGGGCCAAACTCTGGCCTCGGTGCTCATGATACTGGGCTACGCCATCATTGCCGTGCCCACAGGCATCGTGTCGGCCCAAATGGCGCTGCCTACCGCCGACAGGCCCGGCGCTAAGCTGGCCGTTTGCCACGTGTGCCAGGCCAGCGGCCACCGCGCCGACGCCGAATTTTGCTGGCGTTGCGGGGAAAAGCTGTAACGGCTTCCTGCAACCGCAGAATGTTTCTCCAGCGGCAGCCCAGCTACAAAATACCTATATTACCTTATATCCCAGCTAAGCATTATGCAACGACGCACCTTCCTCCAATTGTCGGCTATGGTGCCGGTTACGGCCTTTGTACTGCCCGCAGGGGTTTCCCTGCCGGCCGCTGCCAACCCTGCGGGGCTGCCGGCTCAGGCTGTGCTGGTTCGCAAGGGCCAGGACCGCTACAACCAGCCGTTCCGCTTTTTAGATGCCGAGTTTACCGTGAAAGTTTCGGGCAAGGATACGGGTGGGCGCTGCGTGATTTTCGACACTGTTCGCACCTCGTACGCGGGCCCGGCCCTGCATTACCACAAAGACTGCGAGGAGTGGTTTGCGGTGGAGGAAGGCGAATTCAAATTTCAGGCAGGGAAGGAAATTCTGCGCCTGAAAGCCGGCGACACGCTGCTGGTGCCCCGGGGCGTGCCGCACGCTTTCGTTAAAACCAGCGCCGGCACGGCCCGCCTGCTGGTAATGCACCAACCTGCCGGCACCATGGAAGAGTACTTTCGTGCGGGCAGCACGCTCACCGACCAGCGCATCGAAAGCCGCAAAGCCCTGGCTGCCCGGCATGATATTCACATCATCGGCCCGTCGCTGAAGCCCGACTAAGTTTTGTGTACCAAGGCGGCGGCTTTTATGGACCCAGCACTTGTTGCATGGACCTGCAACGCACGGGGTTCTGGTGGTTTCAGACTTGCATTACCGGCCATGCCAAGCTCCGGCTGCCGGGTTTGGCTTTGCCAGGTCGTTTCCGCTCCGGTCGGCTCTGGAGGAAGTGGTGCAAGGCCAGAGCCGGGCACACCATGCTGGCCTTTACCACTCGTGTATATGATACCAGGTGGTGGTGCTCCGCTCCCCTACCCCACGTGAATTAGGGTAGCCTGATTGGCAGTGCCCCATTCGAACACCTGGCGTTGCAGGGGAAACCGGAGCGGTTTCCTGCTGCCGTGCGCGAAGACACGGCAAGCAATGTTAGGCGTATCGGCATTACGTCCGGCTGTTCGCCACAAAATGCCGGAACTGTCCCTTCAACCACATACGCGGCTGGACTGATAGCTTCAGCGGTGCCTGCAACCCGGCGGCATCGGTGCTACTAAAAAACCGAATACGCTCGTTTTCAAGAATTAATAGCTGGCTCAAGTTCACTTCGAGAATAATTTACTTTGTATTACAAAGTTCTTTTATTCACTTCGCGTCATACCTGCTGACCTGGTCTTTAGCGCTGCTGTTAGCGGATTTCAGTCTACTGAGAAGCCTCAGGCAGTGGGTTCCAGCTTTGTTTTCCAACATCCATTTTCTACTGCCATGACTTTGCGCCTCAAAAACATTATTCGCATCGCGCTTGTAACCGTTTGCCTCTTAATGGTGCCCTTGGCAGCCACATTGCTGAGCAATGGCGAGGGTTGGGACGCGTTTGACTTTGCGGTGGCCGGCACGCTAATCTTTGGTACGGGCCTTATGTACGAGCTGGTTTCCAGCCAATGGAGCGGCCTCACCTACAAGTTGGCGGTGGGTCTTGCGCTGGCGGCCGGGTTCCTCACCATCTGGACCAATCTGGCGGTGGGCATCATTGGGGATGGCGCCAATCCAACCAACCTGCTGTTCGGTGGCGTGCTCATGAGCGTGTTCCTCGGGTCGATTATTGCGCGCTTGCGGCCGCTGGGCATGGCCCGCACCATGTTTACGGCGGCAGCCCTGCAATTCCTGGTTCCCGTGCTTGGGCTGCTGATCTGGAAGTTTGATATTACCCCCGATGTATGGAAGGGCGCCGTGGGGAACATGCTTTTCGTTACGCTTTGGGTTGGGTCGGGCTTGCTGTTTCGGCAGGCGGCCGGCCAACGCCGCGCATCGGAAACGGAAACTAGCGGAGCGGTTTAGCACCGGCGCCCGGGCCTGAAATTCGCCTACCACCACCGGGGCCTGCTTGGTTCTGGCTGAACTTCAACCAGGCTCGTGAACAAGGCGTAAGGCCTTTGACCAAACACTTAGCGTTGCGGTATCGGCTCCTGAATTCGAAGCTGCAAACAGAGGGCACTTGCTTAAAACTGCGCGCTTTCGTCGACCACGAACGATTTGAACACGCTCACCAGCTCTTCGTCGACGGAGGGTAAGTATGCGTCGAGGAAGCCGGAACGGTAGGGGTCGATGTAGCCGGTGAGGCGAGCAAATTCCTCGCCCGTTAGCGTTTGGAAACCCATGCTCCAGTTAGCAAACAGGCGTTTCTGAATGGGGCCATCGGCCAGCTTGAACACGCGGGTGTTTCGGTAATCGACCTTTATTCGGGCATAAACCGCCCGCACGGCTTCCTCCTCTCCTTCCAGCACCTGCAAAAAGCTGTGGCTGCCGTAGAGCAGCAGGCCCGTAATTCCCAGGCGCAGGTTATTGGTGCGGGCCTGCTCCAGCAAAAAAGCAAGATCGGCAGCGGTTGGCTCACCCACGGCACTGCTTTGGTAAACAATGTGGTGCATATAAGGAGCGTTAGGCCCGCTAACCGAGCGGCGTGGTTTGCAGATGGCTATAGAAAGCAGTAGGCAAGTAGCGTTAATATAGTCCTTCACCTTCACGAAAGCAACTTGCCCTCAGGCCGTTGGTTTCTCAGCCCGCCAATGCACCTGTAAGGCGTGGGTTTGTGTCCGAGGCAGCGCAGCCGGAGTTGCTGCAACGGAAGTGGCAACACTACCTTCTCTCCAATCCTGGTACTCGCCCCCGTTTGCGGGTGCGCAGCAAGTCAGCGTCCTTTTTCGGCTGTTACCTGAGGTTTGGCCGCCTGCCGCAAGTAGGGCTCCACGTCAACCAATTGGTACTCGGGTGAGCATTGCAAAAAGTAGTTGAGCAAACCCGCGTGCCCGGCCCCGATGATGAGCAGCACCCGGTCGCCGGGGCGGATGGGCAGACGCTGCATGTTGCGCAGGATACGCAGGTTGCGGCTGTACCAGCGCGAGGTTTCAAAGTCGACGCCGGTGTAGCTGCCCGGCTCTTCTTCGTACTTAAAGCTGCCCACCAGGTAGGCGCCCTGCTTGTGGCGCAAATTGGCCGGCTCGTTAAGCGTGGTTAGGGCCGCCACCAAGCCGGCTCGGGCGGGCAGCAGGTCATCGGCGCGGTATAGAGCTTGGTAGCGCCGCTGCACCGCCGAATCGGGGTTGTGGTCGAGAAAACGCTCGAAACGCCTGACCCGGGCGGTGTCGTTGAACAGTTGCTGCAGCGAATTGTAATAGGCCCCGTCCGCATCGACGCCCCAAACGCGGGGCAGGCCCAGCTGCCGGGCCAGCCGAAAGCCGAGCTGCTCCCGCTCGTCACGGCGTAAGGTGTGCCGCCCGGCCACGTAGGCCCGGTAAAGCGAGTCGTTGCGCGGCTGCTTGGCGGGCTCGGCCTCCACTAGCACGTGCGTAGGCCGGAAGCGCGCCAGCGCATCGGCCAGGCGGGTTATTTCGGCCTGGTACCGCGGGGCCAGCACGTCTACCTGGTCGGTACGCTCAATTTTGTGCCGATCGAGGTTGGGATACGCGAAATGAAACGTGCCCAGCGTCATTACCTGAATAGGTGCCGGCTTCGACTTTGGAGCGGCTTTTTGGGCAGCCAGGGAAAGAGGAACTGCTATCAGCAACAGGGTCGCGAGTTGTCGGGCGAAGGTCATCATACCCAGCCAGATGCAAGACCGGTTCTTACCGTTGCCTGCCAGTCAAACGGTTTGCAGCCAAGTGCATTGCGCACATAGCGGGTACTGTTGCCGAACCAAAGGCAAATGCGCTTCCCAAGCGTGGCCCGGGAGGAGTGTGCCCCGCACGCAGCATATAGTCTGTAGGTCAGCCGCGCATCAAGCGGGCCTGCTACGTGGTGCCGATGACCCAGCAGCCCGACACACATCAGCGTCAGAGGCCCCTTGTCAGCAGCCAAGCTGTGTTTCAAGCAAAACTTGTCACGATCAGAGTTGCTCTAGCTTAATTTACTTTGAAATACAAAGTTCTTTTATTTGCTTTGCATCATTCCTGCTTTGGTGGCCGACGGCATGTAAAGTCTACCCTCCAGAGCAACGCAATACCCTACCCTTTCACTTCCTTTTCACCCAACAGCCTGTACCGGTATGGCCTTCCAACCTAAAAATTTTGTTCGTCCCGCGGTGATAACCGCGTGCCTGTTGCTGGTTCCGTTTGTGGCCATGCAAGTAACCAGTGAGGTTAACTGGACCTTGTCAGATTTTGTGGTAATGGGGGCCTTGATCTTCAGCACGGGGCTGGCGGGCGAACTGTTGTTCAGCCAGCGCGGCAATGCTACCTACCGCGTGGCCGCGGGTTTGGCGGTGGCCGCCGGGTTTCTGTCGGTGTGGGTAAACCTAGCCGTGGGCATTATTGGGGCGGGGCCCAACCCTGCTAACCTGATGTTGGGCAGCACGTTTCTGATTGCCATTATCGGGGCCGTTATGGCGCGCTTCCGGGCGCGCGACATGGCCCGCGCCATGCTTGCGGCCGGCGCGGCACAATTCCTGGCGCCGCTGGCCTCGCTGCTGTTCTGGCAGCCGGATTTTACCCCGGATGTGACGCGGGGCTTGGTCGGCAACATGCTTTTCGTGGGCCTGTGGCTGGCCTCGGCGTGGCTGTTCCGTCAGGCGGCCGAACCACAAGCGTCAGGAGCCGGGGCTTCCCGCGTGGCTTAGAAAAACCGTTGCAGCCTAATTGGGGACGGCACCATCAACTTACCACTTACCCAAATGCTGGGAGGCCAGCATCAGCGAGATGCAACGGAAACAGCGCCGGTTTTCTGGGCCAGGCCGTTCAGGGTTCCGGCCCGCGGGAGTTTGCAATGTAAACCGAATGGCCCAGGCCCGTAAGCCGTTTACTACTCAGATGTACCTACGGCTGGCTGCTACGATATCAAAGTCGTCAGGATTCATTGCATCGTATAATATGGTTACCGTCGCCCCCTTTGGGTGACGAGGTACTGCCAAAGCCACTCCATGCTCATACAGCGCCTCAATAATTCGCCCATCTTGAATTTCAAATCGAATAACCGGCTTAACTACCGTAATCCTCCCCCATATTATCTTATTCTTTACTACTATTCCTTGTGCATACTGGCCATTTACCCGTAGTCTTTCTTTGCGCTTTTCAGCACTATAAAATGCGTATATCAGCATTGCTGCCATTATAGCCAATATTAGCATCGTAAAAGCATTAATTTCCATATATCATCGGGATTTATCTAGTCAATACTAGAAGTTTCACCAGTATTCCGACTACGGTTCACACACGGCTATAAACCGCACATTATAACTAAATGAAAAACGCCGCAGGATCTTCCCGGGGATGTCGCTGATGCCAGTAGCTATGGCACGGCAGAAAGGGGCAATCAACTGGCATGTGTTATAATATTGCGCCATTCAGATTGTGCAAACTACTCTAAGCTTCTATTTGCTTCAGGGTTTTTCCAGCACTATTTCTCCAAGATGTCAACCCATTTGCGCCCCCTCCTTGTATTACTGCTGCTGCTGCACTTGGACTTGTGAATTCTACATCTTCGGAAAATATTAGTAGATCCTTATCCTTTATCAGAATTCCTTCCTCAATTAATTTATTCCGCAATTCTACAACATATCCATGCTGTGTTCCAGCTGAGGGTCTTTCAGCTAAGACTGCGGTAGAGTTCTTAAATACTACAAAACCAGCAGGTGTCCTTTTACCCCTAGCTACTGCATTTTTGATTCGGCAAGTTAGCTCGCCTTCAAGTTTAGCAGTTGGCACGGCGCTAAGTAATGGCGCTAGTAAATCAGAACCCAGTACGGGTAAAACCTGCCTGATGCGCGTTAGGAACACTTCCATATCTTCTCTATCAGACTCAGGAAGCTTTGGTTTATTCAAAGTGGTATTTTCTAATTGATACCGCCCAACGCCTCGAGCTTCATCAATAAGTCGTGCCTCAAGATATCTTATATGTGCTTTTGTGAGATTTTCATCTTTACTAACAAAAAACACGAGTGAATTCCAGAAATCTTTGGCTTTGTGTTGCTTAAGTCGCTCCCCAATTACCTCTGCTTCACCTATGTAAGACCGTGGCTTTCCTGTTTCTGGGTCCACGCCAAACAAAAAGTAAATCCCAGCATTATGAGCTTCGTCACGCTTCAATAGATCCTCTAATTCGGTTCGTGGTGCTGCTAAGGCTTTGCCCGTCCAATTAGATACTTCTACAACACGCAAGCGTTTGGCATCCCCATGCGGTAAGAAAAGCTTGATTGTGGCTGATACATTCATACAAACAAACGATGCAATAGAAACTAATTACTCCCTTCCCGGAATCTTCACCCCGCGCTCCTCGGCTACCTGCTGGGCCAGCTCGTAGCCCGCGTCGGCGTGGCGGAAGACGCCCATGCCGGGGTCGGTGGTGAGCACGCGGCGCAGGCGCTCGGCTTTTTCGGGGGTTCCTGTCGCTACTATCACCATGCCGGAGTGGGTGCTGTTGCCGATGCCCACGCCGCCACCGTTATGCAGGCTCACCCAGTCGGCGCCGGAGGCGGTGTTGGCTAGGGCGTTGAGCAGGGGCCAGTCGGCCACGGCGTCGGAGCCGTCTTTCATGCCCTCGGTTTCGCGGTTGGGCGAGGCCACGGAGCCGCAGTCGAGGTGGTCGCGGCCGATGACGATGGGGGCCGAGACTTCGCCGCGGGCCACCAGGTCGTTGATGACCAGGCCGAACTTCTCCCGCTCGCCGTAGCCCAGCCAGCATACGCGGGCCGGCAGGCCGATGAAGGGCACCTTGGCCTGGGCCTTCTCGATCCAGCGGGCAAGCATCTTGTTGTCGGGGAAGGTTTCCAGCAGGGCCCGGTCGATGCGCAGAATGTCCTGCGGGTCGCCGCTGAGGGCGGCCCAGCGGAAGGGGCCTTTGCCCTCGCAGAACAGCGGGCGGATGTAGCCGGGCACGAAGCCGGGGTAGAGGAACTGCCCGTTTTCGTCGCGCACCTGCAGGCCGCCTTTTTCGGCCTGCCCGCGCAGGTTGTTGCCGTAGTCGAGGGCCACGGCGCCGGCGGCCTGCATGTCGATAATGGCCTGGCAGTGCTTCACAATGGAAGCCAGGGCCTGGCGCTTGAACTCCTCGGGGTTGTCTTTGCGCAGCTGCAGCACCTGGTCGATGTCGCCCTCGGGAATGTAGTCCATCAGGTCGTGGGCCGAGGTCTGGTCGGTGACTATGTCGACTTTGTAGCCGCGCTGCAGCAGCTCGGGCAGCACGGTGGCGGCGTTGCCGGTGAGGCCGATGCTCCAGCCCTGGCGCGCCTGCTTGTACTGCTCGCACAACACGAGGGCGTGGTCTAGGTCGCGGGCCTGCTCGTCGAGGTAGCCTTCCTGCACCTTTTGCTTCACGCGGGCGTCGATGGGCTCGATAACGAGGCACACGCCGTCGTTCATGGTGACGGCCAGCGGCTGGGCGCCGCTCATGCCGCCGAGGCCCGCCGTTACGGTAACGGTGCCGCCCAGCGTGCCACCGAAGTGCTTGTCCCCCACAGCGGCGAAAGTTTCGTAGGTGCCCTGCAGAATGCCCTGGGTGGCAATGTAAATCCAGGAGCCGGCCGTCATCTGCCCGTACATCATCAGGCCGAGCTTGTCCAGCTCGTCGAAGTACTCCTGGGTGCTCCAGGCGGGCACGATGTTGGAGTTGGCAATGAGCACGCGCGGGGCGTGGGGCCAGGTACGCAGCACGCCCACGGCCTTGCCGCTCTGCACCAGCATGGTTTCGTCGGCCTCCAGGTTCTTGAGAGTCTTGACGATGGTCTGGTACTCCTTCCAGTTGCGGGCCGCGCGGCCAGCGCCACCGTACACAATCAGCTCGTCGTACACCAGGCTCACGGCCGGGTCGAGGTTGTTTTCGAGCATGCGCAGGGCCGCTTCGGCTTCCCAGGTTTTGCAGCGCAGCGTGGTACCGTGCTGGGCTTTCACCGTTTCCGCGGGCTTGTGCTCGTAATACATCGGGCGCTGGGCGTTTTTGCCGGTGGCCGAAGATTTGGAGGTGGCTTCGAGGTTGAGTTCGGGAGTGTCGAGGGCGGAGTGCGACATGGCTGGGTGGGGAAATTCAGGGTTGGGGTGGAACGGCGAATATAGGAGTTTCAGCGCGGGGTAATAAGCCTTTCAGAGCGAATACGCCACCCAGGAAAACGCCGGTGGCACCACCAGCGGCACCGAACCGACCAGCAGCTCGATGGATGCTACTGATGACGGCGGCGTGAGCAATGACACCAGCATGAGCGACATGAGCAATGGTTCTACGGCTGGCAGCTCTACTGCAGGCGGCACCATGACCACCGACGGCACAAGCATGGGCGGCATTACGGCCGGCGGTTCAACAGCAGGTGGCACGGGTACTACGGGCACCGGCGGTACCACCGGCCGTTACTATTTGGCTTTCCGCACAAAAAAGCCCCTTGGTTACCCGAGGGGCTTTTTGGCTTCGTGCTGCGCCCAAACATCAATCTTTTAATCCCAGCCGCTAAATCTGCGTACTCCTTGCTACACTAAACTGCTAAACGAGTATGAACCAGGTAGCCGCTGGCGTGACCCAGCTTCAGATCCAGCGTTTTGTCAACGTATACTTCGTGGAAACCGGCACGCCCGGCGAATGGGTACTGGTGGACACCGGCCTGCCGGGTTCGGCCAAGGCCATTATAGCGGCGGCCGATCAGCTGTTTTATCCCGGCTCACACCCCCAGGCCATTGTACTGACCCACGGCCACATGGACCACGCCGGCTCGGCCCGTGAACTGGCCGAGCATTGGCATGTGCCCGTGCTGGCGCACCCGCTGGAGCTGCCGTTTCTACAGGGCCGCGCCGTGTACCCGCCCGCCGACCCCACCGTGGACCGCGGCGGCTCCCTGGCGTTAATGGCGCGGTTGTTCCCGCCGCAGTCGTTTCAACTCACCGATGTAGTGCAGGCCCTGCCCGCCGACACGAACGACGTGCCTTACCTGCCCAGCTGGCGCTGGCTGCACGTGCCCGGCCACGCCCCCGGCCAAATAGCCCTGTTCCGCGACGAGGACCGTACGCTGCTGGGCGCCGATGCTTTTGCCACCGCCAACCACGAGTCGGTGCCGGCGTTGCTGCTGCAGATGCCGCGCATCAGCATGGCGGGTGCCCCCTTCAATTACAACTGGACCGAAGTACGGGCTTCCGTGGAACAACTAGCGGCACTGCGGCCCGAAGCCATTGGCTGCGGACACGGCCCCGTTATTACCGGCCCCGAAGCAGCGGCGGGACTTGAGCGCCTCGCCCACGACTTCCCCATGCCCGCCCACGGCCGCTACGTGCAAGAGCCCGCCCGCCTCGATGCCGATGGCGTGCAGTACCTCCCGCCCGCTCCCGCCGACCCGCTACCGGCCCAGGCCGCTGCCATTGGCATAGGTGCTGCCGTAACCATTGGGGTGCTGGCGCTGCTGGCCAGCCGGCGTAGTAAAACCGATGACTACGCCCGCACCCGCAAATGGGGCCGCAAGGGGCGCAAAGCAGGCTACGCAGCCGATGAAACCGAGAATCCGTTTCCGCCTTACCCGTACAAAGAGGTGTACTTCTAGTCACACCATGGAAAGCAAAAAGTCAGGTATCAGCCAAGCTTTGCGTTGAACACCGGCCTTGCTAAAACCTAACGGGCCGCCTCTGCACTGGCAGAAGCGGCCCGAACTTGTTTAGGGAGCAGGTTACTAAGTACGGCTTATTTACCGGCTCGGCTGACATTGATGCCCCCGTTGGTGGTTACGGCACGCACCGAAGTTCCGCCTTTGCCCAGATTCAGAGCTATTTCCCTCCCAATTCGGCCCTGCACATTTACGGGAAAATCGGTGTTAATAGGACCGTGCTGGGTGCTGGTGAAGAGCTGCGCGGAGTAATCCTGGGGGACTTTCCAGTTAATGCCACCGTTGGTGGTGGTTACGTCGAGGCCTTTACCGTCCCACTTTTTGCCGCTGAGCGTGATGTTCAGCCCCCCGTTGCGGGTGGTGCCGCGCACGTCGCCGCCGTCGCCGGAAATGTTTACGCCGCCGTTTTGGGCCGCAAAGGTTACCGCGCCGCGCACGTTGGCAATGCTAATGCCACCGTTGTGGGTGGTTAGGGCCAGGTCTTGCTTTTCGGGCACCAGCAGCTCGTAGCTCACCGAGTAACCGCTGTTTGTAGTACCCGATTCGTCGGGACCGGTGGCTCGCAGGGTGTTATTAGCGGTGCTGATTTGCACGGCGCCCACTTTGGCTTTGGCCATAGCTTCGTCGGTGGCCCAGGCCTGCACCTTTACCCGCACCCGCACCTCGGTGCCGCTGTATCCTTTCACCGAAATGCCGCCGTTGCGCTGCCCGTCTACCGTGAGCGGCCCCGATTTAACAGCCGGCAGCGTCAGGTCGCGGGTTTCGCAGTAGCGTGACTGGCCGGAATTGCTCCAGTGGCCTTCGTCGCAGGTGGAGGTGAAGGCCGGGACCGATTGGGCACTGGCAGCGAGGGCAGCAGAGCCGAGCAAAAGAGCAGCAAGTAGGGCTTTCATGGTGTTGTATGGGTTTGGTTGCGGTGAGTACTCCATCGACAAGGCATCGTTACAGGCTGATGCGCAAATCGACGGATTATTTCGTACACATCGCCGCGGGAACCACTGCCTCCTTACTAACCGGCTAAAAGTGTACCGCTCATCAGCCCAGCAACGGGCGGAGCGAATCGGCATGGCTGCGGCTAACGCGCACCACGCGGCCGCCTTCCAGCGTGGCGTAGAAGCCGCCGCTGCCGTCGCGCTCCAATTCCCGCACGGCATCGAGGGCCACCAGCACCGAGCGGTGAATGCGCAGGAAGCGTTGCGGGTCCAGGCGTTCCTGGAGGGCCGAAATGCCGAGGTTGCTCAGGTGCTGCCCCGCCGTGGTGTGCAGCGTGGCGTAGTCGCCGGCCGCCTCCACCCACCGAATGGTATCGACGGGCACCGCCACCAAGCGCGGCCCCTGCGGCACAAACAAACGCGGCGGGTAGGTGGCGGGCGTCGGAGCCGCAGGCTGGGCAGCCCGGCTGGTTTCGAGGCGCTGCAACAAGCGCTGCAGGGCGGCATCGGGTTGGGCGGCGTGGTTGAGCACGCGGCCCACGGTCAAAGCAAACCGAGCGCGGTCGTAGGGTTTTAGCAGGTAATCCACGGCGCCGGCCTCAAAGGCACTTAGCGCAAATTGGTCGTAAGCGGTGGAAAACACCACGCGCGGTACCACTGGCAGCCGGGCCAGCACCTCGAAACCGGTGAGACCCGGCATTTGAATGTCGAGGAAAATAACCGCGGGCTGCCGGGCCTGAATCTGCTCCACGGCCGACAGGCCATCGGCGCACTCACCCAGGATTTCCAGCTGCGGAAAATCGGCCAGGTATTGCCGCACAATGGTGCGGGCCGGGGCTTCGTCGTCGATGATGAGCGTGGTCATGCCAGCGGAAAGTCAAGCGGAAGTACAAAGCTGACCTGCAGGCCGTGCGGCTGCACGGCCTGCAAGTGCAAGCCGGGGCTGCCCAGCGCCTGCAGCCGGGCGTGGGTGTTGCCTAAACCAATACCGTGGGCGGCCAGCAAATCGGCAGGGCGTGGGCCATTGGCGGGCAAGCCGGCGCCGGTATCGGTTACGATGAAGCGAATGGCCGTGGCGCCTTCCGGGCGGGCCTGCACCGTAAGTGTGCCGCCCTGCACCACCGGCGCCAGGCCGTGACGAACGGCGTTTTCAATCAGCGGCTGCAGCAGCATGGGCGGCACCAGCACCGGCAGCAACTTTTCTTCCACCGCAAAGCGCACCTGCAGCCGGTCGCCGAAACGGGCCTGTTCCAGCTCGAGGTAGCTGCGCAGAAAGGCCAGCTCGTCGGCCAGGGGCAGACGTTCGTGGCAGGAAGCTTCCAGGGCAAAACGAAACGTGTGCGCCAGCCGCACAATCAGGGAACGGGTTTCCTCCAGCTCCACCGGCACCGACGCGCTGATGGAGTTCAGGGTGTTAAACAGAAAATGCGGATTGATTTGCGCCTTTAACGCCGCCAGCTGACTGCGGTGGGCCTGCTCGCGCAGTTGCTGCTCCAGAAAGGTGCGCTGCTGCAGCTGGCGGGTAAAGCGTGCCACGTGCAGCACGCCAAACTGCACGCCGTAAAACAGCGCCGGAATGTATACGTCCCAGGCGCGGCCGTTGCCTCGCATGGTGCCTTCGCCCAGGTGCTGCATGAGCCCGTAATACGTAACAAACCACGCCCACACCCACAGCGGCCCCAGCACCATGTGTGCCAGCAGCTTCAGCGGCCACGAGGCCCGGTCGAGCGGTGAGCGGAACACCAGCCACCACACGGGCAGCGTCCAGAGGGCCTTGAGTGGGTAATCGAACAGGAGCACCTGCCGCAAGTAGGCCGGAAAGGCATTGGGTTGCTGAAAGTCCTGCGCCGTGTAGGCAATGGTAGCGGCGTAAAACACGCCGAACAACACGTAAAACCCGCCCATAGCCGCCAGCTCGCGGCCCGTGAGGCGGGCAGGCGGCTCGGCGGCCCATGCCGCGGCGGGCGGCGGCGCCGTGGGCCGCCCGAAACGCGCCTTGGCGGCCGGCGGTAAGCGGGGCTCCACGGCGGGCGGAGGCGGCGTAAGCAGTTCAGAAGACATAGCGGCGGGGCAGGCGGCTAAGTTAACGAATGAGCGTGGCCACTTTTTCCGCCAGCTCGGCGCCGCGCAGGTTGCGCGCCACAATGCGGCCCTGCGGGTCCAGCAGCAATGTCAGCGGAATGGATTCGGCGGCGTAGGTGCGCACCACGGGGCTTTCGAAACCGCGCAAATCCGACACGTGTACCCAATCCAGGCTGTCCTGCGCTACCGCCTGCACCCACTTCTCCCGCAACTCGTCGATCGACACACTGTAGACCTCAAACCCGCGGCCGCGGTACTGCCGGTGCAGCTTCACCAGCGCCGGGTTTTCCTGCCGGCAGGGCTTGCACCACGAGGCCCAGAAATCCCAGCAGCACGTAGTTGCCCCGCAGGCTGCTCAAGGCCACTGGCTGTCCTTCGGGCGTGTTCAACCGAATATCGGGAGCCATGGCGCCCACGGCGGTGGCGCGCAGGGCTTTTCGGCGGGCCAGCAGCACCTCCGTATCGAGGCTTTGCGGCTGGCGGCGCTCCAGAACGGTGGTCATGGAATCGACGAAGGCGGCGTTTTCGGGGTAGCCGGCGAGGGTGGTAACGGCGTAGGGCGCGGCGGCTGTGCCCGCAAAGCGGCGCGCTACCTGCCGGGCCGTGCCGTGCAAGGCCTGCCGGGCCTGGTCCCAGGGGTTGGGGCCATTGCCGTAATCCACCTGCCCGTTTTTCGCGCTCCACTCCTGCATCAGCACCTGCAAACGCGCATCGTGCGTGCGTTGAGCGGCCTGCAGCAGCTGCACCGCCTCGGCCGCAGACGAGCCATTCACGGTGGCAGAAGTAAGGCGCGAAGCGTCGGCTTGCAGCTGCAGGCGGGCCCCGGGCTCCAGCGGCAGCAGTACGCCCGGTTTTGCCGGGTTGGTGCGCAGCTGATACACGCCGGGCGTAACGGCGCCGCGAAGCAGAAACCGCCCCGCCGCGTCAGTCCTTGCGGAATCGAGACGCTGGAACTGGCCTGCCTGGATGCGGCACAGCACAAGGCGGGTGCCGGGCTGCGCCCGGCTTAACGTGCCGCGCACCTCATAATCCGCCGGCACACCGCCAGCAGTAAGTACCCAGGCGGCCGCTCCCAACAAGAACCGGCGTGAAAGGCTTTGCCATTTGAAAGCACACATGCGTAACTCAGCGTAGGTGAGCTACCAAGTTCAACCGACTTGGCAGCAAGACCTAGCCAGTGGCGCCGAGTGGCGGCCGGCACCGACCGGACGCGGATAAAGGCGGTAAATAACGGGCCGAAGAGATTGTGCCTTAGGCCCGCAACTGCGCCGCCAGCCCCGTGAGGTAGGCGGTAACGATGGTAGCCGCCAGCCGGGCCGTCATAAAGTCGCGGTCGTAAACGGGGTTAAATTCAACCACTTCAAACAGCCTTACGGACGCGTGTGTGCCAGCAGCAAAAGCAGCCTCCACGGCTTGGCGCGGCGTAAGCCCGTCGCTACTGGGGGCCGACACGGCCGGCGCGAATGCCTGCGCCACGGCATCTATATCGAAGCTCACGAAGGCCGGCGCGAGGGCGCGGCGCAGTGCGCGCTCCATGTACAGCGGCATCCCATCGGACTGAACATGGCTTAGCGGGACGATGGTGGCATCCTGCTGGTTAAGGAAATTGATATCGTCCCAAGTGTTGAGGTTGGAGTGCAGCCCGATTTCGGTGAAGCGGCTGCCGGCCACAAATCCTTCGCGCAGCAGCTTGCCGTAGGGCGTGCCGCTGCCCAGGTCGGCGCGGTCTTTCACGTCGGCGTGGGCATCCAGGTTAATGCCGCCCACGGGCCGCTGCCCGGAAGCATCGAAGAGGCCGCGCACAGTGGCGTAGGTGCCGTCGTGCGAGCCGCCCAGGATAACCACGCGCGGGTATTGCTGCAGCAACTCCCCTACCCGCTCCCGAATGCGCTGGTGGTGCGCGGCGTGGTTGTAGGGCTGCGGACCGGGTACGTCGCCGGCATCGGCAATGCGCAGGTGGTCGAGGCTGACGTGGTGCTCGAGGTTGTAGGTTTTGTGGTAGCGGCGCAGCTCACGCCGAATGGCCGCGGGGGCGCCCACGGCCCCGGCGCGGCCGCCTTCCAGCACCGTGCCGTGGTCAAGGGGCAAACCCAGCAGGCATACGTCGGCTTCGGGTAGCTCGGCAGCGGGGCGAATCAGTTCGCGCAGAAACGTGGGCATGGCAGGTAACGGTTATAACGGAAACCCAAAGCACGGGAACCCGGCGCGGTACGCCAAACGTAATGGGGCGTACTTTCGGCAACCGGCAGCGCCCGAGCTGCCCTGTTTACTTTCGCTGCATGCAACTCCGCTTCTTTCCCCTTCTGGGCCTGTTCATTTTTCTGATTAGCGGCTACGCCTGCCCCGCGGTGGCGCAAAGCAAGCCAGCTAGCAAACCCAAAGTAGTGGAACGGGCCGCCGTTCCGGCTACCGCCAACCCGGCTTCCTTTTACACCACCTACCAATACCGCTCTTACACCATTTACTCGGCCGGCCAGGAGCCGGTAACGGCGGGCGGCGTGGGCGGTACACTTACTTTGCTCCCATCGGGCATGTACGAAAAGCACATGCAGCTCACCGGCCCTAATGGCCCGGTTACGTTCGATCAGCGCGGCCGCTTTACCGTGAGCGGCGACAAAATCAGCTTTCTGTACCTGAGCAGCCAGGGCGACCCGAAGGCCGACAACGGCACTTTCCGCTTCGACCCCAAAAAGCAGGTGCTGGATATGACAATTAACGGTTTTCCGGCGGGCAGTAAGGGCGTGTATCAGCTGAGCGTGCTGAAAAAATAGGCGCTGCGCGGACTGAAATGCTAGCTTGCGGCCATGAGCAGCACCGCAAAATCCATTCTTATTACCGGCGTATCCACGGGCCTGGGCCTGGCCACCGCACGGGCGTTTTTAGCCAGCGGCTACCGCGTATTTGGCAGCGTACGGCAAGCCACCGATGCCGCGCGGTTGCAACAGGAACTAGGCGCACAGTTTCAGCCCTTGCTGTTCGATGTGACCGATGCGGCAGCTATTCGCCAGGCCGTTACCGAAGTAACGAACCAAGTGGGCGACGCGGGTTTGCGCGGCCTGATCAACAACGCGGGCGTAGCCTTTGGCGGCCCGCTCATGCATCAGCCCATTGAGGTCGTTCGGCAGCATTTCGAGGTAAACGTTATTGGCCTGATTCAGGTGACCCAGGCTTTTTTGCCACTGCTAGGCGCTAGGCCGGGCTTTGCGGGCACGCCGGGGCGCGTGATGAACATCGGCTCGGTGAGCGGGCAGGTAGCAGCGCCGTTCGTGGGCGCTTATGTGGGCACCAAGCACGCGCTGGAAGGTATTTCACACACCTGGCGCCGGGAGTTGCAGCTGTTTGGTATTGATGTGGTGCTGATAGGGTTGGGCGTAACCAATACACCTATTTGGGACAAAGGCATCGATCTGGAAGCTTACCACGATACGCCCTATTACGGCCCCGCGCAACGGTTCACGCGTTTCGTGCAAAGCCAGCGCGCCAAAGGCCTTGAGCCGGCCAATGTTGCGGCTCAACTGGTCGCCATTTTTGAAGCCCAAAAGCCCAAGGCGCGCTACACCATTGTGCCCAGCCGCCTGCAGGACTGGATTTTGCCGCGCCTGCTGCCTAGCCGCCTCTTCGACCGCATTATCGGCAAGCAAATCGGGTTGCTTCCGCCCGGCGCCTGAGCCGTACTTGCGCCCAACCGGGCTTGGGGGTTGCCCTCCGCCGGGCTTTCGGCTAACTTGCAGCCCCTTCGCGGGCCCGTCCCGCCTTATCCCTTTTACCTACTCACCTACTTACCCGAACCATAGATGGGACGCGCGTTTGAATTCCGGAAAGGCCGCAAAATGAAGCGCTGGGACCGGATGTCCAAGGATTTTACCCGCATCGGCCGGGAAATTGTAATTGCCGTGAAGGAGAATGGGCCCAACCCTGACACCAACTCGCGCCTGCGCACGGCCATGCAAAACGCCAAGGGCGTGAACATGCCCAAAGACCGCGTGGAAGCCGCCATTAAGCGCGCCAGCAGCAAGGACGAAGGCAACTATTCCGAAGTGGTGTACGAGGGCTACGCACCTCACGGCGTGGCCATTGTGGTAGAAACCGCTACCGACAATCCCACCCGCACCGTGGCCAACGTGCGCATGTACTTCAACCGCGGCAACGGCGCCCTGGGCACCGCTGGCTCGTCAGATTTCACCTTCACCCGCAAAGGCGTGTTTAAGCTGGCCGCCGAAGGCCTCGACCGCGACGAGCTGGAGCTGGAGCTGATCGACTTCGGCGCCGAAGACATTTACGAGGACTCGGAGGAAGACGAGCACGGCCAGGAAAAGCACTACATTGTGGTGGAAACCGCTTTTAGCGACTTCGGCCAGATGCAGAAAGCCCTGGAGCAGAAAGGTCTGAACGTGATTAGCGCCCAATTGCAGCGCATTCCCAACACCACCGTGCACCTAGAAGGCGAGCAGCTGGAAGAGGTCATGAACCTGATCGAAAAGTTCGAAGACGACGACGACGTGCAGGCTGTGTACCACACGCTGGGCTAGACCACGGATTAGCTTCGCTGAACTTCGTTTCCGGCGGATTTTTCGGATTGCGCGGATTTTGTGGACGATTGGTCGGCACGGCGGGCCGCTCCATTCTGGGGCGGCCCGCCGTGTTTTTGGTGCGGCATGAATTATCGGTACGTTTAGGCACCGGCTCGGCCGACCCGTGGCTTCCCTCCAGTTAACCCTATTCCCGCAACCATGAACACCCTTCGGCTCTTTTTCAGCGCGTTTCTGCTGGCTCTTGGCTTCGGCAATTTCTCCTGCTCCCAGCAAACCCAAGATGAGGGTACCAATCAAACCTCCGCATCCGGTACCGTTGCGGCCAGCTACTTTGCCGGCGACACGGCCCGCGTGAAAGACGGCGGCGTGCAGATGGTTTCCATTACCACGCCCAAGGGCAAATTCAACGTTTGGACCAAGCGTTTCGGCAACAACCCGCGCATTAAGTTGCTGCTGCTTAACGGCGGCCCCGGCGCCACGCACGAGTACTTCGAGTGCATGGAAAGCTTCCTGCCGCAGGAAGGCATCGAGTTCATTTACTACGACCAGCTCGGCTGCGGCAACTCCGACAACCCCAAGGACACTGCCATGTGGAGCCTGCCGCGCTATGTGGAGGAAGTGGAGCAGGTGCGCCAGGCCCTGAATCTGAACAAGGATAACTTCTACTTGCTCGGCCACTCCTGGGGCGGCATTTTGGCGGCCGAATACGCACTCAAATACCAACAGCACCTCAAGGGCCTCGTCATTTCGAACATGATGATGAGCATCCCGGCCTATGGCAAGTACGCCGAGCAGGTACTGGCCCCGCAGATGAAACCCGAAGTACTGCGCGAAATCCGGCAGATTGAAGCGCGCAAAGACTTCCAGAACCCGCGCTACATGGAGCTGTTGATGCCTAACTTTTACGTGGAGCACATTCTGCGCCTTCCTCTGGACCGGTGGCCCGAGCCGGTGAACCGCTCGTTCGCCAAGATGAACCAGAGCCTGTACGTGACCATGCAGGGCCCCAGTGAGTTTGGCGTATCGGGCAAGCTGCTGCACTGGGACCGTACCGCCGACCTACCCAAGCTCACGGTTCCGGTGCTCAGCATCGGCGGCAAGCACGATACCATGGACCCCGAGCACATGCGCATGGTGGCCGACAAGGTGCAGAACGGCACCGCTCTTATTTGCCCCAACGGCAGCCACATGAGCTTCTACGACGACCAGCAGACCTACATGCGCGGGCTGATTAAGTTCATAAAGGGCGTGAACAAGGGCGAGAAAGAGGTGGCGTTGTAATGCGTATCTGGTTCAAATTCCTGTTGTGGCCTTTTATGGTGCTGCTTGGCATTGGCCTGTTTGGCGCCTGCGCTCCAGAGCCTGCAACACAAACAAACGTATATCAGCAGCGCACAATAAGCCTGAACGCAAAGGAAAACGGGCCGGCTTTTGCCCGCATCAATCTGGAGGTGCCAATTGCTTACGACACGTTGCTGCAGTGGGTCCATTATTCGGATTGTAATTCCTGTCACCGCTACAAACACCGCTTTCTGTCCAAGCGCAATTGCTTGCACCAGGAAAATGGATGGTTTGACCCGCTTACCTGTGTTGATACCCTTGCCCGACTTACCATTACGCATGAGTTGGAGAGTACTGGATTGACAGCTTTCGATACTGCTGAGGTTCGAGGATTCGTTTTTTCTAAGAACCGAGATAGAGCCGCTAGAAAAGCACCGCCATTAGTTTGGCTGGCATCACGGTTGGAGAAAATCGACGGTACGAACTTCATTATTCTTGATTACAACCAAATTGGTCCGGACAGAACCAGCTCAAGCCGCATTGAGGCGCGTTCCGTTATTAACGGGCGCGATGTCATCTTTGAATTTGAAAGCGGGACAGTGAGTTATCCGGATTTTCGAACGCACGCTTACCATACCCTACGCACTCTTGCCATTCAGTCGGTTCCTGAATCATAAGGTAACCCGAGACAGCAAACATCCTGAAAGCCAAATAACCATTCCCGACCATCTAAAAAAGCTTCGTTTAGGCTGTGCTATGCACGTACAACTCATTCCCGTACTGGAAGTCAGTCACCCCAGCCCTGCATTAGTTCCCTTCGCGCCGGGGCTACCCTTCTACCGTGCCGCGACCATGGAATTGAACCATCTCAAAAAAGTGGTGGCCGATCATCTGCAAGGCTATATAAAAGGTGAGTATGGCGCCGATGGCATTGGGTCGTTATGGGGCGGCTATGTCCTGCGCATCGACAACACCAACGTCCTGTTTCCGCAATGTTGTGGCGAGTTATCCGATATTATTTTCTGGAAGCATGTAGCCCTGAAAAACCAAAACGCATACTATAACGGCCACCCAGGACCGGTAGCCTCCTTTTCAGAACACGAGGTAATTCTGCACTGTACAGACTCTTACGAATCGTTTGTGCCAGATACCGCTGCGGTAACTCGAGTACCCAAAACAGCATTGGCAGCGGCTTATACCCAAGCGGTTCAAGAGTTAGAGGTATTGGAACGCCTCATTACCCAGATTGGGCAACACCTGGCAATGCCTATCAATAACTTGGCCCACTTGCTCATTTATCGGAACGCTGAAATGCCTGCTGAACTGCCCTAAGTGGTCCGTGGCTTTCTACTCGGGGTTACTGTTGCGGGCTGTACCGGTTGGGGCGGACCGCCGTACTTTTGTACTTCGCCATTCATTAGCCCCGCTCCTTCATGCCTACCCGCCTCAACAAATACATCAGCGAAAGCGGCATTTGCTCGCGCCGCGAAGCCGACCGTTTCATTGAGCAGGGCGTGGTAACGGTGAACGGCAAGCGTGCCGGCATCGGCGACCAGGTAACCGAAAAGGACCGCGTGGTGGTGAACGGCAACCTCATTGAGCCCCGCGCCGCCGAAGATGCCATTTACATTGCCTTCAACAAGCCGCCGGGCATTACCACCACCACCGAGCGGGGCGTGAAGGACAACATCATCCGCTTCATCAAGCACAGCGAGCGGATATTTCCCATCGGCCGCCTCGACAAAGACTCGCAGGGCCTGATTTTGCTGACTTCAAATGGCGACATCGTCAACAAGATTCTGCGGGCCGGCAACCAGCACGAGAAGGAATACATCGTGATGGTGGACAAGCCCATTACCGAGCATTTCCTGGAGGGCATGCGCAACGGCGTGCCCATGCTGGGCACCATGACCAAGAAGTGTGAGGTTAAAAAAGAAACCGATTACATCTTCCGCATTACCCTTATTCAGGGCCTGAACCGCCAGATCCGTCGCATGTGCGAGCATTTCGGCTACGAAGTAATGCAGCTCGAACGCATTCGGGTAATGAACATTACCCTGAAAGGCCTGGGCGTGGGCGACTGGCGCGAGCTGACGGAGAAGGAACTAACGGGGATTTTTGCGGCTCTGGAAAACTCCAGTGGCACTGCCTCCCGGCGCACGTCGGGCTCCAAAGCCGCGCACAAGCTGGCCAGCAACGAATGGCTGTCGGAAGCGCCCCGGCCCCAAAAGTCAGCCCGCACGGCGCCGGCCGGCGCACGTCCGGCCCCGCCCAAAGCAGCCGGCAGCCGAACCGGCAAGCCCGCTGCAGGACGCGGGGCAACTCCCGCAGCTTCTAAACCGGCGGCTCGTACGGGCAATGGCCCGCGCGGAGCCGCCAAAGGCCTGTCGAGCAAAGGCAAGCGCGGCAGCTCCCGTCCCGGCAAACGCTCCTAGCGTAGCGGATTGACCGGCTACTTAAGCTGCTTAGGCTTCAGTTAGGAGCTGAATTTACCAGATTGTAAAGTCAGAAAACTGGCTATTTTTTTGGCTGAAAGGGCGGCGGATTGCAACCTTTTTTCTGCCTTTCCTTCAGGGCCCAGCTTGTTTCGCCTGATTAATTCTAGCCAGATGAGTGCGCGGTAAGCCGTCGAAGTGTGCGCGAGTAACGTCAGACGGGCGAAATAATTCGGGTACCAATTTCTGGGGCTTGCTGCTATGTTTGGGCGTCGGCTGGCAAGGTGCTGCCGTTTGCTTTTTCCTGGTATCATTCTACCCCTCATGGACGCCAAACCCTCCAATGCCTTTGTGGCCGCTTCGTGGCTTGCTCTGCTAACCGGCATCGTGGCCTTCGTTGTGGGCCTCTGGAACGCCCAAATGCTGCTCAACGAGAAAGGCTACTACTTCACGATTCTGCTGTTCGGGCTCTTTGCGGCCATTTCGTTGCAGAAAACGGTACGCGACCAGCTCGAAGGCATTCCGGTTACTAATATTTACTACGGCCTGTGCTGGTTCTCTACCATTGCGGCGCTGCTGCTGCTCACCGTAGGGCTGTGGAATGCCAACCTCACGCTCAGCGAGAAAGGCTTTTACGCCATGTCGTTTATGCTGAGCCTGTTTGCCGCCATTGCCGTGCAAAAGAACACCCGCGACAGCCGCAACAGCAGCGCTAATCAGTAGCCCGGCGTCGCGCAAAACAAACTTCCCTCCTACCTTCGGCCCGCCAAAGCAGTCTTTCCGCTGCTGAGGTGGGCCTTTTGTTGCCGCTTTAGGTTTCTCGTCCGCATTACATTTCCCCAACCACGACTCTATGCTCCGTACCGACTGGACCCTCGCCGAAGTTCACGCCCTCTACCACCAGCCCGTGCTGCAACTGGTGGCCCAGGCCAGCGAAGTACACGCCCGGCACCAAGCCACCGGCGAAGTGCAGGTGTGCACGCTGCTGAGCGTGAAAACCGGTGGCTGCCCCGAAGACTGCGCTTACTGCCCCCAGGCCGCCCGCTACCACACCGGCGTGCAAGCCCATAAGCTGCTACCCGATGCCGAAGTAATTGCTGCTGCCCAGCGCGCCAAAGAGGCTGGCTCCACCCGTTTCTGCATGGGCGCAGCATGGCGCGAAGTGCGCGACAACCGCGACTTCGACCGCGTGCTGAACATGGTGACGCAGGTAAACGACCTCGGCTTGGAAGTATGTGCCACGCTGGGCATGGTGAATGATTACCAGGCCGAGCGTCTGAAAGAAGCCGGCCTGTACGCCTACAACCACAACCTTGATACCAGCGAGGAGCACTACGGCGAAATCATTACCACCCGCACTTACGACGACCGGCTGAACACGCTGGAAAACGTGCGCAAAGCTGGCCTGTCGGTTTGCTCGGGCGGTATCATCGGCCTGGGCGAAACCGACGAGGACCGCGTGAAAATGCTGCACACCCTGGCCACGCTGCCCGCTCACCCCGAGAGCGTGCCGGTAAACGCGCTGGTGCCCGTAGAAGGAACGCCCCTAGCCGAACAGCCCCGCGTGAGCGTGTGGGAAATGCTGCGCATGATTGCCACGGCCCGCATCCTCATGCCCAACACGATGGTGCGCCTCTCCGCTGGCCGCCAGGAAATGCCTGTGACCGAGCAAGCCCTGTGCTTTTTGGCCGGCGCCAACTCTATTTTCAGCGGCGAGAAACTGCTCACCACGCCTAACCCCGATTTCGACGCCGACCAGCAGATGTTTGCGCTGCTGGGCTTAACCCCGCGCAAGTCGTTCAAAAATCACGTGCCCGAAGGTGCTACCGTGTTGGCCAAAACCGCCGTGGAAGCATAAAGCCAAACCTAAAAAGCTACAGCTGGTACTGGTTGCCCTCCTCAGCTGAGGAGGACAACCAGTACCAGCTGTAGCTGCTTGTTCTCGACGCGCTAAGCATGTCCAACCCTCTCCTTCAGCGCCTCACCCAACACCTTGAACAGCGCGAGGTCAGCGGCACCCGCCGGCGCCTTACGCTGCCCGCCACTGGCTTAGTCGATTTCGCCTCGAACGACTACCTCGGTCTGGCCCGCTCACCGGAGCTGCGCGCGGCCATGCAAGAGGCGCTGACCGAAACCGACGTTCTGGGTAGCACCGGCGCCCGTTTGCTCACCGGCAACTCCGCTGCGGCAGAGGCCTTGGAGCAGCGTATTGCCGCCTTTCACCATGCCGAAGCGGCGCTGCTGTTCAACTCGGGCTACGCCGCTAACCTGGGCTTTTTCTCCGCCGTGCCCCGCCGCGACGACGTTATTCTGTACGACGAAGCTTCCCACGCCTCGGTGAAGGACGGCATCCGCGCCAGCTTCGCCACTGCTTACAGCTTCCGCCATAACGATGCGGCCGACCTACGTCGACTGCTGGCCAAATCCGTCACCGCTACTGGAGCGTTGTTCGTGGCCGTAGAGGCGGTGTATTCCATGGGTGGTGACGCCTGCCCGCTGGTGGAATTTGCCAGCGCCTGTCAGGAGCACGGCGCGCATTTGGTAGTCGATGAGGCGCATAGCTTGGGGGTTTACGGTCCGCAAGGCGAGGGACTGGTAACGGCGCTGGGCCTCGATGCGCAGGTGCTGGCCCGCATCGTCACCTTCGGGAAGGCGCTGGGCGGCCAAGGCGCGGCGGTGGTCGGCCCGGCCGTGCTGCACGATTACCTGCTGAACTTCAGCCGGCCGTTCATTTACACCACCGCGCTGCCTGCCGTAACTATTGCGGCTTTGCAAGCCGGCTACAAGCTGCTGCCGAGCCTTGCCGAAGCCCGTACCCGCTTGTTCCACCTTTCTGCCTACGCCCAATCACAATTGGCCACAGTTACGCAGGTGCAGGTGCCCGCCGAGAGCCGCGTGATTCTGCCGCTGCGCCTGCCGCACTTTTCGCCCATTCAAGTCCGCGCCTTAGCTGCTGCGGTACAAGCCGCTGGTTTCGATGTGCGCGCCATTGTACCGCCCACCGTGCCGGCCGGCCAGCAGTGCTTGCGTGTGATTGTGCACAGCTATAACTCTGAAACCGAAATAGATGACCTCGTTGTCGCCCTCCGCCAAGCCTGTGAAGTCTGCGTCTAACTCTATGCCAGAGCGGTTGTTCGTTACCGGCATTGGCACCGATGTAGGCAAAACCGTAGCGGCCGCGGTGCTTACGCAGGCCCTGGGCGCCGACTACTGGAAGCCCGTGCAAGCCGGCGGCCTCGATCATACCGACTCCGACGAAGTGCGCCGGTTGGTGTCGCACCCCGCCACTCGTTTCCACCCCGAGCGGTTTCGCTTTCAGTTGCCCGCTTCGCCCCACAAAGCTGCTGCGTTTGAGAACGTGCGCATCAACCCGACTGATTTTCAGCTACCCCACACCGACAACCATTTAGTAGTAGAAGGCGCGGGCGGTCTGCTGGTGCCACTTGCCCCGGGCTTTCTGGTGGCCGATTTGGTCAAGCATCTGGAACTGGATGTGGTAGTCGTAAGCAGGCATTACCTCGGCAGCATCAACCACACGCTACTCACGCTGGAATTTTTGCGGCAGCGCGGAATTCCGGTGCGCGGCCTGGTTTTTAACGGTGCGCCCGAGCTGTACACCGAGGAAGCCATTCTGGAAGCGTTTCCGCTGCCAATACTGCTGCGCCTGCAACCCGAGTCGGAGCTGAATGCAGACACTGTGGCCCGCTACGCTGCGCAAACCGAGTTGGCAGTTATGAGTTGACAGTCTTTCGTTGCGAGTTGTTAGTTGCGAGTTGTCAGGATAACAATGACCTGACAACTCGCAACTGACAACTGACAACTGACAACTAAATTCCTTTCCCCGTTTATGTCCTTAGCCTCCCGCGACCAGCACGTTCTCTGGCACCCGTACACCCAAATGCAAACGGCGCCCCTGCCCATTCCGGTGGTGCGCGGTGAAGGTGCCTGGCTGGTGGCCGAAGACGGCACGCGCTACCTCGATGCCATTGCCTCCTGGTGGGTGAACCTGCACGGCCACGCGCACCCGCACATTGCCCGGCGCGTGAGCGAGCAACTGCACACGCTGGCGCACGTGCTTTTT
Source organism: Hymenobacter koreensis (assembly GCF_039541855.1). Lineage (NCBI taxonomy): Bacteria > Pseudomonadati > Bacteroidota > Cytophagia > Cytophagales > Hymenobacteraceae > Hymenobacter > Hymenobacter koreensis. The sequence continues at coordinate 161,982 of NZ_BAABHA010000004.1, forward strand.
GCGGGCTTTACGCACCCGGCCGCCGTGGAACTGGCGGAGGGTCTGTTGCGCATTCTGCCCGCCAATCAGCAGCGCGTGTTCTACTCCGATAACGGCGCTACTGCCATTGAGGTAGCGCTGAAAATGGCGTTCCAGTACTTTCACAACCTGGGTCAGCTCGAGCGCCGCACCGTGGTAGCCTTCCGCGACTCTTACCACGGCGACACGTTCGGAGCCATGTCGGTGAGTGCGCGCTCGACCTTTACCGCTCCCTTCGCGCCGCTGCTGTTCGAGGTGCAATTCATCGACGTGCCGGTGCCGGGCTGCGAAGCCGCAGCGCTGGCGCAGCTTGATGCCGTGCTGGCCGCGCACGACGTAGCTGCTTTCATCTTCGAGCCGCTGGTGCTGGGTACGGCGGGCATGGTGATGTACGAGCCGGCCGCGCTGGATGCGCTTATTCACCGCTGCCGCGCGCACGGCGCACTGACCATTGCCGATGAAGTCATGACTGGTTTCGGGCGCACCGGCCGCCTTTTTGCCGCCGATTTTCTGCAGGAGCAGCCCGACATCATCTGCCTTTCCAAGGGCCTGACCGGCGGTACCATGGCCTTGGGCGCCACCACCTGCACCGCCCCCATTTACGAAGCCTTCTTAAGCGACGACCGTACCCGCACCTTCTTCCACGGCCACTCCTACACCGCCAACCCCGTGGCTTGCACCGCCGGGCTAGCTAGCCTGGAGCTGCTGCTCACCCCCGAGTCGGCCGCCGACCGCGCCCGGGTTGCGGAATGCCATGCCGTCTTTGTGCGTGAGCTACAGGGCCAAGCGGGTATTGCCCAGGTGCGGCAGCGCGGCACCATTCTGGCCGTGGAGTTTCAGGTAGCCGAAGGCACTTCCTACTTCAGCCGCCTCCGCGACGAATTTTACGCCCTAGGCCTGGAGCGAGGCGTGCTGCTGCGGCCCCTGGGCAATATTGTGTACGTGCTGCCCCCCTACTGCATCACCAACGACGAGCTGCAGGTGGTGTACGACACGCTGCGGGCCATGCGCGAGTTGGTGCTGCGTCCCGCCACGGCGTCCGTACTGGCCGGTTTACCCGAGTTTCCGCATGACTAGCCCGCTTGCCAGCGTTGTTATCCGCGGCTGGGGCAGCGTATCGGCCCTGGGTTTCTCAGCGGTACCTACCCACGCAGCTGCCACAACCTTTCGGCCTGATGCCGCCTCCGGATTGCCTGTGGCGGCCCTTCCCCCAACCGCCGAAGCGGCACTAGCTGCGTTGCGCCAGCGCCGCCCCGCTTACCGCGCCCTCGACCGCAGCGTGCTGCTGGCCCTGCTGGCTACCGAACGGGCCGTGGAGCAAGCCCATTGGACGCCCACCGATAGCGCGACCCTGGCCGTTAGCCTAGGGTCCTCGCGCGGCGCTACCGAACGCCTGGAAACCTTTCATGCCGAATTTCTGCACCACGGCGCCGTGCCTACTACCGCCTCCCCGCTTACCACGCTGGGCAACGTGGCCAGCTGGGTGGCCGACAGCGTGGGCGCAACCGGCGCTGCCATTAGCCATTCGAGTACCTGCAGCACCGCGCTGCAGGCACTCGGCAACGCGGTAGCGTGGCTGAAGGCCGGCTTGGCCGAGCGGTTTTTGGCGGGCGGCACCGAGGCGCCCCTGACGTCTTTCTCGCTGGCCCAAATGCAGGCCCTGCGCATCTACTCCCCGCATCGGCCCGACGAATTTCCGTGTCGCCCGGGTGCGGGCGGCGCTTCCAGCTTCGTGCTGGGGGAAGGCGCGGCTGTGCTGGCCCTGGAAGCCGTACCCGCCGCCCAACTTCAGCCCGGTGACTTGCTGCTGGAAAGCGTGGGGTTTGGCTTTGAGGCTACGGGCACCAAAACCGGCCTGACGCCCGATGGCCAGCATTTTCAGCAAGCCATGCGGCAAGCTTTGCAGCTGGCAGATAAGTCGGTTTCCGACGTGGATTTGCTAGTGCTGCACAGCCCCGGCACCGCCGCCGGCGACGCTTCTGAACATGCGGCGGTCAAGCTGGTTTTTGGCGCTGATGTTCCGGCTTGCACCTCCAACAAATGGCTGCTGGGCCACACCTTGGGCGCCTCAGCGGCGCTCAGTCTTGATTTTGCGCTGCACTTGCTCAAAAACCAGGTAGTCCCGACGCCTTTGCCGTTTGATACCTGGCTGAATCACCGACCTGCGCCGCGCCGCATTCAGCGGGTAATGATAAACGCTGCCGGTTTCGGAGGCAACGCGGCCAGTGCTTTGGTGTCAGTGGTCGGTTAGCGGCGGCTGGGCGGGTTTTCTGCAAATTCTGCACGGTTTTGCCCGCCGCCGCGTAAGTTTAGGTCTCTCGTTCTTCCGTTCTCTATGAAATTCCCATTTTTCCTGCTCGGCGCCGCGGTGCTGTTCCCCCTTGCACTGCAAGCTCAAACCGCTGCCCAAACGCCTCCCACCGATGCGACCATTCAACAAATGGTGGGCGAAATTTCGGCCGACCGGCTGAAAGACGACATTGCCAAAATGGTGTCGTACGGTACGCGTCATACGCTTTCGGATACCAAGAGCAAGAAGCGCGGCATCGGGGCGGCGCGGCGCTACGTGGAGGACGAGTTTAAAAAGTACGCCAAGGCCAGCGGCGGCCGCCTGAAGGTGGAGCAGGACACGTTTACGGTGAAGCCCGATGGCCGCCGCATCGACGTGAAAACCGTTATGGCCAACGTGGTGGCCACGCTGCCCGGCACCGACCCCAACGACAACCGCATCATCATTGTGAGCGGGCACCTGGACTCCCGCGTGACCGACGTGATGAACCGCACCGCCGATGCGCCCGGCGCCAACGACGACGCTTCGGGCGTAGCCGTGGTAATGGAAATGGCCCGCATCATGAGCAAGCAGAAATTCCCCTGCACCCTCGTGTTTGTAGCTGTGCAGGGCGAAGAGCAGGGTTTGCTGGGCTCGGGTTACATGGCTAAAAAAGCCAAAGCTCAGAACTGGAACATCGTGGGCATGCTCAACAACGACATTGTGGGCAACTCCCACGGCCACGACCCCGACCTGCACATGCCCGGCCACGTGCGCGTGTTCAGCGAAGGCGTGCCGGCCAACGAAACGCCCGAGCAAGCCCAGCTGCGCCGCCAGCTTTCCTCTGAAAACGACTCGCCCAGCCGCCAGCTGGCCCGCTACTCAAAGCAAGCCGGCGAGCAGTACGTGCCCGGCCATACCGTAGCCATGGAGTACCGCCCCGACCGTTTCCTGCGCGGCGGCGACCATACCCCGTTCAACCAGCAGGGCTTTGCGGCCGTGCGCTTCTCCGAGATGAACGAGGATTTCACGCACCAACACCAGGATTTGCGCACCGAAAACGGCCGCCAGTACGGCGACCTAGCCGAGTTTGTGGATTACGAGTACCTGCGCAAGAACACGGCCGTAAACCTCGCTACCATGGCCAACCTGGCCCTAGCTCCGGCCGCGCCCACCAACGTGGGCGTGCTCACGGCCAACCTCACCAACCGTACCGAGCTGAAATGGGAAGCTCCCGCCACCGGCCGCAAACCCGCCGGCTACGTGGTGCTCATGCGCGAAACCACTTCCCCGGTGTGGCAGCAGCGCTTCCCTGTGCAAGGCCTCACCGCCGATTTACCCCACAGCAAAGACAACTACATCTTTGGGGTGGCTTCGGTGGATGAGCAAGGCCACGAGAGCCTGCCGGTAATTCCGAAGCCGGTTAGGTAAAACCATTTACCACGCGCACTGCATGCAACCCTTTTGCGAGCGAGGCAATCATGGATTTGTCTACCTCTAGCAAACAACTGATATGCCTCTTCTAATTCGGTACGCGTTGTCAAGTGCTTTTTTGCTTATAATCCTAACGGGCTGTTCAAGAAACGAAGATCCGGCACTGACAACGGTGGAAGGCATCGTGACAAATAAGTATACCGGCGAAAGGGTTTCTGGGGCTGTGTTGGAAGTGCAGAAAATCACGCCTATGTTATTTAATACACCTTCGCAGGATTCTATTACAGGCGGAGTTTCTGATTCTGATGGCCACTATAAATTGACTTTCACTGCCCTTGGCAGAAAGCAGTATAGGGTGCGTCTTGTGGGTGGTGCCACCTTGGCCGACTTGAATAATTACCACGATCTAGACAGCTACCATTACGGCGCGTTGATTAACAACGGGAAAGGCAATAATGCTGACTTTGAAGTCACTCCTTACAAGCCGGTTAAAATCAACATCAATTCAAGCAAAGACGGTAAAACCGACATCAGCTTTTCCTTCGTCAACGCCGACCAGGGGGACTGGTTTGGTGGCTCTATTTTTTTCGATACCACGCGCACTAATCAACAGTTCAGCCTGACAAAAACAATGTGGGTGCTGCCTGACAGGCCTTACTGTTTCTTCAAGTACACTGCGAATCGCGTCAGAGGCTACGGATATAATTACTCATTCAGGGATGAAAGCCGGACTATTATACGGCGGACCGTGCTCTACACCGATACCACCGTTATCAATTTCGATTGAGAGTTGCCGCCTTCATGCTGCGTTTCCTTACTGCCCTTTTCCTGCTGCTATTCCCACTGCTAGCCCAAGCCCAAAGCCCGGTTTCAGTTAACCTGGACAGCATTGCCAGCATCACCTTCCCAGCCGCGCCGCAGGTGCTCGACACGCTGGGCCAGCGCATTTACTCGGCGCAGGCCAACGAGGGCACTTACATGGTGACGAGTCGGCGCCTGGACAACCAGCCGGGGTTTAAGCTGGCGCAGGGCGAGTTATCCGATTTCTACCTCGGCCTGGCCCGCGGCGCTACGCAAGCCAGTGGCGGCAAAGTGCTGCGGCAAAAGTCCTTCGCGGTGGACGGGTTGGATGGCCTTGAGCTTACCTATACCAACACGACCAACCAAACCCTGCCGGCCGAAATAACCAGCCGCTCGGTGTATGTAAACGGCTATCTGATAACGTACCAGGTATTGCCTACTGGCAAGCCCGGTCCGCAACACCCGCAGCAACAAGCTGCTTTTTTCAGCTCTTTTCGGCTTCAGCCGCAACTGGTAAATAACGCCCGGCAGTACACCCTAAACGCCGAAGGCGAACCGGACCAGTCGCAGGCCGGTCGGCTTGGTTACGTTGTGGGCCAGGCTGCATTTTATCTGCTACTGGCAGTGGGTCTTTTTCTGCTGGTGCGGCGCTTAACACAGCGCTCCAGAAAGCAGCGCGCTTAGCAGTAAGGGTGTCCGAATGACTACCATGCCCCTTGTGTAGCCGCCTCACATAAACGGGTGATTCACCTAAAAGAAGCGCAGCTTGGCCGGTACATTGCACGTCCGTGAAGCCCACTCTCCGACGTACAATCATGCCCAGCCTTACCTACTACCTCACCGCTTCGGTCATCAAGCTCAAAGGCCTCAAGAAAACGTTTTCCGAGTCGCCGATTAACTATGCCCGCCTGCGCAAGGACGATGTGCATCACCCAACCAAAAAGCACACGCTGGGCCTGCCCTTTAGGACCTTCGCTGTCGGTCAGGCCAGCATCACGGAAATTACCCCGAACGAGGTTAGCAATCCGGATGTAGCCATTCTGTATTGCCCGGGCGGTGCCTTCGTGTACGGCCCCACCGAAATCAACTGGCACAGCATAGCCACACTGGTCAAGCAAACCCGCCTGCGGGCTTATCTGGTTGATTACCCCAAAGCGCCCGAAAACCAGATCGAGGCCATCAACCGCAGCATCGACGAAGTGTATGCCCACCTACTGGGCCAATACGAGGCCCGGAACATCATCCTGATTGGCGACTCGGTGGGTGCTACGCTGCTTACGCTACTGGTGCAACGGCTGCTGCAACAACCTACCCGCGAACTGCCGAACAGCCTGATTCTGGTGTCGCCGGTGGCCGACGCCAGTCTGAGCAATCCGGCCATTGCAGCGGTCGATCGGCAGGACATTATGCTGTCGGTGCCGGGGGCATTATCAGCTAAGCGTATGTGTGCCGGCGACCTGGATTTGTGCAGCCCCGACATTTCTCCGCTGTACGGTACGTTTCAGGGCTTCATCCCCACCCAGATTTTCATTGCCGAGCGCGACATCATGCGGCCCGATGCCGAGCTGCTGGCTGAAAAGCTGCGCAACGCGGGCGCGCCATTGCGTGTAGTGCGCGGCGCTGGCATGCCGCATATCTGGCCCTTTTTGCCCGTAATGCGTGAAGCCAAACAGGCCCTAAACCATATTGCACAAACCATTACCGAAAATGCGCAAGCTTCGCCAGTCAAGACGGCCGAAGCGACACGCTAATTTTCTGTTCTGCCGGCCCCTCTTGGCCAAGGCCGGCAGCCTTATCCCCTGAAAGACCATATGGCTATTCTGTACCGCGAAGCACAGTTGAGCGACATTCCAGAGCTGGAAATAATCCGCGGAGCCGTAACCGAAAACGTGCTTTCCAACCCCGCCCTGGTTACCACCGCCGATTACGTGGAATACCTCACCCGGCGCGGTAAAGGCTGGGTAGCTACTACCGCCAATGGTGCCGTAGTCGGCTTTGCCATTGCCGATTTGCTGGAGCACAACATCTGGGCGCTGTTCCTACTGCCCGAATACGCCGCGCAGGGCATTGGCAAGCGGCTGCATGCGTTGATGCTGGACTGGTACTTTATGCAAACCACGCACCCGGTATGGCTGAGCACCGACTCCGGCACCCGCGCCGAAACGTTCTACCGCCGCCAAGGTTGGCGCGAAACCGGGCGGACGGGTAGCGGAGAAGTGCGGTTTGAAATGACGGTGGAGGAGTGGAATATATACCGAAGCAACATATTGGTTTGATCTAATGGCTGCAGAGAGTAACATGATAACTCAACAGGAGCAGTCTTTTATAAAGAAGTATATCGTTAGAGAAAAGCAGGAACGCTATCTGGCGTTTCTCTCCCACGCACAGAACAGGCGTAAGTTTATCGAAGCGCTATACCATTTCACGGATTTCAAATGGGAGTTGATGCAGGAAATAAAAGGCCCGGACGAAACGCATGCTATTGTTGATAAACTAAAAAGCTATGAACACATTATCAACTGCTCTGTAATTTCTACTGACACTAACTATGATGGAAAGTTATTGCCAGTCCGAGAAGCCATACAGAAAGTTGTCGGCATCGAAGGCTCTATTCTTATATTCGGAGCGGCTGAGGTAATATACTACGAGGGTGAAGCACCTAAAAGAAGATACATCAGTGTCTGAGCTTCATATGAATATTTTAGTGCCCTGTGAACTCCAATTTGGCATAAAAAACGACGCAACTTAACCCGCGGACCATCCTTACCTTGCGGCTCTATGAACCGCGCCTTTCTCACGCTTGCCGCCACACTGCTGGCTTCCCTGCCCACGCTTTCGCAGCGCCTCCACTCCCCTACCAACAAGCTGGCCCTAAGCTTCCAACTGGGCCCGACCGGAGAACCGACATACCAGCTCAGCTTTGGCTCAAAAACGGTGCTCAAGCCGAGCCGGCTGGCCGTGCTCGTTCAGGGTCAGCCGGGCTTCGAGAAAGGCCTGACAGTGGTAAAAACAGACTCCGCGCAGGCAGATGAAACCTGGGCGCCGGTGTGGGGCGAGGTCAAGCAGATTCGTAACCGGTACAAGGAGCTGGCCGTGACGCTGCAGCAGCCCGGGCCCGAGAAGCGCCAGCTACGGGTGCGTTTCCGGCTTTTCGACGACGGCCTGGGCTTCCGCTACGAGTTTCCCGAGCAGCCCAACCTCAAATACTTCACGGTGCAGGACGAGCGCACCGAGTTCAACCTCGCCGCCGACTGCAAAACGTTCTGGATTCGGGGCGACTACGACACCAACGAGTACCTCTACGCCACCACCAAGCTCAGCGAAGTCGGTCCGAAAAACACGCCGTCCACGCCCGAAATTGGCGTGCAGGTGCCCGTAGCGCCGAACGCGGTGCAAACGCCGCTCATGCTCAAAAGCCCCGACGGCCTCTACATCAACATCCACGAGGCGGCGCTGGTAAACTACCCTGCCATGTCGCTGCTGGTGGACAACGCCCGCTTCGACCTCACCAGCCAGCTCACCCCCGATGCCACCGGTGCCAAGGCGTATTTGCAGGCGCCCTGCCACACGCCCTGGCGCACCGTGGTGGTGAGCGACAAAGCCCCCGAGGTGCTGACGTCCAAGCTGATTCTAAACCTGAACGAGCCGAGCAAGCTGCAGGATGTGAGTTGGATTACGCCGCAGAAATACGTGGGCGTGTGGTGGGAAATGCACGTGAACCGCAGCAGCTGGGACTACGCCAAAGTCAACAACATCAAGCTGAACCAAACCGACTGGCAGGCCCTTAAGCCCCACGGCCGCCACGGCGCCAACACCGCCAACGTGAAGCGCTACATCGATTTCGCCGCCAAAAACGGCTTGCAAAGCGTGCTGGTGGAAGGCTGGAACGTGGGCTGGGAAGACTGGTACGGCAACTGGAAAGAGGAAGTGTTCGATTTTGTGACCCCCTACCCCGATTTCGACGTGCAGGAGCTGCAGCGTTACGCCGCCAGCAAAAACGTGAAGCTCATTATGCACCACGAAACCTCGGGCTCGGTTACGAACTACGAGCGGCGCATGCCCGCTGCTTACCAGTTTATGCAGGACCACGGCTACGACGCCGTAAAAACCGGCTACGTGGGCCGCATAATTCCGCGCGGGGAACACCACGACGGGCAGTGGATGAGCAACCACTTCGTGCGAGCCGCCGAGCAAACCGCCGCCCGGCGCATCATGATCAACATGCACGAATCCATCCGGCCGACGGGCTTGCACCGCACCTACCCCAACTGGTTGGCCAACGAAGCCGCCCGCGGCAACGAGTTCAACGCCTGGAGCCAAGGCAACCCGCCCGAGCACGAAACCATTCTACCCTTCACCCGGCTTATGGGCGGCCCCATGGACTACACGCCCGGCATCTTTCAAATCAAGCTGGAGCACTGGAACCCCACCGCCAACAAAGGCCGCCAAGTGCACACCACCCTCGCCAAGCAGCTGGCCCTGTACGTAACCATGTACAGCCCGCTGCAAATGGCCGCCGACCTGCCCGAAGCCTACGAGCAACGTCCCGACGCCTTCCAGTTCATCAAGGACGTGCCGGTGGATTGGGACGACACCCAGGTGTTGGAAGCCGAGCCCGGCGACTACATCACCACCGCCCGCAAAGCCAAAGGCAAGGACGAGTGGTACCTCGGCGCCATAACCGATGAGCAAGCCCGCCAGTCAAGGGTGCCGCTCACGTTTCTCACACCCGGCCAGAAATACGTGGCCACCGTGTACGCCGATGGCAAAACTGCCGATTGGGAAAAGAACCCCATGAGCTACCAGATTCGCCGGATGACGGTGGACAGCAAATCGGTGCTAAAGCTGCAACTGGCCCCCGGCGGTGGCACGGCAGTGAGTTTTAAACCAACAAAGGCAGCAGGGTTTAGGTAACTGAAACAGCGCCCACATTTGCTGAAACAGAAAAACCGGCCAACTGGCCGGTTTTTCTGTTTGATAGTAGTGATTAGGAGTTCATTCCGAAAGCCTAACAATCCCTTAAACGTTCTGCATCGGCTCCGTTCAGCAGCACGTTTAAGGCTTACTGACAAATTGTTATTTCTTCCCCACTTCGGCCAGCAGCTGCTGGTTCAGGCGAACATACTCTTCGCGGAGCGGGGTGCTTTTCTCGGCCTTTACCAGTTCCAGTGACTTGCGGGCGGCTTCGGCTGCTTCGGCGTTGCGTTTGGCTTTTTGCAGCATTTTGCCCTTCCAGTAGCTGAAGTAGTAGCTGTCGGGCTGCTGCTTGAGGGCCTCGTCCATCCACTTCACGGCCTGGCCAAGGTCTTTATCGGTGTTGTAGTAATACTGCGCGGCGTTGAAGTACGGTCGTTTGTCGCCCTTCATGGCCTCCTGAATCTGGCTCATCACGCGGGCGTCGGCATCGGCGACAATAGGCACGCTCAGCTGGGTTTTGTCCCAGCGCATGACCAAATCGGCGGCTTCGGGCTGCAGGTTCTCCAGCATCAGCGAGAAGGTCTCGGCCGGGGCCGTTAAAACGGTGGGTTTCACCTTCACGCGCAGTAAGTCAAGGTCTGGCTTGTAATCGTAGGCGCCCCACTGCGAGGTGTCTTTATTCAGGATTACGGTCCATTCCTTGGGGTCGGGAATGGTGAACAGGGCGTAGGTGCCGGCGGGTACAATCTGGCCCGCAAACTTCACCTCTTCGCCAAACTTGATGCGTGTGGAGGAGTTGGCCCCGGTGCGCCACACTTTGCCGTAGGGTTCCAGCTTGCCAAATACCTCGCGGCCGCGTTTCGACGGGCGCGAGTATTTCAGATCGATGAAGGTGGTGGAAAAGGCCTGACGCACGTGTACGGCGGGGCTCATAACGGGCAAGCTCAGCTGCTGCTGGGCTTGGGCGGGCAAGGCGGCCGTACCGACGAAGCCGCCGATAAGCACAAGAATGGTGGAGAAACGCTTCATGCGGGCAGAAAACGGGAGCAAGTTAGTAGCGGGCAACACGCCGCACCAGCTGTTTGTTGCCTCCCGCAAGCCTAATGCCAAGTATATAAACCCCGCTGGGCAGTTCCGCTAAACTCAGGCGCTGCGTGCCGGGCACCGCGCCAGTTTGCAGACACCGGCCGGTAAGGTCGTGTAGCGTGTAGGAAGCCCCCGCGGGGCCGGCTGGCTGGCGAAATTCTAGTGGACCATCGGTAGGATTGGGATACGCCTCAAAGTCGTACCGGGTGGTTTGTTGGCCCACCGATGATAAAATGGTGGTGCAGCTTTGCCTGACGTTAGCGGGCGGATAATACGTGGCTTGCCCCGTGGCACGGAAGCACAACAAGCTGCCCATGTAACCAGGGTCGGTGCCACCGCAGTAGTAGCCGCTGGTCTGCAGGTAGCGCCCTACTGCCCCAATTCCTTCGTAAATGCGGCCGGGCCAGGGCCGGTTAAACGTCGGCTGGTTTCCCGGCAGGTTTTCCTGGTGTACGCGCAGCCACCGCAGGTTACGCCCGTTCACCGTCTGCCGTCCTACGCTGTCGACTATCATTCGCACGGGAAATTGCGAGCAAGTCCCGCTCGGACTTACTTCGAAGGTAATCTAGGAGGCGCCGGGCAGGGCCGCGAAATCGTACAAGGTGGTGAACTGCCCGTTGCCCAGAACCTCCACGCGGTCGGCCGTAGCGCGGGTAATCAGGTCGGGAATGCGGTAAGGCGGCCCCATTATTCCGCCGGGGTAGCTAACGGTCCGCAACTCCCGGTGCAGTACTTGAGCGGTTTGGCCGTTTATAAGTGTGTCGCGCTGGTAGCGTATCACCAAGTCGCCGCGCTCAAACATGTCTACGAAGTCGTACGTCCAGGTGGCCCCGGGCGGGCACCAGGTTTGGGCCGAAGCCGCTGGCAGCAAGCCCAGCGCCAACACTAAGAGTAGCAGCTTTTTCATGAATACAATACGCAGTAAGATTAATCGACTGTAAGCTATTCTTTTAACGGTTCACCCGTCGCGTTCGGAAGCAGTATTTTTGCTGCGGCGCGCTGGAATTTGCCGGATTAAGTTCGTACTTGCGGCCGCAAACGACGGCGCCCGTTCGGTGTTCCATCCGTTTCCATTGCTATGACGGCTCCTGCTTTTCTCTTTTTCTCGGGTTTTGCTGCCTCGGCGGCCGTGAGCTGTTCGGCTCCGGTGGGCGTAGCGTGCGAGTTGGGCAAAAAGGGTAAGTGTGCGAAACGGGCTAAACGTACCCGCTCCTGACCGTCGCTATTCCTTGTTTACTCTGCCTCAGAATAACCAGCGCCGGTCCTCCAACCGGCGCTTTTTTCTTGCGTTTCACTTGAGCAACCCACTCCGCGGTTAAGCCCATGTCACTTCCCTCCTTCGCTTCCATGAAAGTTCTCAAATTCGGCGGCACGTCCGTTGGTTCTGCCGCGCGCATGCGGGCCGTGGCCGAATTGATTCGCTCTAACGAGCCGCGCATCGTGGTGCTGTCGGCCATGTCCGGCACCACCAACTCGCTGGTCGATATTGCGCAGCTGCTGTACGCCGGCGAAGTGACGGCCGCCTCAGCGCGTATCGAAATTCTGCGTCAGCAATACCACATGGTAGCCCGCGAGCTGCTGCCCGAGCCGGAAGTGGCCGCCGAAGCTATTAAGGTGCTCGACGAAAATTTCAAAACCATTTTCGGCCTCACGCGCCAGCCCCTGTCGGGAAGTGGCGAGCGGGTGATATTGGCACAAGGCGAGTTGCTGAGCACGCTGCTGTTTCACCGCTACATTACGGCCGTGGAAGGCCAGGAAGCAGCCTTGCTACCCGCCCTGGACTTCATGCGCCTCGATGCCGACGACGAGCCGGACGCGGCTTACATTCGGGAACACCTGACCGCGCAGCTGGCCCAGTACCCCAATACCCGCCTGTTTATCACGCAGGGCTACATCTGCCGCAACGCCCAGGGCCAGATTGACAACCTGAAGCGTGGCGGCTCCGACTACTCCGCTTCGCTGATGGGTGCAGCGGCCGGTGTGGAGGAAATCCAGATTTGGACCGACATTGACGGGCTGCACAACAACGACCCGCGCGTGGTGGAAGGCACCTACCCTATTCGGGAGCTGTCGTTCGACGAAGCTGCCGAGCTAGCGTACTTCGGCGCGAAGATTCTGCACCCCAGCTCGGTACTGCCGGCCCGGGAGCACGGCATTCCGGTGCGCCTGCTGAACACCATGCAGCCCGAGGCGCCGGGCACGCTTATTTCGGCCCGCACCGGCCAGGAGGCCATCAAAGCCGTGGCTGCCAAGGATGGGCTGACGGCCATTAAAGTAAAATCGAGCCGGATGCTGCTGGCGCACGGTTTTCTGCGGTCCTTGTTCGAGGTGTTCGAGCGGCACCGCACGTCCATCGACATGGTTACGACCTCGGAAGTAGCCGTGTCGTTGACCATCGACGACGCCACGCACCTGCCCGAAATTGTGGCCGAGCTGCAACGTTTTGGCTCGGTGGAGGTCGATGAAAACCAAACCATCATTTGCCTCGTGGGCAACCTCATTCAGAATAGCCACGGCGCTGCCAGCCAAGTATTTGAATCGTTGCAGAATATTCCGTTGCGCATGATCAGCTACGGCGGCTCGCCCAACAACATCAGCCTGCTGGTAAACACCGCCGACAAAACCCGCACCCTGAAAGCGCTGAACGCCGGCCTATTTGCCCGTACCGCCGTGGCCTAACCCGGGCATTGCGACCCGCTCCTTTACTTCTCTCCCAATGCCATTGCAACTGCCGCCGGACTTCGCCACCCGGCCCACTCCTTTTTATCTCTACGACCTCGACCTGCTGCGTCGCACCCTGCGGGCCGCGCAACAAGCCGCGCAGCCCCGCGACATTCACGTGCATTACGCCCTGAAAGCCAATGCCAACGAGCCCGTACTGGCGCTGGTGCGTGAGCACGGCTTTGGGGCCGACTGCGTGAGCGGCAACGAAGTGCAACGCGCCCTGGAAGCCGGTTTCGCACCCGAACACGTGGTGTTTGCCGGCGTCGGTAAATCGGATGCCGAAATCAACCGCGCCCTGGCCGCCGACATTTGGTGCTTCAATGTGGAATCGGGTGAGGAGCTGGTGGTGCTCAACGAGCTGGCCGGTGCACAGAACCGCAAAGCTCGCGTGGCCCTGCGCCTAAACCCGAACGTGGACGCCCGCACCCACCACTACATTACCACCGGACTGTCGGCCAATAAATTCGGCATTGGCATGCCCGAGCTGGCTGCCGTTACCGATTTACTGCCCGCGCTGCCGCACGTGGAATTGGTGGGCCTGCACGTGCACATTGGTTCGCAAATCACCGATCTGGCCGTGTTCGAAACCTTGTGCCACCGCGTAAACGAACTGCAGCTGTGGTTTGAACACCGCGGTTTCGTGCTGCCCCACCTGAACGTGGGCGGCGGCTTGGGCGTGAACTACCAGCAACCCGATGAGCAGCTAATTCCCGATTTCGAGGCGTACTTCAGCATATTCGAACGCTTGCTGAAGCGCCGCCTCGGCCAACAAGTGCATGTGGAGCTGGGTCGCTCTTTGGTGGCGCAGTGCGGCACGCTGGTGAGCCGGGTGCTGTACCTAAAGGAGAGCCAGCAGACGCGCTTCGCCATTCTGGACGCCGGGCTTACCGAGCTCATCCGGCCGGCGCTGTACCAGAGTTTTCACCTCATCGAGAACCTCAGCAGCCAAGGCCCCGAGCAGCTGTACGATGTAGTGGGGCCTATCTGCGAGTCGTCGGACACGTTTGGGCGGCAGGTGCCGCTGCCCGAAACCAAGCGCGGCGACTTGGTGGTGCTGCGTACGGCCGGTGCTTACGGCGAGGTAATGGCCTCGCGCTACAACCTTCGCGATTTAGCGCCGGCAGTGTACGTGTAATTTTGCTTCATAAGCCGCACGTTATTGGTCGTGAGGCAGAGGTATTGCACGCGGCGCGAGCGGCGCGGAACCGGGCGTGGCCGGCAAGCTAAGCTTGCCGGCCACGCGTCGTTGAACGGAATCGTTGCCACAGTTAGGCCTCGTGGTTGAGCAGCCTGCACAGAACGCAGCTACTACCAGCCGCTGTAGTAAATCTTCCATTTGCCCACGTGCTCGTGCGAAGGCAGCCCCTCAACCAGCCATTGGCGGTCGGGTGGCAACTCTCCGCGCACCAAGACCACGGCGTGCTGCCGTCTGATGGGACGCAGAAGGGCAGTATCGGCCGGATTGCTCAGGTCGACCAAGTGACTGCGCCAGGCTTCGGAACGCTCAAATTGGGTTTCGCGGCGTAGGTTGTGGTTGCCGTCGTAGAGCGACACGGGCAGGCGCTGCTGCTCAAAAGCCAGGGACGGCAGCAGCTGATCATACACCAGAACCGGCCGGCTAGCCAAGCCCAACTCCTTTAACCGAGTGGCCACGGGGCGGGTACCGTTGGCGGCCACCTCAAGCTGCCCGAGCATGGGTTTGGCGCTGAGCAGCAGGGCGGCGGTAAACACCACGGTAAGCACCAGCAGCCGGGGGGCAATGCGCACTTCGTCCCAGAAAATGTGCGTGAGAATGAGCACCACAATGCCCGCCGCCGGCCAAATAATGGTAATGGGGCTGATGTCGAGCCCGTAAGGGGTTCCGTAGATGGGCAACAAACACAAGGCCCCCAACACCAAGCCAAACACCGCCACAAAACCCACGTACCAGCGCAGCAGCACGGCATCGGTGCGGCGGCCCAGCAGTTCCACGGTCAGGAGCGCGACGCCGGGGAAAATGGGCAGCACGTAAAGCAGCAGCTTCGATTTCGAGAGCGAAAAAAAGAGCAGCGGCACCAATACCCACCACAGCAGCATCATTTGCCAGCGCCGGCCCAGTGCGCGCCAGCCGGTGCGCCCTAGCTCCACCGCCAGCGCCGCCGACCACGGCAAAGCACCCAAAGGAGCCAGCACGAGATAAAACCACCATGGCTTGCTGCGGTTGAAGGCCGCCGCGTTGGAAAACCGTTCCACGGTGTGTTCCAGCACGAAGTAGCGCAGAAACTCAGGGTTATCGGCCACCAGCAGCAAATACCAGCTCAGGCCCAGCAGCGCAAACACTGCTCCGGTCAATATGTGTTGTGGGCTCCAGCGCCGCCGCGGTGCTTCGGGCGTTAGGTGCAGGCTGATTACGGCCATGGAGGGCAACATTGCCGCCACCGGCCCCTTGGTAAGAAAACCCAATCCGAGGGCTACCCAACCCAGGTACAGCCACCGTGCGGCCGGTTGCTCGGCCGGCGTGGCGTGGTAACGGACGAAAGCATAAGTAGCCAACAGCTCGAGCGTGGCCAGGTACACGTCGGTAGTCACGTTCAGGGCCGAAACCAGTACCACGGGCAACGTACCGTACACCACAGCCGTGGCCAGGGCCCGGCGCGCATCGCCCCGGAATACCAGCCTGGCCAGAGCGTACACCAGTCCCACCTGCGCCAACACGGCCAGCACAGGCAACACCCGCACGGCGCCCGCGCTGCCGCCAAAAAGGGCCAGCCCGGCCGCCGTGAGCCAATACGTAAGGGGCGGCTTATGAAAATGCTGAATGCCCAGCAGGCGCGGCCGCAGCCAGTCGCCGGACGTCAGCATTTCGCGTCCGATTTCGGCGTAGCGGGCTTCGCTGGTTTCCAGCACGCCCCACGCGTTCAGGTTAATGAGAAAAGCTGCCCCCAACACCGCCACAAACAGCCATAACCATACTCGGGAAGACATTGGGGCGGAAAACAGCATAGAGCAGGCAGACGAAGAACGGCGGCAAAAGTAAAGCAAATGACGCCTCCGGCCGCTGCTACGGCAACCGGTCCCACACGTCGCCGTTCCGCTCAATGAGGCGCACCACGCCGTACCGCTGATCGTAGTACAGCTTATGGAAAGGAATGCCGCCGGGGATGAAGCAGGTGCTGCACTGTCCGTCGGAGGTTACTTCCAGCACGTTTTCGTAGCGGCGGTTGCGCACCGTAAGCTGCTGAAACCGGCTGCTCATTTCTTCCACGGCCGGCAGATTCAGCTCGCCGGGCCTTTCCCGCGACGGGTTGCCGATGTACCCATCCCAGTGCGCCTTAATGTGGAACTGCCCGTTGTCTTTTGGCGCGTTCTTGTACGTAGTGCCGGTGGGCAAGTCGCGCTTGAATTCGAAATGGCTCAAGTTGGACAGGACCGTATCCAGGCGAAACATGGCAACGGAATAACGGTCGTGGTGGTACTGATCCTCCATTTT
Organism: Hymenobacter koreensis; assembly: GCF_039541855.1. NCBI lineage: Bacteria > Pseudomonadati > Bacteroidota > Cytophagia > Cytophagales > Hymenobacteraceae > Hymenobacter > Hymenobacter koreensis. The sequence continues at coordinate 178,700 of NZ_BAABHA010000004.1, forward strand.
GAACGTGCCGGGTTCGGTAACCGTCGCTTTTTCTTCCCGCACGTTGTGAAGCTGAAAGCGCATGCGCTTGCCCTGCGCATTTTCGAAAGCCCATACGTCGCCGTTTTTGGCGGTCAGCCATTTCCGGTCTTCCGCGGTAAACTGGTAGTACGGGAGGGTCTTGTCCTTCGAGCAGCTCACAGCGGTTAGGAGCAAGCCAAGCAGCAGCTGCGAAGGAAGTAAGCGTAAGTAGGTTTTCATGCGAAAGTGAGGGTACGGGAGCAAATGAATACCGGTTAGAGTTGCCTGCGCGGCGAAAGGTTGCACGGCAACGGCTGGAGCCTTCTATCAGTACTTCAGGACACAAAAGCCCCGCTACCTAGGAGTACTTCCCAGCCGTTTACGTTACCGATTCTGAACCTCTGCCCCAGGCCCTGGTTCTAGCTTAGCACCACACCCCAAACCCGTTATGCGCATTTTGCTCACCGGTGCCACCGGCTACATAGGCCAACGCCTGCTGCCGCTGCTGGTGGAAGCGGGCCATCAGGTAACCTGCCTCGTGCGCGACCCGCGCCGCTTCGAGCTGCCGCCGCCCTTGCAGGAGCGGGTGCAGGTAGCCCGCGCCGATTTGCGCCAGCCCGATACCCTGCGCCAACTGCCCACCGACTTCGATGCGGCGTACTACCTGGTGCACTCCATGAGCACCAACGGTAAGGACTTTTACCGGGCCGAGCAGCAGTCGGCCCGCAACTTCGTGCGCTACCTCGATACCACCACGGTGCGGCAGGTCATTTACCTCTCGGGCATTGTGAACGACCACCACCTCTCCACACACCTCCGGTCGCGGCAGGACGTGGAGCGGACGCTGCAGGGCGCTGCCCGGGCCCAGGCCACGGTTTTGCGGGCCAGCATCATCATCGGCTCGGGCTCGGCGTCGTTCGAGATTATTCGCGACCTAGTGGAAAAACTGCCCGTGATGGTGGGGCCGCGCTGGCTCAACTCGCGCTGCCAGCCCATTGGCGTGCGCGACGTAATGCACTACCTCACCGCGGTGCTCGGCAACCCCGCTTGCCTGGGCAAGGCCTTCGATATTGGCGGGCCAGATGTGCTGACCTACAAACAGATGCTGCTGGGTTTTGCTGAGCAACGCGGGTTTCGGCGGCCCATTGTTACGGTGCCAGTGCTTACCCCGCGGCTTTCGTCGTGGTGGCTGTTCCTGGTAACCAGTACCTCGTTCTCCCTGGCGCGCAGCCTCGTCGATTCTCTGCGCAACGATACCGTAGCCGACCCGCGGTGCAGCATCAGCCAGGCCGTGCCGCACGTGTGCATGAGCTACGCAACCGCCCTGCAGCTGGCTTTTCAGCGCATCGAGCAAAACGAAGTGGTGAGCAGCTGGACCGATGCCGTGAGCAGCGGCGTGGCCGACAAAAACTACATGGACTACGTGCAGATTCCGCAGCACGGCATGTTCTTCGACCGCCAAACCCTGGCCTTCAGCCGACCGCCCGAAGAAGTACTCAACAACGTGTGGCGCATTGGGGGCAAGCGCGGCTGGTACAAAACCGATTGGCTTTGGCGCGTGCGCGGCCTGCTCGATAAACTGGCAGGCGGCGTGGGCCTGCGCCGCGGCCGCCGCTCCCCCACCGACCTCCGCCCCGGCGACCCGCTAGATTTCTGGCGCGTGCTGGTAGCCGACCGCGCGGCTGGGCGCCTGCTGCTCTACGCCGAAATGAAGCTACCCGGCGAGGCGTGGCTGCAGTTCCGCATTCTGCCCAACGACGACGGCACCCACACGCTGGAGCAGCTGGCGGCGTTCCGTCCCCGCGGCCTGGCCGGGCGCCTCTACTGGTATTCGCTGGTGCCTTTCCACTTCGTTATTTTTAAAGGAATGATTGAGAATATCGTGCACTACGGCCAAAGGCCGCAGGCTACTGCCGCCAAGCCAGTTACGGCGAGGGTGTAATCGATTAAATACTTACAACGCCGCAGCAGAATCTTCCGGGTCACGGGCAACTTTAGCGCTGGCCCGTCGGAGCGCTACCTTGCTACGGTCCAGCGCCTTAACGTCATACAATGCGCGTGTTGGGTACCATCGACTGTGCGGGACCAAGACCTCGGCGATACTGATTTTGCATTGGTCGTTATAGTACAGAACATTTCAAAAGCCCGGCGCAGAAGACTCAGGCTGCACGTCTTACTTATCAGCCAGTCCGCCGGGCGTAATCGGCGTGAATTAAAAGTCCGATTGCAACCTAAGTAGCACTTTGTTCATCAAGGCATTAACCATTAAACAGCATTGTCCAGCAAGTCTGAAATCCTGTAAGTTTGGTTTGGTTCAGGTTAGAATTTGCTGAACATTACCTTCACATAAGGCACCCAGGAGCCGGTGCATTTCGCCGGGTTTCGCTCGGCGGCAATCAGGCTACATAGCAGGGCGGTAGTCGTGTGCAAGCTGTTATAATTTCCTTCGCGTATGCTTCCACTCGCCGCTATTCTGATTCCTTCTGCCGTTGATCAGCATTATTACAGCACGTTTTACCTGCTGGCGTTCCTGCTCAACCAGGGCTTGCTGTTGTGGGAAGGCCAGCGGCGCGGCTACCCGCTGCGCCCCTGGCTGCTGCTAACTACTGGCGCCACGCTGGCTTTTATCGTAGGCACTAAGCTCATTGCCATTCCCGCCGCCGAGTGGGCGGCGCTCTGGCAGCACGGGGAGTGGCCGAGCACCACGGCCCGCTCGGTACTGGGCGGGGCCATTGGCGGTACCTTGGGCGTGCTGGTGCTACGGCGCTGGCTGGGTTTCCGCTGGCACGTCGTCGATGCCTTTGCCCTGCCCATGTGCGCCGCATACGCGCTACAATGCGTGGGTTGCCTGCTCACTGGCTGCTGTTTCGGGCACCTTGCTCCGGCCGGCTGGGGCGTGCTTTACGCACCCGATACGCTGCCTTTTCTGGTGCAGGTAGAGCGCGGCCTTATTTTGCCCACTGCGCTGCACTCGTTGCCGGTGCTGCCCACCCAGCTTTTTACCCTGGCTCTGTGCCTGATTACGCTAGCCGTGCTGTGGTCGACGCGGCACCGGACCTGGCCGGGCGGCAGTTGGCGTTTACTGCAACTGGCCCTACTGCTGAGCGGGCGTTTCATCATTGAGTTTGCCCGCGACCCAGCCGGCGAGCAGGTGGGCGCGGCCCTGAGCACCGTGGCGGGCGTTTCGCTGAAACAGGTGCAATGGACTTTGCTGCCGCTCCTGCTGCTGAGTTGGGGCTGGTGGTGGCAACGCACCCGGGCGGCGCAGGCACTTGCCCCCGATGTGCAGCCTCCGGCACGCCCGATGCGCAACCTGCTGACCGTGGCCGGGCTGCTGGCGGTTACGGCTCTGCTGGGCCCCGGCGCCCTCACGCTGCCCGAAATGCTGATCGTGAAGGCGGGGCTTACGGTGGTACTGGTGCTGGAAGTGCTGGCCCTGCTGCATTACGGCGCTGCCCGCCCGCGGCAGATGGGGCTGCCGTTGGGTTTGGCCTCCATGGTGCTGCTTTTCACCAACCAGGCTCCCGCCCCCTCCGATTCTTCGGCGGTGCGCCGCTACCTTACTTTGGGTGTGGGCGCCGGCAACGGTCGCTACGACGAGGATATAGTAGACCGGGGCGGTTGCGGCAGCAGCGCAACCCGCACCGCGTATTACCACCGCTACCAGGTGGCAGGAGGCTCTGTGGCGTACAGCACCGTGCGGCCATCGGGTAACGTTACCACGTTGGGGTTGGGCGTATGGCGCGGAGCCGAGCGCATCGGTATTCAAAGCCTGGACCCGAATGGGCCGTTTATAACAACGGGCGAGGACACACGCATAACCAAGCAGCTTTGGGACGTTAACCCCTATGTGGAGTCCCGCTTCGGCGATGGTGGGCATTGGGAAGTCGGCTACCGGTTGGGGCTGCACATCGGGCAACTGGGTTTTCCCTCCCGGCGCCTACGCCGCGAGTTGTCCGGCAATACGCTCGGATATCAGCTGGCACCCGATATGATGATTTGGACCGGGGTGCGCAAAACGCTTTTCATGCAGTCGGATATTGGCGCCGGGCCTATTGCACTGGGCAACAACGCCATTCGCCTGGGGTTGGGCTCCGGCTTCGGCAAAACCGACGGTAGCTACCTGCTCGGTGGCGTAGCCTGGGCTCGGCACCATCCGCAGGGCACCATGGGCTTTCTGAGCGGGCAGATCAGCGTGGCCGGCAATAGCCTGCTGCTGGAGCCCTACGCTGCCACCGATTTTCAGCGGCATTACCAGTTGCGGGCCCAGCTGCGCTACCGAATTCCGCTGGCAAAGAAGTAAACGCCAGCTAACCGCTATTCGCACCATTCCTTGCAACAGCCGACGGCCGCAGACAAACGGACCAGTAACCGGCCAATTCAACTCAGGGAATTAACGGCCGTTACATGGCTTTCTGGCTTCACCAAACCATGCTTTGCCGCGTTACAAGCGCCGCCACAACCACAGTACGGCGCTCAGCAGCAAACTGATAAGCAGCATGGAAACCAGCGGCGCGTAAAACCGAAAGCCCGGCCGCTCGATGCGGATGTCGCCGGGCAAGCGGCCAAACCAGCTAAACAAGCTACCTCCGCCCAACCAGATAATGCCACCCAGCAGGGCCAGGCCAAGGCCGAGGAGAACGAGGAGTTTACCGAGTTGGGGAGGCATTGGACATCGTTTGGGTGCGTATCTATTCGTAAACGTAGATACGCACCCAACGACTGCTTAACCAAAACGGTTAGCAACTTCCTGGGCTTCCGGCGTCGCGAAAACAGACAGCGTAGACTTACTCCGGCTTGGCGTAGAAAGCCGCCACCGAGCGGGTGTAAACGCAGTGTTTAATGGGGCTCTTGATTTGGAAAACCGTTGGCTCCTTGGCTCCTACGGGCACCAGCATCAGTCCGGACTTGCCATCGAGCTTGGTGCGCTCCAGCCCGAGGCCTTCGCGGTTGTCGAACTTCACGTCCATGTAGTACAGGTACGGGTAGATCCAGTTTACGTAGGCCATTTTGCTAACGCCAGGCCCCGACAAGCTGCGCAGCTCCAGGTCTTTGTAGTTCTTGGCAATGGCTTGCTGAAACTCCACTGCGTTCAGCGGCTTGCCGCGCAACATGGGCATTACGTCCCACTGCCCGTCGAGAATGGCCCACTTCTGCAGGTCGGGCAACCAGGTTTCCAGCAGCACGTGACCGGCGCCGCTTTCAGTGGTTTCTACGTCCTTGGTTTTCAGGCCCAACACTCTCGATTTCAGTCCGTAGGCGTTCAGACACGAAGTAGCCACGATACCGTACTCCACGCAGCGGAACTGCTTGCCTTGCTTGGCCTCTTCCAGAATGGACAGCGCATCCCGTTTCTGGGGCTCGTTTTCGCCGTTGTGGTCCCACTGCTTGTGCACCCAGTGCAATAGACGCTGGGCCCGCTCGGTGTCGTTGCGGGCACCTTGCACCACGGCATCCAGGTTGTACTGCTGCCTTAATTGGGTGAGGTAGGCATTGTTTACGCCGGGCTCGTAGCGAAACGGGTAAGCGGCGGCCTGGGCTGGTGCCTGGGTGTCGAAGCGCAGCGGCTCGGCCTTGAAAGCGGTGGAGCGTACTTCCGTTAGCGCGTACCGGCCGTCGGCGAGCTGCACGTAAAAACGCTGCGTGCTGCCGGGCGTCAGCTGGTAGCGAATGGAGTCCCGATCGGTACGAAACACGAAGGTTTCCTTGCTCTTGTGCAAAGCCAGGAGTAGCACGTCGGGGCTGGTTTCCGGGGCAATACTCCAGTTGCCCTTAACCCATTCCCGACCCATGCGGTAGTCGGCCCGCGGCTGCTGCGCCTTAATGACCGGCAAGCCCTGGTAGGTAGCAGATTGGGCAAACGTTGCCGCACCGGGCAGCAACAGAACGACGGAAAGAAGTAAGCGTTTCATAGCCAAACGGGAAAGTGTTAGTGTTTGGCAGGAAGATGTTACCGACTTTATTACCGTTGCCTGCTCATCATCAATTTATTCACCGATTGGTACCAGGCTGCCACGATTTCGTGTAGCGCAATTGTTCGAGGTAGCGGTACAACCATCTGAGGCCAGCCGTTCCGTCGCCGTTGGGGTCGTATATGGTTTTGAGGCGCCCTCCGTCGTAGGCAACTGTAAGCTCCACGATGGGCCGGTGGTTCAGCCCGAATTTCTTATACCGGCTACGCCTTTGCCTGAACCGAACGTAATTCAGCAACGCCGTAAGCTCCGCTTGGGTGGCCGCATCCAGGTTCGTTACCAGATTTTGGCGTGTGGTTACATGCGGTGCATCGTAAGAAGTACTTTCAATACGTAATGAGGCCTGTCCGTCCGGATCGATAAGCAAATCGAGCGTGGTGGCGGTTTTGTAGCCGAAAAACGAATGGTAGCGCACCGTATCAATGCGATACTGCGTGGGGCGGCGCTCGTAAGGGATGAACCCTCCCTGCCGGAAAGCCAGCAGCTGGGTTCTCCGCTGCCGAGGCTTACCATTCCCACCGAGCCGTCGGGCAAAATCGGTGTACTGCAACAGGGCTTGGCCCTGGCGATGCACTACCCGCGCATTAGGCAGCCGACGCCGACCTGAATCGTAAAAATTGCGCACCACCCGGAGCCTGTTCTGCCCGGAATCGAGGACGCAGAACACCAGCGGAATGCCTTTGCGCCGGGCCAAGACCAGTAAGTCCAGATGGCCGTTGCCGTCGAAATCGGCTTTAAACCAGGTTTGGGCGCCGCGTACGGCAAAGCGTGTGCCTTGATAAGACTCGTAAGCCCGTACGGCTGAGTCTCCTGATATGGCCTCGGCGTATTCCCAACCCAGGGGGCGAATCAGCCCCAGCACATCGGCATTGGTCTGAATGGCAGCAATGCGACTGGGCTCAGTTGCCAGTTGGGCGTGGGCATTCAACGGCATTCCAAGGCCAACTGCCAAAACGAGGGGCACCCATAGCAGCCACTGAAACCAAGAAATCAACGCTGGAGAGGCTGCCATTGCTGGGTTTCGCGCAGGTTGCTTAGCAATTCGTATATGCGCATGAGTCCAAACGTACCTTTCTCTCCGTCGTCATACACTCTAATGCGGCGTCCGCGGTACGCAAGCGTCAAGGTAGCAGCTGGAACGTGGTTAATGAACGCCCGGTAGCGCGGCTGAAGCTGATCGGCATCCAGATAATTTACCAGTTCCATGAGTTCGTTTAGCTGCACGGGCGCAACGGTAGCAGTAAGCTGCTCACAGATTGTGGGGCCTCTTTCCTTCAACACCGGTCCTTTGCACGCACTATAGGTTGCCGTGCCCGCTGCGTTCAGCACCAGCTTGGAGGTATTGAAGTCATTGTAGGCGAAATCGTGCTTGTAGCTGAGGCTGTCAAACGGCCCGTGCAGACCGGGCCTAGGATTGTATTCGATAAAGCCCCCAAAGCGGTACGTGAGCAGGAATGCTTGGGCATCCCGCAGGCTATCAACCTGTAAAATCGGCGGAGCAAAATCCTGATAACTTAACAACGGCCGTCCCTGCTGGTATACGATGCGGGCTACCGGACCATAACGCTCGTAGCGGCGACCTAGGTCGTCGAGTACCAGCGAGTCGCCCATGTCCAGCAAGCACACCACCGCGCTGGTTTGCGGATAAGGCGCGCCATGTTCAAGCAGGCCGGTCACCACCAGGTCAGGGCGGCCGTTGCCATCCAGATCAGCCCGTTCCCACGCCCGCACGCCCGCCTCACGGTAGCGCCAGGCCACCCGCGGGTCGGGCACGCGCAAGGCTGTATCAATGGTAAAATGGTCGTAGGCTGCGTCCACTGATGCCAGCAGCTGCAGTACCTCAGCGGCCGTTCGTACGGAAGCTATGGTTGGCAGCGGCGGCTGTTTGGCAAGCACGGGGGCGGAGCCTGCTTCGGCGGCAGTTGGTTCGTCTAGCAATGCAGTGTCCGGTCGGCAAGCGCCCACGAACAACAAGTACGCAAGCACGCTCAGTAGCCTTATGCCTTCTTCTCAAACACGAACTTCACCTCTCCCTCGGCACTGATTTCCAGCGCGGCCTCAAACTTCTGCCCCGTGCGCTGCGAGGTGAAGCCGCGAATCACGTCGGATTTGCCGCGGCGCAACAGCTTGGCTACTTGCGGATCAGTGAGTTGGCGGCCGCAAAGCTCCATGGGCACGCGGAACTGGCAGTCTTCGCGGAAACGCGAGCAGCCCCAGGCGGTTTTGCCTTTCAGCATGGTACCCAGGCGGCACATGGGACAGGGAATCTGCTGGGGTTTGTCCTCGGAAGCCGGCTTGCTTTCGGCGGCGCGCAATAACTCGGGCAGGTGCTGGGCATTCAGGCCGATGGCGGCATCGAATTTGGCGCCAAGGTCGTCGATGAAGCCTTTCATAACCGGCGTGCGGCCTTTGCTGAGCAGGGCTTTCAGTTGTGGGTCGGTGAGCTTTTTGCCCTCTACTACCGGTGCGAGGCGGAAGCCGCAGCCGTCTTTCCAGCGGGAGCAGCCGAAGGCAGTTTTACCGCGCAGCACGTGCCCCTGCTTGCAGGCAGGGCAAGTACCCAAGGCCCCATCGGGCAGCGGGCCGGCCGCCGTGGCGGGCTTGGGCGGCACAGGTTTGCTGCCGCCGTTCTTACCGGCGGTGGCCGCTACTTCCGAAGTGGTGGGCGGCGGCGCCATCATGCGCGAGCGGTCCTGCTTTACCTCCAGCACCATTTCGCGCACCAAGCCTTTTAGCTCGTCCAGGAACACGTCGGGCTCCAGGTTGCCGCCCTCAATCTGGCGCAGCTTCCGCTCCCACTGCCCCGTTAGCTCCGCCGATTTCAGCGTGGGGTTCCGAATCAGGCCAATAAGCTCGACGCCGGTGGGCGTGGGAATAATGCGCTTTTTCTCACGCTGAATATAGCCGCGCTTGAATAGGGTTTCGATGATAGCGGCGCGCGTGGAAGGCCGACCGATGCCGTTTTCCTTCATGGCCTGGCGCAGCTCTTCGTCGTCGACGTTGCGGCCGGCCGTTTCCATGCCGCGCAACAACATGGCCTCGGTGTACTCGCGGGGCGGCTGGGTTACTTTCTGGTCGAGCCGGGGTTTGTGGGGGCCGCTTTCGCCCTTGGCGAAGGCGGGCAGCACGGTATTAACCACGTCGTCGTCGCCTTCGCCGGGTTTGGCGGTGCTGGGCGCCTGCTGCTGGGTGGGGTCGCCGTACACGATGCGCCAGCCGGGGCTCAGAATCTGGCGGCCGCGCACGCGGAAGGGGTGCCCGGCAGCTTCAGCCGTCACCGTCGTATTCGAGACTTCACAGTCGGGGTAGAACGCGGCCAGGAAGCGGCGCACGATGATGTCGTACACCGCGTGCTCGGTACCGCCCAGGCCTTGGGCCGCCGCGCCCGTCGGGATGATGGCGTGGTGGTCGGTGACTTTGTTGTTATTGAAGACCTTCGCCGACTTCTTGATTTTGGCGGCCAGCAGCGGCTGCGTGAGGCTGTGGTAGGCCCCGAGGCCCTGCAGAATGCCGGGAATCTTGGGGTACTGGTCGTCGGGCAGGAAGGTGGTGTCTACGCGTGGATAGCTCACTACTTTCTTTTCGTACAAACCCTGCACGGTTTTGAGCGTGTCTTCGGCCGAAAGGCCCAGTTGGTTATTGCACTGTACCTGCAGGGAGGTCAGGTCGAATAACGAGGGCGGCGACTCCAGCGCCTTCTTGATTTCGACCCCGGTTACGGTAAGCGGCGCGTCTTTCACGGCTGCCATGGCCGCATCGGCTTCTTCCTGGCTCACGAAGTAGCCGCGGGCTTTCAGGCGGGCCTTCTCGTCGGGCTCGTCGTCTTCGGCTTTGCCTTTTTTGGGCGGGGCCACGTGGCTGAACATGGTGCCGCGGTACTCGGTGCGCAGCACCCAGTAGGGCTCGGGCTTGAAGTTTTGAATTTCGTGGTAGCGGTCGACGAGCAAGGCCAGCGTGGGCGTTTGCACGCGGCCCAGGCTCAACACCTGGCCCCTACCCGAGGCGTATTTGAGTGTGAAGAGGCGCGTGGCGTTCAAACCCAGCAGCCAGTCGCCGATGGCGCGGCTCTTGCCGGCCATGTACAGGCGGTCGAACTCGCTGCCCTCGCGCAGGTTCTGGAAGCCCTGCCGGATGGCCTCTTCGGTGAGCGACGAAATCCAGAGGCGCTTGAAGGGCTTGCGGTATTTGGCCTCGGTGAGTACCCAGCGTTGAATCACCTCCCCTTCCTGCCCGGCGTCGCCGCAGTTGATAACCTCGTCGGCCTCGGCTAGCAGGCGTTTGATGGTGTTGAACTGCTTTTTCACGCCGTCGTCTTGCATCAGCTTAATGCCGAAGTTCTCGGGCAGCATGGGCAAGTCGTGAATGCTCCAGCGTTTCCACTCGGGCTGGTAGTCTTGGGGTTCCTTCAGGGTGCAAAAGTGCCCGAAAGTCCAGGTAACCTGGTAGCCGTTGCCCTCGAAGTAGCCGTCCATGCGCAGGCGGGCGCCAAGCACGTTGGCAATTTCACGTGCGACACTGGGTTTTTCGGCAATGCAGACTTTCACGGGCGCGGGGTTCTGATTCGTGCTGCTAACGGAGGCATCAGCGGCATGGAATCAACAAAGATAACGCGAGAAAAAGTCGGGGCAGAACCACTTATCAAGCGGCTTGCAGGAAGCAGTTGCTTGCCATAAGGCTGATCTAAACCCACTTCAACTTTTAACGGTCGCCCTAGCCTACCGTTTTTTCGAAAGCAAATGTTTATGCGGGAACTAGCTTCTCATAATTAAGCATTATATTAATACAATATATAACGCTATTTAGACACATAGGTAGAATGGATGTTCTGGAACGCAACAATGTCAAGGTCATCGGCCAGGGCGACCAAGCCATGATTTTCGGCCACGGGTTTGGTTGCGACCAGAACGTGTGGCGCTACATCACCCCTGGTTTTCTGGCCACCCACCGCGTGGTGCTTTACGACCATGTGGGCGCCGGCGACTCCAACCTGGCCGCCTACAGTCCTGTTAAGTACAGCCAACTGGAAGGTTACGCCGACGACCTACTGGAAATATGCCGCCGCCTCAACCTAACCAACAGCATCTTCGTGGGCCATTCCGTGGGTGCCATGATTGGCATGCTGGCCGCCATGCAGGAGCCGGACCGGTTTGCGCAGCTCGTACTCATCACCCCTTCTCCGTGCTACATTAACGGCCCCGGCTACGTGGGTGGTTTCGAGCGGCAGGACCTGGAGGAGCTGTTGGCACTCATGGACGCCGATTACCTCTACTGGGCACAAACGGTAGCCCCTCTCATCATGGGCAACCCCGAAGAACCGTCGTTGGGGGCCGAGCTGGCCGAGAGCTTCTGCCGCACCAACCCCGACATAGCCCGGCAGTTTGCCCGCGTCACCTTTCTATCCGATAACCGCAGCGACCTGCCCCGGCTGCGCACGCCCTCGCTTATTATGCAGTGCCACAGCGACATGATTGCCCCACCTGAGGTGGGCGAATACCTGCGTCAGAATCTGCACGATGCCACCCTGGTAACGCTGAGTGCCTCGGGCCACTGCCCCAACCTAAGCGCCCCGCTGGAAACCGTGGCCGCCATTGAGCAGTACCTGATGGCCTCATGAAGCGCGTTACCGCTGGGGTACGGCGGCCGCTTCGCCCGCGGCCAACTCGTGCCGCAGCACGGTCAGGTCCTCAATAACCGGAGTAAACTGATCGGCGCAGAAGCGGCGGCAATACTGCTCGTACTGGCGCAGGAGCCGGTCGAGCACGTGGAGGGTTTCGGCGCCGTAGCCCTGCTTTTTCACGCACAGCAGCGCATCGAACAGCAAGGCGCGAATGTAATCGGCGGGCTGTACCGACCACGCCAAACACAGGGCCGTTATTACTTCGCGCCGAAAGCTGGGGTGCCGACGCATGCGCTGTTTCCACTCGTTATGCTGCACCTGGTGCGTCATGTACACCACGGCGTCGTTGTCGCCCTGGAATGCCTTGTTCAGGGTACCCTGGGCCGTACGCCAGTCTTTGTACTGCGAGGTTAAGTAAGCCGCCAGCGGTATGAGGAAGGCCAGAAATGGGGCGTAATTGCGCAGCAGCTGCAACCCGGTGGCAGGTTCGTCCAATGGCGCGGCGGCGGCCTGCCCCAAGCTCTCGGAGGCGGAAAAGAGCAAGAGTAGCAGCAATAATGGTTTCATAACAACGAGCCAAAAAGCCCTATAAACGTGGCTGGCAAGCCTGCCACACAATTAAAGGATGGAAGATATAACCTAACAGCTATTGCCCCATACCATCAGCGCATTTTGTTTGACGAGCGTGCCTTGGTTTCGGCCCGTACAAGGGTCGGTGGATCGAGCTTTAATCAAGGGGTGGTAGAGCGGCCTTCGCACCCACTTCCCTACTCCTTTTAAAACAAGAAAAAACCTCCGCGCCGAAGGCAGCGGAGGTTTTTCAAGATACCGTCAAGCTTACAGCCGCCTTGACACCAAGTGGCATTCAGAGCCAACCCGTGTTACAGTGTGTTACTGTTTCGGATGGCTATGAAGCTTACTTTGCCGGCTGTTTTTCATTGTGGGACGCAGCACTGCTTTTCAGAGCCTGCTCTGCATCGGCAATGGCTTCTTTGGAGACCTTGGCACGCTCGGGCGCGTTCATGGCGTAAATGTGCCGGAGTTCTTCCAGGTCCTCCGTCTGCACGTCCAGGTCTTTCAGCAGGCCTTCCTTCAGGTCGTATACCATGCCGTGCAGCATGGGCGGGTTTGGCCCGCGGCGGGCGTTCTGAATGATGTTGGTTTTGGCCAGGTTGCGCACTTGCTCAATCACGTTCAGCTCCACCAGGCGGCGCATCCGCTGATCTAAGTCGGAGATGCGCAGCAGCTCGGTTTCGTGCAGCCGAATAACGTCCTTGATGTTGGTCAACCAGTTGTCGATGAGGCCAAACTGCTTGTCGGAGGCCGCTGCGGCTACGCCGCCGCAGCCGTAGTGTCCCACCACCAGCACCACTTCCACCTTTAGCACTTCCACGGCGTATTGCAGCACCGAAAGCATGTTCAGGTCGGTGTGCACCACCAGGTTGGCGATGTTGCGGTGGGTGAACATTTCGCCGGGCGCAGTGCCGGTAATGCCACTGCCGGGTACGCGGGAGTCAGAGCAGCCGATGAACAAGTAGCGGGGTTTCTGACCCACGGCCAGTTTTTCAAAGTATTGGGGGTCTTTGGCAAGCTGCTCTTTTACCCAGCGGCGGTTGCCATCCAGAATTCGTTGCATAACTAGAGAAGGAGAAAGGAATGGGGAATGATTTGGGAGTACCCGGCGGCTTAGTGGCCGAGTACTTCTACCTGCGGAATGTTGCGCAATTCCAGTTGAACACCACGTTCGTGCGCAATCTGGCGGAAATTTTCAATGGTCTCGAGCACATCGTAGTCGATGGATACCGTGTCGGTACCGTCGAGAATAACGTGGGAGCCGGGTTTAAACCGTTCGAGGGTAGTGGCAATGGCCGCTTTGTTAAGGAATGATACGTGTTCGGAGAGCCTAAGGTGAATGGTACCGGGCTCAAAGCTGGGCTCGTGATGAAAAAAGAACGCCGATTCGGCATTGGCCTTCAGGATGTAGAACATGGCCAGCACCAGGCCCACGCCCACGCCCTTCAGCAGGTCGGTGAAGAGAATAACCCCCACCGTTACCACAAAAGGCACAAACTGCGGCCAACCCAGCTTCCACTGGGTTAGGTACAAAGCAGGCTTGGTAAGCTTGTAACCGACCATCAGCAACACCGCCGCCAGGGCCGAAAGGGGAATCAGGTTCAGGATTGGGCCCAGAAACAGCACAGCGGCCAGCAGCAGCAAACCGTGGAAAAATGCCGACATTTTGGTTTGACCGCCGGAGTTAATATTAGCCGATGAACGCACGATTACCGCCGTTACCGGCAAGCCGCCCAACAAACCCGATATCATGTTACCGGTGCCCTGAGCCATCAACTCACGGTTTGGGGGGGTGTTTCGCTTGTGCGGGTCGAGCTTATCCACGGCCTCCACGCTCAGCAGCGACTCCAACGAGGCTACAATGGCAATGGTAAGGGCCAGGAAGTACACCTTGGAACCCGTGAGTACCGACCAGTCGGGGAACGTGAGCAGGCCGAAAACATCCTGCATGTTGCTGATAGGCGGCAGGCTCACCAGGTGCGAGTTGGCAATGATCCACTCGGGGCGGGTGCTGCGGAACAGGCTGTTCAACAGAATAGCCACTACCACCACTATCAGGGCGCCGGGAACCAGCTTCAGAATGCGGTTACGCTGAATGAACTTACGCTCCCAGAGCAGCAGAATGGCCAACGAAACCACGCCAATTACCAGGGCGCCGGGCTGCAGCTGGGTCATGGAGCGCCCGATTTCGCTGAACGTATTCAGGCCATCGGACTGAAAGAAATTCAGATCTTCGAAAAAGTCGGAGTCGCCGCCCAGGAAGTGCGGAATCTGCTTCAGGATGAGAATGAGGCCAATAGCTGCCAGCATGCCCCGGATAACCGAGGTGGGAAAGTACATGCCAATAACGCCGGCCTTGAGTACGCCCATAATTGCCTGAAGGGCACCCGCTAACACCACGGCCACCAAAAAGCCCTGGTAAGTTCCCATGGTGCTGATGCCTCCCAGCACAATGGTAGTGAGGCCTGCGGCCGGGCCGCTAACGCTCAGCGAGGAGCCACTAACCAAGCTTACCACCACACCGCCCACAATACCGGCAATGAGGCCCGCAAGCAGCGGCGCACCCGAGGCCAGGGAAATGCCCAAACATAACGGCAGCGCTACCAGAAATACCACCAAACCGGCTGGTAAGTCTTTAGATAACGAGTTGCCGAACGAAGGTTGAGGGTCGGATGTACTCGGGGGCCCGCTTTTGGGCGCAGGAGGCGAAGTAAGAACGGAAGCTGAAGCCATATACAACGGTAGATTGAAACCCAGAGGTAAAGCTGGCTACGATTAGCCAGCCCATAGAAAGGGATTCTACGCTGTAAAGGTTAACAAGGGGTCTTAATAAGGCATTAAATTTGCATTAAAACGATATTAAAACGCTTTTGCTACGACGAGCGGGGTATTTCCAGCTCTACCTGCGTGCCTTCTCCCAAAGCGCTTTGCAAGCGTATGGCTCCGCTGTGCAGGTCCATAATCTTGCTGGCCAGGGGCAGCCCAATGCCGTGACCGGGAACTCCGCGGGCATTGTCGGCTCGGAAAAAGGGCACAAACACTTGCAGGCGGTCGGCCTCGGCCATGCCCACTCCCCAGTCGCGCACTTCCAGGCACACACGGTGCGCAGTGGTACTGAGGGTGGCCAGCACCGGGCGGCTGGCACCCGTCGAAAATTTGCAGGCGTTTTCAAGCACGTTTAGCACCGCCGACAGCAGCAGGGCCTCGTTGCCGTGCACGATGGGTTCGGCGTCCGTAGCAATCTGGAAGTCCAGATCGATTCGGCACTTGGGATGCCGGCGCTGCACCTCTTCGTGGGCCTGCAGCAACAGCTCGTCGAAACGCAAGTGAGTAAGCGGCACCTGCGAGGGGTCGTCGGAGGCACGGGCAATCTGCAGGAGCCCGTTGGTAAGGTCTTTCAGTAGCCGAGACGCATCCAGGGTGCTTTGCAGCACGCGGTGGTACTCGGCGGTGCTGCGGGTTTGTAACAGCGCCACTTCCAGCTCGCCAATAAGCACGGTTAGGGGCGTACGCAACTCGTGCGAGGCGTCGCGCACGAAGGTTCGCTGCCCCACAAACGCGGTTTCGAGGCGGTCGAGCAGGCGGTTAAACGTGTGGGCCAACTGCGACACTTCATCCGAGCCATCGGCGCGGGAAAGGCGGCGGTGCAAATCGGAAGCCGAGATGCTGCTCACTTCGCGCACAATCTGGCGCATGGGGCTGAGGGCCTGGCCCGCGAATACCCACCCTCCGGCGCCGGCCAGCAAGAGAGAAGCCAGGAGCCCGAGCACCAGTATGCTGCGCAGGCTTCCCAGCTTTTGGTCGCTGTCGGCATCCACCGACCACGCTGTTACCAGGAACTTGCCCTTGTCGGGCACGTTGTACCGCAAGCCTACGGTATAGGTCCAGTTGGGCTGCCGATCCACGAGGTCTTCGTCGGGGCTGGCGTGCAGCCAGCCTTCGGGCAGCGGGCGGGAAGTGTTAATGCCTTCCCGAAACACCACCTGGCCCTTCACATTGTAAATCCGCACTTCTTCATCGGGCAGGGTGCGGTAAAACTGGCGCAGGTACCGCCGGTATGCGGCGCGGTGCCGCTCGTCGGCCTGCGGGCGGTCGGCATCGAAATACACGTGAGCAACTACCAGCGCGCGGTTGCGCAGGCTGCGCTCAAAAAACTCACTGCGCGAGCGGGCCGTGAAATAGTAGATCAGCAGCGAGAACAGCAGCAGCGTAACGGCTACGATGGCCGCGAACTGCAACGCCAACCGCAAGCGAATAGACATGGAAAGCGAAGTCAGGTAAAGGATGGAAAAACCGTGCGAAAGGCACTGGGGGCACCCAGGTGAACCAGCTTGGCCCCAGGCAGAAGTCCTGCCGGCTATTCTTCCTTCATCACGTAACCCATGCCCACCAAGGTATGAATTAACTTGGGACTGAAGTCTTTATCAATCTTTTTGCGCAGGAAGTTGATGTATACGTCGATAACATTCGACCCTGTGTCGAAGCTGGTTTCCCAGACGTGTTCCAGAATATCGACGCGCGACACCACGCGGCCCTGGTTGCGCAGCAGGTAGTTAAGCAAAGCAAACTCGCGGGCCGTGAGCTGAATGTTCTGGCCCGCCCGCGTTACCGATTTGCTGGAGGGGTCGAGGGCGAGGTCGGCGAGGCGCAGCGCGGGCTGCGAGTTGGGGTTTTCGGAGCGGCGGCGGGCCAGCGCCCGAATACGTGCCAGGAGTTCCTGAAAAGCGAACGGCTTCACCAGGTAGTCATCGGCGCCGGCATCAAGACCACGGATTTTATCGTCGGTTTCGCCCAAGGCCGTAAGCATGAGAATGGGCACTGCGGCATCGTGGGCACGCACTTCCCGGCACACGTCCAGCCCGCTCATGCCCGGTAGCAGCTGGTCGAGAATGATGAGGTCGTAGAAGTTCGAAAGCGCCAACCGGCGTCCCAACAGCCCATCGGGTGCTAGGTCTACGGTGTGGGTTTGTTCGGTGAGGCCTTTGTGCAAGAAGGCCGCCACCTTGGGTTCGTCTTCTACCAGGAGAATCTTCATATGAGCCGAGGTTGAGCCCTCTAAGGTAGTTACCCATACGGAGGTGGAATCTTTTCGGGGGCTTGAAACCCGAAATGGACGCAACCGTACTCCCAAATACATTACAAATTATTATAAGAATAATTTTAATTTAGCTTGACTTTAAAAAACAGGTCCTATATTTTTAGAGAAAAATTCTATCACCATATTTTCGGCTCTCCTCTTACGCTTGCTTGTTCGCCATTGTCCACGCCACAGACCTCGGCTTGCCTGCAACGCGGTTACGCTTCATCCCCTCCACCATCATGATGACGTTTCTGTTGCCACGCTTGCGCCTGTTATGGGCAGGCTTGCTGCTGACCGGTTGTATCTCCCAGCGGCAGCTGCCTTACCTCCAAGGGGCCGATTATTCGACCCAAACTGCTGTAGCCGTTGCCAATGTGCCTACGCCCTATCTTCTCCAACCCAACGACGTTTTGTCGGTACGGGTGCAGAGCGCTCAACCAGCGCTGAACGAGATATTTAACGTAACCGACACCCGGGCCATATTTGGTGGTGACCCGGGTAACATGTTTTTAGCCGGCTACAACGTAGATGCGGCGGGCACCGTGAACCTGCCTACCGTAGGACCGGTGAAAGTAGCGGGCCTGACCACCGACCAAGCTCAGGCCACCATTCAGCAACAGGTAAACCGCTTTGTGCGCGATGCCAACGTGCTAGTAAAGCTCCTCTCTTTTAAGGTAACGGTGCTGGGCGAGGTGCGAAACCCCGGTCGGTACTTTGTGTACAACGCCCAAGCCAATGTGTTAGAAGCACTTGGCCTGGCCGGCGACCTTACTGAGTTTGGCAACCGCAGGAACGTAAAACTGATTCGGCAGACGGCCAAGGGCTCGGAGGTTATCCTGCTCGACCTCACCGACGCGAAGCTCCTGGCTTCTCCTTCTTACTACCTGCTCCCCAACGACGCACTGTACGTGGAGCCGGTGAAAGCCCGCGCAACCCGCGGCAATGCCACCAACCTCGGGTTGGTCTTTGGCGGCGTCTCAGCCCTCGTGCTTCTGCTCAATTACATCAAGCTGCAATAGCTCCCCGAGCCGCTCCGGTCTGCCTTTGCCTATCCTTTCCAGTTCCTCTAATCCCGCTCGGCATGGAACCACGCACCACCACCGCCCCCGACGAACTCGACTTAAATGAGTTGTTTTTCCGGTTGAAAAACCGTTGGCCCCTGTTTTTGGTGGGTTTGCTGGTGGCTGGGGCCGCCGCTTATCTCTACCTGCAGGTAAAGGCCCCGGTATACGACTTCCGGTCTACCATGCTGCTGGGCAACCAGAGCAGCGGCTCGAAACGGGCGCAGGAACTGCTTCAGCTGCTGGAAGTAAAGGACCGCGGCGTGAAGATGGAAGACGAAATTGGCCTGATCAGCTCGGCCGGGATGGTGCGCGAAGCCTTGCTCCGCCTGCCCGAGTTTCAGGTAAGCTACTTTGTGGCACCCAACACGTGGCTTAACAAGCTGCGTGACCTGCAAGTACGCGAGCTGCCCGTGGGGACGGTGCCGTTCCGCGTTGTGCCCGACCCCGCGGCACCGCAGCTTAGCGGCACTCGCGTGGCCGTGCAAATACTGCCCAACGGCCAATACCGCCTGCAAGCCAAAGCCGACCGCGCTGCGCTTAGCAGCCTGCCGACCGGGGAGTTGGTGCGCCAGGTGCTTGACCTGGAACTGGACGAAGTGGTGAAGGCCGGCCAACCGCTGCGTCACCCGTTGCTCAGCATAACCATTCAGCCCGTGCCGGGTGTGCCGAGTACCGCAAACGAGCGGTATAGCTTCCAGCTGAACGACCTTACCAGCCTAGCCGAGGGCTACGCCGGCAGATTGGTTGTGCGTAACCTGGACCACGAGTCGCGCATTATCGAGCTAACGACCAAAGGCACGGTGCCCGTAAAGGAAAAGCAGTTTCTGGACACGCTCATGAGCGTTTTCATTGCCGCCGACTTGCACGAGAAAAACCAAACGGGCCGCAAAACCCTGGATTTCCTCGACAACGAAATTGCCAAGCTCAGCCAGTCCCGCTCGCAGTCGGCCTCGGCACTGAGCTCGTTCCGGGCCTCCCGGGGCGTGGTCGATGTGTCGGCGCAATCCAATTCCGGCATTCAGCAGCTTTCAAATCTGGAGCTGGAACGCTCGCGGGTGGAGTCGCAGCGTAAGTTCTACGAAAACCTGCTCCACACCGTGCGTTTCAGCCAGGATATGTCGGCCTTATCGGCTGCGGGCGTCACCGATCCGGTGCTTAACAGCCTGATTCTGCAGCTCGCCGATTTATCGACCCAGAAAGCGGGCCTGGTGGTAAACGCCAGCGACCGGAACCCTCTGGTGGCCGTGCTCGATGAAAAGATCAAGGGCCTGAAAGCGTCGCTGGAGCAAAACCTGAACAGTTCCATCCGCTCGTCGAACTACCAGCTTTCGGACCTGAACAAGCAACTGAGCCGCGTGCGCGGCGACATGGACCGCCTGCCCGAAAACGAGCGGCAGTTGGCCGTGCTTAAAAACAAGTCGGACTTCAACGACAAAAACTACAACTTCCTGGTGGAGAAGCGCGCGGAGGCGTCCATTGCCTTGGCTACCAACGCCACCGACAAGAAAGTAATTGACGCGGCCACCATGGCCGGAGACGGGCCCTCGGCCCCGCGGCCCATGTTTGTGGGGCTCATTGCGCTGCTGGCCGGCCTGCTTACGCCCCTGGGCGCGGCCCTGCTACTTGACAAAACCAACCGGCGCATTCAAAGCAAGGAAGACTTAGCAGAGGTAACCAAAATTCCGATGCTGGGCGTGGTAGCTCACGGCACGCACGCCGACCGTGAGGAAATGCTCACGACCCCCAAAGGCCCCATTGCGGAGTCGTTCCGCTCTATTCGGGTTAACCTGCAATACCTCTCGGCGGGCCTCGATAAGAAGGTACTCGGCGTTACCTCGTCGGTGCCGGGCGAAGGCAAAACCTTCTGCGCCGTGAACCTGGCGGCCGAGTTGGCGCAGTCGGGCAGGCGCGTGGTGCTGCTGGAAACCGACTTGCGCCGCCCCACCGTGGCGAGCTACTTCAACCTCGACCCGGATTCCCCCGGCCTTTCCAACTACCTGGCCGACCTGAACCCGCTGGAAGAATGCCTCCGCCCCACCGGCCTGAAGCGCTTCGACGTGATTACCTGCGGCGAAATTCCACCCAACCCCACCGAGCTGCTGGAAACCGACCGCATGGGGGCCCTCATTGAGCACCTGCGCGCAGAGTACGATTACGTGCTGCTCGATACGCCACCGGTGGGCTACGTGTCGGAGTACTTCGTGCTGCTGCGCCACCTCGATGCGAACGTGTACGTGGTGCGCCAGAACTACACCGACCGCTCCCTGGTGAACCAGATTGATGAGCTGTACCGCGAGCAGAAAATCAAGCACGTGTACATCATCATTAACGACGTGCACTTCACCAAGACCTACGAGTACCGCTACAAACAGAAAGCCTACGCTTACGGCGGATACAACTAAGCCGCTGCCTCCTTCTCCACTGATTTCTCCACCCCGCATGTCCACTGCTGCTGCTTCTGCTCCCGCTTCCGGCCTGGCTGCCGCAGCTGTTCACGGGGTAAAGTGGACCACGGCGGCTACGCTCACCACGTCGCTGCTTCAGATTGGCTATACGGCCGTAATGGCCCGGCTGCTCACTCCCGAGGCATTCGGCTTGGTGGCGCTGGCGGGCATTACCATTCGGTTCGGCTCTTACTTCGCGCAAATGGGCATGGAGCTGGCCATCATTCAGAAGGCCGAGTTAACCGAGCGCGACATCCGGGCGGCGTTTACGTCTTCCATTGGCCTGGCGCTGCTGTTCAGTAGTTTGCTACTGCTGCTGGCCCCGGTTGCGGGAAGCGTTTTCGCGCAACCCGAAGTGGTGCCGGTGGTGCAGGTGTTGGCTGTGGGGCTGCTGCTTACGGGCGGCTCGGCCACGGCCGTGAGCCTGCTGCGTCGGTGCATGCGGTTTCGCACGTTGGCCATTGCCGAGGTTAGCGCCTTTGTGCTGGGTTACGCGGGCGTGGGTGTGGGCATGGCGTGGCTCGGGTACGGCGTGTGGAGTTTGGTGGGTGCCCAACTCACCCAGGCCGCCGTGCTGGCGGTGCTGACTTACGGGGCCACCCGGCACGCGGTTAAACCCCTGTTTAACTGGGAAACCTACCGCCCCCTGGTGCAGTACGGCGGTTGGTCGTCGGTCATCAGCTTCTGCGAGTACATTACCGGCGAGCTGGACAAAATGAGCATCAGCCGCCTGTGGGGCGCGGCGGCGTTGGGCATGTACTCCCGCGCCTGGATGCTCATTGGCTTGCCCATTTACACGTTGTCATCGAGCGTGGCGCGGGTGGCCCTGCCTTCTTTCAGCCAGGTGCAGCACGACCGGCCCCGCCTGAAGGCCGCTTACCTGCGCAGCATTGTGCTTATGGGAGCCATTATTACGCCCATTTGCCTGGGCGCAGCCGTGGCCGCGCCGGAAGTAGTGCGCGTGATGCTGGGCGAGAAATGGATGAATACGGTTCCCGTTTTCCGGCTGATCTGCGGGGTGTTTGCCCTGAGCATGATGAACATGTTTGCGGCCACCGTGGCCGATGCCACTGCCTCCCTGGTGCGCAAGTTTTGGCTGACGCTGGCCCACGCCGGGGCCCTTCTGGCGCTGTTTGCGCTGCTGCGGCCGTTGGGGCTGCTGGGGGTAGCGGTGGGCGTGTTGCTGGGCGAGGGGATTCGCACCGTTTTCTACACCCTGCTCATGCGCCGCGTGCTGGATGTGTCAGCGCTGGAAGTGCTGCGCTGTTACGGACCAGCCGTGCTGTTGGGCAGCGGGGTAGCTGCCGCCATTGCGGCCGTAGCCTGGTTACTGCGCGGTGCTAACATGCCGCTGGCCGTGGTGTTTACCGGCGAACTTCTGGCTGGCGCCGTGGCCTTGGCGGGTTTGCTGTTGCTGCTGCCGCTCCGCAGTCTGCAGGCCGAAATAGGCACCCAACTTGGTCACCTCGCGGTGCCCGGCCTCGGCTGGCTGCGGGCGTGGCTGCTACGTCATCAACCGGCCCCTGCCGCCGCTGTGCTGGCCGGCGCCGACGCTCAGCAACCCGTACGTGTATGAAGGTTAACCTACGATTTCTGCTCCTCACCGTGTTTGTGCTGGTGCTGGTCACGGACCCCGCCTTCACCCAGCTCGTGTTCGGGCCCATAGAGGACCCCATTATGGGCAAGTACCACTACATGCTGGTGGGCATTTCGGCGGTACTTGGCGTGGTGAACATCCGGTACATGAGCTCCATTATGCGGGCGTGGTTTCTGGTGGTGTTGCTTAGCCTGGGGGCCCTGGCGCTGGAATCGTACAACGGTTGGGGGCGCTGGATGGTGTACCCTCACGTTTTCGGCAAGCTAACGGTCATGCTGTCGTTGTTCGCGGTGTACGGCTACCATTGCCGCAAGGGCCTGCCGCCTTTCCGCCCGCTGGCGCGCTTCATTTTGGTGGGGCTACTGCTTAACCTGGCTTTGGTCAACCAGAATGCGCTGTCGGTTAGTGCGTTTCTCGATAACGAACGGGGCTTTGCTGTAACCTCGGCCTACCTGTTTCTGGTAGTGGCGCTGTTTTGCCTGAACTGGTTCCTGACCCGCGGCGGCACGCTAAACGTGGTGGTGTTTTTCCTCTGCATGGGCATGATCGTGTTCCTGCAGCACCGCACCGTGTGGGTATCGGCGGCGGTGTCGCTGCCGCTGAACATCCTGCTGCTGCGTCGGGTGCCCGGCGTACGCTTTACCATGAATCGGATTCTGCTGCTCACGCTGCTGCCTTTTTTGGTGGGCTCGGTGGGCGGCATTGCCACGGTGCTCGAAAACCCGGCCGTGCTCAAAAAGCTCGAAAGCAGCATCGACGACATTCAGAACCCCGACAAGCAGGGCACCGGCAACTGGCGCATGAAACAGTACGAATCGTACAAGCCCTTTATTGCCGAACGCCCCGTGCTGGGCTGGCGCATCGAAGGCTTTGAGCTGCCCGTGCAGTTTTACAGCACCGATACCGACGCCCCCATTTGGGAGAATTTCACCGGCCACCATTTCCACAGCTTCTACCTCGACCGCCTGTTTTACTTCGGTGTGTTTGGGGTGCTGCTGGTGGTGCTGGTGCCCATTATTGTGGTGGTGCAGCGCCTGTTACAGCCCGGGCCGCTACCGCCCGAAACCGCCGCGCTCATCGCCTGCGGCGCAAACCTGCTGGTGTATTCCATTTCCTACGACTGGTCGCCTTACCAGTTTGCGCTGGTGGGCCTGGTGCTGGCCGCCGTGCAAGCCTCGGCTCCGGTGCCGATATCCGCCCGGGCGGTTACGGCGCCGCTTCCGGCGCCACCCGCCGCCGAGCCCGTGCTTTCCTACTGACCTCCCGCTCCCCTACCCACCCTCCGCTATGAAAATTCTTTGGCTAGCCCCGTTTCCGCACCCGCGGCACCCGGCCCAACACCCGGCCCCCTGGCTCACCACCCTCGCCCAAGCCCTGGCGCAGCAACCCGGCCTCGAGCTGACGGTGCTCAACTGGGAATCGGGTTTGGATGCCCCGGTGGAAAACTTTGAGCGCGACGGAATACGGTTCGTGTTTCTGCGCGTTCCGGCGTCCCGGGCCGATATTCTTTCTCTTTATACCCGCCGGGTGGGCATTATTCGCGAGTACCTGCGCCGCCACCATCACCGCTATAACCTTATTCACGTGCACGGCTCGGAAATGCAGTTCCAGGCGGCCGTGGCCGGGCTGGAGGTTCCGGTGCTGCTGTCGGTACAGGGGCTGATATCGGAATGCGTGAAGGCCCTGCCCGATACCGTGTCGGTGCGGCGGGCGCTGTGGTCGTTGGCCAGCTACTACGAGCTAAAGTACCTGCCGCAGGTGCGGGAGTTTTTGTGCCGCACCCACTGGGACAAGGCCCACATTGCGCGCCTGAGTCCGGGGGCCCGTATTCACCACAACTGGGAAATGCTACGGCCCGAGTTTTTTGGGGCGGCGCCCCGGGCGGGCATGCCGGCGGCCGTTCCGCAGGTACTGTTTATGGGCGGCACCCAAGTCATGAAGGGCTTCCACGAAACCATGCAGGCCTTTAACCTCATTCGGCAGGAAACGCCCGCCCGCTTGGTGCTGGTGGGCGACACTTACGCCGAGGAGTTGGTCCGCTACATCCGCAAGGCCGGGCTGCGCCACATCGAGCCCGGCGACGTGGACTGCCGCCGGTTCCAGAGCAGCGCCCAGCTGATCGAGCTGTTCCGCCAGTCGTTGTGCCTGCTCCACCCCTCTTACATCGACAACAGCCCCAACAGCGTGTGCGAGGCCCAAGTGGCCGGCCTACCGGTGGTGGCCTCCAACGTGGGTGGCGTCAGCTCGCTCATCGACGATGGACAAACCGGCCTGCTTTCCGACTTAACCCCTCGCAACCTGGCCGCCGCTGTGCTGCGCCTGCACCACGACCCCGGTTTTGCCCGCCGCCTTGCCGTTCAAGCCCACCAGGTAGCCCGCCTCCGCCACGATCCGGCTACCATTCTGCAGCGCACCCTGGATACTTACCGGGGCATTCTGCAAATACCGGTGCCGTTTTCCGTGGCGGCCCCTTCCACCGCCATGGCCGAAACGGCCTAACCTGCTCCGCCATGAATTTTCTATACCGCATCTGGGGAATTCGCAAAGCCACGCATCTACTATTAAACGCTTGGTTTAATAGCTTGTACGCTGCCCGCCTCGGCAACCGCGTTCAGGTTTTTGGCCTGCCACTGCTGCAAGTACCCAACTGGCGCAACGTTCGGTTTGGGCGCGGCGCCTGGCTTATTTCCGACTCGTTTTTCAGCGAGCCGGGCGTAAGCCACCCCGTCCTGATTCGGCTGCTGAACCCGGAAGCCAAACTGACGGTGGGCGACGATTTTGGCATTAGCGGCGGCGGCATTTGCGTGCAAACCGAAGTGCGCATCGGAAACGGTGTTATGCTGGGGGCCAACGCCTTCGTGACCGACACGGATTTTCACCCGCTGGGCACCGAAAACCGCCGCTTCAACTTCGAGAACGTGCGCACGAAGCCGGTGGTGATTGACGACAACGTGTTCATTGGCATGAACAGCATCATCCTGAAGGGGGTCCACATCGGCCGAAACGCCGTTATCGGGGCCGGCAGTGTGGTTTCGCGCGACGTACCGGCCAACGAAATATGGGCCGGCAACCCGGCCCGCTTCGTGCGTCGCATTGCCGACGATGCGGCCCCGGCTGATCCCCAAACTACTGACCAGCTTCTGCCCGTTGCGGCGCCCGCCACCAAGCCAGTGCCGCTGGTGGCTGCTGAGTAGTTCGTTGTCAGTTGTCAGTTGTCAGTTGTCAGGATACGAGAACGAACTGGCAACTCACAACGAGCAACTGACAACCTAAAATTTTTGCTCCGCCAACCTGCTCCTGCATTATGCCTTCTCTTCAGCCAAACGCAACCGAAACAGCGGTTCTGCTGCTTGTTTTCAACCGGCCGGGCACCACTCGCCACGTACTGGAAGCAATTCGGGCGGCCCAGCCGAAGCGCCTTTACGTAGCCGCCGACGGCCCCCGCCCCGGCCGTCCCGCCGACGAAGCCCTGTGCGCCGAAACCCGCCAGCTGGTTACCGACCTCGTGGACTGGCCCTGCGAGCTACACACGCAGTTTCGCAGCACCAACCTGAACTGCGGGTTGGGCCCGGCCACGGCCATCGACTGGTTTTTCAGCCACGAATCGGAGGGCATTATCCTGGAGGATGATTGCGTGCCCACGCCCGCTTTTTTCCGCTTTTGCCACGAGCTGCTGGCGCGCTACCGCACCGATGAGCGAGTTATGCACATTGGCGGCAACAACTTTGCCCGGGAAGCCCAGCGCCCACCGCAGCCCGGCACCGATTCCTACTTTTTCTCGCAGCAGGTTAACAGCTGGGGCTGGGCCACGTGGCGCCGGGCCTGGCACTTGTATGACTTTCAGCTGAAACTGCTGCCCGAACTGCGTCGCCGCGGCCTGCTGGGGGGCCTTTACCCTTCGGCTTTGCAGCGCCGATACTGGCTGTCGAAGTTCGAACAGGTGCGGGCTACACCGGGCACGCCCGATATATGGGACTACCAATGGCATTTTGCCGTAGCCGCTAACGGCGGCCTAACTGTGGTGCCGCAGGTGAACCTGGTGCGCAACATTGGTTTTGGCGCCGACGCTACCCACACCTTCGACAGCGACGACGACTGTGCCAACGTGCCCGCTACCGAGCTGGCCTTTCCGCTGCAACACCCGCCCGTGGTGCTGCGCGACGCCCGGCGCGACGCCCACCGGTTCCGCGAGTTTCTGCTGAGCCGCCTATCGGGCAAACTGCAGCGGTTACTCTCCCGCCTCGTGCCGTTATCGGGAGCCGACCCGGCGGTACCGCCGCGCTCCACTACGCCCGTTCCGGCCCTGGAGCCGGTATTCTCCACCGCTAATCAGCCCTCGGTATGAACGTGCTCCTTTCCGCATACGGCTGTAACCCCCGCCAAGGCGGCGAAAACGGCAACGGATTTCACTGGGCCTGGCAAACGGCTGTTCGTGGCCACCGGGTGTGGTGTCTGACGACGACCGACGGCCGCGCCGGCATCGAAGAATACCTGCTGGAACACGCCGCCGAGCCCGCGGCCACGCGTTTGCAGATGGTGTATGTTGACGTGCCTGCGTGGGTGGAATTTCTCTTTCGCTGGCAGTTTGGAGTGTACTTCAACTACATGGTGTGGCAGTACCAAGCCTGGCGCAAAGCCAAGGAGCTGGACCAAACCGTCGACTTTAACTTGGTACACCACGCCACGTTTGGGAGCCTGCAATTTGCTTCCTGGCTCTGGCGCCTGAAGAAACCCTTCATTTTTGGGCCCGTGGGCGGCGGCCAGCAGGCCCCCGTGGCTTTCAAGCGCTACCTGCCGGGCTGGTTTAAAACTGAAACCATGCGCAACGCCATCAGTTGGCTGCTGCTGACCTTCGATCCGAACGTGCGCCAAACGGTGCGCCACGCGAGCGTGGTGCTGGCCGGCAACCGCGAAACCGCCCGGTTGGCCGAGTCACTCGGTGCCCAGCGGGTAGAGCTGTTTCTGGACACCGGCCTGCCAGAAACGTTTTTTCCGGAGCAGGTGTCGGTGCGTGCTCCGCACCCCGAGCTGCGGCTACTCTGGTTGGCCCGGCTTTATCCCCGCAAAGCCTTACCCATGGTGCTCGAAGCCCTGGCCCAGGTTCACCCACGGGTGCGCTTTCACCTAACTATTATTGGTGATGGTCCGCTGGGGCCCCTGGTGCCCAGCTGGCTGGCGCAATACGGCCTGCAGGAGCGGGCCACTTGGCACGGTGCCGTGTCCTGGGCCGAAGCGCGTGAGGCCCTGGCTGCGCACGACGTATTCCTGTTCGGCAGCCTGCGCGACTCCTTCGCCTCCCAGTTTTTGGAGGCCATGGCCATGGGGTTGCCCATTATAACCCTTAACCACCAGGGGGCCCGCGACTTTATTCCCGCCGAAGCCGCCATTAAAGTACCCGTAACCACCCCCACCGAAACCACTGCCGCGCTGGCCCGGGCCGTTGAGCGGCTGTACGACCACCCCGAGTTGCTTCCGGCCATGGGTGCGGCCGGATTTGCCTTTGCCCGTACCCAAGCCTGGCCCGCACGCGCGGCGCGCATGGCGCAGCTAGAGGAACAGTTGGTTGGCCTTGCATCCCCCCAGAATCAGCCCCTGGCCCCAGCCGCCCGAACCCAGACTGAACCCGTTCCCGCGGCCTGAGCCAGCGGGTACCGATACTCTATTTACTTGTCCCTACGCGTATGCTGTACATTGTTATTCCCGTTCACAACCGCTTGGCGTACACCCGCGCCTGCTTGCAGTCCTTGCGCGAGCAAACTACCTCGAACTTCCGCGTAATCGTGGTCGATGACGGCTCGACCGATGGCACCAGCGCCGCGCTGGCCGCCGAGTTCCGGGAAGTAGAAGTGCTAACCGGCAATGGAAACCTGTTTTGGACCGCCGGCGTGAACGTGGGAATTCGGCGGGCCCTGGAGCGCGGTGCCGACCGCGTGATGACGCTCAACAACGATGTGCTGGCCGCCCCCACGTTTGTGGCCCGTATGCTGTACTGGTCTAATCGGTACCCCAATGCCCTGCTGGGGGCGCTGGAACAGGACGCCAATACGCACGAGCCCATTTACGGTGGCGAAGTGTTTAACTGGGTGACGCACCGCCGCCGCGAGCTGCTGCGCGAATTAACCCCTGAGCAGCAACGCGGCCTGCACGCCGTAACCTATTTGCCAGGCCGGGGTCTGCTCATCCCGGCCCAAGTATTTGCAGCTGTGGGCCTGTTCGATGAAGCGCGTTTGCCCCACTACCTCGCCGATTACGACTACACCAGCGTGGCCCGCCGGCACGGCTTTCCGGTGTATGTGAACTACGATGCGCACCTGCTCACTTACCCCGACGAGAGCGGCCAGGAGCAAACCCGCCGCCAGCGCAGCGTGAAAGGGTATTACGAGCACCTGTTTGGCATTCGGGGCGGCGGCAACCTGCGCAACTTCACCCATTTCACCCTTAAAAACTGTCCGCCACCCTTGGTGCCGGTTTCCTTACTGAACGGCTACGCCCGCCGTTTGGTGGGGTATTTCCTGCACAAGTAAAGCTGCTTGCACGGCTGTATTCGCGGTTCCGCACCTGTTTACCGGCCCTCTTTCACAAACGATTTAACACACTGGCTCAGTGGTTATTCTAGTCAAACGTTTTGGTCAGCTCGGCAATCGGCTGTTTCTTTTTGCCCACCTCGTGGCCAATGCTACCGAGCACTGCTATGCCCTGGCCAACCCCAGTTTCGGCAATTACGCCGTGTACTTCGAAGCCACGGCCTCGAACAACTTCGGCGGCCTGCCGGTGCAGGTGCACGTACTGGCCCGCCCGGCCCTCGACCGCTACCTGGCCAAGCTGCTGAGCATGGTGCAGCACCCGAAGGTGTTTGGCTGGCTGCAACGCCTACAAGGCTGGCTGCCCGGCCGGCGGCGTTTGCCTCAGCTTATGTACCTCGACGACGCGCAAACCTTCGACCTCAACGAGCACGGCTACCTGCGCGCTGCCCGGGAACGGGTGGTGCTGCTGCACGGCTGGTGTTTTCGCGACCGAACCAACATTAGCAAGCACGCGCCCCTCATTCGTGACCTGTTCCGCCTCGTGGAGCCGCACCGGCAGGCCGTAGATGCGCTGGTGCAAAAGTGCCGTGCCCACGCCGATGTGCTGGTGGGCGTGCACCTGCGCCGCGGCGACTACGCCACCTTCAACAACGGCAAGTACTACTACGACAATGCCACGTACGCCCGCGTAATGCGCGAGCTGCAGGCACAGTTCCCCCAGCCCGAACGCGTGGCTTTTGTCCTATGCTCCGATGAGCCCCTTGACCTGAGCGCCTTTGCGGGCTTGCCGGTTCACCTGGCTAACAACCATGTAGTGGAAGACCTCTATACCCTCGCTGCCTCCGACTACGTGGTGGGCCCGCCCAGTTCCTATTCCATGTGGGCTTCCTTTTACGGGCAGGTACCCTTGCTGCACCTGGAAACTGCCGAGCAGCCGGTGCCGCTGGCGCAGTTCCGGGTTTTCACCGACGAGTAACTTTTCAGCCCTCTGCCATGGCCCCCGCAATTTCTCACTCGGCCGCCGCCCTGCTTCCGTATTTGTGCCTGCTGCTTACCGGTTCTCAGTCGGGCAACACCCTGGAACCCGGCGTGCTGGTAATCCGACGCGGGGGTACTTACTCGGGCACGTTCAGCAGCCTTAACTCGTCGGTGCCGTGCGTGCGCATTAAAACCACCGAGCCCGTGGTGTTGAACAATTGCGTGCTAAAGGGAGCCGGCGACTTGATTGTGGCGGAAAGCGGCGCCGACTTGGTGGTGCGCAATTGCCGGGCTTACGGCCTGGTGCCATCCGAAGACAACCGGGCCCGCGGCCGATTCCTTTCGATTGTAGACGCCCGCCGGCTGCTGATTGAGCGCAACTACCTCGACCACACCACGGGCATTGTGGTGTACCGCTGGAGCGGCGACGGCTCGGCCCGCCAAACCCTCACCGTGCGCCACAACCAGGTGCGCAACATCGACGGGCGGCACCGCAACGGCGGGGCTGATGCCACCCCCAGCTTTCTGGGTTTGAACCAGGTACGCGGCGTTGCCAACATCGACATTAGCTACAACGAGGTGGTGAACGAGCCCAACCAGTGCAGCACCGGCGACGTGGTGAACTTCTACAACTCCTCCGGCACGGCCCAAAGCCCCATGCGCTTCCATAACAACTACGTGCAGGGAGCCTACCCCTACCCGGCCAACGGCCCCCGCTACACCGGCTCCGGCATGACCACCGACGGCGACGGGGAATCGGCCCTTACCACCACCGCTTACCTCGATGCGTATCAGAACCAGTTTGTGAGCACCTGCAACGCCGCCATGAACATTGCCGCTGGGCACCACATTCGGTACCACCACAACCGCATGGTAACCAGCGCCCTGCTGCCCGATGGAACCCCGCTGAAAGCCGTGTACGCGGCCACTTCCATTTTCAACTTCTATAAAAAGCCCTCCACGGTGTTCTTTGCCAACCGCATCGACCATAACGTTATCGGGTACCGCAACCCGGGCTACCAGCTGCCCCTGCCCGAGCGCCACGACCTGAGCTTCGAGAACTGCACGCCCTGCGAAGAGAATACCCACCTCCCCAATCCCATTACCCTGGACACGGAACGTGCCGAGTGGGTGATGTGGCAACGGAAGCTGCAGCGCAAAGCCCTGCAGGTAGGCCCCGATACCACGCACGATATAGTGCGGTACTAACTACAGTCTAGGCAGGATCGGCAGGCCGCTTTTAGCCGCAAAAAGGCGGGGCACACCCGTGCCAGTACTGACGTACCAGCACTGAGCATTAAATGTAATTTTTCCTGATTCAACCAAATGAAGCAGCAATGGATACAGGAGGCATTACCTGGAACCTAGCGTCTTGCACCAGCCTTTGATAGGTACTATTATCCTTATGGATTTTGATGTAGATTACTACGGCTGTAGCCAAGCTTTCGTGCTATTAACTTTGACCTCTTCAGGCTGCCTTGCGCAAATTAGCAGGCGTTTTCAATGCCCTTAAAAACGAAAAGCAACAGCCTTGTTTTACAACCTCTTCATTTTCAGCGCCCCACAAGGGCGCTTTTTTTATTCTTTTTTTTTTCGAAGTCCGGCCCTAAATGAGGCAATCAAAAAGCCGCCTCAGGTTTAGCCAGCGCCGTATGCGCAGAAATAGCAAAAACTCTACTAGGAAACGTCATATTTAAAAAAAATTTGCGCACCCATTGCATCTTCTCATTTTTTTATACATTTGTAACGAACCCTCGGTACTGATTTAGGATTATTTACATAAACCAATCAGTTACTTTTTTCTAAAAATGCCCTGAATAGTCGGCTTGCCGCGTTTTGGATTGCATCCTTAGAAGAGAGAGTGAGCCAGGTGCCTCAGCACCGTACGCTCCGTGATGTTGGCACGTGTAGTTGAGTAAAAACCTTGTTTTCTGCCTTCAACGCCCAATCCTACCGCTTGCTTGTTGCAGTACCCTCACAAACCCGGGTGTGAGACCAACTGCCAAACAGCCGCAGCTTGCGGGCGTTGTGCTGCCACTGAATGCAGCAACAGAGCATAGAGGCTGAAATCAGCTGATTGCACAAAAAGAACTTGCTCGGTCGGTAATAATAGACTTATCGGCAGGAGCATCCGCAACCAACCCTAGATAGGGCTCTTTTCACAAACAAACAGAATGCAAAAAACCTCTGGAATCCTCCGGCCGCGGTTCGACCGTGAAACCTCTGGTACACGCTTTCTGCCGTTGATGGCGCAAGTGCTGTTGGTAGTAGTAAGCTTGTTTTCCACCCCGCTTAGTGCGTGGGCGCAACAAGTTCCTAATGTAACGTTTCAGGGCCCCATCACGATTACCCAAGGCGGTACGTATTCGGGCAATTATCGCAGCAACGACACCAATGTACCGGCTATTCGCATTGCCACTACGCAGCCGGTTATCATTCAAAACAGCATCATTGCCAGCGCCGGCGACCTTATTTCGGGCGGTAGCGGCGCCGACCTTACCGTGCGCAACACCCAGGGCTACGGCCTGACGCCCACGGTTGACAACCGCCACCGGGGTCGTTTCATTGCCATGAACGACGGCCGTCGCTTAACGGCCGAGTATAACTACATGGAGCACACCTGCGGCATTGTGGTGTACCGCTGGACCGGCGACGGTTCGGCCAACCAAACCGTG
Organism: Hymenobacter koreensis; assembly: GCF_039541855.1. NCBI lineage: Bacteria > Pseudomonadati > Bacteroidota > Cytophagia > Cytophagales > Hymenobacteraceae > Hymenobacter > Hymenobacter koreensis. Next base: position 211,224 of record NZ_BAABHA010000004.1, read on the forward strand.
ACGGTTCGTTACAACAAAGCCAAGAACATCGACGGCCGCTTCCGCAACCAAATCGGCGGCACGGCGCAGGAATACAACGGCAGCTTCATCGGATTTAACACGGTGCAGGGCATTGCCAACATCGTCGTGGCCTTCAACGAAGTGATTAACACCCCGAACGAATCGGCAACGGGTGACATCATCAACTTCTGGAATTCCTCGGGTACCGCTACCAGCCCGGCGCGGGTGCACGACAACTTTATTAAAGGCGCATACCCCTACCCGGCTACCATGAACAGCTACTCGGGTACGGGCATTACCACCGACGGCGACGGCTCGACGCCCGCTACCACCACCGCATTTCTGCACGCCTACAACAACCAGTTTGTGGCTACGTCGAACGCCTCGATGAACATTGCCGCGGGCCACGACGTGTATTATCACCACAACCGCATGGTGACCAGCGCCCTGTTCCCCGATGGCTCGCCCATGCGGGCAGTGTACGCGGCTACGTCCATCTTTAACGCGTACCAGAAGCCCAGCACGGTTTTCTTTAACAACCGCGTGGAGCACAACACCATCGGCTTCCGTAACCCCGGCTACACGGTACCCTTCCCCGACCGCCACGACCTGAGCTACGGCAACTGCACGCCCTGCACCAACACCACCCACCTGCCCAACCCCATTACGCTTCAGACCGAAGCCAATGAATTCACCCTGTGGCAGCAAAAATTGCAGCAGAACGGCATTACGGTGGGCGCTAACGGTTCGGGCACGGCCCCAACCGTTCCCACCAACCAGGCGCCCACGGTTAGCCTCACGAGCCCGGCCGCCAGCACGGTAACAATTGGCCAGGCCCTGGCGCTAGCGGCTACGGCTGCCGATGCCGATGGCACGGTTGCCCGCGTGGAGTTCTTTAACGGTGCTACCAAGCTGGGCGAAGACACCTCTGCGCCTTACACCCTGAGCTACGCCACCGTAGCGGCTGGTACGCTAAGCCTCACGGCCAAAGCCACCGACAACGCCGGAGCTTCTACTTCCTCAGCGCCGGTGACGGTAACGGTACAAACGGCTGTTACCCCGCCCCCTACCTCGGGCAGCTCCACGCTTTACCGCGCCATAAACGTAAACGGCCCGGCCATTACCCTCGACGGAAACACTTGGGAAGCAGGCGCTACGGCCGCTAACGTGCAGATCAGCGGCACCGCTTTGGTGAACCCCAACGTGGCCCTTGTGCCTTCTACCGACGCGACCCGTTCGGGCATGATTCGCTCTTTCATTTACGATGCTCCGTTGCGCGCCACCATTGGAAGCGTTCCGAACGGTACGTACAGCGTGTTCCTGCACGTGTTCGAAGACAACAGCCCCGAAACGTTCAGCATTGCCATTGGCGGACAAACGGTACTCAGCAACTACAACAGCGGTTCCGCTGGCACGTGGCGGCGGCTGGGTCCCTTCGCGGCCAACGTAACCGATGGCAACCTGCGCATCACCACATCGGGTGGCCATGTGAACCTTTCGGGCCTGGAAATTTTCCGCAGCAGCACGACTACCGCGCCCACTACCCCCACCACGCCCACCACTACCCGCTCGCTCTACCGTGCCATTAACGTGAACGGCGCGGCTACCACCATCGACGGCATCAGCTACGAAGCCGGCACTGCGCCCGCGAACGTAACGGTTCAAGGCTCCCGCCTGACGGCGCCAAGTGTAACGCTGGTGCCCGCCACCGACGCCGCCCGCACCGAAATGATTCGCTCGTTTGTGTGGAGCAACCGCCTGAACTACACCCTGACCAACGTACCGGCCGGTACCTACGAGGTGTCGTTCTATGCCTGGGAAGACAATAACGCCGAAACCTTTAGCGTGAGCCTGAACGGCCAGACCGTAGTGAGCAACCACAACAGCGGCTCGGCCGGTAGCTGGAGAAAGTTCGGGCCGTTTGCCACCACGGTATCCAACGGCACTATTTCACTGCTAAGCAGCGGCGGCGCCATGAACCTGTCGGGCATTGAGGTGTTCCGCACCACGGCCGTTACCATTTCCAGTGCCACGGTGCAGGCTTACCCTAACCCGTTCGTGGATCAGCTGAACGTAATGCTCACGCTGGCCCAAGCCGAAACCGTAACCCTGGCACTCTACAACGGCTCGGGCATTGAGGTGCAGCGCAGCAACGTAGCGGCCTCGGCTGGCAGCAGTACGGCTACGCTTAACGTTACCGCCTTGCCCACTGGCCTTTACGTTCTGCGCATTCTTACAGGCTCGCTCAGCGGCCAAACCATTCAGTTGCGGAAGTAAACCTTCCGTCAGACCGTCCTCCACCACGGTCTACCAGACCCGGTTGCGCAAGCGGCCGGGTCTTTTTTTGTGCTTTATCTTAATAATATAACTATTGAAATAATTTATTTAAATTAATCGGACACTACTATTGGAATTACAGTTATAAATACAATTATTTGATGGCAAAGTTCTAAGAAAGCCAATTTCGCCATCTTCCACTACTCCACCACTCGTATGAAGCGCGCACTCATTACCGGTATAACCGGGCAAGACGGGGCCTACCTGGCCGAACTGCTGCTGAGCAAGGGCTACGAGGTGCACGGCATCAAGCGCCGCAGCTCCCTGCTCAACACCGACCGCATCGACCACCTCTACCAGGACCCGCACGAGCCGGACATCCGTTTTGTGCTGCACTACGGCGACCTGTCGGACGCCACCAACCTGATCCGCATCGTGCAGGAAGTGCAGCCCGACGAGATTTACAACCTCGGGGCCATGTCGCACGTGAAGGTGTCCTTTGACACGCCCGAGTACACGGCCGACGTGGACGGGGTGGGCACGCTGCGCCTGCTCGAGGCCATTCGCATTCTGGGCCTTACCCACAAAACGCGCATTTATCAGGCCTCCACCTCCGAGCTGTACGGGCTGGTGCAGCAGGTCCCGCAGAGCGAGGCCACGCCCTTTTACCCGCGCAGCCCGTACGCCGTGGCCAAGCTCTACGCCTACTGGATTACGGTGAACTACCGCGAGGCCTACGGCATGTACGCCTGCAACGGCATCCTGTTCAACCACGAAAGCCCGCGCCGCGGCGAAACGTTTGTGACGCGCAAAATCACGCGGGCCGCCGCCCGCATTGCCCTGGGCCTGCAGGACAAGCTGTACCTGGGCAACCTGGACGCCAAGCGCGACTGGGGCCACGCCAAGGACTACGTGGAGGCCATGTGGCGCATGCTGCAGCAGGACCAGCCCGAGGACTTCGTTATTGCCACCGGCGTCACCACCACCGTGCGCGACTTCGTGCGCCAGGCCTTCCGCGAGCTGGGCATTGAGCTGACGTTTTTTGGCGAAGGCGCCGACGAAACAGGCCACGTAGTAGCTTGCCACAACCCCGAGTTTCAGCTGCCGCTGGGCCAGGAGGTGGTGGCCGTGGACGCCGCCTACTTCCGCCCCACCGAAGTGGAGCTGCTCATCGGCGACCCCACCAAGGCGCACGAAAAGCTGGGCTGGAAACCGCGCTACGACCTCGGGGCGCTGGTGGCCGACATGGTACAGGCCGATTTGGAGCTCTTCCGCCGCGACGCCACCCTGCGGGAAGCCGGTCACCAGGTACTGAATTACTACGAATAGGGCACGCCTACTTTCTGCGGCCAGGTCATACGGTGACTGCACTGCCAAGTAGCAACTACCGCCTGTGCGGCTTTTCAGCCTCTCCACCTCATCGTTCTCCAATGGATCTTACCGCCCGAATTTACATCGCCGGCCACCGCGGCATGGTGGGCTCGGCTTTGGTGCGCCGTTTGCGCGCCGCCGGCTACACCAACCTGTTGCTGCGCACCTCTCAGGAACTGGACTTGCGCAACCAAGCCGCCGTGGAGCAGTTTTTTGCCGCCGAGCAGCCCGAGTACGTGCTGCTGGCGGCCGCCAAAGTGGGCGGCATTCAGGCTAACAACGTCTACCGCGCCGACTTTCTGCAGGACAACTTGCTGATTCAGTGCAACGTGATTGGGGCCAGCCACCGCCACGGCGTGCGCAAGCTGTTGTTCCTGGGGTCTTCGTGCATTTACCCCAAGCTGGCGCCCCAGCCCATTAAGGAGGAATACCTCTTAACGGGGCCGCTGGAGCCCACCAACGAACCGTACGCCCTGGCCAAAATAGCGGGCCTGAAGCTCTGCGAGGCCTACCGCGACCAGCACGGCAGCTCGTTCATCACGGCCATGCCCACCAACCTCTACGGCCCGAACGACAACTACGACCTGCACAGCTCCCACGTATTGCCGGCCCTGCTGCGCAAGTTCACCGAGGCCGTGCAACTGGGCATGCCGCAGGTGGAAGTGTGGGGCTCGGGCACGCCGCGCCGCGAGTTTTTGCACGTCGACGACCTAGCCGACGCTTGCCTGCACCTGCTGCTGCACTACGACGGCCGCGAACCGGTGAACGTGGGCACCGGCCAGGACCTCACCATCCGGGAGCTGGCCGAGCTGGTGGCGCAGCTCACCGGCTTTACCGGGCGCCTGGTGTTCGACCCGAGCAAACCCGACGGCACCCCGCGCAAGCTCCTGGATGTAAGCAAACTCCACGCTTTGGGCTGGAAGCACCGCATTGAGCTTACCGAGGGTGTGCGCCAGGTACTGGCCGAGGCCACCTCGCTGGCCAATGCGCCTGTGCTGTCATAATACCCGGTTAGCCCGACGTATTAGTTTCCCGTCCACTTCCCTTTCTGAGCTATGCACCACGTACTACACCGCGCGCAACGCCGAGCCGGGCGTATCCTTCGCGAACTGGTTCCCTATAACCGGCGGTACCGCCCTGTGGGTGTGCACTCCAGCAGCCGCCAGCTGGCCACGCTGCCCAACAGCGGCGCTAGCTATTATGAGGTAATACCGGCGCACACCTCGTATCTGAATATGCCCGACGCTTTTTATGAGCAGGCCTCCACGTACGGCGGCAGCCTGCACAGCAAGCCCAATCGTCAGGAAGCAGTTCCCGCGGCGTTTGTGCTGGAATTACGCCAAGGCCGCGTGTATGCCGATAACAACGACAGCGTGGCGGTTATATCGGCCGATAACAAGCTGGTGGGCGACGCCTCGTTTCAATACACGAACAAGACCTGGGACACCATTCAGCCCGAAGACAACAACATTTTTCGGCAGAGCTACTTCCTGGAGCCCGAGCGCATAAATGGCACCGTGTGCAGCCTGCTGTCGGGCGGCGGTGCGGCCATTGGCAACTACTACCACTGGATGATTGACTCGGTACCGCGGCTGCATTTGCTGAAAGAAACCGGCCAGCTGAAAAGCGTCGATTACTTTCTGGTGTACGACCGGCAGCTTCGCTTCGTGCAGGAAACGCTGGTGGCGCTGGGCATCCGCCCCGAACAGCTTATCGATGTTGCCACGCACCGCCACGTGCAGGCCGATCGACTGCTGGTAACCTCGCCGGTACGCGGAAACGGCGCCCACACCCCCAGCTGGGCCTGCGACTTTCTGAAAGCAGCTTACCAGCCGGCTCCTTTGCCCTTGGGGCAGGAGCGCAAGTTCAGTCCGCTGGTGTACATCAGTCGGCGCGACGCCGATACCCGTCAGGTACTGAATAAGGACGCTGTGGAGGATTTGCTGAGCCAGTACGGCTTCGAAACCTACGTGCTCAGCCCCATGAGTTTTGCCGATAAGGTAGAGCTGTTTGCCGGCGCCCGGGCCATTGTGTCTACGGTAGGCGCGGGCATGACCAACCTGGTATTCTGCGCCCCCGGCACGCCCCTGCTAGAGCTGTTTCCGCAGGGCTTCGTAGTGCCCGATTTCCTCGAGCTTTCGTCTCGGGTAGGCCTCGATTACCACTGGATGGTGTGCCCGAACCTGCGGCCAGCCACGGATCTGGGCGACGCGCGCCGTGAAGATCTGACGGTAAACATTGAAGAGTTGCGCCGGCAGCTGGACTTGCTCCAGCTTCATGAAGCGGTAGCGGCTACGGCCTAACGAAACGGCTTTACGGCCAAGACAAGCCGTGACCCTGCCTCCCCTTTAACCCCGAGTGGAATCCTTCCTCTGCTCACAGTCCACTTCTGCCATGACTCTGCTCTCCATCGTTACCTGGAACAGCGCCGACAGCATCGAAGACTGCCTGCAGTCGGTACTGGCCCAAACTCACGCGGGCTTCACGGTATGGGTGGTCGATAACGCCTCTACCGACGATACCTGCGCCCGCGTGGCCGCCCTTGCCGCCACCGATACCCGCATTCAGCTGCACCCCTTACCCGAAAACACCGGCTTTTGCGGCGGCCATAACTACGTGCTCGACCGCACGGAATCCGATGCCGTGCTGCTGGTAAACCCCGATGTGGTGCTGCCGCCCGATTACCTGGCCCGCGCCTTGGCCGTGCTGCACTCCGATGAGCGCATCGGCACGGTGTGTGGCGTGCTGTTGCAGTCTACCGATGTCGACCCGGTCGTGGACTCGGCGGGCATGGTGGCGCTGCCCGGTGGCCGGTTTGCGTTGCGTCACCACGGCCGGCCGTTGAGCAGCGTTCGGTTTGCGGCCAAAGTGGAGGATGTGCCCGGCGCCGACGGCGCCCTACCCCTGTACCGCCGCCGCTTTATCGACGACTTACGCGTGGAAGGCGCTTTCTTCGACGCCCGCTTCTTTGCGCACAAAGAAGACTGGGACATATCCTGGCGCAGCCAACTTTACGGGTGGCGCACAGTACTGGCCACGCAGTGCCACGCCTTACACCCACGCCACTTCCGCCCTTCGGATCTGCGCCTGCGCCTGCGCCTGAACGGCGCCATGAAAGCCGACGCAGTAAAAAACCAATTGCTGTTGCTGCTAAAAAATCCCACGCCCCAGCAGCTTCCGGGCTTGTGGTTACGCGCTTTGCCGCGCCAGGTAGCTATTCTGCTGTTTGCGCTGCTGCTGGAACCTCGCTCGTTGCGAGCCTACAGCTACCTGTGGCGTAACTGGCGTGCGGCATGGAATGCCCGGCGACAGATACAGACCCGGGCGGCCCGCGGATGGCAGCCTGCTGCCTTCACTGTTCAGCCAACACTTCCGGCTGCCATTATCCAGCAACTACACACAGTGGCTGCGTCAGCGTAAAGCACGCCGGCACTGCGTTCTTATCCATATGCTGCAGCCAATTTTTAAACACCCATTTTTATCAATAATCATATTAATAATAGTACATTATCAGCCATAAGCCAGATCGACAAGAGTTCCTCCACCTCATTTTTATTTTCACATGTTCATTCTTGATACCGCGCTAAAAGCCCGGCAGCAAGCCGGTAAGCCCATTCGGGTGGGTTTGTGGGGCGCCGGCGAAATGGCCAAAGGCATGGTCAACCAAGTCATGCGCTACACGCCGGGCATGGAAGTGGCTGTTATTGCCAACCGCACCCTCAGCAAAGCCCACGAAGCCTTCGAGTATACCGGCCACACAGCGCAGGAATGCTCTGATCTAGCCTCGCTGCAAGCCTGTGTTTCCGGGGGCGGTTTTGCCGTCACCTCGAATGCCGAGCTTCTGTGCGAAGTGGAGGGCTTGGATTTGCTGGTGGAATGCACCGGCACCATTCACTACGCCGCCAACCTCATCATGAAAGCCATTGAGCACAAGCGGCACGTGCTCATGTTCAACCCCGAAGTCGACGCCACCATCGGGCCCATTTTGAAAGTGTACGCCGACAAAGCCGGCGTAATGCTCAGCGGCTGCGACGGCGACCAGCCCGGCGTTATCATGAACCTGTACCGGTTTGTGAAGGGCCTGGGGCTGACGCCGCTGCTGTGCGGCAACATCAAAGGGCTGCAGGATTTTTACCGCAACCCCACCACGCAAGCCAGTTTCGCCGCCCGCTGGCAGCTCACGCCCGAAATGGTGACCTGCTTTGCCGACGGTACCAAGATTTCCATTGAGCAGGCCTGCGTGGCCAACGCCACCGGCATGGGCGTGGCCCAGCGCGGTATGCTCGGCTACACCCACGACGGCCACATCGACGACATGGTAGACCGCTACGATGTAGACGAATTGAAGCGCCTCGGCGGCATTGTGGACTACGTGGTGGGCCCCAAGCCCGGCCCCGGCGTGTTCGTGTACGCCACCACCGACGACCCCAAAACCAAGCACTACCTCGAGTACGGCAAGCTGGGCCCCGGCCCGCTGTACAGCTTCTACACGCCCTACCACCTCATTTACGCCGAAATTCCGATGTCCATTGCCCGCATGGTGCTGTTCCAGGACATTATTATGGCGCCGCTGGGCGGACCGGTAGTGGAGGTAATTACCCTGGCCAAAACGCCGCTGCAAGCCGGACAGACACTTGATGGCTTGGGTGGCTACCACACCTACGGGCAGTGCGAAAACGCCGAAACCGCCCGCCTGGAAAACCTGCTGCCCGTGGGCCTGGCCGAAGGCTGCGTGCTCAAGCACGACCTCCCACGCGACCACGCCCTCACCTTCGACGACGTGATTCTGCCGCCCGATAACCTGGTGCAGCGCCTTTACCGCGAACAAAACGCCCTGTTTTTTCCCGAGCTGCAAGCCAAAGCAGTTTTGGCCTAACGGACGGCTACTTCCCCTCCACCTATTTGCCTTTGCGCCATGATTGAAGCCCTAGCGCCCCAGGTCGACAACCGCATTTTGCGGGAAGACATGCTGGCCATCTATGAAAACCTGAGCCCCCACGAAATCAATAAGCTGCGCAATTCTACCGTTCTGCTCACGGGCTGCGGTGGCTTTCTGGGCTACTATTTCATGCACTTTTTCGCGCATTACGCCGAGGAGCTGCATATCAAACGAATTATTGCGCTGGAAAATTTTCTAACCGGCACCAAAGACTGGCTGAACCAATTAGTTGCCAGCAACCCCGACGTAATTAAGCTCCACGAATTCAACGTTATTACAGATTCGGTAGCCGATATTCCAGGCGCTGAGAATGCCGACTTTATTATTCACATGGCGTCCATTGCGTCGCCTACGTTTTACCGCATTTACCCCCTCGAAACTGTTGACGCCAATATTACCGGCCTGCGCCGGCTGCTGGATTATTACGCCGAGAAAAAGTTGCGCGGTTTCCTGTTTTTTTCGAGCAGCGAAATCTACGGCGACCCGTTCCCCGAGTTCATTCCCACGCCCGAAACCTACCGCGGCAATGTAGCTACCATTGGCCCCCGGGCCTGCTACGACGAAGCCAAGCGCTTCGGCGAGACGCTCTGCTACCTCTTCGCCCAGAAATACGACATGGCCATTGGCATTGCGCGGCCGTTCAATAATTACGGGCCGGGCATGAATATCAACGACAAACGCCTACCTGCCGATTTCGCCAAAGCCGTGGTAGAAAGCCGGGACCTGGAAATATTATCCGACGGCACGCCCACGCGTACGTTCTGCTACATTTCCGATGCCATTACCGGCTACCTCAAAGTAATGCTGCACGGCAAATTCGACGTGTTTAATATTGGCATGGATCAGCCCGAGTTATCGGTGCGGGAATTTGCCGAAATATTTAACCGCGAAGGCAAAGAAATATTCGGTTATCAAGGCCACATTTTCTTCAGTAAATCCGCTGATCAGGAATACCTGACCGACAACCCCAACCGGCGCTGCCCCGACCTCACCAAAGCCCGCACCGTGCTCGGCTACAACCCCAGCGTACGGGTAGAAGACGGCATCCGCCGCTACCTGAATTTCCTCCACCTCACCAACGGTCAACTCGCATGATAACGGTACTCGGACTTGGCTTCGTGGGCCTCACCACAGCCCTCGGGTTCAGCAAAAAAGGATTCAAGGTGTACGGCTTTGACGTGAACGAGCCGCGGATGGCCAAGATCCGCCGCTACGAAGTGCCGTTCTACGAACCCCACCTCGACGAAGCCCTGCGCGAAGAGCTCGGCCAGAACTTCATCATCGATGCCCCGCTGGCCGAGGCGGTGAACGACAGCAAAATCATCATTGTGTGCGTGGGCACCCCCAGCAACCCCGATGGCAGCGCCAACCTCGGTTACCTGCTGGAAGCCGTGAAGCAGGTATTTGAAGCCAGCGACGGGGAATTCAAGGTTATCGTGACCAAATCAACGGTGCCGCCTTCCACGGTAGCCACCAAGGTGAAGCCTTATGTAGACGAGTTGAACCGGCAGTACCACAAGCCCATCGGCCTGGCCTCGAACCCCGAGTTTTTACGTGAGGGCTACGCCTGGGACGATTTCATGCAGCCCGACCGCGTGGTGATTGGCGTGGAAGACGAGCAGTCGAAAGAGCTATTGAGCCAGGTTTACCTGCCCTTCAACGCGCCCATTCACTACGTAAGCTACAACTCGGCAGAGTTTATCAAGTACCTCTCGAACACGCTGTTGTCGACGCTTATCAGCTTCTCGAACGAAATGGCCATGGTCGCCGACCACATCGGAAACATCGACGTGGCCGGTGCCTTCAAGATTCTGCACCAGGACAAACGCTGGACCGGCGCCCCCGCTTCCATGGCCAGCTACGTGTACCCCGGCTGTGGCTACGGCGGCTACTGCCTGCCCAAAGACACGGCAGCACTCAGCAGCATTGCCCAGGAACACGGGTTCACGCCTCACATTCTGGAAGGCAACCTCCGGATTAATGAGGAAGTGAAGGATTTCGTGGCCGACAAAATCACGGCTGCCGTTCGGCCCGAAAGCCGAATTGGTATCCTGGGCCTGGCTTTCAAAAGCGGCTCCGACGACGTGCGGCTCAGTCCCAGCAAGTTTATTATCGAGAAACTGTTGGCCAAAGGCTACACCAACATCGTGGCCTACGACCCCATGGCCAACGAGGTGTTTCAGCAGGAGTACAACCTCCCCATTGCCTATGCTAATTCCCTGGAAGACGTAGTAGCCCAAGCCGACGAGCTGGTGCTGCTCACCAGCTGGCCCGAGTTCAAGCAGAACAAGGAGCTGCTAACTACCAAACGCCTCTTCGATTTCCGCTACGTTTTTCCGGAACTGCACCGCCCTACGGTAGCCAGCACCGTGGCTTCGTAAGCCGGCACTACATCACACACCACGAAAACGCCACGTGCTGCACATAGCACGGGGCGTTTTCGTGGTGTGTGATAGTTGATATTCAGTACTTGCTAATGATGCACGAGGAGGTTGAAATTCGGGTGCCGCTGGTCTTTCTCAGAAACCAAGGTCGGCTGCAGGGGCCACTCAATCCCGAATGCGGGGTCGTTCCAGCGGATGCCGCGCTCAAAGCCGGGCGCATATTTGGCCGAGACTTGGTAAAACACGTCGGTGTCGTCTTTCAGGGTGACGAAGCCGTGGGCAAAACGTCCTGGCACCAGCAGCATGCGGAAGCTCTCGGCGGTGAGTTCTATGCCCAGCCACTGCCCGTACGTGGGTGATTCTTCACGCAAGTCAATAATGACATCGTAAATGGCGCCGCGGGTGCAGCGCACCAGCTTGGTTTCCTCATGGGGCGGCAGCTGGTAATGCATGCCGCGCAAGGTACCGCGCCGCGGGTTCGACGACAGGTTGGCTTGCAGGGGCGCGGCCGTAATACCGTAGGCGGCAAACTCATCCTGGCACCAGGAACGGGCAAAGAAACCCCGCTCATCGGCCATGCGCTCCACATCAATAATGAATGCGCCGGCCAGCTCCGTTTCAAAAAAGATCATGGCAACGAAAAGATAGACAACGAAAAAGGACGGACGAACCCGCCGCCGGAAGTTGACAGCGGGCCGTTAAGCGCCGTAGCCAATCAGCAACGGGCTTTAATCGAGCGGCATTACGGTGGGCGTGGCAACCCGTTCGCCTCTGCGGGCCTGCACTGGCGTGGCGAGAATTTCGGCCAGTACCGGGTCTTCGTGCAGGGGTTCGGGGTCGTTGCTCCACACTTTCCAGCGGGCTTTTCCTTGCTGCCAAAGGTCTTCCAGCAGGTTTCGGTCGCGGAGGGTGTCCATGGGTTGCCAGAAACCATCGTGGCGGTACGCGGCCAGCTCACCGGCTATGGCGAGGCGTTCCAGGGGGGCTTTTTCCCAAATGGTTTGATCATCTTCGAGGTAGTCGAACACACCGGGTTCCAGCACAAAAAAGCCGCCGTTAATCCAGGGTGTTTCGCCGCCTTCGGGCTTTTCGGTAAAAGAGTGAATGGCAGAATCGGTTTCGGAAAGGTTAAACACCCCGAAACGACCGGGCTGGCGCACTGCCGTGAGCGTAGCCAGTACGCCCTGCTGCCGGTGGAAACGCACGGCTTCGCGAATGTCAATATCGCCCACGCCGTCGCCGTAGGTCATGCAAAACGTTTCGTTGCCAATATGCTCACGCACGCGGCGCAAGCGGCCGCCGGTCATGGTTTCCTGGCCGGTGTCTACCAGGGTTACCCGCCACGGCTCGGCATTGGTGCGGTGCACCTGCATTTCGTTGCGGTCCATCTGGAACGTTACGTCCGCGTTGTGCAGGAAGTAATCGGCGAAGTATTGCTTGATCATGTGGCCTTTGTAGCCGCAGCACACCACAAACTCACGAATGCCGTGGTGGGCGTACAACTTCATAATGTGCCACAGAATAGGACGGCCGCCTACTTCAACCATGGGCTTGGGTCGTACCCCGCTTTCTTCGCTGATGCGGGTGCCGTAGCCGCCCGCCAGAATTACCGCTTTCATAGTTATGTAGTGGAGAGGTGGAGTAAGTCAGCTGAAATAATTGGAGTGAAGCAGCAAACCCAAGGCTTGATCTGACGACGCCGTTCAATAACTAAAGATATATTTTATTATAAAATTCTTATAAATATCTAAATAATAAATTATTTAAAGTATAAATCAACTTGTTTTCATTATATAATATAAAATACTACCGTGCTTAAGTTTTCGGATGCAGTGAGCCCATGCTGCGCAGCATCAGCCAGATAAAGCGTGAATTGGTGAGCAGATAGCGTCGCCACAACCGCCGCGGCTCCAGCCACAGCCGAAAGGCCCATTCCAGCCACAATCGGCGCGCCCATACAGGCAAGCGGCGTTCCAGGCCAGCGTAGGTAAGAAAAGCCTGGCCTACCCCAAGCATACAGGCCCGAATACGACCTTGGTGCGCCGCCATCCACTGCTCCTGGCGCGGGCAGCCTAAGGCCACAAACAGCAGATCGGGGTCGGCGGCATTGATGCGGGCTACTATCTCCGCGTCTTCGGCGTCGGAAAGAGGCCGGAAGGGCGGCGAGTAGCTGCCGGCAATGCGGAGTTGGGGTAGCTCGTGGCGGGCCCGGGCTTCCAAGGCAGCCAGCACTTCGGGCGTGGTGCCGTAGAAATAAACCGATTGGCCGCGCTCGGCGGCAGCCTCCAGCAACGCTGGAAGGGCATCCATGCCAGCCACTCGCTCTTGGCGTGGCCCGCCAAACCAGCGCACCGCGGCAGCCACGGGACTACCATCGGGAGCTACTACGGTGGCTTGGTTCACCACCCGTCCGAAATCGGGCTGGCGGTGCGCTTCCACTACCATGTGCACGTTAGCAAAACACACGTAGGCCGACGAGCGGGCGGCGCCCAGCTGCAAAACGGCGTCGACAAAGGAGGCAGGCGGACCGGTGGAAATCCAGGTGCCTAAAACTTGATGGCGGGGAAGCACGGCAAATAGGTGGAGGAGGGAACGGTAAGTGAGATGGTTGGAGAGCGAAACCCTCGACGCAGTTGCAGCCCGCTGCTCCACCAACGGCGGCTACGGTTGCGCAGCATCCCCACTCCTACAAACTGCGCCAAACAGCTTGCTATCCAGGAGAAGGTCTGCCATTCCGATGGTTTCGCTCCCCAGACCATCCCAGTATCTGAGGCCGGCGGGGAACAGGAAGGAGTACTTAATAGGCGTTTTTTTCGCCCTTTACCATGTTCCACACGGTTTGACCAATAATCTTCATATCGAGCCCGAACGACCAGTTTTCCATGTACTTCAGGTCGTATTCCACACGCTTTTCCATGGTCCCGGCCTCGCGGGTTTCGCCGCGGTAGCCGTTCACCTGGGCGTAGCCGGTAATACCGGGCGTTACGGCGTGGCGCAAGTGGTACTGGGTAATGTGCTTGGAGTATTCCTCCAACTGCGACACCATGTTGGGCCGCGGTCCGACCACCGACATATGCCCGAACAGCACGTTAAAGAACTGCGGCAGCTCGTCGAGGTTAGACTTGCGCAGAAACTTCCCAATGCGGGTAATGCGGGCGTCACCTTTGGTGGCTTGGAGCTCGGTTTTGCCGTGGTCGGTGCGCATGGTGCGCAGCTTGTAGCACGGGAACAGCTGGTTGCGCTTGCCCGGCCGCAGCTGCTTAAAGAACACCGGGCCCGGCGAGTCCAGTTTAATAAGCAAGGCCAGCAGCGGCAAAATGAACGGGAATACCGTGCAAATAACCGTAAGGGAAAAAGCCACGTCGAACACCCGCTTTAACAGCTGATTGGTACGAATTCCGAGCGGCTCGCGCCGAATGGTGAGAATGGGCAGGTGGTCGTAGAAGTACACGTTCACGTCCTTGCGCATGGTGCCGCAGAAATCGGGAACGATGCGAAACGAGAGAAAATGCTGATCGGCGAAGTGCGATAGGTCTTCGATTAGCTCCCGCTGATCGAGGGGCATGGCGAAGTAAATTTCATCGACGTGGGCTACCCGGCAAAACGCTTTCAGGTCTTCCACACGGCCTCGCACCAAAGCGCGCAGCGCGTGGGGCATGGGCTCATCGGCAAAGAAACCCACAAATTCGTTGCCCACCGGATCGTGCGAGGCGAGGAAACGGTAGAGGCTCTGGCCGCTTTCGCCGGCGCCCACAATTACGTAGCGGCTGGCGGGCCGGGCCATGTGGCGTAGGTACATGCGGTAGCTAAACGCCAGCAGAAACCGGCCGCCCACCACCGCCATGAGCGACAACGTGTAAATGGAAACCAGGAAGCGCGCCGACACCCAGTACTGCTGCAATACCACCGCGCCGATTCCCAGCAGCACGGCGTGCAGCAGAAACGTACGCATGAGGTACAGTAACTTCTCGGGGTAAGTAATCAGCCGGTCTACGCGGTAGATGTTGGCGTAATGACCCGAGAGAATCCACCACAGCAAGGCGAATACGGCGAAAAAAGCAGTGGCGAGGCCATCGAAGTACCAACTTCCGCTAACGAAATAACTCGATACACGGAATGCTCCGAAAATCAGCAGAACATCAATAAGGGGCAAGACGATGCGCGACGCGTCGGAATAGTGGCGGTAGCGTTCCATAGCAGCGGGCGGAGTGTGCGGAGTGGAATGGTGCAGCCAGTAAGGGAAAGCGGCACTGGTAAGTAGACCAAATAACGTATACAATTTACTTTAGTCAATATTTTTTATAACAAATTTTATAAAAAGTATAATACTACTTCGTTATGTGCAGTTTGTGTGTTTCCATTGACGTATTGTCGCAAGATGTTTTCAGAGTGCAACTTCCTAGTAATCAACCCAAAGCAGCATGTGTAAACAAAAAGCCTCCGACAGATTCGTCAGAGGCTTTTTGTGTAACTTTTAGCTGAGGCGAGACTACCCCGGCGTTAGTACGTCGGGAGTAGCACCTATTGCGGAGGCCGGACTGCCCATTGCCCGAGCTTTGCCGGGGAGGGTTTTGTGCCGCTCCTTGCCCAACGCTGCGGCTGGTTCGGGTACCCAATGGTGCAGCCCGCCGGCGCGTGGGTCGTTGAAGGTCACCGGAATATCGTTGGCATCGGTGCGCTCTTTCCAGGTGAGGTGCTCAGTGCCGTCGTCGCGGCGCTCCATGGTAATGCACTGCTCCACGGGGCACACCAACGAGCAGAGGTTGCAGCCCACACAGTTTTCCTGAATGATTTCGGGCACGCGGGAGTCCTCGCGCAGGGCAATGGCTTGGTGGGCGCCGTCTTCGCAAGCCGTATAGCACAGCTGGCAACCAATGCACTTGTCTTCGTTGATCTGGGCTGTGACTTTATACTTCAGGTTGAGGTCTTCCCAATGCTTTACGTTCGGCAGGGCCTTGCCCACGAAGTCGTAGATGGTGTTGAAGTTCTTCTCCACCATATACTGCTCCAGTCCGGCCGTCATTTCCCGAATAATGCCGAAGCCGAAGTGCATGGCCGCCGTGCAAACCTGCACGCTGGAAGCACCGAGCAGGATATGCTCCACGGCGTCGCGCCAGTTCTCGATGCCACCGATGCCGGAAATGGGCAGACGCACGTTGGGGTCCTGGGCGCAGTTTTTCACCATGTTCAGGGCAATGGGCTTCACAGCCGGGCCGCAGTAGCCGCCGTTTGAGCCTTTGCCATCCACAATCGGGTAAGGCGCGAACTGGTCGATATCAACACCCACAATACTTTGAATGGTATTGATGAGCGAAATGGCATCGGCGCCGCCGGCGCGGGCAGCGCGGGCTGGCTCGGTTACGTCAGAAATATTGGGCGTGAGCTTCACAATCACCGGAATGCGGGCCACTTCCATCACCCACTCCACAATGGTGCGCAGCACTTCCGGCTCCTGCCCCACCGCCGAACCCATGCCCCGCTCGCACATGCCGTGCGGGCATCCGAAGTTCAGCTCAATGCCGTCGGAGCCAGCGTTGGTTACGTCGCGCACAATGTCGTGCCACTCCTGGCGACTTTGCACCATGAGCGAGGCAATAACGGCGTGGTTGGGGAAGCGCTTTTTCACTTCCTCAATCTCGCGCAGGTTGTCGGCCAACGGGCGGTCCGAAATCAGCTCGATGTTGTTGAAACCCACCATGCGTTTGTCGCGGTAGTTCACGCTGCCGTAGCGGCTGGAAACGTTTACCACGGGCACACCCAAGGTTTTCCAGACTGCCCCGCCCCAGCCCGCGTCGAAGGCTTTCATTACCTGATAGCCCGAGTTGGTGGGCGGCGCCGAGGCCAACCAGAACGGATTCGGCGACTTAATGCCAGCAAAATTTATCGACAGATCGGGCATGGCTACAGCTGGTTGGAGAGGTACTCGTGAATGCCGCGGGCGGCTACTTTGGCTTCGGCGGCGGCATTCACTACTTCGGCACCGCCGTTCAGGGCGTCGCCGGAGGCGAAATACTGTGGGTTAGTGGTTTGACCGGTGCGGGCATCGGCCACAATGCGGCCTTTGCTGTCGGTTTGCAGGCCGGGAATCAGGCTCAGAAACTGGGTTTGCTTGGATTGGCCGGTGGCTTTAATGACCATGTCGCAGGGTTCCACAAACTCACTGCCGGGCACAATCTGCACCTGCCCTTCCTGAATAGCGGTGCGAATGAATTTCACTCCCTCCACCTTGCCGTTGCCCACAATTTCAACCGGGGCCACGTTGAATAGGCCCTTCACGCCCACGCCCTTGGCCAGGTCGTACTCGAAGTCGTAGGCGCCCATTTCCTCCTTGCCGCGGCGGTACGCCAGAATCACATCTTCGGCGCCCATTCGCGACGATTCCGAGGCGGCGTCCATGGCGGTGTTGCCGCCGCCCAGCACGATTACCTTTTTGCCCACGGCCACGTGATGATGCTGTACCCGCAGCTGCTCGATAAATTCTACGGCCCCAATGCAATTATCCCGCTCCTCCCCCGGTAGCAGCAAAGCATTGGTGCGCCCTAGCCCGATGCCGAGGAAGATGGCGTCGTACGTTTTTTCCAGCGCCTGCAGTTCCTCACGCGAGTTGATGGGCTGGTTGTAGTGCACCTTGTAGCCAAACTGCGACTCCAGGTACTCCATTTCCGCCAGCGTCTCGGCGTTGGTGATTTTGTAAGGAGCTACCCCGTACAGCGTCAGGCCGGAGGGCTGGGCTTTGGCCTCGAACACGTCCACTTCGTAGCCCAAGGCCCGCAGCTCGCAGGCTGCCGAAATACCTGCTGGCCCGGCGCCAATCACGGCCACCTTGCGCCCATTCGGTGTGCCAGGTCCGAACAGCTTTTTGCCGCTGTCGATAACCTTGCGCGTGGCGTGGCTCTGCAACCGCCCGATTTCAATGGGCTTCTGCTCGTTCAGGTTGTACACGCAGGCGCCTTCGCAGAGCACCTCGGTGGGGCACACTTTGCCACAGGCGTTGCCGAAGTAGTTGGCCTCGTAAATGGTTTTGGCCGCGCCGGTGGTATTGCCGGTATTAATCTGCCGGATGAACTGCGGAATGTCGATGCCCGAGGGACAGGCCTTGATGCAGGGCGCATCGAAGCAGAACAGGCACCGGGAGCTTTCGTACAGCGCCTCGGTGTTGCTCATCAGGGGCTTGATCTGAGCAAAATTCAGATCAAACTCCTGCTCGGTGGTGGGAGTTTGGTACTCAGCCATAAGGCGGCTTTGGTTGCAGAAAAGGAAGGAGAATATTATGCAGCACAGCCGGGATGTTCCGACTACACTGCATGATTTGTTGCTGTTAGCGCAGGTTCAAGCTGGTTAGCTGACCATCATGTAAGCAAGGCCTAATCCAACCAGTCCCAGCCCAAGGAGGATGACGCCCAAAATCAGATTGGCATAGCCGACGTCTTTCTTCTCGGTGTCGCCACTCCGTCGGGCCAGCTGGAAACCACGCCAGGTCAAGAATAAGCCGACAGCACTAAGGGGGAGCAAAAGCAGCAAGCCCAGTCGAGATACAAAAGGCACGACAAAGCCCAGCAGCAGCAAAACAAACGGCGTAGCGTAGCAGTAAGTCGCTCTTTTGTAACAGGCTATAATATCTGCTCTACTTGGTACTGCTGGCGTTTCGGGCTCCATTTACAGCTCCACCAGCTTTTCGTACGTCTCCGGGCGACGGTCGCGGAAGAACTGCCAGGTGGCGCGCACCTCGTCAATCATGTCCAGGTCGAACTCCGATACCAGCAGCTCGTCTTTGTACTCGTCGGCCTGCGCAATGATTTGGCCGCGTGGGTCCACGAAGTACGAGGTGCCGTAGAAGCGGCCCAGGTTCCAGGGTTTCTCCTCCCCCACCCGGTTGATGCAGCCCATGAAGTAGCCGTTAGCGGCCGCGTGCGCGGGTTGCTCTAGCTTCCAGAGATACTGCGAGAGGCCAGCCACCGTGGCCGAAGGATTGTACACAATTTCAGCGCCGTTTAGGCCCAGCACGCGGGCGCCATCGGGGAAGTGCCGGTCGTAACAGATGTACACGCCCACCTTGGCGTACTTGGTCTGAAACACCGGGTAGCCCAGGTTCCCGGGCTTGAAGAAGTACTTTTCCCAAAAGCCGGAAGTATGGGGAATGTGGTTCTTGCGGTACTTGCCCAGGTAGGTGCCGTCGGCGTCAATCACCGCGGCGGTGTTGTAAAGGAAACCGGCCTGCTCCTTCTCGTACACCGGCACAATAATGACCATGTTGTACTTCTTGGCGTACTCGGCCATGCGCTCCGTAGTGGGGCCCGGCACCGATTCGGCCGAAGCGTACCACGCCTTGTCCTGGCCGGGGCAGAAGTACGGGGTGTTGAAGATTTCCTGCAGGCAAAGTATCTGAACGCCTTGCCGACCGGCCTCCTCAATCAAAGGAATGTGCTTTTGCACCATGGCTTCCTTGATTTCCTCAATCGTGCCTTCGCCTTCGGTCATCGGCAAGCTCATCTGGATCAGGCCAGATTTAACAATTCTTGGCATTGTGGGTACGCGGTTATTTGGTTGGGGAAAAGAGTTTCGATGAGTGTGCTAGAAGCTAATTCTAGCTCCCCTTCTTCTTTTAAGGAGGGGTGGCCGCAGGCCGGGGTGGTGAGGCTAGGGCTAGAAGTTTAGAGCTATAAACAGTTGAGGTATCGATTAACGATTGTCAACCACCCTGCCCTTCGGGCACCCCTCCTCATCTGAGGAGGGGAACTAACTCCTAGCTTCTCACTCCTAGCTCCTATAAGTTAGTAAATCGTTGGGCCTCTTTTGATAAACTGTCCGTAACCGCGCTCCACTTTGGTTACGCCATCGTGCACGGCTACCTGGCCGCGCAGCAGCACGGTCTCTATTTTGCCTGTTAGCTCCCAGCCTTCGTAGCCCGAGTAGTCCACGTTCATGTGGTGCGTATCGGCCGAAATGGAGTGTTTTTTCACGGGGTCAAACAGCACCAGATCCGCGTCGGCACCGATGCTGATGGTGCCTTTGCGCGGAAACATGCCGAAGATTTTGGCGGCGTTGGTGCTGGTTATCTCCACGTATTTCTGCAGGCTGATGCGGCCTTTGTTCACACCCTCCGAAAATAGCAGCTCCATGCGGTGCTCTATAGCGGGGTGGCCGTTCGGAATTTTCGAGAAGTCCTCGGCGCCCATTTTCTTCTGCTCCCACATGAAGGGGCAGTGGTCGGTTCCTACCACCTGCACGAGGCCTTGATTAATACCGGCCCAAAGTGTTTCCTGGTCCTTTTTCTCCCGCAGCGGCGGCGACATCACCCATTTAGCTCCCTCAAATTCATCGCCGTACAGCGAGGCATCGAGCAACAGGTATTGAATGCAGGTTTCCACGAACACGCGCTGGTTGCGCTCGGTAGCACGGCGCACCTGGTTGAGTGCGCCCTCGCAGGTAAGGTGCACGATGTAGGCGTTAACGCCGGTGTAGTTGGCAATGTCCGCGAAACGGCCGGAGGCTTCGGCTTCGGTTACTTCGGGCTGCGAGAGGTAGTGGTAGCGCGGCGTGAGCTTGCCCGCGGCCCGGTGCTGGGCAATGAGCGTGTCAATCATGTCGCCGTTGGTAGCGTGGGCCGTTACCAAGCCGCCGTGTTTGCGCACTTCCTGCATCAGTCCCACCATTTGCGCATCGTCGATCATGAGCGCGCCCTTGTAGGCCATGAAGGTCTTGAAGGAAGTAATGCCCTCGGCCACCATGTCCTTGATTTCTTCCTTGGTACTGGGGTTGAAATCGGTCACGGCCATGTGGAAGCCGTAGTCGCCCACGGCGGTGCCGGTGGCGCGGCCTTGCCACTCGGTTAGGGCTTCGCGCAGGCTGTGTCCCTGCTTTTGCAGCACAAAATCGATGACGGTGGTGGTGCCGCCGTGCAGCGCAGCGCGGGTACCGGTTTCGTGGGTATCGGAGCTGAAAGTACCCATGAACGGCATGTCCAGGTGCACGTGCGGGTCGATGCCGCCCGGTACCACAATTTTGCCCGTGGCGTCGATGACCTGATCGGCTTGCACCGGCAAATCCCGCCCGATGGCAACGATGGTTTCGCCGTCAATCAGGATGTCGCACACGCTGTCGGAATCGGCCGTAACTACGCGGCCGTTTTTGATGAGCAAAGACGCCATTAATAGCAATTAAAAGGGGAAGCCAGACGGAAAATATAGGCATTCCAAAGACGAAATGCAACTATTAAAACCTTCCCTATCCTACTTAAATAAAAACAGCCTTAGCACCACCAGTTAATGCCGGCATTTCCAATTTCGGCCTACCGACCTTGCTGCTTTCAGAAATTAGCAGCTTCTGGAATTGCAGGCACGTTTTTTCCTTGCTTTTGTACCTGCCATCGATAAAACAGAAAATAGCTGACGTAGGCCACTGCAAACCCGGTAAACCACGACAGCGTGTACAAGAAGCCCAGTGCCGGCACCCAGTACCCAACCAAGGCGGTGCCCACGCCTAAAGCCAGGGCAGCCATAGCCGCAGGGTTGAATCCGCTGCCGCCGTAACTGTACTCCCCGTTCGGCCGGTAGAGGTCGGGCAGGTTCAGGTTGCGGCGGCGGATGGTGAAATAATCGCAGAGCAGAATGCCCAGTACTGGCCCGAGCAAGCCGCTGATGAAGGTGAGGATGCCGCTGATTTCATCCATCAGCCACCACGGGCAAATCAGGATGCCAATGATGCCGGCCAGCACACCGCCGGTTCGGAAGCTGATGCGACCGGGCAGCAGGTTGGCAAAAGCATTGGCCGGAGCAATAACGTTGGCCGCAATGTTGGTGCTAAGCGTGGCCACCAGCATTGCCAACTGCGCTACCACTACCACCCACGGGTTATCGAACCGAGCCAGAAACGACACCGGGTCCCAGGGGGCATCGGCCGCCACCAGCAAATCGGGGAACAGCAGCACGGTGGCGCAGGTCACGAAAATACCCACGAACGAGTACAGCACCATAGTGCCCGGCAGGCCTAAAAACTGCCCGGCCACCTGGTCACGCTGGCTGGCCGCGTAACGGGTAATGTCGGCAATGCTCAACGACATGGTGGCCCAAAAACCAACCATAGCCGTAAGCCAAAGCAGGTATTGCCAGAGTTTGGAGCCCAAACTAGCCTCGGTTCCGGCCACGGTTACGGCGGCTTCACTGGAAGTATAGTAACCGCCCTTAGCAGCCGGCGCGCGGTACTGCACTTTTAGGTTAGCGGCGGCAGCCAAAGTGTTTTCCGGGTTTTCACTCAGCTTTTGCAGCGGTAGTGCCTGCCCTTCCTGCACCGGCATCCAGGGTGTGGTTATGGCCTTTCCGGCACCTACGGCAGGTACAATAACCCGGTATTCGGTGGCTTTGGGCTGGCCGTCGGCGCCGTGCAAGGGCGTTGGCTGCAGCACCAACTGCCCCAATTCGGCATCGGACCTCACCACGGCAGCCGATTGGCTGAGTTGAACGCCCTGGGCCAGCACATCGGCGAAACCACCGGTGCGCGTTACGCCCCAGCCGATCAGCACAAGCCCCATCAGGATTAGAAAGGGGGCAGACAGGTTCTCCAGCCACTTAATGCTTTCGGAGCCGCTCCAGATAAAGTAGATGTTGATCAGCCAGAACACCCCGAAGCAGACGAACTTAGGTGCATCCAACTCGAACGTGGCCGATTGGCCGGTTACCGCATTCCAGATGGCGTAAATAGCCAAGCCACCAATCCAGGTTTGCACCCCAAACCAGCCGCAGGCCACCACGGCCCGCACCAGCGCGGCAATGTGAATGCCGTTCGTGCCAAACGCCGCCCGGCCTAGCACCGGAAACGGAATGCCGTATTTCACCCCGGCATGGCCGTTCAGCACCATGGGCACGGTGATGATGAGGTTGGCTACGGCAATGATTACCAGCGCCTCCAGCCAGCTTAAGCCGGCCCGAATCATGTACGAGGCCAGCAAATACGTGGGAATGCACACGGCCATACCCACCCACAGCGCTGCCAGGTGCCATTTGTTCCAGGTACGCAGGCGCGGCGGAACCGGCGCCAAATCGGCGTTGTACAACCGCGACCCGGTCACGTCTTCGTGCAGCTCAACGATGTCGGCCATGATATGCTGCGAATTAAGGCTGTGAGGAACGGGCTGCGGCTGTTAATGCACGTGCTGGTCGGCGATGCGCAGGGCCTGGGAAATAATGTCGAGGCCTTCGTCGAGTTCGTCTTTGGTAATGTTGAGCGGCGGCGCAATGAAAATGTAGTTCCAGCGCACGAAGGTGTACATGCCTAATTCCTTGATCTTGGCCGCCACTTGGTTCATGATAGCCATTTGATCGGGCGAGGCATTCCACGGAGCCATCGGTTCTTTGGTCTGGCGGTTTTTCACCAGCTCCAGGCAGCCGAACAGGCCCGTGTTGCGCCAGTCGCCGATGCTGGGGTGCTGGGCCATCATATCGCAAATGCGGGCGTCGAGGTATTTACCCAGTTCCTGCACGTTTTCCAGCATGTTTTCCTCCTCGTAAATGTCGAGCACGGCCACTGCGGCGGAGCAGGAAACGGGGTGGGCCGAGTACGTGAGGCCCAGCGGCAAAGGCCGGTCGTCGAAGTGCTGGGCAATTTTCTCGTCCACCATTACCGCGCCCAACGGCAGGTAGCCGGCCGTAATGCCCTTGGCCATGCACATCAGGTCCACTTTTACGCCGTGGTGGTCAGAGCCGAACCACTTGCCGGTGCGGCCGAAACCGCTCATTACTTCATCGGCAATGAGCAGGATGCCGTGCTTGTCGCAGATTTCGCGCACCCGCTTCCAGTAGCCGGGCGGGTACTTAATGCAGCCCGAGGTACCCGACTCGCCCTCCATAATCACGGCCGCCACGCTACCGGGGTTTTCGTAGCCGATGATGCGCTCCATGGCCGCAGAGGCTCGTTCGGCGCACTGTTCCGGGGTTTCCGAATACCAGGGGCAGCGGTAGAAATACGGGTTTTCCACGTGCACCACGTTGGGCATGGCCTGACTGTCCACGGCAAAGCGGCGCGGGTCGCCACCGGCACTCATTGCCCCGTAAGAAGCCCCGTGAAACGACTGGTACAACGTTACAATTTTGTGGCGTCCGGTGTACACCCGCGCCAGCTTAATGGCGTTTTCAATGGCCTCTGCCCCGCCCAGCGTAAAGAAGGCTTTGGTGAGGTTGAGAGCTGTTATTTCGGCCAGCCGCTTGCCCAAATCCCCTCGGGCCTTGGTAATCATACCGGGATACACGTAGCTCAACTCGCGCATTTGCGCGGCCACGGCCTCGGTTACCTTTTGGTTGCCATGGCCGATGTTCACGTTCATCAGCTGGGAGCTGAAATCGATATAGCGTTTCCCGTCCCGGTCCCAGAGGTACACCCCTTCGGCGCGCTCGGCGCTAATAGGATTTAAACCCGCCTGTTTCGACCAGGAAAATAGCGTATGGTCGAGATTATCCCGCAGGATTTGCTCCTTGTCGGTGTCGGTGTATGTTTCCATTTTTGGTTGTAGGGAAAGGGCAATTAAAAGCACGCGTTAAACGTGCTTTATCATGAAGCGAAAAATCACAAATTCAGCCAGTACTTATTGCGGAAATCAGCCGGGTACGAATGCAGGAATTAGTTGGAAAGCGAAAATTTAATTCCAGCCGCCAAGATTCGCATGACGCGCTAATTCGCGGTCTAGCTTTTAGCTCATCCAGTTGGTGCGCGACTCGGGGTTCCACTTCGTCGTCACCTTCTTGATCTGGGTCCAGAATTCGATGGAGCTTTTCCCGGTGATGTCGGCGGTACCGAACTTCGACTCGTTCCAGCCACCGAAGGAGAATGGCTCCCGCGGCACGGGCACGCCGATGTTCACGCCAATCATGCCGGCCGAGGCGTTTTCCATTACGTAGCGGGCGTGGGCGCCGCTTTGGGTAAACACGGCGGCGGCATTGCCGTAATTCGAGGCGTTTTCAATGGCCAGCGCCTCGTCGAGCGTCTTGGTGCGGATGATGGCCAGCACTGGACCGAACACCTCTTCGCGGGCAATAGCCATGTCGGGCGTTACGTAGTCGACCACGGTGGCGCCCACGTAGTAGCCGCCCTCCTGCCCTGCCACGGTGGCGCCGCGGCCGTCGAGCAGCACTTTCGCGCCGGCTTGCTCGGCTTCGGTGATGTAACGTTCGATGCGTTCCTTGGCTTCACGGCTGATAACCGAGCCGAGATTTTTACCGGGCACAATGTTGCGCGCCTCGTCCACGAGCTTCTCGATTATGTGGTCGACGGAGCCCACGGCCACCATGGCCGAGCCGGCCATGCAGCGCTGCCCCGCACAACCCGACATAGAAGCTGCCACGTTGGATGCCGTCATTTCCACGTGAGCATCGGGCAGAACCAGCAAATGGTTTTTGGCACCGCCCAGAGCCACGCAGCGCTTCAGGTTGTTGGTGGCGCGGCGGTACACCACTTTGGCAATTTTGGTAGAGCCCACGAACGACACGGCCTGAATGTCGGGATGGTCGCAGATGGCTTCTACGATTTCCTTATCGCCGTTCACCACGTTAAATACGCCGTCGGGCAGGCCGGCCTCTTTCAGCAGCTCGGCAATGCGGCCGGCGCTGATGGGCACTTGTTCCGAAGGCTTCAGGATCATGCAGTTGCCGAGGGCAATGGCGTTGGGCACCGTCCAGTGGGGCACCATGTTCGGGAAGTTGAAGGGGGCAATGCTGGCTACCACGCCCAGCGGCTTGCGTTCGGCACGGCATTCTACTCCTTTGCTTACCTCTAGCAGCTCGCCCGATACCAACTGGGGCAAGGAGCAAGCAAACTCGGTTAGTTCAATGGCTTTTTCGACTTCGGCGCGGGCCTCGTCCATGGTTTTGCCATTCTCCTCGTGCACGAGTAACGTAAGCTCCTGCATGTGCTTTTCCAGCAAGGTTTTGTAGCGGTAAAACACCTGCACGCGCTCCTTAATGGGCATGGCCGACCAGGCAGGGTACGCAGCCTTAGCAGCTTCCACGGCTTGGTTAAGGGCGTCGGTGTCGCTCATCGGGACGGTGGAAATAACCGCGCCGCTTAGCGGACTTACTACGTCCATGGAGCGGGCGGCGGCATCGGCCACAAATTGCCCGGCTACGTAGTTGCGCACGGCCGGGTACTTCAAAACTTCGACTTCCATGTTACCTTATTGTTAAGCGGTTGCAAGTAACGGCTTTGCTTCACATATGCAACTTGCCGGGCGTTTTCCAGCGTTTTTACTCGAAATCCGGCCTACTTTCTTTCAAGAAGCAGATTTTCAGGCAAAAAAAACGCGCCACTGACAAAGCAGCGGCGCGGCAAAATTTACTCGGGCGCAAAGTCAGCCTCCGGTTGGCTGCGTCTGAAAAGGTGGTTTGTGCTACTTCACCAGGTTAATGGTGACTACTTTGCCCGGACCTTCCACGATGAATTTGCAGTCGTCGAAGCCGGGGGCGCTAAACCGGGGGCGGAAGTTGTTGGAGAAGCCGTAGGGCTCGGTGGGGATGCCCACCATATTCTTGTCGAGCTTGTCGTTGTTGTTCACGTCCTGGGTAATGGCCACGGCCCATTCGCCGGGCTCCAGCTCTACGGGTATTACCACTTTGTTCTGGCCATCGGGCTGCACACGCTTGAGCATGGTGTAATGGCCAGGCTTCAGGAAGTTCTCGCGGATGTTGTAGAAATAGAGCTTCACCGTGGAAGTGGTGGAAACCAAATCGGACACGACCACTTTAACGGGAGCCTTAACAGCACCACGAACCGGATCGGGCGGCGCAGCCGCCACACACATCAGGCTGCCGGAAGCAGCCAGGAGAGCTTTGAGAAAGGCGCGCATAAGCAGAATCGAGGGCTAGGTTAGGTTGTGGGCCAAACACCAAGGTCCGTAAAATAATTTACTCCTCTTGCATTTAGCTCCGCCCCTTAGCTTACGAAAATGGTGGCCGGCGGATGCTTCTGCTCCGCTTTTTCAACTCGGTTTTGCGCTACATAAATCAAGCTGAAAGTCAAGCACCTAGCCTCAAGCACGATACCGCTACTCGCCCGGCGCTAGAGCTTTCAGCGTATTGAAATTTCAGGTTGCGGTCCTGCTGAGCGCAGGTGGACCGGGGCTGTACCGCAGACCTCACCCCCCGGCCCCCTCTCCCGTAGAGAGGGGGAGTGTATGCTATCTGGCAAATTATAGCAGTTCTCAGGTTGGTGTTTCTGGACCCCACCCCCGGCCCCTCCCCAAAAAGAGAGGGGTGCCAGACGACCTCGTTGTTTATCTGAACGCACCCCTCTCCTTTTGGGGAGGGGACGGGGGTGGGGTCGAACGGCAACGCGTCCCATACACCGACCGGAGAACCGCTGTGGCAGCGAGTGGGCTACGTCTTCCGGCGGGTCGACTACGCTCATCAGGACGGTCTGGTGGCTTTTTTGGCAAAATCCCAAACACGCTCCTTGCAGGAGTTATTACTTCCCAAGTCAGGCCGGGCAGTGGCTAATGGTGTAGCGCGGGCTCGGCTGAAGCTCGACCGTAGCGGTTCCGTCGTCGAGTGGGCGGGCGTGAATGGCCTCGTTGGTGTGGCGCAGCATGCCGCCGGCCCGTCCCTGGCGTACGGCCTGAATTTCGGCCACAATGGATAGGGCAATTTCCTCGGGCGTTTCGGCCCCCAGGTTCAGGCCCACGGGGCTGTACAGGCGGTCGTTCAGCTGGCTTTCGGCGTCGGGCATGTCCTGGCTCAGCTCTTCGAGCAGGCGGGCTGCCTTGGTGCGTGGCCCCAGCAGACCAATGTAAGGCGTGGGAGCTTCCAACAAGCGTTGGAGCACGGCCAGGTCGTAGGCGAAATTGTGACTGAGCAGTAAGGCGTAATCGGCGGTGAGTGGCAGCGCGGGCACCTCGGCCAGCGGCACAACGCGCACGCCGGCGGCTTCGGGGAAACGTTCGGGCGCAGCTTGGCGCGGGCGCCCGTCGACGACGGTTACGTGCCAGCCGAGCGAGGCGGCGAGGCGCACCAGCGGCTGGGCGTCGTTACCGGCGCCGTACACCGTTAGGCGCAGCGGCGGGCGTAGCACCTCCAGAAACACGCGTACGGTGCCGCCGCTGGCGCTCGGGTACTCGCGCAGCAGGGACTGATCCTGGGTTAGCGCCTGGGTGGCGTCGCGGCGCAGGTGGGCGGTAAGGTCGGGGTTATCGAGGGCGGAGCCGCGCACCTGGCCGTCGGGCATGAGCAGCAGGCGTTGGCCTAAGTCGGCTACGGCTTGGCCGGCGGCGCAACGGAACACGGTGGCCAGTACGGCAGGCTCGGGATGCTGAGCGAAGTCGCGCAGCAGTTCCAACGGGTTGTTGGCATCCTGAAAATCGAGCGGTTCCAAGAGAATGTGGACCACGCCCTGACAGCCGGGACCGAGGCCGTGCCGGGGGTCGTCTTCGTCGGAAGTATCGTAGGTGACGAGAGCAGGCTGGCGGCGCTGCAGGGCCTGACGGGCGCGTTGGCGGGCGTCGCCTTCGAGGCAGCCGCCGCTGATGGCCCCGGTGAGCTGGCCGTCGTCGGTAACGAGCATGCGGGCGCCGGGGCGCCGGTAAGCCGAGCCCTGCACTTCTACCACCGTAGCCAGGGCACAGGCGCGGCCGGCGGCGCGGTATTGGTCGTAGGCGGTGAGCAGGCGCTGAAGTTCGGTCATGGGGCTACGGTAGCGGCAAACAAAGAAACTGAGGCCGAAGCCGCAAGCTTTGCCAGGACAATAAGAGGCTTAGGGCAGTACGCCAAGGCCCAGCGGCCGGTTGTGCTACCGAGGGTGTGGTGAAAATGAAGGGGGCAAGCGGGGTTGGCAGCGGAAATCCATTTCCAAAAACCTATATTAACTAAAGCATTGGGCATCACTCAGGTAACAGTGAAGGGAGGCTAATGCTGGCTCCACCCAGTTCGACACCGGGCTGCGCGGGCACCATTCTTTGGCAAGGCCAATTAGGGCCGTTC
This sequence comes from Hymenobacter koreensis, assembly GCF_039541855.1. Lineage (NCBI taxonomy): Bacteria > Pseudomonadati > Bacteroidota > Cytophagia > Cytophagales > Hymenobacteraceae > Hymenobacter > Hymenobacter koreensis. Next base: position 240,146 of record NZ_BAABHA010000004.1, read on the forward strand.
AAGCGCGGAGGCTAGCCGGAGTACGGCCGGGCCTATCCCACCGCCGCTTCGCATCAGCAGACAGCAGTTCATTCACTTCTCAAAAACCCAGCTCACAACCATGGACGCGCAACTCGAACAAATCCGCGAGCAGCAAAAAACCACCTGGAACAAGTTTGCTCCCGGCTGGCGCAAGTGGGACAACTTCACCATGGACTGGATGCGGCCCATGGCCGACGAAATGATTAAGTCCCTACACATTCGGCCCACCGATGTGGTGCTGGATGTGGCCGCCGGCACCGGGGAACCGGGCCTGAGCATTGCCACGCTGGCCAAGGACGGCAAAGTGGTGATTACCGACCTGGCCGAAGGCATGCTGGACGTAGCCCGCGACAAAGCCGCCGCCAAGGGCGTTGCCAACTACGAAACCGTGGCCTGCGACGTGTGCGAGCTGCCCTTCCCCGATGCCAGCTTCGACACGGTGAGCTGCCGGTTCGGCTTCATGTTCTTCCCCGATATGCAGGTAGCCGCCCAGGAGATGCACCGCGTGCTAAAGCCCGGAGGGCGCATGGCCGCCGCCGTGTGGGGCACGCCCGATAAAAACGCCTGGATTACCACCATCATGGGCACCATCAGCCAGCACATGGCGGTGCCCACTCCCCCACCCGGCGCGCCCGGCATGTTCCGGTGCGCCAGCCCCGGCATGATGGCCGGCTTGCTGCGGCAGGCCGGTTTTCGGAACGTTACGGAAATGGAAGTAACCGGCAAGCTCCGCTGCGGCAGCAAGGACAACTACTGGCAGTTTATGAACGAGGTGGCTGCTCCGGTAGTAGCCGCCCTGAGCAACGCCGACGAAGCTACGCGGGAGAAGATCAAGCAGCAGGTTTTTGGCAAGGTTGACCAGTTGTGCAGCGACCATAGCGCGGCGCTGGACTACGGCACCGTAATCGTTTACGGCGAGAAGTAAGCGCGACTTTTCCGTCTAGCTTTCCAGAGCCCGTTCAGCGACGCACCGACTAGCTTTTATCCGTTCATTCTCCGGCCTGCCAATACCTAAATCCGAGGTCATCATACTGCTACTGTTTTATGAAAAACTTGCCCGGCGCAGCCTGCGCACTGGTTCTACTGGCTTTGCTGCCGGCATGTCGCCAAACCAGCCGCGAAACGCCTTCCGTGGCTGAAATACGCGCTATCAACCTCAAGCAAGGCAACCTCACCATGTGCGGGCCGGCCGAAAAGCAGTTGGGCTCTGCAACCTTCGAAACGTCTTGCGGCGGCGCGGTACGGGCCAATTTTAACCTGGGCCTCGCGCTGCTGCACTCGTTTGAATACGACGAAGCCGAGAAGGTTTTTGCCAGCATTATTGCCCGCCAGCCAGACTGCGCCATGGCTTATTGGGGCGTGGCCATGGCAAACTACCACCCGCTCTGGACCCCTCCTACCCCCGTTGAGCTTGCCAAGGGTGCCAAAGCGGCGGCGCTGGCCCAGCGGCTGCCGCAGCAATCGGCCAAGGAAACCGCGTTTATTGAGGCCATTGCAGCTTTCTACACCAACTGGGAACAGGCTGACCATCGGAGCCGCAGCATTCGGTTCGAAAAAGCCATGGAGCACGTTTACGCCAATTTTCCGTCGGACAAGGAGGCCGCCGTTTTCTATGCGCTGGCGCTGAATGCCTCCGCCGCCCCCACCGACAAATCCTTCCGCCAGCAGCGTAAAGCCGGTGCCATTCTGGCCGGCCTATACCCCAACGAGCCGAACCACCCGGGCATCGTGCACTACCTCATTCACACCTACGACTACCCCGAGCTGGCCGCGCTGGGGTTGCCGGCGGCGCGCAAGTACGCGGCTGTGGCGCCGTCGTCGGCGCATGCGCTGCACATGCCCTCCCACATTTTCACCCGGCTGGGGCTGTGGAACGACTGCATCGAGTCTAACCTGGCCGCTACGGCCTCGGCCCGCTGCTACGCCGAAACGGCGGGCATTAAAGGCCATTGGGACGAGGAGCTGCACGGCCTCGATTACCTGGCTTACGCTTACCTGCAACAGGGCAACAACCGGCAGGCCCTGGCGCAGTGGCGTTACCTCGACACCATGCAACGGGTGTCGCCGGTGAACTTCAAGGTGGCCTATGCGTTTGCCGCCGTTCCAGCGCGCTACGTGCTCGAAAACAAGCAATGGGCCCAGGCGGCCCAACTGCCGCTGCGCTCCAAGCACCTCAATTGGGAGCAATACCCCTGGCAGGCCGCCATCGTCCGGTTCGCCCGCTCCCTCGGCTTCTCCCACCTCGGCCACCCCGATTCGGCCCGGCGCGAGCTAGCCGAACTGCGCCGTCTGCACGCCGCCCTGCTCGCGCAGAAAGACACGTACAAGGCCAACCAAGTGCAGATCCAGCTGCACGCCGCCACGGCCTGGCTGCGCTTCGCCGAGGGCAAACCCGCCGACGCCCTGCCCCTGATGCAGCAAGCCGCCGCCTTAGAAGCTGGCACGGAAAAGCACCCCGTAACACCCTGCGAGGTGCTGCCCGCCCAGGAGCTACTGGCCGATATGCTGCTGGCGCTGAAGCGGCCCGCCCCCGCCCTGCAAGCCTACGAAGCCGACCTGCAGCAGCACCCCAACCGCTTCAACGGCCTCTACGGGGCGGCCCTTGCAGCAGAACAGGCCGGCAACCTGGAAAAGGCGCGCAGGTATTACCAGCAGCTATTGGATGTAGCCCGTGCCCCCGGCGCCAACCGCCCGGAACTGGCCGCGGCGCGAGCTTTTCTGGCGCAGCAGAGGACGCAGGCAATTTGAATGCAACTTGCTTTTTACTCAAACAGAACCGGCCCGCTCCGAGGCTTAGCGAATGTCCTGCTGTCCACCAGGAACTTCAAACTCAAACGGGTCGACTGAGCACACGCAGACGGATTCCATATCGAAAGCTTAACGCTGAATGGCTTGCCGAACCAAGCTGGTTCTTTCGTTGCTCAACGGCGTGGGCTACGGAGGCAACGCAGTTAAATTTGATAGATTGACTCGGATCAGCAGTTGGGGCAGGTTCCTGAACTTAACATTGGGCTGAAATCTGAGCCGCAGGTAATCGAATGCAATTATGGACAATCGACAGTTAAGTAGGCGGAGCGTCATGCAAATGCTAGCAACAACGATGCTGGGCGGCTCTTTGCTTCCGTTAAACGCCTTTGCAAGGGCCGGGGTAATTAATCCGTCTTTCAACCCTGCTGACGCCCCGAAACCCGTGTATATACCACCCGGTGGAGGGCAGAAGGCTAATATTTCGGTCAACGAAATTGTCTTCAAGCTCAATAAGACGCAGACCTCGGGCAATTTGGGCAGTGCAGAAACCATCCTGCACCCTGGCTTTATGGGCGCGGTACCCCACCGGCACAAGAATTTCGACGAAGTGTGCCGAGTGTTGGAAGGCACCCTTACCATTATGGTGGGCGAAGAAATATTCACGCTCCAACCCGGTGCCTGGCATTTGAGGCCCCGAGGCATTGTGCACAGCTTTTGGAACAGCGGCAAAGTGCCGGCCAAGTTTATTGAGCTCTACATCCCGGGCGGTCATGAAGCCTACATGCAGGAGCTAACCACGCTGTTTGCTGGCGGAAAAACACCCAAGCCCGAGGAATTAGACGCCGTTGCTAAAAAGCACGACATCGAGTTTTTCTGGGACCAATTACCTGCACTTTTAAAGAAGTACAAAGTGCATTTGTAGATCATCCGCATTCATTTATTACTTACACGACCGCCTTGAACTAGCCGCGGCGCGGGCGTTTCTGGCGCAGCATCGGATGCAGACAATTTGAATGGATTCTGAAGTGAGCAGCAACTTCATATCTTTCGGAAAGCATGCCGAATCGGCATGCTTTCCGAAAGTCAGTTTCGCTTTTAAGACCGGTTTACGAAACTCGGTATAGAAGGCACTTTCGTAAACCCAGATGTTGTGCGTAATGTATCATGCCAGAAATTTCAGAATTGACATATCAAGTAGTAGCTTATACTGAAGTACCCAACTTCGACACTGACATTTGTGTTGACTGGGCTTTTGATATGGTATTTCTCGGCTTTGACACTCCGACTCTTCTAGTGTTAGCAGGTCTTGATAAGCCAACAAATTACTTTCAGACAATTGAGTATCTGAAAGCTGCTTTAAGGGAATTGAAAATAAAACAGAAGTTCGGAGACGAAGCAGTTATTTCCTACAGTAGCTTTTTTATTGCACAAATAGCGAAAGAGCAAAACATAAAAGAAAATTTAAAACAAGTATATAATTTTTGCCAAGCCAAGAACTACGAAGGGCTGATTTATGATTTCTATCTGCTTTACTGGGCTTGGGGCGACTTAGATTATGGTCAGGAAATGCAACATCACTGGGACGGAGCCACTAACGACAACATAGAAGCAATTGTAGTGGATACGGCTGAACAGTGGTTAAAAGCAAATGCGGAACAGTACGCACAACATCAGCTTTAAAAAATAAGGGCTGAAGATTAATTTCTGAACCAAGAAACTTTATTGAACAGCAGGAAGGAAATGAGCAACAGAACATCAAATGCCCTTACTTCTTAAAGCTGTTAAACGTTGAGGTAAAGAACAACAGCAACGCCCCGAAACCACTTCGGTTCCGGGGCGTTGCTGTTGCAGCTCCTGCCACTGCAGTTACAGCAGTTTATCGAGGTAAATAGGGAGCTGGCGGATGCGCTTGCCGGTGGCGTGGTACACGGCGTTGGTAACGGCGGCGGCCACGCCCAGCAGACCCACCTCGCCGATGCCTTTTACGCCCAGCGGGTTCACGTGCGGGTCTTCTTCCTCCACAAACACCACCTCCAGGTTGCGGATGTCGGCGTTTACGGGCACGTGGTACTCGGCGTAGTTGTGGTTCATGTAGCGCCCGAAGCGGTGGTCCATCACGGTTTCCTCCATCAGGGCCATGCTGAGGCCCCACACAATGGAGCCGAGCACCTGCGAGCGGGCGGTTTTTTGGTTGAGGATGCGGCCTGCGGCCACCACGTTCAGCACCCGCGACACGTGCACGGTGCCCAGTTCTTCATCTACCTTCACCTCCACGAACACCACGTTGTGGGAGTGCATGGAAAACTGCTGCATATTCACCGGGTTGGGCATTGCCGATGATTCGGCCGCTATTTCCCGCTCGCCGCTGGTTTGCAGCACGTCGCGCAGCACCACCGACTGCTCCGGCGCCAGTCGCAACCGAATCTGGCCGTTCACAAACTCCACGTCGTCGAAGGCGGCGTCTTTGAGCGGCGAGTCGGTCATCTTTTTGGCCAGCTTCAGCAGCTTTTCGCCCAGGGCTTCGCAGGCGTTTTTCACGGCGGTGCCCACCGAGGCGGCCGTCCAGGAGCCGCCCTGCACCGGGGCTTCGGGCTGGTTGGTGTCGCCCAGGCGGAAGGTTACGGCTTCCAGGGGCAGGCCCAGGGTTTCGGCCGCAATCTGCGTCATGATGGTATAAGTGCCGGTGCCGTTTTCGCCGGCGGCGCTGGCCACCGTGAGGCGGCCGTCGGCGGTAATGCTGGCTTTGGCGGCGGCTTTCTGCATAGAAGCATCCCACACGCCCCCGGCCACACCCCAGCCCACCAGCATATTTCCCTCGCGCATGGAGCGCGGCGCCATGGGGCGCTGGTCCCAGCCGAAACGGCGGGCGCCCTCGTCGTAGGCCTCGCGCAGCTTCTTGCTGCTGAAGGGCGCCTTCTTGTTCTGGTCGTGGTCGGCGTAGTTGCGGCGGCGGAATTCCAGCGGGTCGAGGCCGGCTTCGTAGGCCATTTCGTCCATGGCTACTTCCAGGGCAAACGAGCCGGTGGCGGCCCCGGGCGCGCGCATATCCAGGGGCGTGTATACGTCAAGCGGGGCCACTTGGTAGCTCAAATGCACATCGGGGCACTGGTAAAGCATGCCCGACCAGTTCACCACGTTTTCGGTGTATTCCTCGAAGCGCGAGGTTTCGTGGAGGGCGTAGTGCTTCAGGCCCAGCAGGGCGCCGTCGGGGCCGGTGCCCAGTTCCAGGGTTTGCAGCGTGTGCGGGCGGTGGCCGAAGCTGAACATTTGCTGGCGCGTGAGCGAGAGGCGCACCGAGCGTTTCAGCTCCAGCGCGGCCAACACGCTTAGAAACAGCTCGTACTGCGGCCGCAAACCCGCGCCAAAGCCGCCACCCATAAACAGGTTCACCACGCGGGCCTGGTCCTTGCTCAGCCCGAACACCTTGGTAACGTACTGCTGGCAGTTGTACACGCCCTGGGTTTTGTCGTAGATGGTCAGCTTGCCGTCGGGGTGGTAGTGCACGGTGGCCCCGAACATTTCCATGGGGTTGTGGTGCTGCGCGCCGTGGATGTACTCCTCCCGAATGCGGTGCTCGGCTTTGCTGAGGCCGTCGTTGGCGTTGCCGCGGCGTACGGGCGGCTGGTAGCCGGTTTTGCCGCGGCCGGGCTCGTGGCCGTCGTCGCGCTTCTGCTCGATATCGGTTTCGTGCTTGGTTTCCGCGTACTCAATTTCCAGGATGCTGGCGGCGTAGCGAGCCAGCTCGAAGGTATCGGCCACTACCAGCGCCACGGGCTGCATGCTGAACTTCACCTCGGCGTCGTGCAGCGGGCGGAACGGCGAGCCGCCGGGGGCCACGTCGTCTTTGTAGTTGCGGTCGAACCACGCCAGGGAAGGCACGTTTTCGTGCGAGAAAACGTGAATAACGCCCGGCAGCGCCAGTACCTTGTCGGCGTGGATTTTGGTGATTTTGCCCTTGGCAATGGGGCTGCTGACCACGTAGCCGTACACGAGGTCGGGCACGTTAAACTCGGCCGCGTACTTGGCGGCGCCTGTTACCTTGGCCGATCCGTCTACGCGGCTGGTGGCTTTTCCGATGTGGTTGGTGGTGCTGCTCATGGGTTGGAATTCAAAAAGACATCGGATGCTTTGCCGCCTTCGGTGGCTTGTTTGAGGGCGCGCACCACGGCGCGTTTGGCCAACTCAATCTTGAAGTCGTTGCTCCCCTGCCCTACCGCGCCTTCCACCACGGCCGCGGCAGCTTTTCTGAAAGTGGCCTCGGTGGCGGGCTGGCCCTTGAGCAGCTGCTCGGCGGCTTGGCTGCGCCAGGGCTTGTGGGCCACGCCGCCCAGCGCCAGCCGGGCTTCCGTAATGGTGTTACCATCCAGCTCCAGCGCCGCCGCTACCGATACCACCGCGAAGGCGTAGCTGGTCCGGTCGCGCAGCTTCAGGTAGCTGAAGTGCTTCTCGAAACCTTGCTTGGGCAGCTCCAGAGCCACAATCAGCTCCCCGGTTTTCAGGGTGTTGTCGCGCTCGGGCGCGTCGCCGGGCAGGCGGTGAAAGTCCTCGAATTGGATGACCCGCTCGCCAGTCGGCCCCTGCACGCGCACCTCGGCCGCCAATGCCGCCAAGGCAACGCACATATCCGAGGGGTGCGTGGCAATGCACTGCTCGCTTGCGCCCAGAATGGCGTGGATGCGGTTGTAGCCCCCAATGGCCGAGCAACCCGAGCCGGGCTCCCGCTTGTTGCAGGGGGTGGCCAGGTCGTAGAAATAGTAGCAGCGGGTGCGCTGCATGAGGTTGCCGCCGTTGGTAGCCATGTTGCGCAGCTGCGGCGAGGCTCCGGCCAGAATGGCCTGGCTCAGCAGCGGGTAACGCTTTTGCACCTCGGGGTGCCAGGCGGTATCGGCGTTGGTGGCGGTGGCGCCCAGGCGCAGGCCGCCGTTGGCCGTGGCTTCAATGGCGGTGAGCGGCAGCTTGTTCAGCCCGACGAGGTGGGTGGGCCGGGCCACGCTTTCCTTCATCAGGTCCAGAATATTGGTGCCGCCGCCAATGTAGGCCGCGCCGGTGTGGCCGGCGAAGTCGCGCACGGCCTCGTCGGGCGAGGCGGCGCGGGTGAGGGTAAACGGGTTCATGCTTCCAATTAAAAATTGTGAATTAAAAATTAAGAATTGGGCCAAAGCCCTTGACCGCCGCGGCAGGCACGACAAGCCATTTTTAATTCTTAACTCTTCATTTTTAATTCCTTGTCTACTACTTCCTTCACGGCCGCCAGAATGCCCACGTAAGCGCCGCAGCGGCAGAGGTTGCCGCTCATCAGCTCCCGAATTTCGTCTTCGGTGTGCGCCTTGCCTTCGTTGATGAGGCCCTGCGCCGAGCAAATCTGGCCGGGTGTGCAGTAGCCGCACTGGAACGCGTCGTGGTCGACAAAAGCTTGCTGCAGCGGGTGCAGGTTGTCTTCGGTGCCCAGGCCTTCGATGGTAGTTATTTCGGCGCCTTCCTGCAGCACGGCCAAAGTCAGGCAGGAGTTAATGCGCTTGCCGTCGACGAGCACGGTGCAGGCACCGCACTGGCCATGGTCGCAGCCCTTCTTGGTGCCGGTGAGGCCGGCGTACTCGCGCAGGGCGTCGAGCAGGGAGGTCCAGGGCGCGAGCTGCAGCTGGGTGGCCTTGCCGTTTATGTGCAGCGTAACCGGGCCGGGAAGCGGAATAGCAGGCCGGTCACCCAGCGCTGGTTGGGTTGAATTTCCACTCATGGTGAAGGGAGGGTGAATTGGTTGCAAATGCGGCGGAGCAGCGAACGACGAGGCCAGGCTTCGTGCGTCCGTTTTTTCCTTACGCCCGGTTTGAATCAGTTGTTGAGCTTGAAGCAAAAAAAAGCGCGCAGCCATTGCCGGCTGCGCGCTTCGCTGTGTACCTGATGCCGCTTACGCTTCGGCCGCCACGCGCTGGGTGGTAGTTTCTACCGCTTTTTCCGCGGCTACCACCGTTACCACCACGTACTTGGAAGTGGGTGTGTTGCTGACTTTGGCCACGCTGGAAACGGGTACCAATGGGTTGGCCTCGGGGAAATACGCAGCCACGTTGCCGCGCGGAATATCATAGGGCACGGCCACAAACTTCTCCACGGTGCGCTGCTGGCCCTCGAAATGGCTGGTAATGTCGATGAGGTCCTTGGCGCGCAGGCCACGGTCGGCCATGTCCTGCTGGTTCATGAACAGCACGCGCCGCTCGCCGTGAATGCCGCGGTACCGGTCGTTGTAGTCGTAAATGGTGGTGTTAAACTGGTCGTGGCTGCGCACGGTCATGAGCACCAGCTGGCCGGGCTCCAGGGTGTGCTTCTCCAGCTCGGTGGTGGTGAAGTTGGCCTTGCCGTTTTTGGTGGTGAATTTCCGTTCGCGCGGGCCGTTGGGCAGGTAAAAGCCGCCGGGCTCGCGCAGCTTCTGGTTGAAGTCCTCGAAGCCGGGAATCACGCGGCTGATGTGGTCCCGAATGACGTCGTAGTTCTCCGTCATGGCCACCCAGTCGGCAATGTTGGTGCGTTCGGGGCCCAGCGTGGCAATGGCCATGCCGCTGATGATGGCTACTTCGCTCATCATTTCGCCGGCCAGCGGCACCAGCACGCCCTTGTTCTGGCTGACGACGCCCATGGAGTTTTCGCAGGAGGTCATTTGGTGCCCCGATTTCTGCATGTCGATGTCGGCGTGCGTGAAACAGGGCAAGAGCAGGCTGGTTTCGCCGGTGGTGAGGTGGCCGCGGTTGAGCTTGGTGCCCACAAACACCGTGAGCTTCTGCTTGCGCATGCCTTCGGCAATAACCTCGGTATCGGGCCCGGCACCCAGCAAATTGCCGCCCAGGCTGAAGAACACCTTGGTTTTGCCCTGGTACATGGCCTTGATGCTCTCCACCGTATCCAGGCCGTGCTCCTGGGGCGGCGTAAAGTTGAACTCCTTCGCCAGCGCATCCAGAAACACCTTGGTGGGCTGCTCCCAAATGCCCATGGTTCGGTCGCCCTGCACGTTCGAGTGGCCGCGCACCGGGCAAGTGCCCGCGCCGGGCTTGCCAATGGCACCTTTCAGCAGCTGCAGGTTCACGATTTCCTGAATGGTTTGCACGCCCTGCCGCTGCTGCGTTACGCCCATGGCCCAGCAGGTAATAATCTTCTGCTTGGTGGCCAGCATATTGGCCGCTTCCAGCAGCTGCGCCCGGCTAATGCCGCTTTCAGACTCAATATCGTCCCAAGACGTGTTCCGGATGTTCTCGCGGTACGACTCGAACCCAGTGGTGTGCGCGGCAATAAACGCGTGGTCAACTACCTGGCCGGGGTTCAGTTCCTCGGCCTCGAACAGGTGCTTGGCAATACCGCGCAGCAGGGCCATGTCGCCGTCCACGCGCACTTGCAGGTAGAGGTCGGTAATCGGCGTGCCGTCGCCCATCAGGGCACCCAAAGCCCGCAGCGGATTCATGAAGTCCTGCGGATTTTTGAAGTTCTGCAGGCCGGCTTCAATCAGTGGGTTGATGCTGATAATTTTAGCGCCGTTGCGCTTGGCCTTTTGCAGCGCCGAGAGCATGCGCGGGTGGTTGGTGCCGGGGTTCTGCCCGATGATAAGAATGACCTCGGCCTCGTGCAGGTCGTTGAGCGTAACGGAGCCTTTGCCCAGGCCCAGCGTGGGGCTGAGGGCAGCGCCGCTGCTCTCGTGGCACATGTTGGAGCAGTCGGGCAGATTGTTGGTGCCGAACTGCCGTACGAACAGCTGGAACAGGAACGCGGGCTCGTTCGGCACCTTACCGGAGGTGTAGAACACGGCCTCATCGGGCGAGTCCAGCGCGTTCAGGTTGTCGGCAATGAGCTGGAAGGCATCGGGCCACTGAATGGGCTCGTAGTGGGTGCCGCCGGGGCGCTTTACCAGCGGGTGCGTGAGGCGGCCGGCGTTGTTCTGGTCGCGGTCGGTCATGCGCGAGAGTTCGGCCAGGCTGTGCCGGGCGAAAAACGCCGGGCCGGCGGCTTGGTCGTCGGCGTCGGAGGCGGTGGCTTTGGCGCCGTTTTCGCAGAATTCGGCCACGGAGCGGTGGTCGTCGGGGTCGGGCCAGGCGCAGCTGGAGCAGTCGAAACCGTCCTTCTGGTTCATTTTCAACAGGCCCTTGGTGCCGCGCGTCAGGCCGCCTTCGCCCCAGCTGAATTGCATGGACTTGATAACGGCGGTAACGCCGGCGGCTACTTCGGCGCGGGGTTCCAGCCGCAGACCCGTCAGGGCTTCGGGCGGCTGGGCGAGAATGTCGTGGTGGTGTTTGGCGTTGGCCACGTCGGGGGCAGGTATGGTGGATTGGTCCCGCTCGGCTTGCGGATCGGGGCGGTAATGGTCGGGGGCGGGGGCCAGGCCTTGGTCGGGGCGCTGGCCGCTTTGGGGCGCATTCTTGGCTTTTTGTTCCTGCTCGTGGCCGGCTTTGCCGGGGTCTGCAACGGGTGAATCTTCCATGAGGCAGTAGGTGTAGAAGGTAAATTCCGTGGAAACGAAACGCGTTAATGTTTGCAGCCCAGGTCTTTTTCAACCAGAATGTGCAGCACTTGGTTGTCGGCTACAGCGGTGGTGCCGCGCAGGCTTACTTCTTCGGTCGACGTCCAGCCGTCGGCTACGGCGGCCGGGAGCAGCACGCGGATGCGGCCGGTTTCGTGGCGCACCGTTACGGCCGAAGCGTCAGCGTCGCGCTCCAGGGTATACGAGAGTTGATCGGCGGCAGCCAAACCCAGCGGCACCACAGTTTCCAGGCGGCCGTGCGCGGCAAAGGCCGTGACTTCCGGTGGGTCGAGGCGCAGGCGCAGGGTGTTGTCTTCGAGGCGGAGTTTCATGCAAAAAAGCTGTTTTCCAGACTTAAGCTCCTCTTCTTGTTTCAACCGAAGGCCGGCGTAGTCAAGGAAGGGTGGCCGCAGGCCGGGTTGGTTGAAAAGCTATCAGCTGACAGCTATAAGCCATTGGCTTAAGAAGTCAACCACCCCTAACTTCTCCTCAGCTGAGGAGGGGAACTAGCTCTAGCTCTGGGTTAGGGCGGTAATGCGCCAGGGGTGGCTGTAGATGTTAAACCGATCCTGGCGCACGAAGCCGCAGAGCGTCATGCCAAAATCCTGGGCGGCAGACACGGCCAGGGAGCTGGGGGCACCCACAGCAGCCAGCACCGGAATGCCTGCCACGACCGCTTTTTGCACGAGCTCAAACGAAGCCCGGCCACTGACCAACAGCACCGCATGGTGCAGCGGCAGCTGCTCCTGCAGCAGCGCGGCGCCAATGACTTTATCGAGGGCGTTGTGGCGGCCCACGTCTTCGCGCAGCAGCAGCAGCTCCCCTTCGGGTGAAAACAGCGCGGCGGCGTGCAGCCCCCCGGTTTGTTCAAACAAAGCCTGGGCAGCGCGCTGGCGCTCCGGCAACTGGTGAATAACTGCGGCCGCTACGTGGGGGCCTTCGGCGGGTAACACGGGGCAGGCGGCGGCGTGCACTGCGGCAATGCTGGTTTTGCCGCACACGCCGCAGCTGCTGCTGGTGTAAAAGTGGCGTTCCAGGCGCGGCAGTTCGGGCGCGGCGGCGGGAGCCAGTTCGGCGCGCACCACGTTTTCGCGCTCTTCTTCCTTGGCCACATCCGGGCAGTACAGCACGCCCTGCAAGTCCTGGCGGCTGGCAATCAGGCCTTCGGTGAGCAAAAAGCCGGCGGCCAGCTCAAAATCGTGGCCGGGCGTGCGCATGGTGATGCTAAGCGTGCGGTGCTCCCGCTGCCCGGCCGGCCCATAGCCCACCCGTATTTCCAGCGGCTCCTCGGCGGCCAGCACGTCGGAGGCGGCAGCTATGGCGCTGCCCTGCACCTTGTGCACGGTTACATAGTCGTAGCTGGTGGGGGGCAGAAAAACGGAGGCGTTCATGGCGGGCATACCGGCATCAACTCCGGCCGGTACCCGAAGGTTGCCGGCCGGAGCAATGGCAGATTATTGGAACAGGGCCAAAGCCTTGATGAACGTTTGCGAAACGCCCCACAGCAGGGGAACTCCCACGAATAGCCAAGCCAGCACCAGAGAGGCTGTGGAGCTCGGCTGGGTTTCGGCCGGACGAGCGGAATTGGGTTGTGTATCCATATCGATGTCAGAGAAAAACGGAGGAAGAAATTAGCGCACCCCGGCGGCTACCGGCACCGGTGCAGGTGCGGGCTGGTCGGCGGTTTTGGCGTGGTACCGCTCGTTCACGGCCGTTACCAGCAGGTTGGCAATGAGGCCCACCACCAGCAGGCCAGCCATGGTGTAAAACACGGTTTGGTAGGCGGCCGCGCCCGTAATATTCTGAGCCTTCTGACTGTCGCGCAGGTAGTTCACCAGCAACGGCCCCAAAACACCCGCCGTGCTCCAGGCCGTGAGCAGACGGCCGTGAATGGCCCCTACCTGCATGGTACCAAACAAGTCGCGCAGGTAAGCCGGAATGGTGGCGAAACCACCGCCGTACATGCTCATAATCACACAGCTGGCCACCACAAACAAGGTGAGCGAAGCGCTGCCTGCCAGCGTGGGCACCAGGGCGTACAGGGCAATGCCCAACCCGAAGTAGATCATATACGTCGGCTTGCGGCCCAGCTTATCCGAAGCCGACGACCAGAAGAAGCGCCCGAGCAGGTTAAACAAGCTCAGTAAGCCCACAAAGCCCGCTGCCGCCGCGGCGGTTACTCCCTTGCCCGCGCCCATGGCCGAATCAGAAAAGGAATCCTGAATCAGGGGCGACGCCGACTCCAGCACGCCAATGCCGGCCGTTACGTTCATGCACAGCACCACCCACAGCAGCCAGAACTGTGGAGTTTTGATGGCGTTGTCGGCATCCACGTTGGCGGTGGTAATGAGGGCGCTTTGCTGGGCATTGGGCACGTAGCCTTCGGGTTTCCAGCCCTCGGCCGGTACCCGGATGGTAAACACGCCAAACATCATGAACAGCAGGTACACCAGGCCCATGGTGATGAACGTGGGCGCCACACCCATAGGCGCCGAGTCCTTGAAGTACGCCATGAGAGCCACGGCCAGCGGCGAGCCAATCATGGCGCCACCGCCAAAGCCCATAATGGCCATGCCCGTAGCCACGCCGGGCCGGTCGGGGAACCACTTGATGAGCGTGCTAACCGGCGAAATGTACCCGATGCCCAGCCCAATACCACCCACAAACCCGTAGCCGAAATACACCAGCCAGATGTTGTGCAAGTGTACGCCCAGGGAAGCAATGAGGAAGCCGCCGCCAAAACACAGCGCCGAAGCCAGCATGGCCTTGCGCGGCCCCACCCGTTCCAGCCACTTGCCAAACACGGCCGCCGAGAGGCCCAGCAGCACAATGGCAATGGAGAAAATAACGGCCAGCTGCCCCGGCGTCCAGTCCAGGGCGTCGGGCTGGTCCACGTTGCCGCTGATGAGGGCGCCCATGGGCTTCTTGAACACACTGAACGCGTAAGCCTGCCCAATAGCCAGGTGAATGGCCAAGGCGGCCGGCGGCACCAGCCAACGGTTGTAGCCCGGTCCGGCTACGGTGCGGCTGCGGTCGAGTAAAGAGGTTTCTGCCATGCGTGAAAAGAAAGGAGGTGTGATTGGTTGGAAAAGGACCGGGCCGGAGGGGTGCATGGAGGGGAGCCCGTAGGGAATGTACAGCCTTTAACCTGCTTCATAACCAAAAGGATAAAACAAAATTGCTAATCTGATATAGCTCTTTCTGCCCATCGTGGGCGGCTAAGTTTTGCTGCGGTCCTTAACTTTCTGCCGAAACCGGGAGTTAGCACTTCAGCCCGGCCTGCCGCGGTAAAAACCCCTTTTTCCGGCTTACTCCTCCCCTATGCTCACTCCCAACGAACGACACCGCTACCGGCGCCACGTGCAGCTTGCCGAAATAGGCGAAGCGGGGCAGCTGCGGCTGCGCGCCGCCCGGGTGCTGGTGGTGGGCGCGGGCGGATTGGGCTGTCCGGTGCTCCAGTACCTGGCCGCCGCCGGTGTGGGCACCCTGGGCATTGCCGACGCCGATGCGGTGGAAATGAGCAACCTGCAGCGCCAGATTCTCTACGGCCCCGCCGACCTCGGCCAGCCCAAAGCGGCTACCGCCGCCCGCGCCGTGCAGCGCCTGAACCCGCTGGTAACCTGCGAGGTGCACGCAGTGCGCGTGAATGCGGGCAACGTGCGCGAGCTGGTGGCAGCCTACGACGTGGTGGTGGACGGCTCCGACAACTTCGCCACCCGATACCTGCTCAACGACGCCTGCGTGAGCCTGCACAAACCACTGATTTCGGGCGCCATTTACAAGTTTGAAGGGCAAGTTTCGGTGTTCAATTACCGCGGCGGCCCCTCCTACCGCTGCCTGTTCCCCGAGCCGCCCGGCCCCGCCGAGGCGCCGAACTGCGACACCACCGGCGTACTGGGCGTGCTGCCCGGCTTGGTGGGCACCGCGCAGGCCACCGAAACCCTGAAAGTCATTCTTGACCTCGGCGAAGTGCTCAGTGGCCGCCTGTGGGTCATCGATGCGCTAACCTTCCAAACCCGCACCTTGCGCTTCCCGCGTCACCCCGAGCGCAGCCGCATCAACCTTGAATCGGCCAACCCTGCCGACTACCACGACGCCAGTTGCGCCCCTCCGGCCGGCATCAGCGCGCAAGAGTTGCAGCCGCTTTTGGCCTCCGCGGCTCCGCCTTTCCTGCTCGATGTGCGTGAACCCGACGAATACGCCGCCGGCCACTTGCCGGGAGCCACGCTGTTGCCGCTGCGCCAGCTGGCCGAGGACTTGGCAATCATTCCGCGGCAACGGCCGGTGGTGGTGTACTGCCGTTCCGGGGCCCGCAGCGCCCGTGCCATTGCCCGGCTCCAAAGCGAGTTTGGATTCACCAACCTGCAGAACCTAACGGGCGGTTTCGAAGCCTGGCCGCAGTAACGAAAGGCGCTTTTTACCGTTCCTTTGCTTTCTCATGCCGCTTACTGCCCCGTCTCCGCTTCGTCCGCGCCTGCGCTTTAACCGTCACGAGTTGGCCGGCGCGTTCGGCGACTTGGGCACCGATTTGCCGCTGCTCATCGGTGTTATTGCGGCTTCGGGCGTCGACAGCGCGAGCGTGCTGGTTATGTTTGGGCTGATGCAGCTGTTCTCGGGCCTGTGGTACGGCATGCCCATGCCGGTGCAGCCGCTCAAGGCCTTTGCGGCGCTGGTTATTGCCCAGAAAATCCCCGGGCGCATCATTTTTGGTGGTGGCTTAGCTATTGGGGTTACCATGCTGCTGCTCACGCTCACGGGCCTCATCGATGCCCTGGCGCGGGTGGTGCCCAAACCCGTGGTGCGCGGCATTCAGCTAGGCTTGGCGCTGCAATTGACTACGCTGGCCCTAAAAGAATACGTACCCGCCGATGGCCTGCCCGGTTACGCCCTAGCCGCGGCGGCCTTTCTTATTACCGTGGTGCTGCTTGGGCACCGACGCTGGCCGGCCGCGCTGGTCGTCATTGCGCTGGGCATTACCTACGCCCTCCTTTTCAAGCTCGACCTGGGGGAAGCCCAACGAGCCTTAGGCCTGCACCTGCCCAGCTGGTTCGTACCCTCGCGGGCCGATATCCTGACCGGTGCTGTGCTGCTGGCCCTGCCCCAAATTCCGTTGTCGCTCGGCAACTCTGTGCTGGCCACGCGCCAGGTAGCACAGGACTATTTCCCCGAGCGCGGCCTCACGGTGCGCAAAATCAGCTTTACCTATGCCCTCATGAACCTGGTCAGCCCGTTTTTTGGGGGCTTTCCGGTGTGCCATGGTTCGGGCGGTATGGTAGGGCACTACGCCTTTGGAGCGCGTACGGGCGGTTCGGTGGTGCTGTACGGGGCTTTGTTTCTGGTGCTGGGGCTGTTCTTCAGCCAAGGGTTTGCGCAGGTGGTGCAAATTTTTCCGCTGCCGGTGCTGGGCATTCTGCTGCTGTTCGAAGCCCTTACGCTCGCCACGCTTCTGCGCGACGTGGCCGATTCGCGTGCCGACCTGCTGGTGGCTTTGCTGGTGGGCCTATTGTGCTGGGGGCTCCCCTACGGCTACCTCATAGGGATGAGCGTGGGCACCGCTACCTACTACGCCATGCAACGCGGGTGGATTGGGCTGGGCAAATAGCCGTACGACTAAACCCGTTAATTGATTACCCTCAGTTGCTGTTCAACTTTGCTTGCGAGGCAAACGCAAAGGGCATCCCAGTAAGCCTTGCTCGCATTATTATAATTATACCAAATATTTAATTGACTATTCTAGGAAAATTCGATTAATTCTACAACTTTACTCTTTCTCAGAGTCTTGGCTTTCAGCTTCTCTTCAAGCGTGTCAGCCGGTGTTTCGCGGCTGTCTGCACCGTTCCGCTGTTCCTCCGCCGAGCCATTGGCCGGAAGTTGAAAAGTGCGTTACTCCTGCGCCCCACAGATGTTTCGGGGCGGTACTTCTGTGTGCTCCATACGCCCTTACCTGCCCCGCTATGCCTTCAGCCTTACTCCCCCGAACTGCCGTAATGCCTGCAGCATTTTTCTGGGTTCGGACTTGCCTGGTGACGGTACTGATTCCAGGAATAACGCCTCTAGCGCAAGCTCAATCGACAAGGCAACCCGTTATCAAGCCTGCTGACCATAAAGAGGCCAGCCTCTCCCGGCCTGACATTCGAACCCGGCGCGAACGGGCCGCGCCTGCCCTCACGGCCCTTTCACCCGCGCCCAACCAGCCCAACGCCCCGCGCACCAGCAATGTAGCGGCTACGTTTTCGGAACCCCTGAGCAATACCGCTGCCACCCGCAACGCCTTGGTCGTGTTCAGCGCCCAGCGTGGTGGCAAGCTCAGCGGCACAGCGGCGGTAAGTGGCAGCACCCTAACCTTCGACCCCGCCACCGATTTTCGGGCGGGCGAAACCGTTTCGGCTACCATTACCACGGCCGTACAGGGCACCTCCGGCGACGTGCTACCCCGGTCCCAGGTGTTTCAGTTTAAAGCGGCGGTGAGCGGCGGTGAGCGGCGGCAGCGGCGCCTTCGGGTTGCCGGCCCTTAACCCAGAAGTTAGCGTGGATCCCAATCCACTGAATCCCGTTTTGGGCGACATCGACGGCGACGGCGACCTGGATATGCTGGTGCCTTCTACCGGTAGTGATGTGGTAAGTGTGCGGCTGAACAGCGGGTTGAACTCGGCCGGTTTTGTGGTGCCCGCCGCTAACGCCGCGGTAAGTGTGGCCGGCACACCCCGCACCGCGGTGCTGGGCGATGTGGACGGCGACGGCGACCTGGACCTGATTGCAACTCAGAATTTTTCGGGCAGCACAGTGAGCCTGCGCCTTAACAACGGCAGCGGCGTGTTTGCGCCCCCCGCCCTTAACCCCGAAATAAGCGCGGGCAGCAACCCCCTGAACGCAGCGCTGGGCGACGTAGACGGCGACGGCGACCTGGATTTACTGATCCTGAACAACGCCGACAACACCGCCAGCATACGACTGAATAGCGGGCTGAACTCGGCCAACTTCGTGGCCCCGGCTGCTAATGCGGAAGTTGGCGTGGGGGTGGCGCCGCTGGGGCTTGCGCTGGGCGATGTGGACGGCGACGGCGACCTGGATTTACTCACGGCCAGCAACGCCAACGGCTCGGGCAACACCGTGAGCGTGCGACTTAACAACGGCAGCGGCGCGTTTGCAGCTCCCGCCCTTAATCCCGAGGTAAGCGTGGGCTTGGGCCCCGTAACGGTGGCCTTGGGCGACCTGGACGGCGACGGCGACCTGGACCTGGTAACCAACAACTTCAACGCCAACACCGCCAGCATTCGGGTAAACAGCGGGCTGAACTCGGCCAACTTTGTAGCCCCGGCCGCTAATCCGGAGGTTGGCACCGGCCTTCGGCCCCAGAGCGCGGCCTTGGGCGATGTAGACGGCGACGGCGACCTGGACTTGCTAACCGCTAACGTGGGCAGCAACGCCGTGAGCGTGCGCCTCAATAACGGCAGCGCAAACTTTACGCCCCCCGCCGTCAATGCCGAAATTCCCGTGGGCAACAACCCCACCGGACTGGCCTTAGGCGACCTGGACAACGACGGCGACCTGGATTTTGCAGCTTCCAACTTCGGCCCGGGTACCGTGAGCGTCCGTCTGAATGAAAACGCCACCGACCTGATTGTTTCCTCGCCCCAGAACGTGAGCGGCAGCTACAACAACGTTACCGTTACGGCTACCGGCGTGGCTACGCTTACGGGTGCGCTTACGGTGGCCACCAGCTTTACCGTGCAAACCGGCGGCACGCTAAACACGGCCTGCCAACCGCTGACCGGTGCCGGCGCCTTCACCCTGGCCGACGGTGCCGTACTAGTTATCTGCGACCCTGCCGGCATCAGCTTAACGGGCGCTACGGGCGCGGTGCAGCTAACCGGTACGCGCAGCTTCAGCCCCAATGCCACTTACGTTTACAACGGCTCCACGGCGCAAGTAACCGGCACCGGTTTGCCCTCACAGGTCCGTAACCTGCGGTCCGAAAACCCGGTTGCGCTTACCCTGAGCGGGCCCACCAGCATAGCGCAGGTACTGACGGTAGCTGGCGCGGGCAACGTGTTGCTGAACGGGCAGGAACTGATGCTGCTCTCGGGCTCCGGTGGTACGGCCTTGGTGGTGAACAGCAGCACCGGCGTGGTGAGCGGCAGCACCGGGGTGATGCAGCGCGCTATTGAGGGCAGCGGCAACCCGGCCGGCATTGGCTACCGGCATTACAGCTCCCCCGTAACCGGCAGCACCGTAGCCGATCTGGCCGCACATGGCTTTGCGCCTACGGTGAACTCAGCGTATAACTCGGCCACTGAGCCCCTGGCTGTCAACCCTTTCCCCAACGTGTTCGGGTACGACCAGAACCGCCTAGCCCTGCCCCTAACCGGCATTACCGATTTCGATAAAGGCTGGTTTTCCCCCACTTCGCTCACCGATCCGCTGGTGGTGGGCCGGGGCTATACCGTTAACATTCCCAATTCGGCCGTGGTCGATTTTCGGGGCAGCTTTAACCAGGGCACCGTAACCATTGGCGGCCTAAACCGCTTGGCACCAGTGCCCACGGCGTCTGCCGATCAAACCGGCTGGCACTTGGTGGGTAACCCCTACCCTTCGCCGCTCGACTGGGGCACCGTGCCCGATGCCAACCGTCCGAATGTAGACGCGGCGGTGTACGTGTTCCAGAGCACCAGCCAGTACGGCGGCATATACCGGTCGTTTGTGAACGGCACCGGGGCCGGCTCTGGGCTGATTGCCGCTGGTCAGGGCTTTTTTGTGCGGGCCAGCACCAGTGGCGCAACCGGCAGCATAACCCTCACCAATGCCAACCGCAGCACCACGTACGCCAGTCAACCCGTTTTTCAGCGCCCGGTAAGTAACCGCCCGCAGGTACAGCTTACGTTGCGCAACGCCGCCGGCTCCCTCTCCGACGACGTGTACGTGTACGCCCAAGCCGGTGCCTCCCCAGCCTTCGACGGCCGCTTTGATGCGTACAAGCTTTTCAACAGCACCGGCCTTAACGTGGCCGCCGTGGGCAGCAACCGCGAAACATTATCGGTGCAGGGCCTGGCCCCGTTAACGGGCGCCGAGGTGGTAGTGCCGCTGCACGTGGGCGTACCCGTGGCTGGCACCTATTCGCTCCACGCGGCCCAGTTGGCCCTGTTGCCCGCCGGCACCCGCGCCTACCTGCGCGATGCCCAGAACGGCCGCGTAATCGATTTTCACCAGCAAGCCACGTACACTTTTACTACCAGCCCCACAGCCCCGGTGGGTCGCTTCGCGCTGCTGCTGAGCCCGAGCCGCGCGCTGGCCGCCTCTTCCCCAGCCCTCGGCCAGCAGATAACCTTCTACCCCAACCCAGCACACGATGCAGTAACCGTTGAGTTACCGGCCGCGCTGCGCCAGCAAGTAACCACCGTTACCCTGATGAGTGCGTTGGGGCAACTGGTTCGCACGTTCGAGCTTGCTGGCGCGGGCCCGTTGCCGCTGACGGGGCTGGCACCGGGCATATACACCCTGCGCTTCGTCACGCCGGCCGGCACGGTAGCCAAACGATTGGTGATTGAGTAACCCCAACTGTCAGTTGCTCAGCCTGCATTGCTACAGAAACTTCGCCAGTGCAAGTTGGTACACGGGGTTTTCGGTCATGCCGTTGTGGCCAGCTCCGCGCAGCGTAATAAGCTGATCCTGGGGTTTGAGCAGCGGTTTAAGCTTCAGCGACGAGCCGTAGTACACCACTTCGTCCTGGTCGCCGTGGAAGACGACGACGGGGGCGGCCACGCGGGATAGCACCTCGTGGGTGCGCAGGGGGTAGCGCACCAATTGGCTGGGCACCCAGGGGTAATGATAGGCCGCCACGTCCTGCATGCTGTAATAGGGTGCCTGCAGCACGAGTAGCCGGGGCTGATGCCGGGCGGCCAGCCACGCTGCTACGCCCGTACCCAGGGAGTAGCCCAGCACCACAACTTTATTTTCGGGATACTCGGTAAGCAGGTGGCGGTAAGCAGCTTCTGCATCATTTAAAAGCTGTTCCTGGGTGCTGATGCGGCCTTCGCTTTTGCCGTAACCGCGGTAATCGAGCAGGAAAACGTCATAGCCTAAGCGGGTATACACCGGAGCCACGCTGCCCCAAGCATCGAGGGCACCACCGTTGCCGTGTAGATAAAACACCAGCCCTTTGGGCGCGGTGGTGCGAAAGAGCAGGCCGTGCAGGCGGGTACCATCGGCGACGGTTACCCAACGTTCCTCAAACGGCTCGGGAAAGGAGAAGCGGTAGTCGGCAGGCAGTTTATTGGGAAAGAACAGCAGCTTTTCCTGAGCCATGTACAGGAGGGCGCAAACCACCAGGTACAGGCTTAGTGCCAAGCCCAGCAGCACAGCTAATATTTTCAACATTGGCATCAAAAGACTGGAGAAGGTAACCTATCAAGCGTACGTGCCGCTTATGGCAATTGGATGACCGGCTGTTCCTGAACTTCATCGTATGCAATTACTGCTGCACAAGTAGCAATTGTTTTACTTACAACAGATTACAGTAAAACCGCGTCATCTGGCAAATCACACAGCTTGGTGCGAGAGCGGCCCAACTACGTATTGTTGTTAAGTATTTTTTGGGCGACAAAACCGTTTTTGTGCCCTTGCAAGGACTTTTCACGCTGTGCTACTTCGTAGCATGCAGATTACATCTCCACCCCTCGATATAGCAGAACGCCGACGCATGGTGGCTTGGGCGTTGCGATTAACCAAGCATACTTATCTGGCCCCAACCCGTTACGAACGGAAGCTCCTGGGACGCTTCGTGGCAGGCGCCCTTACGATTGACGAAGTGATAAAGCGCTTGGAGTCACCCCCGTTTTGATAACGATGCGCTGGCCCTGGCTAGTTTGCGGCCTCCTGCTCAGCCGCCAATGGTCGACATCGACTCAAAACTGAGCTGGTGCACGGGGCGGCGTTGTTCGGCCTCGAACCCGTTAGCGGCGCGGTAGCGAAACGCCTGCGTGAGGGCCGTGCGCAGTTCTTCGTCGGTAGCACCGCCGCGCAACAGGGCCCGCACGTCGAGCACGCCTTGGTCGTAGAGGCAGGTTTTCAAGCCGCCTTCGGCCGTAATTCTAATTCGGTTGCAGGTGCCGCAGAACGTACGCGAGTACGCTGCAATGATGCCTATGTGACCTGCATGGCCAGTCACGGCATAGTCGGTAGCGGTGGCGCCGGGGGCCGTGGGCACGGGCAGCAGCGGGCCGAAGTGCTGCTCCAGGTGCTGCCGAATGCGCACGTGGTTCCAGGGCAGCATGGCAGCGTGGCTACCTCCGTTAAAGGGCATTTCCTCAATAAAACGCACGCTCACGGGCAACTCGCGGGTTAACTCGGCCAGCGGCACCAGGTCTTCGATGTTCTGGCCATCCATCACCACCGCATTCAGCTTTACCCGAATGCCAGCATCGAGCAGGGCGTAAAAGGTGTCGAGCACCTGGGGAAGCTCGTCGCGGCGGGTAATGCGCAGGAACCGGGCGCGGTCGAGGGTATCGAGGCTGAGGTTTACCGAGCGCACGCCCAGGCGCACGAGCTCTGGCACGTGTGGGGCCGTAAGCACGCCGTTTGTAGTTAGGCTGATGTCGTGGATGCCCGGTATTTGGCCGAGGCGCTCGATGAAAGGCAGCAAGCCACGCCGCACGAATGGTTCGCCGCCGGTGAGGCGCACTTTGCGCACGCCCAAACCGGCCAATACGCTCACCACGCGCTCCATTTCCTCGTAGCTCAGCAATTCCTGGCGGGGCACGTAGGTTATGCCTTCCTCGGGCATGCAGTAAAAGCAGCGCAGGTTGCAGCGGTCCGTAACGGCCAGGCGCACGTATTCGAGCGGGCGACCGTGGGAATCGTACAACACAGATGGGGGGTCGACGGACATGTTTTAGGGATACGACAACTCGCGAACCAAAGCGTGGCAACGGCGTGTACCGAACAAAGAACGCCGAACGGGCTTTTGTGTTCAATTTTACGTAATAAACCGCCGCCTTACCTTCCCGCCCATGAACCTAGCCATTGCTCTTTTCGGCATTACCCGTGAAATTGTGGGCAGCTCCACGCTACAGCTCGATGTACCAGCCGGGCAATCGGTAGCCGAGCTACTGGCCCAGCTCCAGCGCACCTACCCGGCCCTTGGCCAGCTCAGCAGCCTGGCCGTGGCCGTAAACAATGAGTACGCCCAACCCGATGCCCGCCTGCACGAACGCGATGAAATTGCGCTGATTCCGCCCGTAAGCGGCGGGTAGAATCAATTAAAAAATTGAAAATGAAGAATTAAAAATTGGCACATAACGGCAGGACCAGGTTCCCAGACGGCCCTCCAGCTCCTCATTTCTATTTTTAATCGCCGAAAATGCTCATAGACCTCACCGACCAGCCCATTGACGTTGCCGCGGCCTTGCAAGCGGTGCAAGCCGATGGTGCCGGCGCCGTTAACGCCTTCATCGGTACCATTCGCAACCAAAGCACCGGCCGGCGCGTGGTGCGCCTGCATTACGAGGCCTACGATGCCATGGCCCTGCACCAATTGCGCCGGGTGGCCGAGCAGGCCCAGGAGAAATGGCCCATGCTGCAAGAGGTAGCCGTGGTACACCGTAAAGGCACGCTGGAAATCGGCGACGTGGCTGTGGTAGTGGCCGTTTCCACCCCGCACCGCGCCGAGTCGTTTGCCGCGTGCCAGTACATTATCGACACGCTGAAACAGGTAGTGCCCATTTGGAAGAAGGAAGAATACGAGGACGGTACGGTGTGGGTGGCGGCGCATCCGTAGGGCCTCACCCCCCCACCCCCCTCTCCAAAAGAGAGGGGGAGCCAGAAGTCAGCAACGATTCCGTTCAACGACGCGGGGCCGGCAAGCTTAGCTTGCCGGCCCCGCCCGGTTCCGCGCATTTCGTGCCCCTTGGTTTAGATACCGGATTCTAGCTCTTGCTGCGCGGCGTCGCGCTCTTCGGGCGTATTTACGTTGCGCAGCTCCCGGGGTGCGGGCGGCAGCAGCACTTCCACATCGGAGTTGATGAGAGCCTTGCGGGGACAGGAGTAGCCGGCGGCCAGAAACTGCAGCAGCACCCCGTAGCTGCGCGGCTCCCAAATGGTTATCAGCGGCTCGGGGAACTCGTTTGCAGGGCTTTGAAAAGCGGTGGCTACGCGGTCGGCGCGGCGTTGCTCTACCAAATGACGCAGCGTGGTTTCGGAAAGGAAAGGCAGGTCGCAGGCCACCACCAGCCACGCGGCGTTGGGGTCGTGGCGGAAAGCCGTGAGGATGCCGCTCATTGGGCCGAGGTCAAGAAACTGATCGGGCAGGGCGGTAAGGCCGGCCGGTACCGTAGCCACTTGATCGGGGCGGCAGGAAATGAGCACGTCTTGGCAAAATGGCGCTAGTAGGGCGGCGGCGTGGGCTTGCTGCTCGTGCTGGTGGTAGCGCAGGCGGCTTTTGTCCTGCTGCATGCGCTGGCTGTGGCCGCCGGTTAGCACCAGGCCGCGCAAGGGCGGCAGGTTCTGCTGCCACCACTGTTGCACCCAGGCGGCAATGGCATTGGTATCGGCCAAACGCAGCACGGTCACCGCTTCGGGCGCGGGCAAATGAGCCCGGAGGTAGGCGGGCAGCTCGGCTTGGTCGTCGGCAAGCAGGATGAGCTGCACGTCGGTGAGGCGGTCCAGCTTTTTTTCGAGCGGCTTTTGGGCGCTGATGATGGCCACTTGCTGGCGGGCACGAAAATGGTTGCCGTTTACTAGTACCAAACTCTGGTCGGCCAGCCACTGCTGCTGAGCGAACTTGTCCATGCCGCGCCGCACATCGAGGCGGCGAAACTGAATTTTATCGGTCAGTTCCGCCGACGCGCCGTGTTCCAGCATAGATTCAGTCGCACCGTTACCGGCTTCGGCCGCGTCGCCAAAAGCGTGGTCGGCATCCACGTAAGCCACGCGCAGCTGCGGCGTAAGCAAGGGCAGCAGTCGCGCTGCCAAGTTTTTGATAACGCCGCAAGGCGCACCCAAAATGGCCAGCTCGTGCCGGCCAAACTCGCCCGCCACCGACCGGACCAGGGCGGCGTGCTTTTGGTGGGTTTTCGGGGTTGAAGCTTCGTTAGGCATCGGCGTGGTGAAAGTCGCGCTTACCGCCGGTTTTGCTGATCAGGCGCGTTTCCTGAATCAGAATGTCGTGCGACAACGCTTTGCACATATCGTAAATGGTGAGGGCCGCCACCGAAGCGCCGGTCAGGGCTTCCATTTCCACGCCGGTTTTGCCCGTTACCGAGGCCATGCACTCAATTATTACGGCATCGGGCAGCGCTACAGTAATGGTTACCTGGCAGTCGTCGAGGCCGAGTGGGTGGCAAAGTGGAATTAGCTCGGAGGTGCGTTTTGCGCCCATAATGCCGGCTAAAATGGCGGTTTGAAACACCGGGCCTTTGCGCGTGGGCAGGTCGCCGTGCTGCACCAGGGCCAGAATTTCGGCCCCGAGCACCACCCGACTGCGGGCCCGGGCCACCCGGCGGGTGGCGGTTTTTTCGCCCACATCAACCATTGTAGGCTGCCCGGCGGCGTTCAGGTGGGTCAGTTTGGGAGAATCGTAATCAGACATGAAGGAAGCGAAAGACCATAATCGGCAGGCAGCTAAACGGACGACCTATTCAGGCGGACACCGCCACCGGAGCGGCTTGTGTATGTTGCCGACCTGAAACAAACTACACTTGCCAGCAAACGTTTGCCCGTACGCGTAGTTTTCCAGCTGTAGCACCTTTCCGCCCGCAAAGTACCGCATTCATGATTTCAGTTGCCGAAGCCACCCGCCTCGTGTGGTCTACCCTACGCGTGCTGCCCCCCGAAACCCTACCGCTGGCCGCTGCCTTGGGCCGGGTGCTGCGCGAGCCGCTGCACGCCGACCGCGACTTTCCGCCCTTCGACCGCGTGGCCATGGACGGCATAGCTGTGGCCTACAACGCCCTGGCAGCCGGGCAACGGGAATTTCCGCTGGAACGCACACAACTGGCCGGGCAAGCCCCGCTAACGCTGAAAAATCCGCAAGCCGCCATCGAAATCATGACCGGCGCCGCCCTGCCGCCCGGCACCGACACCGTAATTCGCTACGAGGACTTGTTGATTAGCGACGAAGCCTCCCAGCGGGTAGCCGCTGTGCAAGTCGTTCCGCCCACTGCCGGCCATAACGTGCACCGCCGCGCCGCCGACCGCCGCCAAGGCGACCTGCTGCTGCCCGTGGGCACGGTTATGGGTCCGGCACAGCTAGCCGTGGCTGCTACCGTGGGGGCCGCCCAAGTGCAGGTTACCCGGCGTCCGCGGGTGGCCGTGGTAAGTACCGGCGACGAGCTGGTTGCCATCGACCAAACCCCGCTGCCGCACCAGATTCGGCGCTCCAACGGGCTCATGCTACAGGCCGCGGCCCAGCAAGCCGGCGCCGAAACGGCCGCGTTCCATTTCAACGACGACCCTGAGGTGCTGCGCGTTGGCCTGCCGCCGTTGCTGCGCGACTTCGACGTGGTGCTGTTGAGCGGCGGCGTATCGAAAGGGAAGGCCGATTACCTGCCCCAGGCGTTGCAGGAAGCCGGCGCCGAGCAGCTGTTTCACGAGGTGCAGCAGCGGCCCGGCAAGCCGTTTTGGTTTGGGCGGCACCCGCAAGGCGCGGTGGTATTCGCGCTGCCCGGCAACCCCGTCTCCACCTTTTTGAATTACTTCCGCTACGCCCAGCCCTGGCTGCTGGCGGCGCAACAACCGCACCCTAGCCCCGCTCCCACCGCTTACGCAACTCTGGCTACCGATTTCGTCTTCAAGCCCAGCTTAACGCACTTCCTAC
The DNA here is from genome assembly GCF_039541855.1 of Hymenobacter koreensis. NCBI lineage: Bacteria > Pseudomonadati > Bacteroidota > Cytophagia > Cytophagales > Hymenobacteraceae > Hymenobacter > Hymenobacter koreensis. Next base: position 267,217 of record NZ_BAABHA010000004.1, read on the forward strand.
TCGTCAAAATCAGCAATACCCCAGATGGCCGCCTGTGGGCCCATCCTCTCGACCGCACCCAAAATTCCGGCGACCTGGCCAGCCTGCTGCACGCCGATGCTTTCGTGGAGCTGCCCGCCGACCGCGTCGAGTTTGCTGCTGGAGAAGGCCTGCCGCTGTGGCGGTTAGCGTAGCGTTCAGCGCAAATTCCCGCAAGTGAGATATTATGAACCTAATTTCGCAGAAAGACCCGGCCGTCCGGGATTTGATTGACCATTTCATGTCCTTGTTTGGCCCAGGCAGCTTTACTCTCCGGGACTATTGGGACGGTGATGCATGTGCTATCGGTTTTGAAAGCTTAAATCAAAGGCAACTTATTTATGTGAATTCATTTAATCGAAGGCCGTTCCATTATTATGTGGACTTGGAAGATGTAAGTAACTCCCACAGCTATTCCGTGATTCAGAACATTGAAAATGCCAGCATAGCCCAAGTTGAGGAATTGATGCGGCGTTACATTATCGAACACTGAACCGTAGAACTAAAACGGCAACGCCAGCTGCCGGCCTACGGAATCTTCGCTGGCTTCCAGGTTTGAGAGCGAAACGCCCAACAAACGCACGCCTTTGGGAAGCGGATACAGCGCGGTTAGCAGCTCGCGGCTTACGCGTTCGAGCAGCTGCTTATCGGTGAACAGGCCGAGGCTGGAGCGGCTGCGGGTGAGCTGCTGAAAGTCGGCATACTTCACCTTTACCGTTACGGTGCGGCCCAGCACGCCGGTGCGCTGGCAATATTCCCACACCGAATCGAGGGAGGGTTGCAGGCCTTCCAGCAGCTCTTCGTCGGTGGTCAGGTCCTGCTCGAAGGTGGTTTCGGAGCCTACGGATTTGCGGACGCGGTCGGCCACCACGGGGCGGTGGTCGATGGCGCGGGCAATGGCGTAGTAATAGCCGCCAGCCTTGCCGAAATGCTGGCGCAGAAACGCTTCGGGCAACTCCCGTAAATCGGCGCCGGTGAAAATGCCCAGCTGGTTCATTTTAGCGGCCGTTACCGGTCCGATGCCGTGAAAGTCGCCCACCTTCAGCGGCTCCACGAAGGCCAGCCCTTCCTCGGGTTTGATGACGTGCAGGCCGTGGGGTTTGCGGTAATCGGAGGCCAGCTTCGCCAGAAACTTATTGTACGAGACGCCTGCCGAAGCTGTGAGCTGCGTTTCGGCCAGAATTTTAGCCTGGATTTGCTGCGCAATGCGCGTGGCCGAAGCCATCTGCTTCAGGTTCTCCGTTACGTCCAGGTACGCTTCGTCGAGCGACACGGGCTCGATGAGCGGCGTGTATTCGGCAAAAATGGCCCGGATTTGTCGCGACACCGCCTTGTACACCTCGAAGCGCGGCTTCACGAACACCAGATCGGGGCACTGGCGCTGCGCCACCGTGGAGGGCATGGCCGAGCGCACCCCAAACTGCCGCGCCTCGTAGCTGGCCGCGGCCACCACGCCGCGCTGCCGCGAGCCACCTACGGCCACGGGCCGGCCGCGCAGCTCGGGGTTGTCGCGCTGCTCCACCGAGGCATAGAACGCGTCCATGTCGAGGTGAATGATCTTACGTTGGGTTTCCTGCTGCTCCACCGGCTCGTTTCTGGCTCCACGAAGATACGGCGCCGCGCACCGCCTGCCAGCGCCCGAACCGGCTACTTGAACGACCCAAAACGGATGTCAAACGGCAGCTATGAACAAGCAAGAAGCGCCCGCAACCTTTCGGTGCGGGCGCTTCTGTTTAGTGCTTCAGATACTAAAAACTCCTACCCTTTCAGCACGGGCGTGGCGGTAAAGTCGATGCCGTCGCGCAGGGCTTCCACGTGGTAGTCCACGAGGTCGTCGATGGGCGAACGAATGATTTTGCCCACCTGCATGCCGTGGGTGCGGGCTACCTGGGCCAGCGCATCGCGGAAGTTGTAGCCTACCGAGCCCACGCAGTTAAAGCTCAGGCCCTGGTAGCCGGGGTATTGCGTCACGAGGTTCTTGAAGAAAGCCTCAAAGCCTTCCACCACGATGTCGCGGCAGTAGCTCACGTTGTTGTGGTCGTAGGCAAACTTGCTGAAGGAGGCCAGAAAGCGGTTCGGCAGCGGCTTGTTGTACACGCGGTCGAAGATTTCCTCGTTGTCGAAGCCGTACTGCTCTTTGAAGGCGGCTTGCAGGCCGTCGGGCAGCAGGCCGCGCATATAGTCGCGCAGCAGGCGCTTGCCAATCCAGGAACCCGAGCCTTCGTCGCCGAGGAAGTAGCCGAGCGAATCGATGTTGTGGGCCACCTGCTGGCCGTTGTAAATGCAGGAGTTGGTGCCAGTGCCCAGAATGGCGGCAAACCCGCTGTTGCGACCCAGCAAGGCGCGGGCAGCGGCCAGCAAATCGTGGCTCACGTACACCTTGGCCTTCGGGAAAATCTGGCGCATGGCCCTCACCACAATTTCCACGTTGGCGGGCGTGGAGCAACCGGCGCCGTAGTAGCTCACGTCGGTCACCTGCTCGCGCGGCAGGGTGTCGGGCAGGTTGGCATCGAGCGAGGCAGCAATGCCTTCGGTGCTGATAAAGTACGGGTTGTAGCCCTCGGTGCTGAAGTGGACGCGCTGGTCGGTGTCGGCAGAATCGAGCTGACACCACGTGGTTTTGGTGGAGCCGCCGTCGGCAATCAGTATCATGGCGGGGTGCTTTAAGGGAGAGAAAACGAAGGATTTTGCGGAACCGGGAAACCCGAACCGGGAAATGCGGGCCGGAAAATACGGGTTTCATCCACGTTTCGCTGAATTTCTTCCGGCTCCGGGCCTGCACAACGGCTGCGGGCGGCTACTGCACCCGCGTAAAGCGCAGGTAGTCGAGCATGGCCTGGTTCACTTCGCCGTTCATGTTTTCGTTGGCGGGTTCAAAGGCCAGCACCAGCGTGTGCTGGCCTTTTTTCAGTTGAATTAGCACCGGGTTTGAATATCCCCAGTCCGACCATTCCTCTACCCCGCGCTGCGGAAAGACCACCGTACCCGCCAGTTGCGAGCTAAGGCGCAGCGTGCGCATTGCGCATTTGTTGCTGGTGTTAATGGGTCCGTTGCCGTTCGCGTAGCGAAACTCCACGGCGTACAGCCCGTCGGCCGGAACCGTCACGGGTACTGCGAGTCGGCGGTTCAGACTGCGGCTAATTTCCACGAACCCCTTGCCCGAGTAGCCTTTGTAGGGTCGGTTGGCTTTGCCCGTAGTCGCTTCCAGCTCCACCACGGTGCGGTAGCGTTCGGCGGCTACCGGCAGCGGCTCGCTGGCGAAACTCTCGAACCCAGCCGCGTCCACGGCCAGCACTTGGTATTCGGTGTAAGCCGTCGGCGCGGTCACCGCAAACTCGGTATCGGTGGTGCGGGCCGCAAATTGGCCGTTGCGTAGCACTTGGTAAGCGGTGGCTCCTTCCACCGGCGCCCAGCGCAAGCGGCCGGTTTGGTAGCGCACGGCTGGCGTCATGGGGGCTACGTGGTGCGGCACTTTGTTTTGCGTAGCTGCAGGCGGTGCTTCGTTGCTTAGCTCGATGCGGATGCGGTGCGTGCCACTGAGGCTGGCCGGCACGGCGGCATTTGGTAACGGCTGGCCATCAAGTGTAATGCTGCGGATGCTGCGGCCGTACCCACTCATTTCAATATCGAGCTTGGCTTGGCGGTACGTAAAGTTGCTCAAGCGCCGGGTGCCTTGGAGCGCCTGCGGCACAAACGGCCGGAACACCAGCCCATCGGGTTGAAAGTCCATACCGAACAGGCCTTTGTACACCAGTCCGAGCGAGCCAGACAAACTCCAGAGCATCACGCTGCTGTTTACTTGCGTGCCCGCAAAGTCGCCGTTCGAGGCCACGAAGTTCTCCTTGTTGGTGAGGAACAGCGCCGCCGGGCGGGAAACCGCGGCAATGCTTTCCATGAAGGCCGTTTCGTTGCCGGCTTTGGCGGCGGCCAGGCCCCAAAAGCTCTGCACAAAGGGCCACACGGCGTTGTTGTGGTAGGGCGGAATACCCGCAATCTGCGGGTAAATGCACGGAATGCCGTAATCCATGACGGGCGTGCGGGCCACCACAGATTGGCCCCGCGCCTCTTCTGCCACGCCAAAGAGCACGCACAGTGCCTCGCCCAGAGTTTCTGATTTGGGCGACAACGTCAGGTAGTTACGGCCGTAGCGGTACTGGCCGTAGTAGCCGTAATCTGCCAGCCATAATTGGTTGATGCCGGATTTAATATGTTCGGCAGTTGCGCTGTGGGCTTGCGCCACTTCCTCTTGCCCCAAGCGTTGGGCCATTTTAGCCAGCACTACGTTGGCCTGGTAATGCACCGCGTTGGTGCCCAGGTTTTCGCTCTGGTAAATGTCGGTTGGCTGCATCCAGCGTGGGTATGTTTGCTCGCGCCAGTCTAGAAACGAAGACTCGCCGCGCACCAGAAAGGTCAGGCTGCCCGGCGGATTAAGGGGGATGATATCCTCCGGCTTCAGGTAGGAAGGATTTCTCCACAACAGCTCGCTGTTTGGGTCGTAGGCGTTCTGTACGTCGTCTTCAATAGACTTTTTGATGATCGGGTACACCTTGCGCAGCCAGGCTTCGTCGCCGGTGGTGAGGTAGATTTCCCAGGCGGCCACTGCCCAGATCATGCGGTCGGTGGAAACGGGGTAAGCGCCGCCGGTGCCGGTGTCCTGAATGATGCGGCCGTCGTCGGTAACTTTGCGCAGCAGGCTGGTTTTGGCTACTTCGGGCTGCAGAGCCGCTTGGGCCAGAATAATGGAGTAGCTGATGTCGCGGGTCCAGACGCCGGCCCACTCCTGCCCGGTTCGGAACGTACCGTCGGGCTCCACGGCGCGCCTGGCTTCTTCCAGCGCCAGGTTGTAGAGCGCGTCGAATAGCGGGTAATCCGATTGGTATTGCGGGAAGGCCGACACGTCGAGGCTTTGTTTCCAGGCGCTGGCGGTGGTTTTTGCGTCGGAGTGGGCGTTGAGCGTAACGGTGGTTTCGTAGATACCGTCGCCCTCGGGGTCCTTCAGCTCCAACTGGGGCTTGTTGATGAGGTTGTCGAAGTCCCAGCTCAGCGGCGTGGTGTTGCCGGCCACGTGCACGTGCTTGAAATCGGCCTGGTATAGCTTCTGACCGTTGTAAAGCTGATAATACCCTTGCTGCTTGAACGCCGCCAGCACCGGGCGCAGATCCAGCCGAATTTTCAGCGGCGTGTTGGGTGCCAGGTAGGTGTTAACCGGCACCGGCGTGCGGTCCACGTACTGCTGCCCGAACACAATGAGTGGGGTTTCTAGCAACGCCCCGTCGGCTTTCGGCAGGGCTACGAACACGTGGTCCTGGCCGGGTTGCATCTCGTTGTCCTTGCCATTCAGGCTAAACTTAAAGCTCACCTGGGGGCTCTGAAACGCATTGGCCGGGCTGCGGTAATTCGAGGTCAGTTCCTGGCGCGAAAGGGCGCGGGCCGTGTGCGGCCCCTGCACTACGGCGTCGCGGTAAATGGTGTAGGCGTCGGATTGCCACACGGGCGCGGGCGCCGTTGGCTCCGGGGCCGGCGTTGCGGCCGGATTGGAAGTAGTCGTTTGCTGCATTTTGCAGGCGCCAAACGTCAGCAGCAGGCCCGCCGACAGGGGTAGATACTTCATGCAAGCAGGAAAAAGTCGAACGCGGGCGTTTCGGAGCGGGTTTCGCAAAGCCCGGCCCAGAGTGGCAATCAGCCCACGGGGAGGCCGCGAACAACGTTGCGCTGCCTGAACCGTGGGTCGAAAGTGACCCTAAAGTAAGAACCGCTGTCCGATGCTGCTCCTCAAGCAGGAGCCTTCTGCTGGCTCGTTCCTTTCAAAACCTGCTGCTTTTAACCGTTGGCCAGAAGGAAAACCAGCGCCTGATCCTGGTGGATTAGTTAGCGGTGAGGGCCGCCGTGGGCACCACGTTGGGCTGGGCCAGCACGGCCACAGCGGTGGTATCAGATACGCGGGTGCCGGCTGCTACCGGCTGGCCCACAATAATGCCGTCGGCGGGGGCCTGCACGAAGGCAAAGGTCACTTGCTTGGGCGTGCCCGCCAGGCGGGCGCCGGCCTCGGTTACACGCTGCTGGGCCTGGGCCACCAGGGCGGCATCGGGGTTAGCAGTAGCAGCCAGGGCTGTAAGCTGCTGCTGGGCTTTGGCTACGTTGGCCTGGGCCTGCTGCCGCGCTACGGTGTTCAGCGGTACGGCCAGCTTGGCCAGCACTTGGCCGCGGGTCACGTGGCTGCCCTCCTGCACGTACACCTCCCACACGTGCGCGGCGGTAGCGGCGTGCAGGCGGTGCAGGGTAACGTCGGTGTTTTCGGGCGCGGTTAACGAGGTTAACGACACTTCGACCGGGGCATGCGCCTTGTTATTACGGGGACAAAAAGCGGCGGCCGTAAGGGCCAGCGCGAGAACTAGAAAAACAGTCAGGGTTTTCATTACAGAATTGGGAAAGCAACCGCTTTAGGGCTGCAAAGCCGGCAAGCGCCGGCTCACTATCGGATAGACGCACAAGGGCCCTAAAACCCTTACGCCCGCGCAATTATTTTTTGAGCTTTACCCATTGGGTATACTCTTAAACTAACAACTCGGCCCGATGGTGTCTGCTTTAATTACAATTATTTCCAAAAGGTCTGCTACAACAGCTGAGCAGGCCTTTTGCTGAAACTCGTTCGGAAATCAGCTTAGGGGGTAAAGCGCGGCCGCCGGCTAAGGAGCCGTGTGCGGGCTACGGCTTACTTCACCACCAGCCGGCCGCGCAGCATATTCATGCCGCAGGTAAACTCGAAGGAACCGGGCTGCTGCGGCAGAAATTCCACGGTGGTGGTTTGAAAAGCGGGCAGCTCGCGCCTAATCTGGAAGTCGGGCATCAGCAGCTCTTCGGAGCAGGTGGCTTCTTCGTCGCGGTAAAAGTTGAGTTGCACGGGTTTGCCGGCCGCCACCTCAATCACGTCGGGCGAGTAGCCGCCCTTTACCGTGATGTCCACCTCCTGCACGCCGCTCGACGACGACACGGCGCTTACGGCTTCGTGCGGCGAAAAGAAAAAGTACCAAAGCACGAACCCGATTAAGCCTATGCCAGCGGTTGTAACTACGATTTCAGAAAAGTCCATAGCAAACAAGGTTTAACGGCTGCTGAAAGCGCGCAAGCGCAGCGAGTTGGTAAGCACCGAAACAGAACTCAGGGCCATGGCCGCGGCCGCCAGCATGGGCGAAAGCAACCAGCCGAACACGGGGTACAGCAAACCAGCGGCAACGGGAATGCCCAGCACGTTGTAGATGAAAGCAAAAAACAGGTTTTGCCGGATGATGCGGATGGTTTGCCGCGACAGCGCAATGGCCGTAACCACGCCTTGCAAATCGGAGCGCATGAGGGTGATGCCGGCGGCTTCCATGGCCACGTCGGTGCCGCCACCCATGGCCAGGCCAATGTCGGCCTGGGCCAGCGCGGGCGCGTCGTTAATACCGTCGCCCACCATAGCCACGGTGCGGCCTTCGGCCTGCAGTTCCTTCACTTTGCCGGCTTTGTCCTGGGGCAGCACCTCGGCGAAATACCGTTTAATACCCACTTGCGAGGCCACTTTAGCAGCCGTTTGCGGATTGTCGCCGGTCATCATCACCACTTCAATGCCCAGGCTTTGCAGCTGCTGGATGGCCGTTGCCGACGACTCGCGCACGGTATCGGCCACGCCAATAAGGCCCGCGGCTTGGTTGTTCACGGCCACGTAGAGCACCGTTTTGGCTTGGTTCAGTAGCTCGTCGGCTTGCTGCCGGAAGGCCGGTTCGAGCATCACGCCAGCTTCTTCCAGCAAACGGGCATTGCCAATCAGCACCGCTTGCCCATCCACGGTAGCCGCTGCCCCTTTCCCTTCCACGGCCCGGAAGCCAGTTGCGGGAAGCTGTCCGGCGCCTTGCGCATCGGCGTAGCGCACCACGGCCTCGGCCAGCGGGTGTTCCGATTGCCGCTCCAGCGCGGCCGTTAGCTGCAGGAGGCGCGCGGCATCCTGGCCGGCAGCGGGCACGAAATCGGTAACGCTGGGCTCCCCGCGGGTAATGGTACCGGTTTTGTCGAGCAGCACGGTGGTAACCTGGTAGGCCTTTTCCAGCGCCTCAGCGTTGCGAATGAGCACGCCCTGCTCGGCGCCTTTGCCGGTACTGACCATAATGGCCGTGGGTGTGGCCAAACCCAAGGCGCAAGGGCAGGCAATGATGAGCACGGCTACAAAATTAACCAGCGCCAACGGCAGGCGGGTTTCGGGCGGGGTCAGATCAAACCAGAGCACGAAGGTGAGAATGGCAATGCAGACCACCGTGGGCACAAAAATGGCGCTGACTTTATCGGCCAGCCGCTGAATGGGCGCGCGGCTGCCTTGGGCGTCTTCTACCAGTTTCACAATCTGGGCCAGCATGGTATCGGCGCCCACTTTGGTAACGCGGAAACGGAACGAGCCGGTTTTGTTGAGCGTGGCGCCGAACACCGGGTCGCCCTCCGTTTTCTCCACCGGCAGGCTTTCGCCCGTTAGCATGGCCTCGTCGACGGCCGAGTGCCCCGCCAGCACGACGCCGTCGGTGGCTACTTTCTCGCCGGGGCGCACCAGCACCACGTCGCCGAGCTGCACCTGCTCGATGGGCAGGTCGATTTCCTGCTCGCCGCGCAGCACGCGGGCCGTTTTGGCCTGCAGGCCCATCAAGGATTTGATGGCGGCCGAGGTCTGGGTTTTGGCGCGTAGCTCCAGCACCTTGCCCACCAGAATGAGGGCAATGATGGTGGCGGTGGTATCGTAATACACCTCGGGCATGAGGCCGCTGCGCATGAAGAAGTGCGGTACCACGGTGGCGGCCAAGCTGTACAAAAATGCCGCGCCGGTGCCCACGGCAATGAGCGTATCCATGTTGGCGGCGCGGTGCTTGAAAGCATTCCAGGCCGAGGTGTAAAACTCGCGGCCGCTGTAAAGCAGCACCGGCAGCGTGAGAACCAGCAGCAGGTAATTCAGCCACTGCATGTTAATGCGCGCCATCAGCGCCGGCCACAGCATGACCATCGACAGCGGCATGATAACGGCCGCCAGGCCGGCCGCCACCCACAGGCGGCGCTTCAGGCTGAGGTAGGCGGCGGCTTTCTGGCGGTCCAGCTCGGCCTGGCGGTCGGCGGCGCTGGTGTCGGGCGGCGGAGGTGCGGCCACACCGTAACCGGCTTTAACCACGGCGGCCTTCAGCGTATCGGGCGAGGCTTCGTGGGGCAGGTATTCCACGGTGGCCCGCTCGGTGGCGAAGTTCACCATGGCATTGTGCACGCCGGGCGTACGCTTGAGCGACTTTTCCACGAACGAGGCGCAGGAGGCGCAGGTCATGCCCTCGATATCGAGGGTGGCCGTGGCGGTTTGGGCAACTGACGGCGCTGCCGTTACCGCGGCAGCAGCGTGTTTCTGGTGCGCCAAATGCGCGGCGGCCGTTTCCACCGGCTCTGCCGACGCGTACTGTTCCGGCTCGGCATCAAACCGGCTTTTGCAGCTGGCCGAGCAGAACACGTACTCTTTATTCTGGTAGCGGGACCGGTGCGCGGCGGTGGCCGCGTCTACCATCATGCCGCATACTACATCACGTTGGTTCATAGCAGGTAAGCAGGCTTTACACCCACGAGTATTTTCTACTGCAAAGCAACAGCCGCCGGAGCCCGTTGGCGGTACGGGATTCGGCCCAGCAGTTGCAGAATTCGGTTGCGGTGGCGCTTGGCCCGAAGTACGGGCGGTGTCAGGGCGGCTGTTCGCTTCCGAGCCTAAGCCTGAGCCACTGCCCTGTATACGTTCCGGGGGAGCCGAGCAGACCAACATAATTTCCGCCCGGACTTACAGAATTTGTGCCTCGTTGGCCTAGCCATTCGCTGAAAACACCCTTGGTTGCTCTGCAAGTAGGTTCTTGCGTGTTCAAAGCAACTTGACGCTGGCTTGAGGAACACCACCGGACTTGCATAAGGAAACGCTGCAGCTACTTTTGTCGTTGATAGTGCACTTCGGCTATGTTCACACTCTCTGTTCTTACGCGACGCTACACGGCGGTGACCTTCCTGGTCATCTTCCTGCACGTGCTCGTGGGTCAGTGCGTGTGCGCCGCCATGGGTCCGCGCCAAGCTGCGCAGGAGCAGTCGGCAATGCCGATGCCGGCCGGTGGCAAGCATGCGGCCTGCCACGCGGCGGCTCAGGCGGCCAAGCGGCACAACCGGCAAGTGCCGGCTGGTTCGCACGGCTCTTCGCAGCACGAGTGCTGCAAGGCCAAGCTGACGGCGGTGCTGGCCGGCCTTCAGGCGCCTACCGACGTGAAGGCCGAAATTCCCGCGCCGCTGTGGCTGGCTCTGCCGCCCACGCTTGATTTCACGTTTGCCCGCTTTACCAGCTGGAACCGGGCCGAAAAAGTGTTGCTGGTGCCTCCACAGCACCTCAAGCCCAAAATCCCCGACATCCGGATTTTCATTCAGTCCCTCACGGTCTGAGTTGACGCGCGCCCCAGGCTCGTGCCGGCATAGCCTTGCTATGCCCGGCCGGGCCTTTTTGTTTGCGCGCTCCTATGCGGGTTCCGCGGCCATTATCGGCCGTAACGCCTTCCCTTTCTCTGCTGATTTACCCGTGGCTGGGCGGCCCTGTTTCCGCTACGCCAACGCGACCCAGCGTGCGTTTTTGCCGTTGCCCCATTGCATCGGGTCAGCCGAACCGCACCACCCTCCCTCTCCTATTTCATTCCTGTTTCCAATGAAACGCATCGTTTTTTCGCTGCTTGCAGCCACCACTTTGTTTGCCGTGGGCTGCTCTTCCGATAGCGCCTCCAGCAGCTCCACCAATACCGTGGAAGACGCCAGTGCCGAACACGCCGGCGGCCACACCTACTCCTGCCCCATGCACCCGGAGGTAACCAGCACCAAGGCTGGCGAAACCTGCCCCAAGTGCGGCATGAAGCTGGAGCACACCGATTTGCCGGCCAACGGCAAAACCTACCAGATGAAGCTGGAAACAGCGCCCGAGCAGTTCAAAGCGGGCCAGGTGGTGCCGTTGGCTTTCCGCCCGCAGGAAGCCGGCAACGAAGCCGCGCCGGTGCCGCTGGCCGTGGTGCACGAGAAGAAGATTCACCTCATCATCGTCTCCAAAGACCTCTCGCAGTTTTACCACGAGCACCCCGAGTACACCGCCCAGGGCAACTACGTGGTTAACTACACCTTCCCGAAAGGCGGCGAGTACGTACTGTTTCAGGACTACACGCCCGATGGCGCCGGCCACCAGCTGGGCCGCCAGGCCGTTACGGTGCAGGGCCCGGCCGCCGCGCCGGTGAAGTTCTCGAACGACGACATGCAGTGGGCGCAGGACGGCTACCAGGCCACGCTTTCGTTTGATAAGCCCCTGCAAACTGGCACGTTGCTGGGCATGAACATCACCATCAGCAAAGACGGCCAGCCCGTAACCAACCTCGAAAACTACCTCGGCGCCCTGGGCCACGTGGTGGTCATTAGCGAAGACACCGAGAAGTACCTGCACGTACACCCCGAAGATCAGGCCGACAAAGGCCCGCGCATTGCGTTCAATACCAACTTCGAGGCCGCCGGCCGCTACCGCGTGTTCCTGCAGTTTAATCACGGCGGGCGCATTCACACCGGCGACTTCACCATTAACGTACCGGCTCAGCCCGCTTCGTAAACCCTCTTTTTCAAAACGGAATCATGAAAACGACCTCTTTCCTGTTCGCCCTTGCCACTGCTGCTTCCCTGGTTTTGAGCGGCTGCAGCAACCAGTCCGAAACCACCGAAGCCAGCACGGCCACTACCGATGAGCACGCCGGCCACGACCACGCCAGCTCCGACGCGGGCGGCATGAACCACGACGCGGCCGGGGCCGGCTCGGGCATGATGGCCGCCATGCACGCCAACATGCAGGCCATGGAAGCCGAAAAGCCGGCCGGCAACACCGACCACGACTTCGCCCACCTGATGATGGCCCACCACCAGGGGGCCGTGGCCATGGCCGACCTGCAATTGAAGAACGGCAAAGACGCCACCCTGCGGCAAATGGCGGAGAAAATTAAAGCCGATCAGCAGCGGGAAATAGCCGAGCTGGAGCGCGTGGCCACCCGCCTCGACGGGGCACCTTCCAACTACAACCCCAACAACCCGGCCGACCCCTTCACCCAGAAAATGAAGGCTTCCATGGACCTGATGATGGCCGACATGCCCCGCGAAACCGGCAACACCGACGTCGATTTTGCTGCCCTCATGATTCCGCACCACCAAAGCGCCCTCGCCATGATTCAGGCCGAGCTGGACCACGGCCGCGACACCAAGCTCAAGGAAATGGCGCAGAAAATGATGGCTGAACAAAAAAAGGAAATTGAGCAGCTGAAAGCTTGGCAGGCCAAAAACGGCGGCGCCACCGCCAAGCCCACGGCCGCTGTGTACGAGTGCACAATGGGTTGCGAAGGCAGCACCAGCAACAAGCCCGGCAAGTGCCCCAAATGCGGCATGGACCTGGTGAAGAAAGCCTAACCGGTGCCGGGCCGCCCCAATTGCCGGCGGCTCTGCCCTGCTGCCTTCCTACCAGCCGGCCTGCCGCCCGCAGAAACCTGGCTGAATACTCCTTCACAATGCATTCGAGAATTCTGAGACGCCTGATTTTCCAGCTGACTGCCTCGCTGCTCCTGCTTAGCGGCGGCGAGGCAGCGGCGCAAACGGCTGCCCTTCCGCTGGACAGCGCCGAGGCCCAGGCCCTGCGCCGGCACCCGCGGCTGCGGCAGTCGGCGCAGGAAATTGAGGAGCAGCGCGCCCTGAAACGCGGCAGCTTCTCGCCGCCCAACCCCGACTTTCTGTTCGCGGCGCCCACCGGCGAAATGTGGGCGCCGGGCGTGGTGCAAACCATTGAGTCGCCGGCGGTGTACCGGCGGCAGGCGCGGGTGGCGCAGGCCGGCATTACGCTGGCCGAGCGCAACCAGGACGTAAACCGCGCCACCGTACTGCGCGACGTACGCCTGGCCTACCTCAGCCTGCAGTTTGCCGAGGCCCAGCTGCGTCAGCTCAGCTACCAGGACAGTTTGTTCCGCACCTTGGAGCAGGCCACCGAGCGGCTGTTCGCGGCCGGCGAAATAACCTCGCTGCAGCGCATTAGCACGGTGGCCGAAGCCCGGCAGGTTCGCAATCTGCGCGAGCAGGCTTTGGTGGACTTACGCTCGGCTCAGCGCCGGCTGGGCTTGCTGCTTGGCAGGCCCGAGGCGCCGCTGGCTACCAGCACCGACCTGCGCGCCACCGGTCCGCAGGTAGCCCAAACCAGTGCCGCATTGCTGGGCTCATTGCCCGAAGCCGACAGCTCGGCCCTTACGCTCAGCCCCACGCTGGCGTACTACCGGCAAAACGTGGCGCTCAGCCAGCAGGGCATTAGCTTGGTGCGGGCGCGGCGGGCGCCGGCCCTCACGCTGGGTTATCAGAATCAGGGGTTTGAAAACTCGCCGATGCGCTACCGCTTTCAGTTTGGCGTGTCGGTGCCCATTTGGTTCTGGACTTACCGCTCGCAGCTGCAAGCGGCCACAGCGCGGGAACGGGCGGCTACCTACCAGCTGCAGGCGCAGCAGCTCGACCTGAGCACGCAGTACCAACAAGCCCTGGCCGACACGCGCAAGCTGGCGTCGTCGCTTACGTACTACCAGCAAACGGCGGTGCCGCAGGCGGGCAGCATCATCAGCCAGTCGCAGCGCCTGTTCCGGGCCGGCGAAATCAGCTACCTGGTGCTTATCCAGAGCCTGAACCAAGCCTTTACCATTCAGAACACTTACCTGAGCACCATCCGCGACTACCGACAGGCCGTGGTGGAGCTCAACTTCCTGCGGGGCGAATAACGATGAAACACCTGCTTGCATTCTTACTCGGCCTGCTGCTCAGCACGGCGGCCCTCGCCCACGGCGGCGAAGACCACGGCGAAGGCAAAGCGGCCACGGCGGCCGGCGCCACCTCGTTTTCGGTGGCGGCCATGTCGGAGCAATTCGAAGTACTGCTGCGCTACGAGCCGCTGGAAAAAGGCCAGCCGGCCCACCTGCGCCTGTTCCTTTCCGACTACGCCACCAACGTGCCCATTAAAGGCGCCAAGCTGACGCTGACCACGCCCGAAGACGCGGCCCTGAAGTGGACCGTGCAGGAAGAAGAACCCGGTATTTACCTGGTAGAAGGTCAGTTTCCGGCCAACAAGCCCTACAGCTTAGCTGTGAACGTGGTGGCCGGCAACCGCGCCGATTTGCTCCTGCTCCGCGGCATCGACGTTGGCAAAAAGCTGCCCGTGGCCGAGCACGAAGACGCACCGGGCCTGCAAACCTGGCAGCTTGTGCTGCTGCTCGTCGGCGCCTTCCTGGCCGGCATTCTGCTGACTGCGCTACTGCTCCGCCGCCGGCGCAACACTCCCACCACCCCCACGCCGCTCGTGTATGAAAACCAAGCATAAAATTCTGACGGCAGCCGCGGTGGCCACCGTGGCGCTCAGCGTTTTCCTGCCGCCGCCCGCGCCGCTGCAGGCGCACGACGGCGAGGACCACGGCTCGGCCGCCCAGCCCAGCGCCGGCGTAGCCCTCACCGACGAAGTGCTGCTGCCCAAGGAAAGCCAGTTCCTGTTTGAGGTGCGTACCTCCCTGGCCGCGTACTCCGACACCTACAACCGCCTGACGCTGTTCGGCAACGTAACCTCGGCCGCCGGCGGCGAGGGCCGCATTGTAGTGCCGCAAACCGGCCGCATTGTGGCCCTTTCGGCGCAGGTGGGGCAGCCCGTGCGGGCCGGGCAAACGTTGGCGGTAATCGAGCAAACCCTTGATGCCACTCAGCAAATAGGCCTGGCCACGGAACGCGCCAACGCCCAAGCCGAGCTGCGCGCCGCCCAGCAGGATTACGCCCGCCTGCAAAGCATTGCCGACATAGCCGCCCGCAAAGATGTGGTAGCCGCCGAGCTACGCCTGCGCCAAGCCCGCCAGAACGCTGCTATTCTGAATGGTCAGGCCAGCCAGCGCCGCACCACCATTACCTCCCCCATCGGCGGCACCGTGGATAACTTCACGCTGGCCGTGGGCCAGCAGGTAAACCAGGGCGACGAGCTGTTTAGGGTGCTGAACCCGGGCAAGCTGAAGGTGGAAGCCCAGGTGTTCGGGAAAGACCTCGATAAGATTACGCCCGGCGCCAGGTTTCAGGTAGAAGGCTTGCAGGGCCAGCCTGCCGTGCCGGCCCGCATGCTGGTGTTCAGCAACGCCGTGAACCCCGTAAACCAGGCCCGTCAGCTGATTCTGGAACTCGACGAAACCGCCGCCAGCCAGTACCGCGCCGGCCAGGGCGTGAATGTGCAGGTGGTGGGCCAAAGCAACGCCGGCGGCCCCAAGCAACTGGTAGTGCCCACCTCCGCCGTGACGGATTTGAACGGCAAGCCGGTGGTGTTTGTGCACACCCAGCCCGAGCGGTTCAAGATTCGCTACGTGCAGCCCGGCGCGGCCAACGGCCAGCAAACGGTAATCCTGCAAGGCGACGTGAACGAAAACGACCGGGTGGTTACGCAGGGCACCTACCAGCTCAAGTCCATCTTCCTCAACCAGTAAGCTGATGCGAAAAAGTCTTTTCATCGGCTTGTTCTCACTGACGGGCTTGCTGCTAGCCGGCTGCCAGTCCGCGCCCGTTTCGGAGCCGCCGGCTACGCACACCGTGCGACACTACGGCGCCATGCGCACCTTCATGATGAAGGGCGACCTGAGCGGCCAGGTACAGCTTGATACCCTGCCGCGGACGAACCTCTACGGCCTGGGTGTGGCCGAAGGCCTGCGCGGCGAATTGCTGATTTGGAACGGCAAGGCCGCGCACACCCGCGTAGCCGCTGGCAACAGCACCGCCACCGATACAGCCTGGACCGGCCGCGCGGCCCTGCTGGTCACCAGCCGCGTGCCGCAGTGGCAACCCGCCGAACCCGTGCCCGCCGCCGTTGCCGATTACGCCGCGCTGCAACAACACATTGAAAATCGCGCTGCCGCGCAGGGCCTCGATACCAGCCGGGCGTTTGCCTTTCGCCTGAGCGGGCAACCCGAGCAGGTGCAGTGGCACGTGATGGACTGGCCTGCCACCGCCGGCCCACACACCATGGAAGGTCATAAAAAGTACGCCACCACCGGCCGTTTCCGGCAGCAACAAGTGGAGCTGCTGGGCTTCTTTTCGCGCCGCCACCAAGCCGTTTTCACCCACCACACCACCTTCATGCACCTGCACGTGCGGCCTGCCAATGAGGCGTTTGCGGCCCACGTCGACAGCCTGCGCTGGCTGCCCGGCCAGCTTCTTCTGCACCTGCCGGCAGCGCAGTAGCGGCCGGTTTCTTTTGCTTTTCCTCCGATGCTCGATAACATCATTCGCTTTGCCCTGCAGAACCGGCTGCTGATGCTGGCCTTTGCCGTGGGCCTGCTGGTGGCCGGCTCGTACACCGCGCAGCAACTGCCGGTAGATGTACTCCCCGACCTCGACCGCCCGCGCGTAACCGTGTTCTTGGAAGCGCCCGGCATGGCCCCCGAGGAAGTAGAGGCCCTGGTCACGCTGCCCGTGGAAACCTCGCTTAACGGGGCCACGGGCGTGTCGGCGGTGCGCTCCAATTCGGCTATTGGCTTGGGCATGGTGTTCGTGGAGTTCGAGTACGGCACCGACATTTTCACTGCCCGCCAGATTGTGTCGGAGAAAATGCAGACCGTGAGCGGGCAGCTGCCGGAAGGCATTACGCCGGTGCTGGGACCCATTTCTTCGGTTATGGGCCAGATTATGCTGGTGGGCATGACCGGCGACACCACCTCGGCCGCCGACCTGCGCACCCTAGCTAATTACACCGTGCGCCAGCGCCTGCTCAGCATTCCGGGCGTGGCGCAGGTTATTCCCATCGGTGGCGACAACCTACAGTACCAGGTGCTGCTGGACATGCCTCGCCTGAACGCCACCGGCATTACCGTAAACCAGGTGGAAGACGCGCTGCGTCGCTCCAACCTGAACACCACCGGCAACTTCTTCGACCGCAACGGCTCCGAGGTGCTCATTCGCAACCTGGGCCGGCTGCGGTCGGTGGCCGATATCGAGAACATCATTGTGGGCTACCGCGACCAGTCGCCGGTGCGCGTGGCCGATGTGGCGCGGGTGGATTTCGGGGCCCGTTTCAAGCGCGGCGACGGCAGCGTAAACGGCCGGCCCGCCGTGATTCTGAGCATCGAAAAGCAGCCCGGCGCGGCCACGGTGGGCCTGACGGCGGCCGTGGAAAAAGCCCTGGTGGAGCTTAAGCCTTCGTTGCCGAAAGACGTGCAGCTGAACACGCGCTTGTTCAAGCAGTCGGAGTTCATTGAGTCGTCGATTAGCAACGTGGAGGAAGCCCTGCGCGACGGTGCCATTCTGGTGGTGATTGTGCTGTTCGCTTTCCTGCTGAACGTGCGCACCACGTTTATTTCGCTAGTGGCCATTCCGTTGTCGTTGCTGGTTACGGCGCTGGTGTTCCGCTTTGCCGGCATCAGCATTAACACCATGACTTTGGGCGGCCTGGCCATTGCCATCGGCGAACTGGTGGACGACGCCATTGTGGACGTGGAAAACGTGTACCGGCGCCTGCGCGAAAACCGCCTGCTGGCCCAGCCCAAACCGGTGCTGCAGGTGATTTACGCGGCCTCCTCGGAGGTGCGTAACTCCATTGTGTACGCCACCATTATTGTGGTGCTGGTGTTTCTGCCGCTGTTTGCGCTGGAAGGCATGGAGGGCCGCATTTTCGCCCCGCTGGGCATTGCCTATATCACCAGCATTGTGGCGTCGTTGTTTGTGTCGCTCACCATTACGCCGGTGCTGTGCTACTACCTGCTGCCCAAGATGAAGGCCATCGGCCACGCCGAAACCGACGGGCCGCTGGTACGCTGGCTCAAGCGCAAAGACACGCGCCTGCTAAACTGGGGTCTGGCCCACCCGCGGCCGGTGCTGGGCTTCACGGCCGCCCTGTTTCTGCTGGCCGCCGCCATGATTCCCTTCTTCGGCACCGAGTTTCTGCCGCCTTTTAACGAAGGCTCCCTCACAGTAAACTTTTCGGCCCCGGCCGGCACGTCGCTGGCCGAATCCAACCGCCTGGGTACGTTGGGCGAGCAGCAGATGCTCAAGATTCCCGAGGTGGCCTACACCGCCCGCCGCACCGGCCGCGCCGAGCTGGACGAGCACGCGGAATCGGTGAACAATTCGGAAATTGAGGTGGCGTTCAAGACTGAAGAAGAGCTGGAAAAACAGGGCCTTGAAATGCGCAGCCGCGACGAAATCCTGGCCGACATGCGCGACAAGCTCGGCCTGATTACGGGCGTGAACGTGAACATCGGCCAGCCCATTTCCCACCGCCTCGACCACCTGCTTTCCGGCGTGCGGGCGCAGGTGGCCATTAAGGTGTTCGGCAACGACTTGCTGGAGCTGCGCCGCTACGCCAACGAGATTCGCGAAGCCGCGGCCACCGTGCCCGGCGTGGTGGATTTGCAGGTGGAAAAACAGGTACAGATTCCGCAGCTGCTCATCCGGCCCCGCGAACAGGCGCTGCGCGCCTACGGCATGGAGCGCGGTGAAGTGGTGCAGGACCTGGAAACGCTGTTCCAGGGCTCGGTGGTGTCGCAGATGCTCGATGGGCAACGGCGCTTCGACCTGATTGTGAAGCTGCCCGAAGCCGAGCGCAACAACATCGAAGCCATTGGCAACACCCGCATTGAAACGCCCACCGGCGCCCTCATTCCGGTAAGCCAGGTAGCCGACATTGTGTACGAGCCGGGCCCGAACACCATCAACCACGAAAACACCCAGCGGCGCATCACCATCTCGCTGAACGTAGCCGGGCGGGATTTGGGCTCTACAGTGAAGGAAATCCAGCAGCGCGTAAGCCAGCAGGTGCAGTTGCCGTCGGGTTATTACCTCACGTACGGCGGGCAGTTTGAGAGCCAGCAGTCGGCTTCACAGAAGATTCTGTGGCTGAGCTTGTTTTCGCTGGCCGGCATTTTCCTGGTGCTGTACTCGCACTTCAAGTCCACCTACATGGTGTTGCAAATCATGCTCAACATTCCGCTGGCCCTCATTGGGTCGGTGGCGGCGGTGCTGCTCACGGGCGGCACGTTTAGCATTGCCTCGCTCGTGGGTTTTATCACGCTTACCGGCATTGCCTCGCGCAACGGTATCATGATGATTTCGCATTATATCCACCTCGTGGAGCACGAGGGCGAAAAGTTCGGCTTGCCCATGATTGTGCGCGGCTCCCTGGAGCGCCTGGTGCCGGTGCTGATGACGGCCCTGGTGGCGGCGCTGGCCCTGGTGCCGCTCACGCTGGCGAAGGACGCGCCGGGCAAGGAAATTCTGTACCCGGTTGCCACCGTTATTCTCGGCGGCCTGCTCTCCTCCACTTTCCTCGACATCATTGTAACGCCCGTGGTGTTCTGGCTGGTGGGCGAAAAAGCGCTGGCCCAGTACTTCGCCAACCACCGCGCCACCGGCCTGGAGCCCCAGCAGCGGGAGCTGGACGCGCAGCCGCTCACGCCGCTTTCCGACCAGAACCCGGTGCTGCCGGCGCACTAGCCGCTAGGCTTCGAAACCGGTTTGCCTCGTCCGAATTTTGCAAATGCGCGGCGGAATTCTGTGGCAGGAACGGACTCCTTCGGTGCGAGCTTTGCATGCGTAAAGCAGTGCGGCACTGCGCCGTTGACCTTCTTGCTTTAACTCTCATTTCCAAGCCGATGAAAACCCTGCAATTCAAAACCAACATCAACTGCGGCAACTGCCTGCGCGCCGTAACACCCACCCTCAACGACGAAAAAGCCATTGAAAACTGGCAGGTGGACACCACCACCCCCGACAAAATCCTGACCGTTTCCGGCGACGTAACCGCCGACCAGGTTGTGGCGCTGGTGGAAGAAGCCGGCTTCGAAGCCCAGCCTATTTAAGAGCTCAATAATTGAAAACCGTGCGGCACAGACGTTGACGCTAATAAGAACGTCATGTCGGGCGCAGCCGAGACATCTCGCGGGCTGACGTCCGATACTATTCTTCTCGTTCAACGAGGACTTTACTATCCGGCGAGATGTCTCGGCTGCGCTCGACATGACGGCCTATTAGCAGGGCGGTTTCGGCGCTCGACATGACCGGCTTTAATAGCGTCAACGTCTCGGCTGCACACTTTTTTACGGCCTCACTTCACCGCCGTCAATGCTTCATGGGCATGCGGCTTTTGTTCTTGCCCAGCTCGTTTAGTGCGGCCCGAAAACCGGTAGCCAGCTGCGCGGCGGGGCCGCGGCCGTAGTAGTGCAGAAACATCATGCGGGGCTGATCAAAAAGCATGTGGTTGTGCACGGCTACCACTTCCAGGTTGTGGGTGCGCAGGGCTTTAATGACGGGGTTTACCTCGTGCTCCAGCATGGCTATGTCGCCGGCAATGTGGGCGTCGGTTTGCTTGCCGGCAAAGGCGGCCCAGGAGTTCAGGCCGATGGCGGCCGTCATTTCCACGCCCATGTCGAGCACCGTTAAGTCGGCGCGGCCGATGGTGTACTTGTAGGTGGGGCCGTTCACGTTGCCCTGGTAGCCCACAATTTTATCCAGCGCGGGCACATCGAACAACTCTTTACCGGTGGGCGCGGCCGAGGCGGCCGGCGTGACATTATTGCCCGCCGGGGCCGATGTGGCTGCTGCGCTGGACGGCTGGTTGGCGGGCAGTAGCTTGGAGTTCTTGAGCGTGGCCGCAAACTTTTGGGCCAGCTCGGCGGGCGTGCCCATGCCGTGAATGTGCATGTAAAAGATGCGCGGCTCCTCGTAGAAAAAGTGGTTGTGCACCGCCCCTACTTCCAGCCCGTTGGCCAGCGCCGCCGACATCAGCGGGTTTACCTCTTCCTGCAGCAGCACCGTGTCGCTCATCAGCATGGCCGATTTGCCGTCGGTGGTTTTCTTGATGGCCACCCAACCGCCAAAGCCAAACGCAATGGGCACCGGCTCGCCCTTAATCGTCACTTTTAAATCGTTGCGCGGCAAGGAAGTGGTGTGCGTGGCCTGGGCTTCCACGTAGGTGCCCTTCTTGCCCAGGGCCGCCTCAATGGCGGCCTGCTCGGCGGCCGAAAGCGGCGGTGTTTTACCGGGGGCCGAGGCGCCCAGACCGGGCCGCGCGCCCAGCAACAGCGGCGTGGCAGCCAAGGCAGTCGTGCGAAGCCAGTCGCGGCGGGAAAAGTGGAAATCGGCCATGTGAACCAAACAAAATCGGGTGAGTAAGGGCCGTTTATACGGCGCAAAGCAGTGCGCGGCTGCTCCGCGAATTTCCCGCCCGCAGCACTTGCCGGAACGGTGCGCCGTGGGTTGAACGACGGCATCTGCGTGTTGGCTTTAGGCCTGAAAAATCGACCAAAACCGATTTTAAGCCGTACCCAAGGGTATTGTTCACCTGATTCTACCCGATGACCCGAACCATTATCGTCTCCAACCGCCTCCCTACCAAGGTACTCCGAACCGATGACGGCCTCGCCTTTAAACCGAGCGAAGGCGGCCTGGCCACCGGATTGGGCTCCATTTACAAGGCAGAAGGAAACGTTTGGGTGGGGTGGCCGGGCATGTTTGTAGAAGACGCGGCGGAGCAGGAATTCGTGACCGAGCAGCTGCGCGCCGACAGCATGGCCCCGGTGTTCCTCACCGAGTCGGAAATACGCGACTACTACGAGGGCTTCAGCAACGAAACCCTGTGGCCCACTTTCCACTACTTCAGCCAGTACGCCGTGTACGACGCCGCCACCTGGGAGGCGTACGTGGCCGTGAACGAGAAATTCTGCCAGGCCGTGCTGGCCCAATCGGGCCCCGACGATACCATTTGGGTACACGATTACCAGTTGCTGCTGCTGCCCCAAATGCTGCGCAAAGCGCGGCCCCAGGCCACCATAGGCTTCTTTCTGCACATCCCGTTTCCTTCGTACGAAATGGTGCGGGCGCTGCCGTGGCGCACGCAGCTGCTGGAGGGCATGCTCGGGGCCGACCTCATCGGCTTCCACACCTTCAGCTACATGCGGCACTTCCTTAGCTCGGTGTCGCAGCTGCTGGGCTTGCCTACGGTGAACGGGCAGATTGACACGCCCACGCGCTCGGTACAGGTGGATGCTTTTCCAATGGGCATTGACTACCAGCGTTTTGCCGATGCCGCCGCCTCCGAGGCCGCGCAGCAGCACGAGCAAGTGTATCGCGAGGCCCTGCACGGCGCCCGCATCGTGCTCAGCATCGACCGGCTCGACTACACTAAGGGCATTGCCGAGCGCCTGCGGGCGTTTGAGCTGCTGCTGCAACGCTTTCCCGAATGGCGCGGGCAGGTAAGCCTGATTATGGTGGTGGTGCCCTCGCGCGACCAGGTGGCGCAGTATCAGGCGCTAAAAGAGGAAATCGACGAGCTGGTGGGCCGCATTAACGCCCAGTACCGCACCATTGCCTGGAGCCCCATCCAGTATTTCTACCGCTCGTTTCCGCTGGAAGAGCTGGCCGCGCTGTACCGCATGGCCGATGTGGGTTTGGTTACGCCCATTCGCGACGGCATGAACCTGGTAGCCAAAGAATTCATTGCCAGCAAGCTGGATCGGCGCGGCGTGCTTATTCTGAGCGAGCGGGCCGGCGCCGCCCGCGAGCTGTCCGACGCCCTGCTCATCAACCCCTCCGATACCGATCAGCTGGTGCAAACCCTGCACGACGCCCTGGTAATGCCCGAGGAAGAGCAAACGCAGCGCATGGCCGAAATGCAGGCCCTGGTGCGCCGCTACGACGTGTTTGCCTGGACGCAGCTGTTCATGAGTCAGCTAACCGAGGCCAAGGCCCGCCAGCGCAACCTGGCCACGGTGCCCCTCGCGCCCACCGTGCGCGAGCAGCTAGTAGAAGACTACAACGAAGCTTCTCACCGCCTGCTGCTGCTCGATTACGACGGCTCCCTGATGCCCTTTCACAGCAACCCCCAGCGCGCCAAGCCCGACCCGGAGTTGCGCCTGCTCCTGCGCGCCCTCACCGATATTCCCCAGAACCGGGTGGTCATCATCAGCGGCCGTAACCGCGATACGCTGCAGGACTGGCTGGGCCACTTGCCGCTCGATATCATTGCCGAGCACGGCGTGTGGCTGCGCGCCGCCGGCGACGACTGGAGCCTGTTTCAGGAGCTGCGCGCCGACTGGAAGCAGCGTATCGGGCCGGTGCTGGAGCTGTACGTGAGCCGCACGGCCGGCTCGTTCATTGAGGAGAAGGATTTCTCCCTGGTGTGGCACTACCGCCGCGCCGACGCCGAGCTGGGCAGCCTGCGCGCCCGCGAGCTAACGCGCCACCTGAGCTTTCTTTCGGCCAACACCGACTTGCAGGTACTGGAGGGCGACAAGGTGGTGGAAATCAAGCACGCGGGCGTAAACAAAGGCACCGCCGCCGCCCGCTGGCTGAACACCTACCAGCCCGATTTTATCCTGGCCCTGGGCGACGACCGCACCGACGAAGACACCTTCCAGGCCATGCCGCCCTCGGCGTACACCGTGAAGGTGGGCCCGGCGCCCCGCTCGCAGGCCCGTTTCCACGTGCCCCGCACGGCCGACGTGCGCGACCTGCTGCGCAAGCTGCTGTAGGCCGGTGCGCGGGTTCAGGGCCAACCCTCACCGCCTTCAGCCGTTGGGTTAAGAGTCCTTTTTCACCAAACGCTCCCGCTTATGTTTGAGGAAATTACCACGGTAATCAATTCGTATTGGCGGCAGTTCCTGTTTGCGCTGCCCCGTTTGCTGGCGGCCGCGGTGCTGCTGGCGGTGGTCTGGATTGGCGCCGCGCGCCTGCGTACCTGGCTGGCCGCCCGCCTCCGCCAGCACTCCGACGACCCGCTGCTCACCGATTTCCTCACCCAGGTGGGCCGCTGGCTGCTCATGGGCTTGGGGCTGATGCTGGCCCTGAACATTCTGGGGTTGTCGGGCGTGGTGGGCGGCTTGCTGGCCGGCGCGGGCATTTCGGCCTTCATCGTGGGCTTTGCTTTCAAGGACATTGCCGAGAACTTCCTGGCCGGTATTCTGCTCGCTTTCAACCGCCCGTTTCGGGTAAACGACACCATTCAGATCAAGGACCTGTTCGGCCGCGTTACCAAGCTCAACCTGCGCTCCACCGACATCCTGACCTTCGACGGCCGCGACATTTCCATTCCCAACGCCATTGTGCTGAAGGAACCGCTGATCAACTTTACCCGCAACGGCTTTATCCGGCAGGATTTTACGGTGGGCGTGGACTACGACGACGATGCCGAAGCCGCCATTGCGCTGCTGCTGGAACAGGTGCGGCAGGAGCCGGAAGTCAGCCAGCAAAAAGGCCGGGAGCCGTTCGCCGTTATCGACGAGCTGGCGGCCAGCACCGTGAACGTAAAGGTGTTTTTCTGGACCGATACGAGCGACTACCGCCGCGGCGTGCTGGAGCTGCGCAGCCGCGTAATGAACCGCGTGAAAAGCGTGCTGCTGGCCGAGGGCTACGCCCTGCCGCCCGATATTCTGGAATTGCGCCTGCCGCCCAAAATGCCTCCCGTGCCCGTGCAGGTGGCCCTTTCCCCGAACGGCAGCCCGCCGGCCCCGCCGGATAGTCCACGCCACGCCACGCACTAAGCAGTACGCTCCCATTCTCATCAACCCCAGCCCGCGCCCTAATTCCCGAACCCATGAACCGACTCAAGCGCTGGTGGCTGGATTTGAACGCGAGCCTGTGGTTTCTGCCCGCGCTGATGGTGGCCGGGGCCATTGTGCTGGCCTTTGCGCTGGTGCTGGTGGATGCGCGCATCGGCCACGATTGGGTGGAAGACTACCCGCTGCTTTTCGGGGCCGGGGCCGACGGCGCCCGCGGTATGCTGGCGGCCATTGCCGGCTCCATGATTACCGTGGCGGCCCTCATTTTCTCGCTCACGGTGAGCACCCTGGCCCAGGTTTCCAGCCAGTACACCCCGCGCGTGCTGCGCAATTTCATGGGCGACCGGGCCAACCAACTGGTACTTGGCTTCTTCGTGAGCATTTTCGTGTACTGCCTGATTGTGCTGCGCACCATTCGGGGCGGCGATGAAGGCCGGTTTATTCCGTCGCTGGCGGCCCTCTTCGGGCTGGTGCTGGCGCTGGTAAGCATTGGGGTGCTCATTTTCTTCATTCACCACATTGCGTCCTCCATTCAGGCCTCGAACATTGTACGCAACGCCACCGACGAAACCGAGGCCGCCATCGAGCGGCTGTTTCCGCAGGAAATGGGCCAGGCCGCCAGCCCCACCGAAGCCCGCACCCTGCACCACGAAGCCCCGGACTTGCGGTGGCTGCCCGTGCGGGCCAACCGCACCGGCTACGTGCAGAGCATCGACGAAGACGGCTTGCTGAACCTTGCCCGCCGGCAGGATTCGGTGGTGCACCTGGCGCTGGGCATCGGCAGTTTTGTGGCCAAGGGCTCGGTGCTGCTGGAAGTAGCCCGCTACGGCCCCGCCACTCCGCTGCCCTCCGAAACCACAAGGGAATTGCGCGCCACGTTCAGCATCGGCAGCCAGCGCACCATTGAGCAGGACGCGGGTTTTGGGCTGCGCCAGATCGTGGATATTGCCCTCAAGGCTCTTTCGCCGGGCGTAAACGACACCACCACGGCCGTTATCTGCATCGACCACCTGGGCGCGCTGCTGGCGCTGTTGGCCACCCGGCAGTTTCCCGATTCCCTGCGCTCCGACACCGATACCAACCGGGTGCGGGTAGTGGCCCGGCAGCCCTCGTTTGCCGATTACGTGAGCACGGCCTTCGACCAGATCCTCACCAGCGGCCTGCAGAACGTGGCAGTATTGCTGCGGCTGCTCTCGGCCCTGAAAACCATTGCCGAGCGCACCTCCCGCCCCGAACGGCTGCAGGTATTGCGCCAGCAGAGCGAGCTGATTGCGGCGGCCGAGCAGCGCCTGACTTCCCCGCACGAATGGGAGCTGGTGCGGCAGCGGCTGTCCGAGCTGGAGCCGCTGCTCCGGCCCGTGCCGGCTGGCCAATCGGCTTAATCGAAACATCTTCCGGCCGGTAGGCGCGTAAAGCCCCCGAGCGTAATTCGCTTTCTGCCCCACGTTATTGCTTTGGCCCGCATGTACCCCACTTCCCCGCTAAACCCCACCCTGCCGCTGGACCTGCGCGACCAACTGGCGCTGGAACGCACCAAGCTGGCTAACGAACGGACGCTGCTGGCGTATTTGCGCTCGGCCCTTACGCTGGTCGTGGCCGGTTTTTCGCTGATGCAGTTTTTCCGCGGGCATTTGTACGTGTGGGTGGGCGCCGTGCTGGTGCCTGTGGGAGTGGCCGTGGCCGTGGCCGGCTGGCTGCGCTTTCGCTCGAAGCAAACCCGCATTCGGGCCGCGGCCCAGGCTGCCACAAAAGCGCAGTAACCATCTGTATACCAAGGCAT
Organism: Hymenobacter koreensis; assembly: GCF_039541855.1. Classification (NCBI taxonomy): domain Bacteria; kingdom Pseudomonadati; phylum Bacteroidota; class Cytophagia; order Cytophagales; family Hymenobacteraceae; genus Hymenobacter; species Hymenobacter koreensis. The sequence continues at coordinate 293,638 of NZ_BAABHA010000004.1, forward strand.
AGCCTAGCCACAATAGCAGCAGGCGGCTTCACCTGCGAAATTATTTTTACCAAGCTTGTAACCTTCTCGGTTTAGTGCGGTGTCCACAGCCGAAAATTCCCAACTCCCCTTTTCGTTGGATTCGCTGACGCCCTTCTCCTGCTTACCGCAAATGCCCCTTTCCCGCCGGCTTAGCATGGGCTAAGCGCCCGGCTTGCCCGGCAACGCGGCGCCTACCTGTTCTGCATCCTCTCTACCGCCCGATTTCGGCGCCGGCTGCCCCGTTGTGCCCTTGCCGGCCGCGAACCTCTAGGCAGCCGGCACGGCCTGTCGCCTTCTCCAAAACCCTCTCTTTCAATTGCATTCGTTATGTCCGCTACCCTTACGCTACGTCTTGTTTCGCTGCTGATTGCCTTCGGAGCTGGCCTGGGGCTGGCCGCCGGCCAAACGCCCACCGTTACCGCGAAACCCGAAGCCGCGCTGGCGCCGAAAAAGCAGCTGGCGGCGGTGCGCATCAGCGGGGGCATCAAGCTCGACGGGGTGCTGGACGAGGCGGCCTGGCAGCAGGCGGGCGCGGCCACCGATTTTATTCAGAACCGGCCCAACCCCGGCCCGCCCGAGCGGCACAAAACGGAAGTGCGCATCCTCTACGACGACGCCAATCTGTACGTGGGCGCCATTATGCACGACGTGAGCCCCGACTCGATTTTGCGCGAATTCACGGCCCGCGACAACTTCGGCAACACCGATTTTATCGGCATTTTCCTCGACACGTACGCCGACAAGCTCAACGGCTACGGCTTTTTCGTGACCACAGGCGGGGTGCAGATGGACGCGCGCTACTCGCCCGCCGGCGGGGAGGACTTTAACTGGAACGCCGTGTGGGACTCCAGAACCAGCCTGCAAGGCACCGACTGGGTAGCCGAGCTGCGCATACCGTATTCGGCCATCCGCTTCAGCAACCAGCCCGAGCAGCGCTGGGGCTTGAACTTCATGCGCCAGCGAAAAAAGGAAAACCAAGCCTTCTTCTGGAACGAGGTGAAGCCCGAAGTAAATGGTTTCGTAAACCAGTGGGGTGAGCTGACGGGCGTGCGCGACATCACCCCGCCGCTGCGCCTCTCGCTCACGCCCTACGTTTCCAGCTACGTAAACGACGATCCGCTGCACAAAGAAGGCACCCGACGCACCACCACCAGCTTTAACGGCGGGGCCGATGTGAAGTGGGGTATCAACGAGAGCTTCACCTTGGACGCCACGCTCGTACCCGACTTCGGGCAAGTACAGAGCGACAACCAGGTACTCAACCTTTCGCCTTTCGAGGTGCAGTTCAACGAGAACCGGCAGTTTTTCACCGAGGGCACGGAGCTCTTCAACAAGGGCAACCTATTCTACTCCCGCCGCGTGGGCGCCACCCCCATTGGTTACTACGGCCTCTCCGATACCGACTCCACCAAAGTGGTGCGCAACCCGGCCGAAACGCGCCTGCTGAATGCCACCAAAGTATCGGGCCGTACCAGCAAGGGCTTGGGCATTGGCGTGTTTAACGCGCTCAGCAACGACGTGTACGCCACCGTGCGGCACAAGGAAAGCGGCGAAGAACGCGAGGTACTGACCCAGCCGTTCTCGAACTACAGCATTGCGGTGCTCGACCAGAGCCTGAAAAACAACTCCTACGTTTCGCTCGTCAACACCAACGTTACGCGGTGGGGCCGCACCTACGACGCCAACGTGACCGGCGGCCTGTTCCGCTTCGCTAACAAAAAGAACACCTACGCCGTGGATGGCAGCGTGGTGTACTCGCGCCGCCGCGGCACGGCCTTCAATTCCGAGCAGGAAATCAACGACCAGGACGGCTACAAATACACCATTGGGGTGGGCAAAACCAGCGGCAAATTCACCTGGGGCCTGAACCACCGCATCGAGTCGGATACCTACAACCCGAACGATTTGGGCATTCTGTTCGGCAACAACAACATCTCGCAGTCGATGTACGCGGCGTACCGGATTTACAAGCCGTTTTGGAAGGTCAACAACCTGAACATGTTCGGCGAGCTGAACCATAGCCTGCTCTACAAGCCCACACGCTACCAGAACATGGGCTACTACCTGGGCGCCAACACCACCTTTACCAAAAGCTTCCTACAAATGGGGTTCGACTTTAACGTGGACCCCAGGAACCATGATTTTTACGAGCCCCGCCAGTACCCACTGGGCGAGTATTACGTGCGCGTGCCCGGCAGCACGAGCTTGGTGTATTTCATCAACATGGACCCGCGCAAGAAATTTCAGCTGAACTGGAACGTGGGCGCCCGCGTGTACGGCCTCGACGAACGGCTGCCCCGCGAACGGCGCACGCGCTACAGCTTCGGGGCCTACCCCCGCTACCGCGTGAACGACCACCTCACGTTCCGTTACAACATCGACTGGAGCCTGCAAAACAACCAGATTGGCTACGTGAACGGCGGCATGAGCAGCACCGAGTCGCTCGATGAGCCTTTCCGGGGCCAGGTGGTGCTGGGCCGTCGCGACGTGGCCACGGTCTCGAACGTGCTGTCGGTGGCCTACACGTTCACCAACCGCATGTCGTTTACGCTGCGGGCGCGGCACTACACCAGCAACGTGCGCTACGCCGATTTTGCGCGCCTCACGCCCGGCGGCTACGAAGAGCTGATCGACTACCGCCGCAACCGCGACAACACCTACAACGCCTTCAACGTGGACGCGGTGTACTCGTGGTGGTTTGCGCCCGGCTCGCAGGTGAGTATCGTCTGGAAAAACGCGGGTTCCACGTATTTACTGGCCGAAGAAGCCACGCCGCAGTACTTCAACAATTTCAACAACACCATAAACACGCCGCACAACAACTCCCTGTCGGTGAAGGTGCTGTACTACCTCGATTACCTGGACCTGCGCCGCAAGCGCACCCGCTAAACCGCACTCCCCGCAGGTTGCCCAAACCGCTACCCAGGCGCTACCCACATTCGCCCGGCCGGCCTCCGCACTTTGTGCGCGGGGCCGGCCGGGCTTTTTAGCGCCGACGGCCGCCACGGCCCGGCAAAGACCTGACGTTTATTGGGTAGCCAGATGATATAAATCATTCCTTTCGCCTCGCCCATCCGCCATTTTTGCTTCAGAAACGGGCCTGCCGACGCCGAAGCCAGTGGCCGGCCACGCTCCCGAATTCAAGCCTCCTCCACTCAGCTCCTTACCTTAAAACGTCAACCGCCATGTCGCTCAATCTGGTCCAATCCATGCCTTCGTCCGTACCCGCCGCCGACAAGCCCGTCCTGTCCCTGATTGTACTGACCAACTTTTTCCCGGCGGCCCGCCAAGCCATTCGGTACGCGGCCGAGTTAGCTGCGCCCCTGGGGGCCCAGCTGGTGCTGCTGCACGTGCGCAACGTATCGGAGCTGGAAGGGGAATTGCTGACGGAAGACGAACGCGAAGGCGACCTGCTGGTGGCCGTGCAGGCCCTGGCCGATGAAGTGTACGTGCCCACCAGCGTGGAGCTGGCCCCGGATCTGCAGCTGAGCACCGCCGCCGAGCTGGCCGCCCGCTACGCCCCGGCCGTGTTCGTGCTGGGCCGCTCCAACGAATCTACGGAGAATGAGGGCGTAGCCGATGCTGTGCTGGACGTGCTCCGCAGCGCGCACTTCCCCCTGATTCTGGTCCCCGAAACCTACCACGGCCCCGTTACGCCCACCCAGGTAATGGTGGCTGCCGACGGCGAACCGTTCACGCTCGATAAGCCCGCTGCCGCCCTGCAACTCCTGGCCGAAGCCGAGCCCCGCATGACGGTGGTAACGGTATCGGCCAGCGAAGCCGACCGCGGACTTACCGCGGCGCTGCACCAGGTAAAAGCCAGCGGCCTGGCCAATACCGCCCGCCACACCACCCTGGAAGCCATTCACGACGCTTACCCGGTACAGGGCCTGCTGAAAGCCGTAACCCTTACGGCGGCCAACATGGTAGTTCTGGTGGCCCGGCGCCGGAGTTTCCTGAGCGAAATGTTCCACCGCAGCGTCACAAACCGCATGCTGCGCGCCTGCCCGGTACCCATGCTGGTGCTGCCCGCCATCGACGAATAACCTAACCCGAACAGCACCGGCGGCTAATGTGGCCGCCGGTGCTGTTTTCGCCTGTAATTAACTGGGCCGTGCGCCCGCTTCCCGTATCCTGCGGCCCGGAGCAGGCGCGGGCGCGGGCTTTTTAACGCTGCCCCACGCTTCCCTTGCTTTCAATGACCTTGGGCGAGGCCGCGCCGCGGGGGCTTTCCGGCGGCCCCAGGTAGCTGGGCTTCAGCCCGCCACAATCAATAACGAGTTTCTGCAGCACCACGCCGGGGTCGACGAGCCAGAACTTGAGCGTATGCTCGCCGGGCTTGCTGAGCCGATGCTGTGAGGTTTTGATAATGATGTTCTGGGCCACGGCCTGCTCCCAGGGGCGGTTGCCGTTGTCGGCCACCATACCGGTGTGCAGGTTGATGAGCTGCGGCGCTTCGTCGTCGAAGCTTACGGCGTAGCGCAGGCCGCCCTGGTTTTTGAAGTCCAGCGTTGGGGAGAAATACGCCTGCACGGTCAGGGGCGCAGTGGTGCTGAGCTGCACGCGGTATTCCAGGTGGGGCGTGTTGCCGCCCGGCGTCGGGCTGCCCACCATGGGGGGCATTACGGTTACGCCGGAAAGCGTACGGCCCAGGTCGGGAATAACCTGCCAGGTGGCCCCGCCGCCGTTTACCGCCTTGTCGTAATGCTCGGCCTCGATGCTCACGTAGCCATCGGTTTCTAGGAAGCCGCTGCCCGCAGCGGGCAGCTTGCCACCCGGCTTGGTTACGGCGGCCGAAACGGTGGGCTCCACCAGTGCCTTGATTTTATCGGGCGGCAGCGTCACCACCTCCGGCATCTTATCCACGGGCGGCTGCTGCCAATACGTGTAGCCGATGTGCGTCTGGTCCATCATGTGGTTCCACTTGCCGCCGGCCAGGGCGTGGTAGCGCTGCTTGATTTCGGCGTCCTTGGCAAACAGCGCCTTCGCCTTTTCAGCCATTGCATTGGTATTGGCCTGACCCTTTTTAGCGGCATCGTGGTTCAGGGCCACCGTGTAGTACAGCTCGTTGAGGTTAGCGCCGGCCAGCACCGGGTGCAGCACCAGCTGAAAGTAGGCGTCGCGGTACTGCGCGGGCAGCTGCTGGTTTATCTGCTCGGCCTGGATCAGGAGCTGTTGCCAGTCGGCCACCACGGTGGGCCACTCGTTGTAGTTGGTCAGGCTGAAAGTATTTTGGTCCAGCAGCTCAGGTTTTCGGCGCGCGTTGTACTTGGCGTATTTAGCCAGGATGTCGGCAATGCCGGCGGCGTGCTTAGCGCCAAACTGCGCGGCGGCCCACTCGCGGTGGTAGCGCTCCAGGCTGCTGGCGGGCCACTTGTCGGGGTTCCAGGCGTAATCGAGGAAGAAGCTGATGGGAAACTCCATAGGCTTCAGGTCGCCCACGTTCACAATCCAGATGCGGTCGGCGCCGTAAGCGTGGGCCAGGTGCATCTGCTCCCAGATGCGCGGCAGCGGGTTCGTGTTCAGCCACTTGTAGTTGCGCGGGCCGCCCACGTAGTCGAAGTGGTAGTAGATGCCGTAGCCGCCGGCGCGGGGCTTCTCTCCCAGCTTGGGTAGCTTGCGGATGTTGCCCCAGTTGTCGTCGCAAAGCAGTAGGGTCACGTCGTCGGGTACGCGCATGCCGCGGTCGTAGTAGTCCTGCACTTCCTTGTAGAGCGCCCAAAGCTGAGGCGTTTGCTCGGCGGGTTTGCCGGTGGTTTCGGCGATGATGCGGCGCTGGTCGGTCACAATGCGTTCCAGCAGAGCAATGTTGCTTTCCTCGCTCATGGGCTCGTCGCCGTCGCCGCGCATGCCAATGCTCACGATGTTTTCGCGCTGGCCCATGCGCTCCATGCCGCCGCGCCAAAACGCGCGCAGCGCCTCGGCGTTGGTTTGGTAGTTCCAAGGGCCTTTGCCGAAGCGGCGCCACTCGTCGTGGGCGCGGGTAAGCGGCTCGTGGTGGGAGGTGCCCATTACAATGCCGTATTCGTCGGCCAGTGCGGGGTTTTGCGGGTCGTCGGCGCTGAAGGCGTTGCCCCACATGGCGGGCCAGAGATAGTTTCCCTTGAGGCGCAAAATCAGCTCGAACATGTGGGCGTACATCTTTGAGTTGACGCCGCCGAACTTCTCCTGCGCCCAGCCCTGCAGGGCGGGAGCTTCGTCGTTAATAAAAATTCCGCGGTACTTTACTTTCGGCTCGCCCAGGGTGTGGCGGCCGGGCAGCACGTACAGCGACTTTTGCGGTGCCACCGGCACATCAGCCCACCAGTACCACGGCGACACCCCCATTTGCTGCGAGAGGTCGTAGAGGCCGTAAATGGTGCCGCGTTTGTCGCTGCCGGCCACCACCAGGGCACGGTCTACGCCGGCCATGGGTTTCTTAATGGCTTGCACCACAAAGGTTTCCCACTTCCCGGCCAGCCCGGTAGCGTCCAGCTTTTGGTCGCGGATCAGCTGATCGATAAGCGGGCTTTTGCCCACGGTACCGATAATGACCACCTGCTTGCCGGCTGGCGCCTGGTCGGTCGTTAAGGCCGGCTGCCTTTGGGTCACGCGGTTGATATCGGCCTGCAGGTCGCGGGCGGCGCGCAGCACGCCGGGCCAGTCCTGAGCGCTGGCAAACAGCGGCGCGGCCTTGCCGCCGGCCACCAGCGGAAAACGGCCTTTGCCCTTCTCCGACGAAACGTAAGCCTCCGAACCGGGTACGGTGGGCAGGGCCAGCAGCGGCAGGCTACTGAGCAGCAGAAGCAGCAGCGGCAGCCAGCGCAATAACGAAGTGGCAGAAAGACGAGGCAAGGGCATGGAAATGCAAGGTAAACGGACGGAATCCTATTATTAGAACTAACTCCCCTCCTCAGCTGACGCCCGAACGCGTGAGCGTGAAGGGGCGAGTGTAGCTCTGGGTTGGTGGTGGTTGATTTCTCTAGAACAAGGGGAAAGAACGTCTTGTCGAGCTTGTCGAGGCATCTCGCGTGCTGATGCCAGATAGCACACCCAATCGAGAGAGATACTATCGGGCGAGATGTCTCGACAAGCTCGACATGACCGTTCAGACATCATTCAACCACCCCTAGCCCAGAGCTACGCTCGCCCCCTTCACGCTCACGCGTTCGGGCGTCAGCTGAGGAGGGGAACTAGTACTAGCTGCTTAGTGCGCTCCTAGCTTCAAACTCCTAGCTTCTCAAATCAAAACGTCACCACTTCCTGAAAAGCCTTTTTGGGCTTCATGTTCTGATCGAAGAGCAGGGGGTAGTTTTTGCGGCCGGCCACCGGGTAGGTATCCAGCCAGGAATATTTGTCCGACACGTTCCAGAACGTGACGCCGGTGAGCACCTGCTTGTAGTCGCGGAACACGCGAAAAAACATCTTGTACTGCGCGGCCTGCTGCTGTTCCAGCGCCGGCGTGTACGCATCCGACTCGCCCGGACGCTTGGCGCGGCGCGCCTTTTCCCAGGGGTAGATGGACACGTCGAGCTCGGTTATCTGCACTTGCAGGCCCAGCGAAGCGTATTGCTCAATGGCCTTGCGCAGCTCAGCTTCCGTGGGTTCCTGCAACGACCAGTGCCCCTGCAGCCCCACGCCGTGCACGGGCACCTTGGCGTCTTTGAGTTTCTTGAGCAGGCGGTAAATACGCTCCCGCTTTTCGGGGCGCTCGGTGTTGTAGTCGTTGTAAAAAAGCACGGCTTGCGGGTCGGCGGCGTGGGCGTACTCGAAGGCTTTTACCAGGAAATCTTCGCCGCAGATGCGGTACCACTCCGTGTCGCGCAGAAACTCCTGGGGGTTGTCGGCAATGGCTTCGTTCACCACATCCCAGGCGTACACCTTGCCTTTGTAACGATTCACCACGGTGGTGATGTGGTCTTGCAGGCGCTTGAGCAGCACTTCCTTCGATACCGGCTTGCCCTGCGCGTCTTTGAACAGCCAAGCCGGGGTTTGCTCGTGCCAAAGCAGCGCATGACCGCGCACCCGCAGCTTGTTGGCCTGTGCAAAGTTCACGATGGCGTCGGCATCCTGCCAGTAGTAGCGGTTTTCCTCCGGGTGAATGGGCCCCATTTTCATGGCGTTTTCCGGCGTCACGCTGCTGAATTGAGCCTTAATCAGCGCGGCCTCCTCCCCTTGCAGGCTCTGCGGCCCCACGGCCACGCCCACCGGGAAGTAGTCCCGATAATAGTCCTTCAGGCCTTTATCGGGGGCGGGGCGCTGGCTGCTGAGCAGCGTGGTGCTGCCAATGAGCAAGCCGCCCAATAACGCACGGTGGGCGGTTTGTTTAAGTATGCGAGTCGATTTCATATTCGTTTCAAAGCCAACGCTGCCGCGTTACCCCACGGCCGACGCAAACCGGGCACCTCCACCACTTTCTCTTCCGATGCTTTTCACTCACCAAATGCATCTTTTTTAAGCAGAGGTTCCCGGCTTACGCGGCCCGTTTCCCACAGGGCATTTCGGGTGGCGGGCGGTTAACCGCCCTTCGGTTGGTTTATCACTTCCCGCTTTTCGTCAGCCGCTTTTGCGGTAAGCGCTTCATGTTAAGAGGGGAGCCTGGCTCCGGCCCAGATTAACCAGAACCGGCACCAAAAAGGGTTATTCCACCAGCAGCTTACTGGTAATCAGGCCGCCATTTTGCTCGGTGAGCTGCACCACGTAGAGGCCGGCGGCCAACTTCAGGAGCAGGTCCACGCTGGGCTGCCGATGCAGTACCTGCTCGTGCACCACGCGGCCGCGCAGGTCGGTGATACGCAGGCGCGTCAGGTCGGCGGTGCCGGTAAAGCTCACGCGGCCGTTGGCGGCGGGGTTCGGGAACATGCGCACGGCCGTTTCAGCCAGCTGCCGGGTGCCGAGTACGGTGGTGCGCACGTAGTTTTTCAGCCACACCAGCGCCGCGCGTTCGGTGTTGTCGGCATTGGCCAGGTAGGCCACCTGGGTGGTGCGCCAGTGGCCGGGGCGGTAGCCCCAAAGCGTGATGCCCCGCACGGCCGGATGCTCCCAAAGCGTGGGGAAAATGCGCTGGTACTCGGTCAGTTGCACCGCGTCGTCGAGCTGGCCCGCGCTGTTCACCCCGTCAATATCCAGCTCGGTAATGTAGAGCGGCTTGCCAGCCGAGGCCAACAAGGTGAGGTTGCTGGCCAGCGTGGCCGCGGGCACGCCGCGGGTGGAAAAAGCATGGCCCTGAATGCCCACGGCATCCACCAGATTGCGCTGCACCAGCAGGTTCACGATGCCCAGGTAGCGCTGCGCGTTGGCCTGGGTGTTGATAACGCTGTAGTCGTTGATCATCAGCTGGGAGTTCGGGAAATACTGGCGCGCCAGTTGAAACGAGGTAATTACCCAGTCCCAGCCCGTGGTGCCGGCCCCGCCCAAGGCGTTGTAGTAGTTGCCGGCGCCCCCGCCGGGGTTGTTCGGGCCGTTGTTGCCGGTCGAGCCGTTGAGCGGCAAATCGTTTGTGGGCTCGTTTACCACCTCAATCTGGTCGATGTTGGGGTAGCGCTGGGCCACGGCGGCAAACCACTCGTTTATTTCCGCCAGCTGGTCGGCCGGCGAGAGGGTTTCAATCCAGATGGGCTGCTGCTGGCCCCAGATCAGGGTGTGCATTTTAAACGGGAAGCCGTTGCGCCGGGCCAGATTGTAAGCCGAGTCCAGCTCGGCCCAGTTCATCTGGTTGCGGGTAGCTTCCACCGAGCCCCACTTGCCCGCGTTTTCGGGCGTTACCTGGTTGAAGTAGCGGTTGAAAAACGGCTTCTGCGAAGTGCTGTACACGCCGCCCAAGAACTTGCTCTTGCCCTGGGCCATGGGCGGCCCGCTGGGCGTGAACGTTACGGGCGGGGTGCTGCTGCCCTGCTGGTTGTTGTCGAACTGATCGGGGGTAAAATACAGCCCGGTCTGGCCGAAAACCAGCTTGTCGATGTCCAGGCCGTCTTCGCGGGCCCCAATCTGAAAGGTCTGGGCGAGGCCGCCGGCCGCCACGGTAAAGCTGATGGGGACTTCGCCGCCGTTAAAGCGCGACAGGTTGATCCACTTCCACACGCCCGTGCCGGCGCCGCCGGCGCCTTCCACCGCCACGTTGCCGCTGCCGCTGGCGTAGCCCACCGCGTTCAGCTGATTCACGGTAATCCAGGCGTTGTCGTCGGCGGGAGCCTTGGTGCCGAAGCCGTTGCCGTAGTAGAAGCTGTCGTCGTTGGCCCCGCCGGCGTTTACCCGCACGCGGGCGTACAGGTCGTAAGAGCCGGCGCCAGGGAACGTAACCGCGTAGCTGATGACGCGGGCGGCCGTGCCCGGGTTCTGGGCGTTAATGGTGGCGGTGGGTGTTATGGTTACGTACTGCACACCGGCCTGGGCGGGCGGCGTGGTCCAGTCGGCGCCCAGCGTGCCGCTTTCGGCCTGCTGTAGCACGGGTGCGTTCTGCGCCGCCGCGCTGCCGATGCTCAGGAGTCCGAGCAGGGCCAGGCAAAGAGTAGTGGTGTTGTTCATGGATTGTGGAAATGGGTGCGAGGAGCGGCAAGGCCCCGGTGGTTGAATGGGGTTCTGAAAAGCATGCGGATGATGAGCTGCGAAAGGCCTACCTCACCGTGAGCTGAGCCGTGGCGGCCCGACTGATGCCCAATGCCTGACTGCGGGCCGTGGGCAGGGCGCCACCCACGGCCACCGTAACCGGACCGGCCGGGGCCACGGCCTGGCCCTGCGCGTTAATGCGGGCCAGCTGCGCGGGCGTGAGCGTAAACTTTACCGTTTGGCTGGCGCCCGGGGCCAGCTGCACCCGGCGGAAGCTTTTCAGGGAGTACAGCGGCGTTTGGCTGCCCTTGGGCGCGGTGTGCGTTAGGTAGAGCTGCACCACTTCTTCGCCCGCCACCTTGCCGGTGTTGGTCACGCTGACTTCCACTTCCACCGGTTTGTTTTTGGCCGCTTTCCGGGGCAGCTTCAGCGCGCCGTACTCGAAGCGGGCGTAGCTGAGTCCGTAGCCGAAGGGATACATCGGTTCGGCGGCCTGGTAGCGGTACGTACGCCCCTGCATGCCGTATGCCTCGTAGGCCGGCAGCTGCTCAAGCGACATGGGGAACGTGATGGGCAGCTTGCCCGAGGGCGAGGCTTTGCCGAAGACGATGTCGGCTACGGCGCTGCCGCCCTCCTCGCCGGGGTACCAGGCCAGCAGCACCGCGTCGGCCAGCTCGTGCACCTCCTGCAGGTTCATGGGCGAGCCGCCGGTAACCACCGCAATAATGGGCTTGTCGTTGCCCTTGCGCAGGCGGCGCAGAAAATCGAGCTGGTTGGCGGGCAGGTTGTAGTCGAGCCGGTCGCCGGCGTGGGGCGAGGCAATGGACTCGCCCTCCTCCCCTTCAATCATACCGGTGATGCCCAGCACCACGATGGTCGCGTCCGATTTCTTCGCGTCGCCGGTGGTCCAGTCGATGGGGTTCACGTTGGGCCGGTCCAGCAAAATGCCGGGCTTGTACTGCATTTGGCTGCCGGGCTGAATACCGGCCACCAGCCCTTCCAGAATGGTGGTCATGCGCGGGTTCACGCCGTAGTAGTTGCCGATGAGCGCGTCGAGGCTGCTGGCGTTGGGGCCGCACACGTAGTACTTGGGCAGGTCGTTGCGCAGGGGCAGCGCGCCGTTGTTTTTGAGCAGCACCATTGATTTCAGCGCCACTTCCTTCGCCAGCGCCCGGTGCGCCTCGCTGTTAATTACTGAGGCGGGAATGTTATCGTAGGGCGACGCGCCTTTGGGGTCGAACAGGCCCAGCTTGAAGCGGGTGCGCAACAGGATGGCCAGCGCGCTGTCTACCTGCGCTTCGGTAACCAGGCCCTGCTGCACGGCGGCGGGCAAGGTTTTGTACTCGCTGCCGCAGTTTAAACTCACTCCGCTTTTCACGGCCATGGCCGAGGCTTCGGCGGCGTTTTTGGCCACTTTGTGCCCGGATGCTGCAAAGTAGTCTTCCAGGGCTCCGCAGTCGGTTACTACGTGGCCGCGGAAGCCCCACTCCTTGCGCAGCACATCCTGCAACAGGTACTTATTCGAGCAGCACGGCTCGCCGTTGGTGGCGTTGTAGGCGCACATCACGGCTTCCACGTTGGCCTCCTGCACCAGCGCCTGAAAGGCGGGCAAATAGGTTTCCCGCAGGTCCTGCGGAGAAGCCAGGGCGTTAAACTCGTGGCGCAGTTTCTCGGGGCCGCTGTGCACGGCGTAGTGCTTGGCGCAGGCTGCCACTTTCAGGTGCTTGGGGTCGTTGCCCTGCAGCCCGCGCACGAAAGCCACGCCGAGGCGCGAAGTCAGGTACGGGTCTTCGCCGTAGGTTTCCTGCCCACGGCCCCAGCGCGGGTCGCGGAAGATATTCACATTGGGTGTCCAGAACGAAAGCCCGCCGTATTTCAGGCGGTAATCCTTGGCCGAAGCGGCATTGTACATGGCCCGGGCCTCGTCGGATATGGCCGTGGACATGCGCAGGGCCAGGTCTTCGTCAAAGGTGGCGCCCAGGGCAATGGCCTGCGGAAACACCGTGGCCGTGCCCGAGCGGCCCACGCCGTGCAGGGCCTCGTTCCACCAGTTGTATGTAGGTACGCCCAGGCGCGGAATGGCCGCGCTGTAGTCCATCATCTGGCTGGCCTTTTCCTCCAGCGTCAGCTGGGCCATGAAATCCCGCACGCGGGCGTTCAGCGACTTACTGGGGTCGAGGTACAGCGGCGCCACGGTGGCCGGGGCCTGCGCAAATGCCACTACCTGGCCCACCGCAAACACCGCACAGAGAATGGTTTTTCGGGTCATGGGAGACGGAAAAATGAAACGTGAGGGCCGATAAAGCCAGCACCTGAACGGGAGCAGACTGGCAAGGCCGGCAGCCCCCGGAAACCGGGCAAACCCGACTTCCGAAGACTACCAGCTACCAGCGCGGCTTCCCCAAACCGGCCTGGCAACAACCTACGCCGGGGGCAGCCGAGCCCGGTGGCCGAAGAACCCTTCCCACGGCCACCGGACCTCGCGTGCCCATGGCGGGCACGCTTGCCGGTTGCTCGGCACTGGGCGTGTTCCCTCGCACGCCCTCGGCTGTACTCCCCTTAAGCGGAGGCCACTGGCTGGCACCTTGCGGGCCAGTTACTTGTCGCGCCCGGGAGCGGCGCGTTTATTTGTCGGTGCGAAAAGGCGAAGCCGGCAGGCCCGCCCGGTTGTAGAGGTTGGCCCCCTGGGGGTTATCGGCCCAGGCGTAGCGCACGGCTACGGGGCTGGTAACCTGCTCGTTCCATACCACCACTTGGTCGCCTTCGATGCGAGCCTGCGCCCACACCCATTGCTGATCGGGTCCGGCAATGGCGAAGTGCCGCAGCTCGCCGCCTTTGGCCGTTAGGCCGCCGCCGGTGTTGCTGAAGCTGAGCGTGACTTTATTGCCGTTCACTTTCATGCCCTGGTAGAGCGGCCCGGAGGCTGCTACGTCGGTTTCGCCGTAGGCTTCGCGCCGGGCAGCCAGCGCCAGGCGCTGCCCCACGGTGACTTTGTCGAGCGGGTGAATGTCGTTCCACTCGCCCGCATCGATGGCCACGGCCATGGCCGTGTGCGGCACGGCAGCCAGGGTACGGCGCTGCTGGTCGCGCAGCTCGGCCCAGCTGCTTTCGGCGGGCTGCTCTTTGGCCTCCATAAAATTGGCCAGCTGCACGTACAGAAAGGGCAGGTTGGGCTGCTGCCAGGCGCGGCGCCAGTCCGTTATCAAGGCCGAAAACAGCTGCTGGTACTCGCGGGGCTGTTTGGTGTTCGACTCGCCCTGGTACCAGATAACGCCCTTCACGGTGTACGGCGCGATGGGCGCCACCATGCCGTTGTAAAGCACGCCGGGCTGCCACTGAAAAAAGGTGGACGAAGCCAACGGCTCGGCCCTGGCGCCCAGCTTGTACTGCCACGGACCGCGCAAATTCAGCGTTTGGCCGCCGGCGCGCAGCTCGTAGGGCTTATCCAAGGTGAAGCCGCCGCGCCCGCTGCTGTTGATGACGCGCACCACCAGCACGTTTTTACCCGGCTTCAGAACGCCTGCGGGCAAATCGTACTTGCGCGGCGGGTACTGGTACGAAGTCGTGCCCACAAACTGCCCGTTCAGGTACACCGAGTCGGCATCGACGATGGTGCCCAGCTCCAGCCGGGCCGGCTGCCCGGCCATGGCGGCCGGTACTTCCACTTCCTTGCGGAACCACACCACACCGTTCACCGGCCCCAAGCCCTGATCGGCCCAGTAACCGGGAATATTAATCGTTTTCCAGTCGGCGGCGTTATGGCTGGGCGAAGTCCAGGGCGTTTGGCCTTTGGCAAAGCCCTGGTCCTGCTGCCGTAGCTGGCGGTACCAGGCGTTGCTGGTGGCCTGCTCCTGCTGCTGCACGCGGGCCACGTTGGTGAGACTGTCCTTGAGCTGCAGGGCGCGCTGCTGATACGCCGGAAAAGCCTTTAGGGCCTCCGGGCTCAGCCAGGACTCGGCCGGGGAACCACCCACCGCGGCCCGAATCAGCCCGATGGGCACTTTGTATTTGGCGTGCAGCTCACGGGCGAAGAAGTAGCCCACGGCCGTAAACTGCAGCACCGATTGCGGCGTGGCCGCGGTCCAGCGGCCCGAGGGCAAATCTGCCTGCGGACCGCTCACGGCGTAGCGCGTGGGCGCATCGAACTGACGAATTTGCGGGTTGGTGGCCTGGGCTACCACGTCGGGGTACTTGTCGCGCACCCGCGCCATGGGCAGCTCCATGTTCGACTGCCCCGAGCATACCCACACGTCGCCCACCAGAATATCGCGCAGCGTGAGCTGGTTGCTGCCTTTCAGCGTCATTTCGTAGGGGCCACCGGCTTTTAGGGCGGGCAACTGCACGCGCCATTTGCCATCGGGACCGGCAGTGGCGCGGTAGGTTTTGCCCTGAAAGCTCACGGCTACCGCCTCGCCCTTATCGGCCCAACCCCACACCTGCACCGGCGTACCGCGCTGCAGCACCATGCCGTCGCCGATGAGGCGGGGCAGCCGGATGGCCGCCTGCGCGGGCCGCAACGGCAGCACCAGGCAACTTAAGGTTAGCAGAAACAGGTAAGGGTTGGCTTTCATTGGTTGGTGCACTGGATAGTAAGCGGCTACATTGGCTGGCAGCGCTGCCGCAAACTGGTGGTGAAACAACCAGACTGCGGCAGTACGCCGCGCTTAGTAGCAGCCGTTCTGCTGTTGGATGAGGCCGCTGGTGCGGTCGATTTCCTGTTGCGGAATGGGGCGCAGAATGTAGCAGGCCTGGATGTTAGCTCCGGCCGCCGAGCCGTAGGTGCCGCCCGGCACGGTTTGCACGCGCGGCACTTTGGTTACGTCCTGCACGCGCTCCACCAACTTGCCGGTACGCACCAGGTCCAGCCAGCGCGTGTGCTCCCCGGCCAACTCGCGGGTACGCTCATCCAGAATGAAGTCGATGTTCAGCTGGCTGGCGGTGATGCGCATCTGGGCCTGGCGCCCCGGGGCGGCGGCCCGCTCGCGCACCGTGTTGATGTGGGCCACGGCCTGGGGCAGATTGCCCAGGTACATGTTGGCCTCGGCCGCAATGAGGTAGGTTTCGGCCAGGCGGTACACGATGAAGGGCCGCGTGGAAGGGTTGTTCACGCCGCCGCGGCGGGTGTCGTCGTATTTGTTCAGCACCGGGTAATACTCGGTGGTGTACTGGCTGGGCTGAATTACACGGTACGGGGCGGGCGTGCGGCCGGCAATGCGCGCTAGGCGGGCAGCCGAGAGCTGGTAGCCAGGGTACCACAGGGCCGTGTCGCCGCGCACGGCTGCGGCATTGCCGCCGTTATTGCCGGGCGAGTTTACGCGCCAGAGCGTGGTAAACCACTTGTTGTAGCGCGTATCGGTGGTGCGCAGCGTGGGGCCGCTTTCGCCGGGCAGCACGTAGGTGCTGAACAGGTAAGGCGTGGGTACGAAACGGGAGAAGGGGCGGCCGTTGGGAATATCGCGCACCATGTTGCCCACCAGGTCGTAGCGGCTGCGGAACAGGAAGGTCGACACGTTGGCGCCGGTGGCGTTAAAGGGGTCGGTCTGCGAGAAGGTGGCGTCGGCGTTGTACTGCACGTTAAAGAGTATCTCCTTGCCGTTCTCGTTGCCTTCGGCAAATACCTGGGCCGGGTCGGCTTCCAGGTCGCGGGCGTACCGGGCGCGGTTGGTAATCAGGTCCTCCGAGTACTGCTTGGCCTTGGCGTAGTCATCGGCCTGGCGGGCCGAGGAGGTGGCGCGGGTCAGGTGCACTTTGGCCAGCAGGTGCAGGGCCGTGGCGCGGGTTACGCGGCCGGTATTGGGCACGCCCGCAAAGCCGGCGGTCTGGTCGGGCAGGCCGGCGAGGGCGTCGTTCAGGTCCTGCACGATGGCATTGTACACGTCGGCAATGGGGGCGCGGCTGATTGCCTTGGTGGGCGTTTCCACAAAGCTGAGCATCAGCGGCACATCGCCCCAGTAGCGCACCAGCAGGAAGTAGTATTGGGCGCGCAGCAGTTTGGTTTCGGCCACAATCTGCTGCAGGCGGGCCGGTGCCATGCCTTGCACCGAGGCCGAATACTTCAGCACGCCGTTAGCGTCGTTGATGTAGCGGTAGATGATGTTCCACTGGTTCGTGAACACGCCCGAGGCCGGCCCGAAGCCGCCGCCGCGGTTGTACTCGTCGAGGCCGTCCTGCGTGGCAATGCCGCGCATATACTCATCGGTACCGGTAACGGCCATGAACATGCCCTGCTCGTTGCCGTAAATGTTGCGCATGCCGGAGTACACCCCGGTCAGGCCCGCCTCAATGCCCTGGGGCGTGCCCAGGAACGAAGGAACCAGTACGGAGCGCGGATCTTCTTCCAGGATGTCTTTGCAACCGGAAGACGACAGCAACAGGCCCACGCCCATTAGTGCCAGAAAAGACTTTTTCATATCGAAAGTGCCCACAGGCACTGGATTTTAATGAGGAATTTGGAGTCAGTAGCCCGCAGGCAGGAGGAAGCCGGGCGGGTATGCGCGGCACTTCCTCCCTGCTTGCGGCGGCTGGCAGGTTTTAGAAGCCCAGGTTCACACCCACGATAAAGGAGCGCAGCGCCGGCGACGACACCCCCCGCCCGGCCAGGCCGGGGCTGTTGGTGTTGGGGTTGCCGTCGGTAAACTCGATGCCGTTGGCGGCCCCGCCCGAAGCGTTAAAGCGCGAAGAGTACGAGAGGGCATCGGGGTCGATGGCCTTGTTCTTTTTGTACACATCCACCGGCGACCAAATCAGCGGGTTCTGCACCTGCACGTAAAGGCGGGCCGTGCTTATTTTGGCTTTGCTAACCACGCTGGTTGGCAGCGTGTAGCCCAAATCGATGCTGCGGACCTTGATGAAGGTGCCGCTCACGTAGCCCAGCACGCGGCTGTCGGGCGGAAAGTCGCCGTTGCCCTGGCGCGGCTGCGGGAAGTTGTTGGTTGGGTTTTGCGGGGTCCAGTAATCGAGGTTGATCTGGTTGCGGCGGCCTTCAAAGGTGGTGAAGTACGAGGGGCCGAACAGCAGCGGATCGACGATGGTGGCGCCCACGCGGGTGAGGGCCACGGCCGTCAGGTCGAAGCCTTTGAAGCGGAAGCGGTTGGTGAGGCCGGCCTCAAACTTGGGCTGGCGCGTGCCCAGAATCTGCCGGTCGGCGGCGTCAATCTTGCCGTCGTTGTTCACGTCTTCAAACCGGATTTGGCCGGGCCGCACGCCGTAGCGCGCCGCTTCCGACTCTTCGCCCAGCTGCCAGATGCCGATTTTCTTGAAGTCGTACAACACGTACAGCGGCTGCCCGATAAAGCGCTGGTTGCCGATGTCGTCGCGCTTGTTGCCCTGCTCGTCGCGCAGGTTCAGGTCCAGAATCTTCTCCCGGTTCACCGTGAAATTCCAGTCCGTAATCCACTCAAAGCCGCCTTCTGAGCGCAGGTTGGTGGTCGACAGGGTTAATTCCACGCCGCGGTTCTGGGTTTGGCCGGCGTTTACCACCACCGAGGTAAAGCCGCTGGCGCCGGGCAGGGCGTCGGGCAGAAGCAGGTCGTTGGTGCGCTGCCGGTAGAGCTCCACCGAACCGTTCACACGGTTGTCGAAGAAGCCGAAGTCCAGGCCAAAGTTGATGGTGGTGGTGTACTCCCACTTCAGGTCTGGGTTCGGAATGGAGCCGGGTACCACGCCCACAGCCCCGGTGGCGCCGTAGTTGTAATAACCATTGCCCAGGCTCGACTGCAAAGAGCCCAGCGTTTGGTAGGGATTAATGGCGGTACTGCCGGTGCGGCCAATGCTGCCGCGCAGCTTCAGTTGGTTGATCCAGCTGCGGTCCAGCATAAACGACTCGTTGGCCACATTCCAGGCCACGGCCGCCGACGGAAAATTGTCGCCCTGGCCGCCCAAGCGCGAGGAGTAGTCGCGGCGAATGGTGAGCGTGGCGGAGTAGCGGTTGTCGTAAGCGTAGTTGAGGCGGCCCATCAGCGAGGTAATGTCCCAGCGCTGAAAATTGCTGCTGGTGGCTACCGGTTTGCCCGCGCCCAGGTTGTTGTAAAGCTGGTAAGCGGCGGGCAGGTCCTGCGCCGTCGTCGAGAAGTTATCGGTGCGGAAACCCTGCCAGCTGTAGAGGCCGGTAAAGTTAATGGCGTGCTTTTCGGCAATGGTGTGGTTGTAAATCAGCAGGTTTTCCGCCAGCAGGTTAAACGCGTTGGTGTTGTTGCGCTGGGCCTGGTTTACGGCCAGGGTACGGGCCGGGGTGTTAGAGGCGTAGAAGTTGCCGTAGTTTTCGGAGCGGGCATCTAGGCCTAGGTTCAGGCGGTAATCCAGTCCTTTCAGGATGTTCACCTGTCCGTACAGGCTGTTGAAGCTGCGCAGGCGGCGGCTCTGCTCCTTGTGCGCGTTTTCGGTGTAGTAGGTCAGCGGGTTGGGCAGAGCGGTATCGGTATTGGGGTACAGCACCGGAAGGCCGTCGGCATCATAAGGCGAGGCCAGCGGGCTGGCCGTCAGAATGTTATTCATGATGTTGAGCGTCGGATCATCCTGCTGGGTGAAGCTATTGAGCGTGTTCAGCCCCACCTTGATGCGCGTGCCCACTTGCTGGTCTAAGGTGCCGCGCAGGGAATAGCGCTGCAACTGCTGCACCGGCACCACGCCGGTTTCGTCATAGTAGCCCAGCGAAGCGGAATACTGCGTTTGCTCCGTGCCGCCCGAAAGGCCCAGGGCGTGGTTCTGGATGCGGCCGTCCTGAAACAGCAAATCCTGGAAATCGAAGCTGCGGCCGGCGGCGTAGTTGTCGCGCTCCTGCTGGGTTAGGAAGCTGGCCGTTCCTTCGGGGTTGGAGTTGCCCCCAGCCAGAAAAGCCTGACGCCGGAACTGGTAGTACTCCTGGCCGTTCTGCAAATCAAAACGTTGGGCGCGGCGGGTACCGTAGTAGCCGCTGTACGTGGCGCGGGTGGCGCCGGCTTTCCCACGCCGAGTGCTGATAAGAATAACACCGTTGGCGCCGCGGGCCCCGTAAATGGCCGTTGAGGAAGCATCTTTCAGCACTTCCAGCGACACGATGTCGTCCGGGTTCAGGTCGTTCAGGTTGCCATCGTAAGGCACGCCGTCCACCACCAGCAGCGGGTCGTTGCTGGCCACAATGGATCGGTTGCCGCGGATGCGGATAACCGGGTTCTGGCCGGGGGCGTTGCTGCTGCTGGAAATGTTTACGCCCGCCGCGCGCCCCTGCAGGGCCTGGCCTATGTTGGCCACCGGCACGTCGCGCAGGGCCTGCTCATCAACCGACGAAATAGCGCCCGTTACCTGGCTTTTGCGCTGGGTACCGTAGCCCACCACCACCACTTCCTCCAGGGCTTTGGTGTCTTCGCTCAGCCGAATATTAAGCGTGGTTTGGCTGCCCACTACCACCTCCTGGGCTGTGTAGCCCACCGAGGAAAACGTGAGCGTGGCGCCAGCCGGTACGTTAATGGAAAACGAGCCGTCAACGGCCGTGTTGGTGCCCTGGGTAGTGCCTTTCACCACAACCGTAACCCCAGGCAGGCCGCTGTTGTCGGGACCGGTCACGCGGCCCGATACCGTTTGGGTGGTTTGGGCCATCACCTGAAGGGGCGCCACCGAAGCCAGCGCCAAAGGCGCGGCAACCGTGAGCAGCGGCCACCCCAGGCGCAGGGCCGAGTTAGATAAAGGTATTCTCATGGCTGTGGGAAAGTTGTAAGAGAGGAAAAGTTGAGAGGAGTTCAGGGTTGCGGCCGCCGAAAAGCGTCAGAAGCCGATGGAATTGCCGCCGTCGACGGGCAGCGAGGCGCCCGTGATGTAGCGGGCCGCCTCCGAGGCCAGGAACACGGCGGCGTGGCCGATGTCCTGGGGCTGACCAAACTTGCCCATGGGCGTGCGCCGCATGGCCCGGTCGCGGCGGTCCGGGTCGCTGTTCATGGCGGTGCGGCTCATCTCGGTTTCAATGAAGCCCGGCGCAATGGCGTTAACCCGCACGTTGTACTTGGAGAATTCGGAAGCCAGCACCTTTACCATGCCTTCCACCGCCGACTTGGAGGCCGCGTACGCCACCACCCGATCGATGCCGTAGTAGGCGGCCATGGACGAAATCATGAGGATGCAGCCGCGGCGGCGCTCCACCATGCGGGCGGCGCAGGCCCGCGTGAGCGAAAACACGGCGTTCAGGTTGGTGTGAATAATGCGGCTAAATTCTTCGTCGGTGACTTCCAAAGCGGGCTTTTTCATGTTCACGCCGGCGTTGTTCACCAAGATGTCCAGCGGCCCGAAGGTGGCTTCGATGTGTTCCACCAGGCCGTCCAGCCGGTCCAGCTCGCAAATGTCGTTGGTGAGGTAGTGCACCGATTCGCCCAGTTCGGCTACGGCGTCCTGCAGCACGGTTTCGCGGCGGCCGGTAATAACCACGGTGGCGCCGGCTACGCTCATGCAGCGGGCTATTTCCAGCCCAATGCCGCTGCCCCCGCCGGTAACCAGGGCTAGTTTGCCCTCCAATGAAAACGGGTTGGGCTGGTGCTGCCCGTTTGCCTGCGGGAGCGGTGACGTAAGATGTTTGATATGGGGTGCCATGCGGGAGTAATGCAAGGGGGTTAGCGCAGCTGGTAGAGGTCCACGAGCTGCTTTACATCGGCCAGGGTGCGTTGCGGGGGCGTAAAAGGGGCCGGTATGGGCCGGCGCGACCAGGTTTGGAAGTACAGCACGCAGGCGTCGCGCCACCACAGGGCTTCCTTGTGCTGGGTTTGCAGGCGGGCGGCCACGTCGGCGTGCAGGGCGGCGTCCAGCTGCGGCCGCACGCTGGCCCACTGCTGCTGCAGCCACTGTACCGAGTCGGCGCCGGTGTAGTAGCGGGTGCACAGCTCGTCCCAAAGCGTGCGGCCGGTGCTTAGCGGCTGGCTCCAAGGCACATGGTGAAACCAGAGCAGGTAGTCGGGCGCAATCGTTTGCGGATTACCCCAAAGTTGTTGCACGGCGGGCTGGTATAGTTTCAGCGCGTTCGAGCCCGTGGCGGTGCGGTCGAAGCCCAGGCCCTCGGAATCGGCGCGGTGGTAGTACACCGACGTCCAGTCGGGCCGGTCGCTCTGGGCCAGCCAGGGCTCGGGGCCGTAATGAATGCTCTGCCCCATAATGTGGTGCAGGCCCAGCGGCGTGGTATAGCGCACGTAAATGCTGCGCGTTTGCTGCATCAGGCCCGCCACGGTGGCCACGGCCCGGGGCTCGGTGGTGAGGGTTTGCCGCGTCCACTCCTCGGCAATGGCCTGCGAAGTGAGCGTGTGGTCCCAGGCCAAGCGGCCGTAGGCGTACCAGTTGGCCTGACCCAGCGGGTGCCCGGTCCAGTTGCGGTCGGCGCCAATGTTGGCCACGCCCGCAATGCCGCTCACGGCGTGCTGGTCCACGGAGCCGTCCACTACCCGGGCTACCGTAGAAGCTGGGCCCTTGGCGTGGGTGTCGGCATCGAGGCATTCTTTGATGAGCGGAGCCAGGTACACGGCGTGGGTAGCAAAGCCCAGGTATTCCTGGGTGAGCTGCACTTCCAGCACCAACGGCGTGCGCGGCATGGCCCCAAACAGCGGATGAAAAGGCTCCCGGGCCTGAAAATCGATGGGGCCGTTCTTTACCTGCACCAGCACTTTCGGCGCAAACTTACCGTCGAGGGGCAGAAACTCCTGGCTGGCGGCTTTAAACCGGTCGCCCTTGGCGTCGGCTTTGTACACGAAGGCGCGCCACATCACCAGCCCGTCGTGCTGGCCCAGGGCGGCGGCCAGCATGTTGGCCCCGTCGGCGTGGTGGCGGCCGTAATCCTGCGGGCCGGGCTCCCCCTCGGAGTTGGCCTTTACCAGAAAGCCGCCGAAATCGGGAATGGCGCGGTAAATTTCGTCGGTTTTGCTTGTCCACCACTGCCGCACCTTCTGGTCGAGCGGATCGGCGGTGGGCAGGCCACCGATGGTTTTGGGCGCGGCCCAGAACACCGACAAATACACCCGAATGCCATACGGGCGCAGCACGCCGGCCACGGCAGCCACCTTTTGCAGGTATTCGGCGGTGAGGTAGCGGGCCGAGGCATTCACGTTATTCAGCACCACGCCGTTAATGCCCACCGAGGCGTTGGCGCGGGCATAGTCGCGGTAGCGCGGATCAATGACCTCGGGCAGCTCGTACCACTTCCAGATGGAGGAACCCGCGTAGCCGCGCTCCACGGTGCCGTTGGGATTGTCCCAGTGGTTGAGCAGGCGGTGCTGAATCTTGGGTGTGCTGGTTAGCGCGAGGTTTGTCAGTGGCTGGCGCGTTTGCAGCTGCCGCAGCAGCGCGAAGCTGCCGTAGAGTACAGCCGCATCGGTGCGGCCAGTAATTACGATGTTCTGCTTGTCGGTGAAAACGCGGTAGCCTTCGGGACCCAGCGGGGCGTTTTTGGCCGCAGCGGCGTCGGTTCGTAAAATGATGCCGCCTTTCCGGCCCTTCTCCTCCCCCACCATCGGCACCGCTTTGCCCAGCATACCTTGCAACCCTTGCTGCAGCTCCTCGGCCGCCGTTTTCAGCGTAGCCGATTCACCGCCGGCCACGATAAACTGCGCCGCCCGCTGGTACTCCTTGCGCAGGGCGGCATCGGCCACCACGTCGTACTTCAGCCACAGCCGGTACCCGTCGTCGGCCACGCAGAACGGCGCGGCGGCTAGCAGAGTGAACAGCAGGGGAACAAGCGAGCGAAGCAGCATAACGGGAAGGCAAGGCAGAAGCGGAACGGGTAGTTAAGCGAGGGTGCGGGCGGTTTCGGTGGTAAGGATGCTGGCTGCCTCGGCTTCCAGGGAGCGGCGAATGCCCAACTCCAGGCCCCGCAGCTCGGCCAGCCCCCGCAGGCGGCCAATGGCAGAGTAGCCGGGGTAGGTTTTCTTGTGAAGGTCGTCGAGCATTTGGTGGCCGTGGTCGGGGCGCATGGGCAGGGCGGGCTGCGCAAACCCGCGCCGTTCGCGGCGCTGCTCCTGCAGTACCAGCTCGCGCACCACGGCGTACATGTCCACGTCGCCGGTCAGGTGGTCGGCTTCGTGGAAGTTGCGCGGGTTTTCTTCGCGCTTGGTGGCGCGCAAATGCACGAAGTGGATGCGGTGGCCGTGCCGCTGCACAATGCCGGGCAGGTCGTTATCGGGGCGCACGCCCAAGGAACCGGTGCAGTAGGTGAGGCCGTTGGCGGGGTGGTCGAAAGCCGCAAACAGGGCCGCAATGTCGGCTTCGGTGCTCATCACGCGCGGCAGGCCCAGCAGCGGAAACGGCGGATCGTCGGGGTGAATGCAGAGGTTCACGCCGGCTTCGGCCGCCACGGGCCCCACCTGGCGCATAAAGTAGTGCAGGTTTTCGCGCAACTCGTCGGCCCCAATGGCCGCGTACTCGTCGAGCAGAGCCTGAAAGCCGGCCAGCTCGAAGGCTTCTTCCGAGCCGGGCAAACCCAGCAGCACCGTGTTGCTCAGCTGCTGCCGCTCCTCGGGGCTCATGCGGCCAAACTGCTCGTGGGCGGCGGCCGTTACGGCGGGCTCGTAATCGACGTGGGCCCCAGGCCGCTTCAAAATGCAGAGGTCGAACACGGCGAAGTCCTGCCACACAAAACGCAGGGCGCGCGAGCCGTCGGGCATTTCGTAGCTGAGGTTGGTGCGCGACCAGTCCAGCACCGGCATAAAGTTGTAGCACACCGTGCGCAGGCCGCAAGCCGCCAGGTTGCGCAGGCTTTGCTGGTAATTCTCGATGTAGCGCTTCCGCGTGGGCAGGCCTTTCTTGATGTCCTCGTGTACGGGCAGGCTTTCCACCACCAGCCAGTGCAGCGGCGCGTACGCCGCGTTATCAGCCTCAATGAGCTGCTGCCGGGCCCGAATGTCCTCCACCGTCCACACCTCGCCCACGGGCACCTGGTGCAGGGCGGTTACCACACCGGCACAGCCTGCCTGGCGGATAGCAAACAACGAAACCGGGTCGGATGGACCGAACCAGCGCATGGAGGGGATCATACGCGCGCTTGGCAAAAAGTACAATTAGCAGAGCTACCTATCCTGTTCAGCAACGCGACAATGGGGGAAAAGCAGCGGGGCCCGACAGGTGTTCTTGCCGTCGAAGATATAGGGACGAATGGACGCCGCGCTACTCGCAAAACGCCCAAAACACCCTGATTTCGAAATAAAACTATCGGAAACGTTTTCGAAAACGGTTACGATAGGTAACTTTCTGATCCGATGGAATAATTTTTTTTCCTCAGATTATCTTCAAATAATCAAACGCTACCCAGCGGCTCCGCTTCTCCCCTCGCCCACGGGATTTTTCTAAAATCCCATTTCCCCCTCGTTCACCCATGATGAAATGCAGCAAATGCAGCTCGCCCGACGGGGTGCAGCGCGCGGGCTTTATTCGCGGCCGGCAACGGTTCTTCTGCAAGCTCTGCGACTACCATTTCATCGACCACCAAGTGCCCCGCGCACCCGAGCGCAAACGCCACCAAACCACCATCAGCGACGTGGCCAAGGTGCTGGGCGTGGCGCCTTCCACGGTATCGAGGGCCCTGAACGGCCACTCCGACATTAACAGCAATACCCGCGAGGCCATTATTGCAGTGGCCCGGCAGCTCGACTACCAGCCGAACCTGCTGGCTCAAAGCCTGAAAAGCAGCGCCACGCACACCATTGGGGTGGTGATTCCCGACATCGAACGGCCGTTTTTTGCCACCTGCGTGAGCGGCATTCAGGAGGTGGCCGCCGAAGCTGGCTACCGCGTCATGATATGCCAGTCGAAGGAGTCGTACGACATGGAGGTGAGCAACGTGCAGGCCCTGCTGGCCAGCCGCGTAGACGGCCTGCTGATTTGCCACTCCCGCGACACCCAAAACTTCGACCACGTGATGCAGCACGCCAGCAAGGGCGTGCCTATCGTGCACTTCGACCGCGTGTGCAACGAGGTGGACAGCGCCCAGGTGGTGCTCGACGACTGGGGCGGCGCCTACGCCGTTACCGAGCATCTTATTCAGGAAGGCTGCCAGCGCATTGCCATTCTGGCCGGCCCCGAAACGCTGCTTATCAGCAAGCAGCGCATCAGCGGCTACCAGAATGCGCTGCGGCGCTACCGCATGCCGGTGCGGCCTGAATACGAGGTGCATAGCAACTTCCAGCCCGACTCGGCCCTGGCGGCGCTGGATGCCTGGATGGCCCTGCCCGAGCCCCCCGACGCCATTTTTGCCATCAGCTACCGCAACGCCTTCGATATTATGCTGGCCCTGAAACAGCGCGGCCTGCGCATTCCGCAGGACGTGGCCGTGGCCGGTTTTGGCGACGAGTTTCTGGCCGCGCTGGTGGAGCCTGGCCTGACCACGGTGAACCTGCACCCGCACCGACTGGGCCAGCAAGCCGCCCGGCTCTTCCTCGACCAGGTGCGCCAAAAGGAGGATTTCAAGCCACGCACTTTCGTTATTTCCGGCGACCTGGTCATTCGGCAGTCTTCGCTGAAAGGCCGGGGAGGGTATTTTAAACTGGAAATCTAATCTACCCCCAGCGGCTTGGCGCATGTACCCGCAGCGTACTGCGGGAAATGGGCTCAGCCCAAGGCCCAGCGCCGTGCGTCGGTTAAATTGGCAAAGCGCCGCAGCTCCACTTGTGCGGCAGGGAAACTGGCATCGATAGAGTCGTTGATCAGCAGCCTGTTGGTTGGGGTTACAGCTTCCACCATGGCAATGCGCTGCAAACCGGTGGCAATAATAGCGGGCATCATTACGGATGCCGTCCAGCTCAGATCCTCCGCCGATATGGGACCGATGAGACGGTCGTCGGCTATCCAGGCAATGGCGCGGTGCTTTTCTACTTGCGCTATGCCCTCGGTTAAGGCCTTGCGCAGCCACCCGCTGCTGGTGTAGCCAAGCCACTCGGCTTCGATGGCGCAGCGGTTGCTGGCTTGGAGCAGGTAAAGGCGCAGGAAGGGGTAAGACGCAAGTAACTGCATGGGAAAAGCTGAGGGCCCTGGCCGGAAGGCAGGCAAACTGTGTATGCGCCGGGGGTGCTGGCTTCTCGCCGCATTCCGGCTCCGGTTTTCAGTACCGAAATCGGCAACCGTTGCCGCCGCTTAATTTATGCAACGAATTCAAAATAATGCCTACCCGTCTGGTTCGCTGAACAGGGCTTAGCATTTCCGCAGTATTAACGCGTTTACACCTGAACCCAGCTGCCTGGCAAACGCCCCGGCCTCAATGGTTAAAAAGCCTCGCCAAACGCCACGTAGAAGCCCGAGTTGCCCTGTTGGCCCACCCCGTAGTCGAAGCGGAGGTTCACGTTTTCGCGCTTGTCCACCAAAAAACGCAGGCCTACCCCGGCGCTGGGTTTTAAATCGTGTAGCCCAAAGCCTCCCAGATTCCTGGCAACCTGCCCGGCACCGCCAAACGCCACCGCGCCCACCCGCCAAAACAAAGGCACGCGCAGCTCGGCCTGGGCCGCAGCATACTGCCGGTCCCGGAACCGGCCGCGGTAATAGCCGCGCATGTCGGCATCGGAACCCAGCAGGGCTAGCATGCGGAACGGCGGCTGCCCACTGTGTAGCGTGGCCGTTAGCTGGCCCGCCAGCACCACTTTGCGGCCAAGGCGGCGGTAACGCCGGGCATCAAGCTCGTAGCGGGTGAAACGGAAGTCGGAGCCCAGCCAGCCGCCGAAATAGGTTTGGGCAAGGCGCACGTAACCACGCCGCTGCGGGTTCAGCAGGTTGTCGCGGCCGTCGTATACCACTTCGTAGCCGGCGCCGCTGCTGGTACCGCCGCCGCTGCCCGGCACCTGGCCACGCTCCAGCAGTCCGCCGGCAGCCGGGCGCAGATCGTAGAGGTGCTGGAGCTGCACCCGGGGCCCGGCAAACACAAACGGCCGCAGCTGGCGCAAAAACGTGGCGCGCAACTCTACCCTACGGCTATCGAGCAGCTCTTTGGCCGATTCGGGCGCGTCGTTTCCTACGCCCCAGAAATACTCGGGGAAACGCTGATAGGAAACCAGACCTTGGCTCAGGTACTGCTCGCGGCGGAGCAGCAGCGTCCATTCGGCGTTAAAAATGCGCTGCCGGTTTCGGGTGAAGTTCACCTCCACCTTGGCGTTTGAGGTGCGCGTGGCCGTGTCGTGCGGGTATAGGCGCAGGGTGAGCAGGGCCACGGCCCCCACGTACCCGCGGGTTTCGGGCGAGTACCCAATGGCAGGCACGGGCAACACCCCCACCCGGCGCAGCTTGGTGGAATCGGGCAGGGCTGCGCCGTGGGCCGAAGTGAGCAGCGCCAGTAATGCGGCGCTAAGTACCAACAACTGCCTCATGCCGATGCCGGAGCGGAGCGGCTACTGCTTCCCAGCCAGGCAGCCACCAAGAGGGCCGTAGCGCAAATCAGGAGCCCGAGTGCCTCCCGCCCCTCTTCCACCGTGGTGCCCGGACTCATGGCGCCCGTCAACCCATCGAACCGCGCGGGCCACCACCACACCGCCAGGCCGGCATACACCACGGCCAGCAGCAGCGGTAACCAGCGGGGCAAGGGCCGAAGCGCAGCCCAGGCCATTACAGCAGCGGGCAGCAGGTATAGCGTTACCCACAGATGCGGATCGGGGTCGTTGTATTGCAGAGCAGCGAAGAGCCCGAACATCAGGCTCAAAGACCAGAACAGGTAGCGGTGGCGCATACACGAGGGAATGGTACAGCCCCACTACGCGCAGCAGGCGGCGGAAGATGCAGTGGCCGAAACCCCTTTAAACAGGGCGCAGTATACGAGGTAGTTGTCGAGAACCGCTCTTCCTCCCAAGCCCGTTTGCTATGGCCCATTTTACCCGCGCAAGTCGTTTTACGCTGTCGTCTGCTTTGCTGCTGACCGTGGCCTTGAGTAGCTGCTACAAGCTGCGCGGCCATTACGGTGGCCCTCAAACCTTTGAGCCGCTGACCCGCACCGTGAAAACCGAGGACGTAGCCGTTCCGGCCGGCTACCGCGTGGAAGTCGTGGCTCAGGGCCTTACCTACCCCACCGGCGTGGCTTTCGACGAGCAGGACACACCCTATATTCTGGAAGCCGGGTACTCCTACGGCGAAGTATGGACGGCCCCGCGCCTGCTGCGCCTGGGCGCGGGCGGCAGCGTGCAGGAGGTGTACGTGGGCGGCAAAAACGGACCTTGGACCGGCCTCACTTACCACCAGGGCGCTTTTTACGTTTCGGAAGGCGGGCAGCTGGAGGGCGGACGCATTTTGCGCATTACCCCGCAGGGCCAGATGTCGGTGGTGGTCGACGGGCTGCCGAGCTACGGCGACCATCATACCAACGGCCCCGTGGTAGGCCCCGACGGCTACCTGTATTTCGGGCAGGGAACCGCCACCAACTCCGGCGTGGTGGGCCCCGATAACGCCGATTTCGGCTGGCTTACACGCCGCGCCGATTTCCACGACGTGCCCTGCCGCGACATCACCCTCACGGGCCAGAATTTCACCTCCGATAACCCGCTTACCGAGGCCAAGGACGACAAGGCCACCACAGGAGCTTACGTTCCGTTTGGTACCGCCACTACTAAGGGGCAGGTAATAAAGGGTCGTTTGCCCTGCACCGGGGCCATTATGCGCGTGCCCCTGCGCGGCGGACCACCCGAGCTGGTAGCCTGGGGCCTGCGTAATCCCTTCGGCCTCGCCTTCGCTCCAAATGGCAAGCTTTACACCACCGAAAACGCCTACGATACCCGCGGCTCCCGGCCCAGCTACGGCGCCGGCGACGTGCTGTGGGAGGTGCAACCGGGCGCCTGGTACGGCTTCCCCGATTTCTCGGCCGGGCAACCCATGAACACCTCCGACTACGAAACCCCTAAAAAAGCCGACCCCTCATTTTTACTGGCTACGCACCCGCAACAGCCTCCTAAGCCGGCCGCCATTTTGGGGGTGCATTCCTCTTCCAATGGCTTCGATTTCTCCCGGTCCGCCACCTTCGGCCACACGGGCGAAGCGTTTGTGGCTCAATTCGGCGATATGGCCCCGGAGGTAGGCCGCGTGTACGGCCCCGTGGGGTACAAAGTAGTGCGGGTGAACGTGCAAACCGGCTCCATTGAAGATTTTGTGGTAAACAAGGGCCGCACGAACGGGCCCGGCTCCGAAATCGGAACAGCTGGCTTGGAGCGGCCCGTGGCTGCGCGGTTCACGCCCAACGGCGAGGCGCTGTACGTGGTTGATTTTGGCATGATGCCCATGACGGAACAGGGACCAAGCCCGCGCAAGCAAACGGGCGTGGTCTGGAAAATCACCAAACAATGAAAGCCATGACCTCTTCTTTCACCCGCTCGGGGCGCCTGGCCTTGTGCAGCAGCTTGCTGGGCTTAGCGCTGGCAGCAGTGGCCTGCACCACCGCCCGGCGCGGCGAGCCGCTGGCCGGCTCCCTCGACTATAGCAGCGACCAAATTCAGCGCGGCCATTTGGTGTATATGGCCAACTGCCAGAAATGCCACCCCGGTGGCGAGGCAGGCGCTGGGCCATCGGTGAACAACGTGCCTTTGCCGGGGGTGGCGTTGCGGTTTCGGGTTCGGAGCCGCGCTTTCTTTGCCGGAGTAGGCCGTATGCCTTCCTTTAAAAAGCATGAGATTTCGCCCGAGCAGCTCGACGACTTGGTTTCTTACCTGAAAGCCCTGCGCCGAAGCGAGCCAGACCGGGCTTTAACGCGCGGCCCCGTTCGCCAGTAACCGGTCCAGCGCGGCCCTAACTTAGCTTTTGGCTGGTTTCGGCGATAATGCCCAGTACCGTTTGCCAGAGCTGTTCGCGGGCAATCCGGGATTCGGTGCGCCGCAAACGGTTGGTAACGATAAGCAGCTGCCGCAGGGGTTGGGTTGTCACTTGCTCAACGGTTCGCCAGTAAGCCGGCGCCATCCCGGCCTCTATGGCCGACGCCCGCAGCTCAATCAGCAGCGTTACGAGCTGCGCGAGTTGGGCTAAAACCGCCCGTTCCGGCGCCGGTAAGGTGCGCGGGGTGTGGTCGATAATGCACAATGCACCGATGTTGTGGCCATCCGACGTGGTCAGGCTTTGCGCGGCGTAAAAGCGCAGGTTCAACTGTTCGGCTACCTCGGAATTTACCAGCTCGCAGGGGTGCCGCTGCAAATCCTCGAAAATGGTGAGGTGGTCGTTGAGGATGGCCGCCGAGCACAGGCTGTTCTGGCGGGGTAGCCGGTCTACGTCGGTTAATCCTTGGGCGGCCTTAAACCACACTTCCTTTTCTTCTACCAACGAAACCAGGGCCAGGGGCGTTTGAAACAGACGAGCCGTAATCAGGGCTACCTGATCGAAAAGCTTTTCGCGGGCAGTGCCCACAATGCGGTAGCCGCGCAACGCCAGTAACCGTTCGGCCTCGTTTGCCGGCAGCAGTAAAGGATTTACCATGAACGTTTGTATCAAAAAAACCACCCGGCTAAAGCAGTAGCCGCGGTACCCTCCCTCCGATAAATATTTCAGGAATAAGTGAATATTCTTACGCCTTTAATAAGTATTCGACTATTTTTCTGTTAATTTCCGTGTTATTACGGAGCATTCGGGTACTAATACGCAAGCCCCGGTTTTAGCTGAGTTTGTTGCGCATACTCACCGGGCCGGGCTTATTTGCTCTTCCATACTACTCGTTAGCAGTAGCCTATTAGGAGTTTGACGGTGAAGCTTTTGGCGCCATTCACACCGGCAGTTCCTGGTTGAAATGTTCCTGGAACAAAGCCTCTACTTTTTGCCGGGTAAGAGGCTTGTTCAGGAAACCCTTCAGGGGCATGTGCTGCAACCGATTAATGTCGCGGGGGTTTAGGGAGGTGGTTAGCATCACGATAATCACCGAGGGCTTGCCGGCAAACGCCAGGTCGTTGTAAGCCTCCAGAAACTCGAAGCCGTTGAGAACGGGCATGTTGATATCCAACAGAATCAGCGCCGGGCACTTGCTTGCATCGTTGCCGTACTGGCGCAGGTAGCGCAAGGCATCTTGGCCGTTTTCGGCTATCAGCACCTGGTAAGCTACCTGCAGGCCCTCCAGCAGGAGGCGGTTCAGGTAATTGGTGGTAGGGTCGTCGTCGACTAGCAGGATGCAGGGCAGCTTTGCCATTCGGAGCGCGGAATCGGGGTGGACAATACCGGTTACCTCCTGAACGATTGGCGGCGGAAATGGATGCAAAAAGTGGCGTTTGCGCCCCCTTGCAGCGTTCCACAAGGTAGAACACCAGTATTTCCGCCTTCACGTTCAATTGGTTAAACCAGTTTACCCAAACACAGCATTGCGTTAACAAACCGGTTTGGTAAGCGGCTAATTACTGGCCAGCCTTTCCAGCGCAGCTTTGAATTCAGGGGTGTCGTAGTCGGCCATGCCGTCGTGGCGAGCGGCCAGCTGCCCATCGGGGCCGAGGATAACGGTAGACGGAATGGACTGCGAGTTAAACGGCGCCGCCAGTGGCCCGGTGGGGAAATACACCGGAAATGTATAGCCCTGCCGCTTGAGCAGTGCCTGGGCTTTCGCGGGGTTTTCGTCGAGAGAAACCATCACAAAGGCCACCTTGGACTTGTCGGTTTTCTGGTACAAGGCCTGAATGCCCGGCATTTCGGCCACGCAGGGTGGGCACCAGCTGGCCCACAGGTTCACAAACACCACTTTGCCCTTAAGCTCGCTCAGGTTCAGTCGCTTACCCTCGGGCGAAACCAAGGGCAGGTTGTGCGGGTAAACCGCGCTGCTGGTTGGCACCACCGGAACGGCAGCGGTTTGGGGCGGAATTTCAGCTTTCCAGAGGCCCGTGGCCAGCAAGGCCCGCTGCATGCCGCCCAGCACCACGGGGCGCAGGTCGGTGAGCATGACCACGGCAAACGCAACCAGAGGCAACCATTGAAGCAGATTTTTACGATTCATGCGGAAGGGTTCGAACGGCAACAACGCACAAATGAACGACATGCCTGCTGGTAATACCGCAAACACCCGAGAAAAGCTCCATTTTCGAACGGCAGTGGTTACCGGCTACCCACAGGTGGCTGTTTGTACCGCACCTCTCCCCTACGTTTCCGTAGCCGAGGAAAGTGCCAACGAGCAAGAAAGCCATCGATGGGGAGCGGGCTGGCACTTGGGCGCGGCTAAAGACAGGAAGTAACTTTCCACGTACAACTTTGCCGCAGCCGCGCCGGTTAACGTCCCGGCAGCCGCCGACAATCCGCTTCGCACGGCAATGTCGTATGCTTGCGCGGGCTTAACAGCGCCCTTTTTCTCTCTACATCCAACGTTTCTCCATGGAAACCACCGTTCAGCAGCAAGTACAGGACTACTACGGCACCGAGCTGCGCACCAGTCAGGACCTGAAAACCAACGCCTGCTGCACCGACGACATTCCGGCCGCCCACAAACGCATTCTGGCCCAACTGGAGTCGGAGGTGCTGGAGAAGTACTACGGCTGCGGCGTGTGTGTGCCCTCGGCAGTGGAAGGCCTCACCGTGCTCGACTTGGGCTCGGGCTCGGGTCGCGACGTGTATTTGCTGTCCAAGCTGGTGGGTGAACACGGCCGCGTTATTGGGGTGGATATGACCGAGGAGCAGCTGGCCGTGGCCAACCGGCACGTGCAGGCGCACACCGAGCGGTTTGGCTACGCCCGGCCCAACGTAGAATTCCGCCACGGCTACATCGAAGATCTGGCTTCGGCCGGGCTGGCCGATAACTCCGTGGACCTAGTGGTATCCAACTGCGTGCTAAACCTAAGCACCGACAAAGCCGCCACGTACCGCGAAATTTTCCGGGTGCTGAAGCCCGGCGGCGAAATGTTTATTGCCGATGTGTTTTCCGACCGCCGCATTCCCGAGACGCTGCGCCAGGACCCAGTGCTGTACGGCGAATGCCTGAGCGGCGCGCTCTACATCGAAGACTTCCGCCGCCTGCTGCGCGAGTTGGGCATTCGGGACTACCGCCTCACCGCCCAGCGCCGCCTCAGCATCAACAACGCCGACATCGAGCGGCAGGTGGGCAACATCAAATTCTACTCGATGACCATTCGGGCTTTTAAGCTCGACCTGGAGGACCAGTGCGAAGACTACGGGCAAGTGGCCACTTACCTCGGCACCGCGCCCGACGAGCCCCACGGCTTTACCCTCGACGACCACCACTTCTTCGAAACCGGCCGCCCCGTGCTGGTGTGCGGCAACACCGCCGACATGCTTACCCAAACTCGCTTTGCGCCTCACTTCCGCGTGCTCGGCGACAAAACCCAACACTTCGGCTTATTTCCCTGCGGCCCAGCCGCCACCTCCCCCGTTTCAGCTGCGGCCGATGCGCCAGCCGCTAGCTGCTGCTAAGGGTTTTACTTGCTCGTGCGGCTCTGCCACGCGAGCAGGTCGCTGGCCGTGTCCACGTCGCTAAGCGGGGGTAGTTGCGCCACGTGCAAACCCAAACGGGCGGCATCCACCAAGGTGGCCTCGAAAACGGTATCGGTGCTCCAGGTTTTGCCGTGAAAAAAATCGGGAATCAGCCGCCGCATGCCCAGTAGGTAGTATCCGCCGTCCAGCGCCGGGCCCAGCACCACGTCGTGGGTGGTTAGCTGCTCGAAGGCGTCCCGCAGCAACTCACCGGACAGTTCCGGGCAATCGGTACCGATGATAACAGCGGCTGTGGCACCGTTTTCGAATGCGGCGGTGAAGGCGTGCTGCATCCGCTCGCCTAATTCGCCAGCGGGCTGCGGCAGCTGGGCAAAGTCGTGCCAGGTGTCAAACTCCGACCCAGCGGCCGTTGGCTCGCCGGCCAGCCACAGGGTTTTGATAGCTTCCACGTTTCGGGCCGCGGTGTGTGTATGGGCCAGCAAGTCGCGGTAAACGCGCAGGGCTTCTGCATCGCCGATGGTGTGGGCGAGACGGGTTTTTACCTGACCGAGGGCCGGGTGACGGGCAAAAATGAGCAGATGATCTGCCATTGGGTAATGCAGAGGAGGTCGAGAGAAAGCAGCCGCAACAGCGCAGCCTAAATCGGTGGTGCCGAATAGGCTTACGCCACCGTACCGCCGCAGCTAGAGCCGGCACCGGCCGTGCAGCCGTAGCAGTGCTGGTTTACCACAATGGCCCGCTTGCCCAGCGCAGCGGCGTCAAAGTCGCGGATGTGCTGCACGGGACTGGCCACGTACAGGTCCAGCATCTGGTTAAAGTCGCAGTCGTAGAGGCCGCCGTCCCAGCCCACCGAAATGGTGTTGCGGCACATCACGCCGGCGGCGGCGGCGGGGTTAAAGGCCGTCACCAGCTTCTCCATGTAGCCCGCGTAGTTGCCCGACTCAATCAGGTAATCGAGGTAGCGGCTGACGGGGATGTTGGTAATGGCGTACAGCTCGTTGAACACGATGCCGTGGTCTTTCAACAGCACCCGCTTAAACTGGTCCTGCAAGCCCTTTTGGCCGCCCGGCAGGAACGCCCCGGCGGGGTTGTACACCAGGTTCAACACAAGCCCGGAATCCTCGTGGCCGTAGCCCACAGCATTCAGCATTTTCAGGGCCCGAATAGAATCCTCAAATACCCCGTCGCCGCGCTGGCTGTCGGTTTTGGCTGCGCTATAAAAGGGTAGCGAGCTTACCACTTCCACCCGGTGCTGCTTGAAAAACTCGGGCAGGTCGTGGTACTTCTTGTTGGCGACGATGATGGTGAGGTTGCAGCGCACCAGCACCTTACGGCCCAGCTTGCTAATTTCTTCCACAAACCAGCGGAAATCCGGGTTCATCTCGGGTGCGCCGCCCGTCAGGTCCACCGTCTGAATATCTGTTTGCGCCAGCGCATCCAGGCAGTACTGCATGGTTTCGCGGGTCATGATTTCCTTGCGGTCGGGTCCGGCGTCTACGTGGCAGTGCTTGCACACCTGGTTGCACATCTTGCCCACGTTAATCTGCAACACACTGGGGGCTACCGGCGTGAGCGG
The DNA here is from genome assembly GCF_039541855.1 of Hymenobacter koreensis. Lineage (NCBI taxonomy): Bacteria > Pseudomonadati > Bacteroidota > Cytophagia > Cytophagales > Hymenobacteraceae > Hymenobacter > Hymenobacter koreensis. The sequence goes on from NZ_BAABHA010000004.1 coordinate 329,054, forward strand.
AAACAGATCGGCGTCCGCCAGCTTCTGATGAAACAACGGCAAGTGCAGCGTTTCGGCTACTTCGCGGCGCAGCACCGTCAGCTGGAAGGCCGAGTCAGCTAATTGATTACCCGTAGATTTTAAAGACTTAATCATTATCGAAGTGAGAAGGCGGCCTCAGGAAGTGTGGTGGGCAACCAGTGAGATGTACGAGAAGCAGCGGCAAGCCGATTTACCCGGCCCATCATTCGTAGAAATGCCGGAGCCGGCGAGTGGTGGTCAGCACAATCCAGTCGCCAAGCCGGGGCAGGTAAGTATGCACCAGCACAATAAGCAACCCCAAGGCGGAAATGACGGTTCGTTGCCGCCGCCGGCGAATGTGCCCGAGAATAATAGCCGCCACTTCGGCCTGGCTTTTCTGCCAGCGCGGCGGGCGGTGAGCAATAGGTACCGGCTGCCCGGCCGCGTCCAGCACCCGCTTGTCCGGGTCGTTCTGGGTAAAGCCGATGTGCACCACCCCAAAATGCACACCGGTGTCGGCCAGTTCCAGGCGCAGCGTGTGCGCAAGGTTCGACACGGCCGCTTTACCGGCGCAATAAGCCGAGCCGGAAGGCATACCGTTCAGGGCTGAAATGGAGGAAATGAACGTGACGCTGCCCTTGGTGCGAATCAGCGCTGGCAGGGCCGCTTTGAGCGGGTACACGGTTCCGTATACATTGCTGTCGAGCACCTGCTTAAACACCTCGGGCTGCATATCGGCGAAATAGGCCCGCTGGGAAATGCTGGCGTTGGTTACCAATATATCCAGCCGCCCGAACGTGAGCACCGCCGTTTCCACCAGGGCTTCACAGGCGGCGTAATCGGTTACGTCGGCCACGTAGCTCGTCACGGCAAAACCCGCCGATTCCAGCTCCCGAAGGGTATGGGCCAGCCGCTCGGGGCAACGGCCATTAAGCACCACGGCCGCGCCCTGCTGGCACAAAGCCCGCGCCGTTTCGCGCCCGATGCCGGATTCGGAGCCGGTAACAATGGCCACTTTGCCCGCAAACACGCCCTGGCCGGGCGTAAGCGGCACCGCTGCTACCCGCTGTGGTGCTTGCTCCGCAGCTATGCCGGGTTGAGCATCAAGCATAGTGGTGGGCTTTAAACCAGTGAAAGGCTTCGGCAATGGCTTGTTCGAGGCTGGTTTGCCGCAGGTTCAGCTCCCGTCGGGCCTTCTCCACGCTGAAGTAATGCCCGTCGCCCGCTACGGCGGCCATGGCGGAGTTCAGCTGCGCCGGCCGCCGGGTTAGCCGGGCTTTTGCGTCGCAGGCGGCGCCGTAGAGGCGGGCCAGGGGCGTAGGCACGGCGAAGCGCGGCGGGCGTACGCCCATTGTATCGGCCATCAGCGCAAAAGCCTCCTGGTAGCTTAAGTTTTGATTGCCGAGAATGTAGGACTCGCCGATGCGCCCCTGGCTGAGGGCGTTAACCGTTGCGGCGGCTACGTCGTGCACGTGCACGTAGTTTTTACCGCCAGCCGGGTAGCCCGGCAGCTGGCCGCGGTAGAGTTCCAGCAGCAAGGCATTGGAGGTAGGTTTAGCGTCGCCGGGGCCGAGCATAAAGGTTGGGTGCACCAGCACGGCCGGTAGCTGCCACTCCCGCACGGCCCGCAGTACCCGCTCGGTGGCGGCCCGCTTGCTGTCCATGTAATCGAGGCCGTAGCGCTGGCCGGCGTAAGGCCGGGTTTCGTCGCCGGGTTGCTGCCGGCTGCCGAAGCCGAAAACGTTGGCCGTGCCCACGTACACGAAGCGGCTGACCTGTGCCTGCCGGGCCAGCTCCAGTACCGTGGCGGTTCCGCCGTCGTTCACGGCCCACACGGCCGGGTTACGGGCCGGATTTACCTGCGCCAGCGCGGCGGCGTGAATAACGGCCGCGCAGCCCTCGGCCAGCCCCGCTACCGACGCCGGCTGGCTCAGGTCGCCTTCGCGCACGTCGATGGGCAACGAAGTGAGGGGCGGCAAGGGTGACTTACCGGTTACGCGGGCCGGACGCACCAGGGCGCGCACGTGGTAGCCGCGCGCCAGCAACTCCTGCACAAGGTGGCGGCCCAGAAAGCCGCCGGCACCGGTAACGAGTACGGTTGGCGGCATCAGCGGTAATTAAGCAGGGCTTTGTACGTGCGGGCAATGCGGCTGGGCCGCACTTTCAGGAAGAACAGCGAGAAGGCCGTGAGGTTGGCAAGCTGCACGCGCAGCCAGCTGTTGGTTTCGTATTTGCGCGCCGATACCACCACGTCGTGGGGTACAATCAGGAAGCGGGCCTCGCGCCGGATGCGCCGGATGATGTCGAAATCCTCCATAATGCAGTAGTACTCATCGAAACCACCGAGGCGCTGAAACAGGTCGCGGGTGATGAACAGGGTTTGGTCGCCGCCGCGGCTCATAATGCCCTCGAAACGGGTACCGTAGCTGTTGATTCGCAGTAACGGGTGGCGCGAGTCGAACCGAAACCGGTAGCAGCCCGCCGCGTAGCCTTCGCGCACCGCCCGCCGAATGGTAGTAACGTAGCCCGGGTGAATGCCCACGTCGGCGTGAACAAAGTACAGGATGTCGCCGGTGGCGTGCTGGGCGCCGTAGTTCATCTGACTCGCTCGGCCCGGCTTGGGGGAGCACAGCACCGTGGCGCCGGCCTGGTGCGCTACCGCTGCCGTGCCATCGGTGCTGTCCGCATCTACCACAATAATTTCCACGTCGTGCGTGGGGTCGTGTTGGCGCAGCTGCTGCACGAGGCGGCCAATATTGCCGGCTTCGTTGCAGGTGGGGATGATAACGCTTATGTTCATAGAGTAAGAAAGAAAGGCGGAAGCAGCAGATTTTGGAGTCAAATGTCAGGGTCAAAAGGCCTCACCCAAGGTTAAGTAAAAGCCCGAGGATTCCCGCCCCAGGCCGTAGTCGAGCCGCAGATTCAGGTGGTCGCGGCGGTTCAGGGTAAAGCGCAGGCCGCCGCCGTAAGCCGTTTTGGGGCGGTCCAGGCGCAGCAGCTGTTGCTCGTTGCCAAGCGCGCCCACGCCGCCAAACACCACCGCGCCGAGGCGGCGGTACACATCGAAGCGCACCTCGCCCTGAAGCAAAGCCGCGTTTCGGTCGCGGTAACGGCCTTCGTAATAACCACGCAAACGCCTGGTGCCGCCGAGCGAAGACAAGGCATTGAACGGTGCCGAACCGTTAGTGAAGCTAGCCAGGTAATTAACGGCCAGCACCGCGTGCTTGTGCAGCCGGTGGTACGACGATACATCCACCGCGTACCGATCGAAGTGCGTGGTACGGGGCGTGGGGCCTGTTTCGGCGGCCCGGTTGCGCACGAGCAAGCTCAGGTCGGCCACCACCCCTTTGGTGGGGAAGAAAACGTTGTCGCGTGAGTCGAAAAACACGCCCAACCCGCCCCCGGCCACGCGGCTGCCGCGGCCACCCGGCACCGCGCCGCTTTCCAGCAAGCCACCGGATTCTACGCTTGTCACGTCGTAGTCTTCCCACTGGTAGCGCAGGCCGGCGTACAGCTTGCCCCGCACCCAGCCGGGCACTACCCGCCGAAAGGCATTGAGCCGAATTCGGGGGAAATTAACGCCGTACAGCTCCCGCGGGCCTTGGTTTTCGCCCACGCCGTAGAAATAGTAGTTGTAGCGGTAGTAGCCCAGCTCGCCGTAAGCGTAGTAGTTGTTGCGGTCGTAAAACAGCTGAAACGGCAGGTACAGCAGCAATTGCTTGTTCTGGGTGTAGGCAACGCCGAAGGTCAGCTGCGAGGGGCGGGCATCGGGGTAGGCCGCGTCGCGCCGGAAACGCACGGTGGCCGCCAGGGCCGCGCCGTAGGCCAGCCGGGTTTCGGGCGTGTAATACACCAGCGGCAGCGGAATCAGGGCCACGCGTTTGGGCACGCTGTCGGGCGGCAGCGCCAGCCTGGTTAAGCCCAGCAGGGTGGTCAGAAGCAGCATCGGGCAGAGGAGTTCTGAAGCCTTACGAAAACACCGGGGCGGGAAGTTTGCGGGGTCGTAAATCTTTTGCGCGCCCGAGGCACGTATATCCAGCGCATGAACCTCCCGCTGATTTCCTCTTCTGCTTTCGGACCCCGCGTGCTGGGGGCCGCTGCCCTTGTGGTGCTAAGCGCTTTTAGCGCTCCGTCGGCGCATAATGCGGCGCCGGTTCGCACAGCGGCCATTGCCAGGGCCGCGGCACCCGTCGACCACAGCGCCTTCGATCAGCTGCTGAAGAAGCACGTGAACGAAAAAGGGCTGGTTAACTACAAGGCCTGGAAAGCCGATCAGGCCGCGTTCAACCAATACCTGCAGCTGCTGAGCAAGAATCCGCCGGCGGCTGGTTGGAGCAAGGCCGAGCAAATGGCTTTCTGGATTAACGCCTATAACGCCTACACCATTCGGCTTATTCTGGATCATTATCCGCTGGAAAGCATCAAGGACATCGGCTCCAAAATTCAGATTCCGTTTGTGACGACGCCCTGGGCCGCCAAGTTCTTCTCTATCGGGGGCGAAAAAACGAGCCTCGACAACATCGAGCACAGCATCTTGCGCAAGAAGTACGACGACCCGCGCATTCACTTTGCCCTGGTGTGCGCCTCCATCAGCTGCCCGCGGCTGCGCAACGAAGCCTACACTGCCGCCAAGCTCAACAGCCAGCTCGATGACCAGGGCCGCGACTTCCTGAACGACCCCACCAAAAACAAGCCCGGCAAAGCCACGGCTCAGCTTTCCAAGTACTTCGACTGGTACAAGGGCGACTGGGAAAAGAACGGACAATCGGTGGTAAAATGGGTAAACAAGTACGCCGCGACCAAGATGAACACCGACGCCAAAGTGACTTACCTGGACTACAACTGGAAACTTAATGCGCAGTAGGTCCGTGGCTCGTACGGCCATCATATGCTTAGGTCCTGGTAGGCAATGAGAAGCTTTTTGGGCTTGGTGGCGTGTGTTACCGGCGTGGCTGGCGCAGCCATGGGCCAGGATCAGAAACCACAGTCCTCGTCGGCGGAAATCCGCCGCTACGCCATTGAAGTGGCCGGCGTGCGGGTGGGCACCATGACGGCCACGCGCCAGCCGCCGTCGGCCGACGGCGAGGTGGTGTCGACGCTGGTGAGCGACGTGCAGGTAAACTTTCTGGTGTACCGCCTGAAGGTGTATTACCGGGTCACCAACCGTTTTCGAAACGGGCAACTGCGGCTTTCCACCGTGGAAGCGCACACCAACCAAGGCAACTTTGCGTCGCGGGCCGAGTGGAAAGGCGACCATTACGACATCGTGGCCGACCAGTACAAGCACCGGTACCGCGCTCAGGAAAAGCAGCCGATTACGTACGCCGTTACCGATCTGTTTTTCGGGCCGCCCGGCCGCCGCACATCGGCTTACGCGGAATACTTCGGCGACTATTTCGCCCTTTCCCAAACCTCGCCCACCACCTACCGGGCATTGCGCGAGGGCCGCGAAGACGAGTACCAGTACGCCAACGGTCAGTTGGTCACCATCGTTAAAAAGAACCCGTTCAAAAACTTCATCATCCGCCTACTGCCCGCATCCTAGCTCGAAAGCCGGCCACGCGGCGCAATAGTTGGTTAATGCCACGCGCTAAACCGTAGCTTCGGCCGGCTACTCCGTGGATACGCGGCAACAGCTTACCATGCCAATGCCAGCCCAAACAACAACCAAGGCACTGAGCAAGCTGCATCTAAACAGTTATCTACAAGACAACAAGGCTGTTACACGGATAAGGACTTGCGCTAAAAAAGCCGGGCCAACCACTTCAAAACAAGTGGTTGGCCCGGCTTACGTGGGCCCAGCTGGAATCGAACCAGCGACCTACTGATTATGAGTCAGTTGCTCTAACCGATTGAGCTATAGGCCCGGCCTGAAACGGATACTGACCTAAGTCGGAATTGGTTTCGGCAGTGCAAACTTCGAATTTCGCGGCTGCAATTCCAAGCTTTTCCGTGTATGCCTGCTTCGCGTCGCCTGCCTAACCTGCTGTTTGATTTCGGTGGGGTTATCATTAACATCGATTACCAACGCACCCTGGAGGCCATGCGCGCCCTGAGCCCAGCCGGTTCTACCATCGAATTTACCCAGCAGGCCCAGGCTCAGCTGTTCGACGATATGGAGACGGGTCGCCTCTCCGCTGCCGACTTTCGCCACGGCCTGCGCCAGCACTATAACCTGCACGCCGCCTCCGATGAGCAGTTGGATGCCGCCTGGAATGCCATGCTGCTGGATGTGCCGCTGGAACGCCTGGAGCTCATTCGGGAGTTGCGGGCGCAGGGCCACCAAACGGCGCTGCTCTCGAACACCAACGCCATCCACATCGGCACCATAAACGCCGCCCTGAAAACGCAGTATGGTTTCCAGCACGGCATTGCCGATGTGCTCGACCGTGTGTTTTACTCGCAGGAAGTGGGCTTTCGTAAGCCGGGCGAGGAGATATTCCGGCATGCATTGCAGGAAATGAACTGGCTTCCGGAGGAAACTCTTTTTATCGAGGACAGTTTTCAGCACATTGAGACGGCCCAGCGGCTGGGGCTGCACACGCTGTTCCTCGCCCCGCCGCTCACCCTCACCGACGCCCTGCCCGACGCCATCCGTGCCTTTCCCCACCCTGCTGCCTCCTGACGGTTCGCCCCGCCCCCCGGCGCGCCTGCTTCGTCCTTTTGCCCGCTGGCAACGCTTCGAGCGGCCCGAGCCCCCGCTCTGGCGCACGGTGTTGCTCCACGTGGGCTTGTTCATTATCACGCTCATTACCACCACGCTGGCCGGAGTAACGCTCACCCGCGGCGCCCTTGATTTGCTCGCGCTGGATGTGTTTACCATGCCGGCACCCGAGCGGTGGGTCGAACTACGCCGCGGCCTGCTCTTCTCGCTGCCGTTTCTGGGCGTGCTCACAGTACACGAGTTTGGCCATTACTTCATGGCCCGCCGCCACGGCATCCGTACCTCGCTGCCGTACTTTATTCCGATGCCTTTGGGGATAGGCACCTTCGGAGCGGTTATTCGCATCAAGGAGAAGATTTTTTCGCGGCGCGAGTTTTTCGATGTGGGCATTGCCGGCCCGCTGGCAGGTTTTCTGGTGGCGGTGCCGCTGCTGATTTACGGCTTCTCTCATCTGCCGCCACCCGAGCACATTTTCCAGATGCATCCCGAATACGCTCGTTTCGGCCGGAACTACGCGCAGTTTGTGTATCCGCCCGGTAACGAAGCCTTTACGTTGAGCAAGCCGCTGCTCTATCAGCTGCTGGAAAACTGGTTTGCCGATCCGGCACGCGTGCCCCACCCCAACGAACTGCTGCATTACCCGCTGTTGGTGGCCGGGTTGCTGTCGTTGTTTTTCACCGCCTTGAACCTACTGCCCATTGGTCAGCTCGACGGCGGGCATATTCTCTACGGCTTGCTGGGTTTCCGGCGCTTCAACCGTATATCGGCCGCGCTGTTTCTGGCCTTTATATTCTACGCTGGCCTGGGCTTGTTCACGCTGCAGTCGTCGCGGGAGGCGTGGATGTACGCGCCGGTGTACCTGCTCTACCTCTACATTGTGCTGGGGCGCGTGTTGCCGGGGCGGCGTCGAACCCTGCTGCTGGTAGGCAGTATGGTTATGGCCCAGTTGGCCGTAACGTTGGCCCTTCCGGCCCTCAAAGGCAACCCCGGCTGGCTTGTGTTCGGCTTGCTGCTGGGCCGATTGGCCGGTATTTATCATCCGCCTGCCCCCGATGAGCGGCCGCTTACCCCCGGCCGCCAAGTGCTGGGCTGGCTGATGGTTGTCGTGTTTGTGCTCTGCTTTACGCCTTCGCCGTTTCAAATCGGATAGGCTACTGGCAGCGTTGTGGCTCGACAACGCCGCAACAGCTACGCCGTTGGGCGCGTACCTACGGCCATGCCCACCACCGACCGCAACGCCCCCGAATACCGCTGGAGCCTGGCCGAACGCATTGCCGGCCGCATGCTGGAAGCCGGCCTCAGCCACCGCGACGTGCACGAATCCACTTCGCCCGACGACCTCATCGACCACGGCGCCTTGCCCAAGCCCGAAGCCAGCTACATCCGCAGCCTCTCGCACCTGCCCGACCACGAAGCCCGCGACCTATTCGTGAAGCACGCCAAGGGCACGAACTGCGCCGACGACCCCGACTGCGCCAAGACCTTTAACTACTTCCGCCAGCTGGTGTGGATTAACCTCTACAGCCGCCCCGAAGAGGAAGAAGTAGTTCCGGGCTGATATTTCGCCAAACACAAAAACGCCCCGCTGGCTACGTAGCCAGCGGGGCGTTTTTGTGTCCATAACGCTAGGCTAGCCCAGCGCCTCTACGCCCGGCAGGGTTTTGCCTTCCATGTACTCCAGCAAAGCGCCGCCACCTGTAGAGATGTAAGACACACGGTCGGAGAAGCCAAGTTGGTTGACGGCCGCGGCCGAGTCGCCGCCGCCGATGAGGCTGAAGGCGCCGTTGGCGGTGGCATCGGCAATGGCTTTGGCCACGTCTTCGGTGCCGGCCGCGAAGCTGCTCATCTCGAACACGCCCATGGGACCGTTCCACAGAATGGTTTTGCTCTGGCGGATAATGTCGGCAAACTTCTGACGGGCATCGGGGCCGATGTCGAGGCCCATCCAGCCGTAGGGAATCTGGTCGTTCGTGGCCACCTTGGTTTGTGCGTCGTTGGCGAATTTGTCGGCAATAACGCTGTCGGTTGGCAGCACTAGGTTCACGCCTTTCTCCTTGGCCATGTTGATCAGGCGAAGGGCCAAATCCATTTTATCGGCCTCCAGCAACGACGAGCCGATGTTGCCGCCCTGGGCCTTGGCAAAGGTGTACGCCATGCCACCGCCGATGAGCAGGTTGTCTACTTTGTCGAGCAGCTGCTCGATGATGAGAATTTTGTCGGAAATCTTGGCACCGCCCATAATGGCGGTGAAGGGCCGCTCGGCCTCTTCCAGCACTTTCTTGGCGTTGTCGATTTCGCCTTGCAGCACGTAGCCAGCCACGCGGTCCTGCGGGAACGACTCGGCTACCACGGCCGTGGAGGCGTGGCGGCGGTGGGCCGTACCAAAGGCGTCGTTCACGTACACGTCGCCGAGGCGGGCCAGCTTTTGAGAGAAACCGGCGTCACCTTTTTCCTCTTCGGCGTGGAAGCGCAGGTTTTCGAGCAGCAATACTTCGCCGGGCTGCAGGCCTTGGGCCAGTTGCAGGGCTTCGTCGCCCACGGCATCGGGAGCAAACTTCACCGGCACGCCGTACTCGTCGCTGAGGCGCTGTACCAAATGGCGCAAGGAGTATTTCTCCTCGGGTCCGCCCTTGGGCCGGCCCAGGTGCGACATCAGTACCACCGAGCCGCCGTCGGCCAGAATCTTCTTCACCGTGGGCGTGGCCGCCCGGATACGGGTGTCGTCGGTAATGCGGTATTCCTTGTCGAGGGGCACGTTGAAATCGACGCGCACGAGGGCTTTTTTGCCGGCGAAGTGGTACTGGTCGAGGGTTTGCATGGGCTGGGGAATGGGTGAAACTCTGGGCAGCGAAGGTAGCACAAGCAGCCATTTAGGCCAGAAAATAGCCGATATCCTTGATGATGCCCGCTAGAAACTCGTTCCGGGCGCATTGAATAACTGAAGAGAACAATTCCTATCCCAGGCGCAGTTGGGCTACCTCTTCAAAGGCAAATCGTAACGTTTCGGTCGGTGGCGGTGTTAGGCGCCGAAGCGGCCAGCCGGGTGTGCCGAGCCGCTTGAAATCTGCCTACCTTTGCCCCAGTATGAGAATTGGCATTTTCTTCGGCGGACCGTCGCGTGAGCGGGAAATTTCCTTTGCTGGCGGCCGCACGGTTTACGATAACCTCGATAAGTCGCTGTTCCAGGCCGTTCCGGTCTTCGTGGATAGCCACGGTAACTTCGTTCTGCTCGACTGGCAGTACCTCTACAAGGGTACCATCCGCGACTTTTACCCGCCCGTGTCGGCCCTGCCCGACTCCGAGCACAAGCTGCAGGTGTATCTGGAAAGCCTCGGTGAGCTAAGCCAGCCGGAGCAGGACCGCATCATAGGGGAAGTGGGCCGCCGCCTGCGCCCCGACGAGCTAGCCGGCCTCATGGACTTCGCGTTCCTGGCCCTGCACGGCCCCGCGGGCGAAGACGGCGCCATTCAGGGTTTGCTCGAATGGTACGGCATCCCGTACTCCGGCTCGGGCATTCTGCCGTCGGCGTTCGGCATCGACAAGATTGCGCAGAAAACCCTCATTCACGCCCTTGGGCTGCCTTCGCCGGCCTTCCGCGTGCTCACGGCCGACGAATTTGACGCCGCCGACCCGGCTGCGCTGCTAGCCTATTTGCAGAAAGAGCTGGGCCTGCCGCTGGTGTTGAAAGCGCCGCGCCAAGGTTCGAGCATCGGCGTAAGCATTTTGCGCGAAGCCGACCCCGCTAAGTTTGCCACTGCCGTAGAGCGCAGCCTGTTCCGCCGAACCCTCACCAAAGACGAGTGGCAGCGCCTCGGCCCGCAAGACCGCGTGGCCTGGGCCCAGCACCTGACCGACATTCGCGACGGTATCGGCCTGCCCGTCATCCTCGACTCCGACGACGAGAAAATCTACTACCACCCCGACGAGCTGCTGCGGGCGCTGGATCAGAAACTGCTGATTCAGGATTCCGTGCGCCTGACTAACACTCAGGGCGAGCAGCAGGTGCTGGTGGAAGCCTTCGTGCAGGGCCGCGAGTTTTCCTGCATTGTGGTGGAAGACGTGGACGGCCGCCCGCTGGCTTTGCCGCCCACCGAGATTGTGAAGGGCGAGGAAATGTTCGACTACCGCTCGAAGTACCTGCCCGGCCTCTCGCGCAAAATCACGCCCATCGACCTGCCCGAAGCCGAAATTCAGCGCATTCGGGAGCAGTGCGAGCAGCTGTTTCGCACCTTCGGCTTTCAGGTATACGCCCGCCTGGATGGCTTCCTGACGGCCAACGGTGAGATATTTCTGAACGACCCGAACACCACCTCGGGCATGCTGCCGGCCTCGTTCTTCTTCCACCAAGCCGCCGAAATCGGGCTAAACCCTTCGCAGTTCCTCACCTACCTCATTCGCACCTCGCTAGCGGCGCGCCGCCGCGCGGGTTTGCAGCCAGTGAAGCTGGGCCGTAAGCTCAAGCAGCTGGACGAGGCTGTGGCCGGACGCCAGCACGAGCAGAAGCCGCGCACCAAAGTGGCCGTTATTATGGGCGGCTACTCCTCGGAGCGACACATTTCGGTGGAAAGCGGCCGTAACATTTACGAGAAGCTTTCGTCGTCGGCCAAGTACCAGCCGGTGCCGGTGTTCCTGTCGGGTTCCAGCGAAAATTACCAGCTGCACGTGCTGCCGGTGAATGTGATGCTGAAGGATAATGCCGACGACATTCGCGACAAAATTCAGCATTACCAGGCGGGCCACGGTCCGCACCCGGTGCTGGAGCGCATCCGCCACGAGGCTACCCAAATTACCAGCACCTACGCGGCCGAATCGGTGGCGGTGCCCGAGCAGCTGACGTTTGAGCAGTTAGCCGAGCGCGTAGACGCCGTGTTTATTGCCCTGCACGGCCGCCCCGGCGAAGACGGTGCCCTGCAGCAGCAGCTGGAGCGCGTGGGCCTGCCCTACAACGGCTCGGGCGTGCAGTCGAGCAGCATTACCATCAACAAGTTCGAGACCAACAAGCGCCTGCGCGATGCCGGCCTGCGCGTGGCTGAACACCGGCTGGCCGCCCGCCTGGAGTGGGAAGCCGACGCCGAGCAGTTTTACCAGAACCTGGAGGCGCAGTTCCCCTACCCCTTCATTGCCAAGCCCGCCGACGACGGCTGCTCTTCGGCCGTAAAGAAGCTCAAGACCCGCGCCGAACTGGAAGCTTTCAGCCGCCTGATTTTCCGCGACCAGGAAGATTTGATGGAGGATGCGGCCCGCACCCTCAGCTTAGGTTTCAAGGAGGAATTCCCCCGCAAGGAGGTATTTCTGGTGGAAACCCTGATTTCGCGCGAAGGCGCCCGGCACTTCCTGGAAGTTACCGGTGGCCTGCTCACCCACCGCCGCTCCGACGGCGGCCGCGACATCGAAGTATTTGAAGCTTCCGAAGCTCTGGCCACCGGCGAAGTACTGAGTCTGGAGGAGAAATTCCTGGCTGGCGAAGGGCAGAACATCACCCCCGCCCGCTACGCTCCGGATGCCGCCGAACGCCAGCGCATTTCCGACGAAGTGAAGAAGGAACTGCACCGCGTGGCCAAGGTGCTAAACATCGAAGGTTACGCCCGCATCGACGCGTTTGTGCGCGTGCGCGACAACGGCGCCGTGGAGGTTATCATCATTGAGGTTAACTCCTTGCCCGGCATGACGCCCGCCACCTGTATCTTCCACCAAACGGCCCTGGCCGGCTACACGCCCTACGATTTTATTGACCGGATTCTGGAGTACGGCAAGAGTCGGGTAGCGAAGCAATAAGCCGGCCGATAGTAGGTCCTTGCTTCCTTACTTTTACCTTCCCTCCTAGTACCAGCACTTTATAATGGCTTTTCTAAAATCTGACACCTGGCTCGACTTGCTGAAACACCTGGTGGTGATTGGCGTGGTGTCGCTGCTGCTGCTCTTCGGCTTCTTCTTCGTGTACCTGCCCCTCACCACCAACCACGGCGAAACCATTCCGGTGCCCAAGGTGACGGGCATGCAAATGGACGATCTGGAAGATTACCTCGAGGAGCGTGACCTCGCGTACTTCGTGGACGACAGCAGTTATTCGGCTACTATTCGGCCCGGCACGGTGCTTACCCAGGACCCGCGCCCCGGCGAAAAGGTGAAGGAGGGTCGGAAGATTTACATCTCGGTGGCCATGAAAAACCCGCCCGTCATCAAAATGCCCAAGCTGACGGATGGTTCGGTAAAAAACGCCCAGATGATTCTCAACAGCTACGACCTGGTGGTGGGTACCATAACGCTGGTGCCCAACCTGGCCCAGAACGCGGTGCTGAAGCAGATGGTGAATGGCAAGGAAATAGCACCCGGCGCCCCCATTGCCAAAGGAACCCGCGTGGACTTGGAAGTGGGCGACGGCCTGGGCAACCAGGAATTCCCGGTCCCCAGCCTCGTGGGCATGCCCGCCGACGAAGCAACCACGCTGCTGGCTGGCCAACGCCTGCAGCTGGGCGAAATCTTCTACCAGCCCACGGAAGAAGGCCAGACTGCCGGCACCGTGGTGAAACAGCGGCCCGAAGCCACGCAGGGTGCTACCATCCGCAGCGGCCAGTTGGTGGATTTGTGGGTAGCCGGCGACGAGCCGCTAAAAACACCGTAACAGGCTCTGTGCTGTATTTTTATCCAAAACGCCCGGCGCCTTCCGGGCGTTTTGCATTTTCCGCGCTTTAGTTATCAGAATGAGCTCGGCAAATTTCGGGGCATGGTAAAATCTTTTGGCGCGGCGGCTCGTTTGGGGTACGTAACTTTCCGGCAATGACATATCGGCTACTTTTCCTTGCGTTTGTTTTCACTCTAATCGGCTGCCAGCCGCTGCTCGCGCAGCAATCCGGCCTGGCCCCCTTGCCTGCCGACCCGGCCCGCGCCCGGAACGAAACGTCGCGTAATGCAGCCACACGACCGTCGCTGTTGTCGCTGCCGTTTTTCGACGACTTCGCCGGCCAGCGCGAAGGAGCTCCTTCCGTCGACCGGTGGGAAACGCGTGGCGGCGCCCTCGTTAACAACCGCTTTCCTGTGGCACCGCCCACAAAAGGCGTAGCCACCCTCGACGGGCTAGACGCCAACGGCAACGCCTACGGCAGCGCGTCTACTTTCGGCATTACCGACTCGTTAACGTCGCAGCCCATTGACCTGAGCGGGCTGCAGCCGGGCAGCAGCACGTACCTGAGCTTTTTCTGGCAGGCGGGTACAATTGTGAGTTCCACGAACGACAACTCCAGCAGTCAGCCGGTATTCCTGCAGCTCGATTTCCTCGACAACACCGGCAGCTGGGTACGGGTGTGGCGCCGAACCAGTCCGGGCCAGGCTAACGGCCAGGCTTCAGCTTTTCAGCAGCGTTTTATTGCCGTTAACGACGCCCGCTACTTCCACGCCGGCTTCCGTTTCCGCTTCCGCACCTCGGGCCGCCGAGCCACCACCCAAGACGCCTGGAGCGTGGACTACGTGCTCCTCGACCGCAGCCGCGACACCACCAACACCGCTTACCGCGACGTTGCCCTGGGCCAGCCGCTGAACTCGCTTTTTGAGCGCTATTCCTCGTTGCCGGTGTGGCAGTACCAGGCATCGGCCAATCCTGCCCAGGAGCTCAACGACAGCATCCAGACTACCCTCAATAACCTCGATGCGGGCCTGGCACCCACGCCGGTGCGCTGGGCTGGCACGGTGCAGCCGCTTTCCGGCGGCTCGGCTCTACCCCTCGCCTTCTCGCCCGACCGCGGCGCCATTAACCGCCTCACGCTGGGCCTACCGCTGGTGGGCTCGGCGCGGAATGCAACGCTTCCAGCCTCGGGCACTGCCCAACGCTTTCGGTACAACATTTTCCTGACCACCGACGGCACACCGCCGCCGCCCCGCACGCTGCTTAATGATACAATTACGCGCGTTGCCGAGCTGGCCAATTACTACGCGTTCGACGACGGCAGCCCCGAGGCAGTGGACGGCATTGCCGAAACCACCGGGCCAGTCTCCTACCGCGCATACCGCTTGGTGCTGAACCGGGCCGATCAGGTTACCGCCCTTCGTATTTACCTGACGCAGCCGTTAGCCGCCGGCTTCAGCCTTACTGCCGCCGTGTGGGACGACCAAAACGGCCGCCCCGGCGACACTCCCAAAGCCACCAAAACCTTCCAGCTACCCAGCAGCGTGCCGGCCGGCCAATGGCTGGATGTTCGGTTCGATCAGCCGGTACCGGTGAGCGGCGTCTGCTACTTCGGGTACGGGCAAAGCGCTACGTTCCAGTTCATTCGCTTCGGCCTCGACCTGAACTCCAAGGTGCCGGCCGGCTTTTTCTGGCACAAAATCCAGAACATCTGGCAACCATTCCAAACCCTGCGCGGGGCCCCCATGCTACGGGCCGTGATGAGCGGCGTGGTTACCACCACCCGCCGCGCCGCCGCTGCCGCTGCGCCTCAGGTGTACCCCAACCCCAGCAAGGGCGCGCTGCAGATTGACGGTCGTTACCACCAAGCCCGAGTGCTCGACGCCCTGGGGCGCGTGGTGTGGCAACAGCCTGTAAGCCAGGCCGGACAGCCCACACTCGATTTGGGCCAGCTGGCGCCCGGCGTGTACTTGCTGCAGCTCACACTACCCGATGCTACAATAAGCACCCACCGCGTACTGTTGGAAAAATAAACTTCTGGCTGGTTGTGTAGCCGCAATTTGCGTTCTTCACTCCGCCGCTGCGCTTGCACCGGCTTACCCGAACTGTCATCCTCGCTACGTTTCCATGAACGACATCACCCCTTCCGAGCTGAAAGAACGTCAGCAGCAGCAACAAGCCCCCATTATTATTGACGTGCGCGAAACGTGGGAGCACGAAGAAGCCCGCATCGACGGCAGCCGCAACATTCCGTTGGGCGAGCTGCCCGGCAAGCTGGAAGAACTAGAAGACCTCAAGCACACCGAAGTGGTAGTGCACTGCAAAGGCGGCGGCCGTTCGGCCACGGCCAAGGCGCTTATGCAGCAGCACGGTTTCCAGAACGTGCGCAATCTGTTGGGCGGCATTAATGCTTACAACGCGCAGTAAAAAAGCTTAAGCCCTTCCAGCACAACGCCCGGCCCCGAAAAGCCGGGCGTTCTATTGGGCGACATTTCGAATTTCTCGTTTGTCATCCTGAGAAGGGCAAAGGACCTTTTCACCGCGGGGCATGTTGTTACGTCAGTCGTTTACACGCCAGAGGGTCCTTCACTCGGCTCAGGATGACAGTTAAAAGGCGTGAGCTTTCCGTGAACTTCTGTACTGCCCTCAGGCTACTGCTAATTGCCCATTTTCGCGGTAACGCAGCGCGCCGGTGTCCACTAAATCCCGCACCAGCGCGGTTAGTGTGTCGGCTTGGCCAGGCGCAAAGCCTGCCAGTAGTTCTCGGGGTGTGCGCGGCGTAGCGCGTAGGACCTCCAGCACCTGAGTTCGTAAATCCGTACCGGCTTCGGCTAGCTTTTGCTGCCGTTTTGCGGCCAAGCACGGGTCGCAGATGCGGCAAGGTGGGCTATCCAGTTCCCCGAAATACTCCAGTAGCAACTGTTGGCGGCAGCGGCTGCCCGTGGCGTAGCTAATAACCGACTCCGTTTTGCGCACCGCCCGCTCCCGGGCCGCTTCCAGCGCCGGCACATTCAGGGGCAGGCGGTCGGCGTCCTTGCGAGGCGTGGTAAACATGGCCTGCGGCGACTCGTGCCGCGGCTGAAACTGCACGATGCCCGAGCGGTGCAGAAATTCTAGCGTCTTCCGCACCTCCGTGGTGCTCCAGCGCAAATGCTGCGACAGAGCGCCTTCCGAAATGCTTTGGAACGAGCTGAATACTTCGCCGCCGTATAGCCGCATAATGGCCTTGATAAGCTGGTCGTGCCGCGGGTTATCTACCTGAAACCGGTACAAGTCGCGGGCGTCGATGGGGATGAAAACCTTGGCGGGGTTGAATACGGCTTCGTTCAGCTGCACCAGTCCTTCGCGTTCCAGGGTACGCATGGCGTTGTGCACATCCAGCGGTTTTAGGCGGTAGGTTTGCGCAAACTGCTGCAAATCGAAATCGAAAGCCACCATTTCGCCGCCGCCGGTGGCCGTGCCGGAGTAGTTGGCCAAGGCTTGGTACACACGCTTCACCACATCCAGCGGCGGGTGGGCCTGTAGAGTGCGGCGACGCATTTCGTCGGCATCGTTCGGGGCCCACAGCAGCACGGCAAAGGCATATTGCTCATCCCGACCGGCGCGGCCGGCTTCCTGGTAGTAGGCCTCCAGGGAATCGGGGGCATCGAGGTGCACCACACAGCGCACATCAGGCTTGTCGATTCCCATTCCAAAGGCATTGGTAGCTACTACAATACGGGTTTTGTTCTGGGTCCATTCTTGCTGCACGCGGGTGCGCTGCTCGGGCGGCAAACCGGCGTGGTAGGCCGCCGCGTTCAGGCCGTGCTGCTGCAGCCAGTTGGCGGCGTCTTCGGTGTGCTTGCGGGTGCGCGCGTACACCACGGCGGTTTTATCGGGCCCTACCCCGCGCAGTACTTCCACCAAGCGGCGCAGCTTGTCCTCGGTGTTCTGCACCGAATACGAGAGGTTAGGCCGGAGGAAGCTCTTTTGAAACGTCTGCCCGGTTTCGCCAAAGCGCAGCTTTTCGCGGATGTCGCGGCGTACTTCCTCGGTGGCGGTGGCTGTAAGGGCCAAAACGGGCACACCCGGCAGCAGTTCGCGCAAAGCACCAAGCTGCAAATATGGCGGTCGGAAATCGTAGCCCCATTGGGAAAGGCAATGTGCTTCGTCGACGGCAATGAGCTGCACGCGCATCCGGCCTACGCGGGCCCGAAACATTTCCGTCAGCAGGCGTTCCGGCGACACGTACAGGAACTTCACAGGACCGTACACGCAGTTGTCCAGCGTCTGGTCGATGTCGCGGTGGCTCATGCCGGCGTACACGGCTTCGGCTTTGATGCCGCGCTTGCGTAGGTTTTCCACCTGGTCCTTCATCAAGGCAATCAGCGGCGAAACGACGAGGCACAGTCCGTCGCGGCTGAGGGCCGGGACCTGAAAGCAGACGGATTTGCCGCCCCCTGTGGGCAGCAGTGCCAGTGCATCGTGCCCCGCCAGCACGGCCCGAATGATGTCCTCCTGTCCCGGTCTAAACGCACCGTGGCCCCAATGCTGGCGCAGAACGGAGAGTATGTCGTCGGTAGGTGCAGGCACGATGGATAAATCGGGTTAAGAATGGGCTAACGAAGTTACCGAACGAGCTTGTCATTGCCGCGCTTTGCTTGCTTTGACAAGCTCGTTCGCGGCCACCCAAACGCAAAAAAGCCCGGTTCCAAAACGGAACCGGGCTTTTGAAAACGAAGACCAAGACGTTTAGGCAGCAGCCTGGTCGCCTTCGCGGCCTTCAATGGTTTTCTTCAGGTTGGCAATGGCCGAATTGGCCCGCTCCTGGTCAAGTTTATTAATGTTAAGCAGCATCTTGGTCTTCTCCTGACGGGTAATGACCGGATGGTTCAGCAGACGAATGATTTCTTCCTTCTGCGGCGCCGTGGCGTAAGCTGCGGCCGGAGCCAGCGGCTCGGCAACTGCCGGGGCAGGTTGCTCAGCCGGAATGGCTTTCATAGGCGCCGTTTCTACCACAACCGAAGCCTTGGTTTCAGGCGTGTTGCCGCCGTACTCCATTTCTTCGGCCGGCGTGGGCTCGTAACCAGCAGCGCGGATAATCCAAGCCAGAATGTTACGGTACGCTTTGCCAATGGCGCGGGTCTGGGCCATAGAAGCAATGGCAAATTCCTGGTAGAATTTCTTGCCCTGCTCCTTGTTTGAGCAGATAGCAAAACCGGCGCCCACGGTGTGCTGGCTGCGCATGTCAAACAGCGTCACCTTGGCCTGGTACTTAATTTCGGTATCGGTGCTCATGTTAATGACGTGGTCGACGATGGGCACAATGCCCAAGCGCGAGCCGGCATACTGCCAGCCTTCCACGTTCACAAACTCCTTGCCTTGCACGGCCGTGGTGAGCTTGTTTTCCTTGATGAAGTTCGCCAGATCCTTAGCCAAGGACAGCGTCTCGTCCGAACGCGAGATGTCATAGCTCTCGGGCTTCAGCTTGCGAATCGGTGCTTTGGTGTTGTCTTTTTGTGCCTCAGTCATGGCTTTGTTCTTTAGTCCCTGTAGTACGTTCTGTGTTACGTGAAGATAACGCATCGACCCGGGCAAAGGTGCAAAAATGAGCCCATTTTTTAGTAAATTTTCCTACTGATTGTCAATGCTTTACAATCAATATTCAAATTTAAAATAACTAACCTGGTTAGCCAAACACTTTTAGCAGCCCTTGCTAGGCTAATTCTTTGCGTTAAAAGGAGCAAATCAGCTTTCAAATGAAGCTTTGTACGCAAAAAAAGCCGCCGCGTCTGGCCAGACGCGGCGGCTTTTTTTGCGTGGTTGGAAAAGGTGCTTTAGCGGCCGTTTTCTACGATGTAACCGTCTTTCATCACCACCTTGCGGTCGGCCATTTCGGCCAGTTGGTCGTTGTGGGTTACGATGACGAAGGTCTGACCCAATTCCTTGCGCAGCAGAAAGAAAATCTGGTGCAGGTCCTGCGCGTTTTGCGAGTCGAGGTTGCCCGAGGGCTCGTCGGCGAAAATGATTTCGGGTGAGTTGATGAGGGCGCGGGCCACGGCCGTACGCTGCTGCTCACCGCCCGACATTTCCGAGGGCTTGTGGTCGGCGCGGCGGTCGAGGTTCAGCATGCCGAGCAATTCGCGTGCCCGTACGCGGGTTTCGGTCTCCGAGCGGCCGGCCAGGTAAGCCGGCAGGCACACGTTTTCGAGGGCCGTGAATTCGGGCAGCAGGTTGTGAAACTGGAACACAAAGCCGATGTGCCGGTTGCGGAAACGTGCCATGTCAGCCCGTTTCAACGAGGAAATACTCTCGCCCTCGTACAGTACTTCGCCGGCATCAGGGTCGTCGAGGGTGCCTAAAATATGCAGCAACGTGCTTTTGCCGGCGCCCGAGGAGCCAACGATGGACACGATTTCGGATTTCTCGATGGTCAGGTCGATGCCCTTGAGCACTTCCAGCGAACCGTAGCGTTTGCGGATGTTAACGGCCTGCAACAAACTGAATAAGCGTTAAAAGGCGAAAGAAAGAGCAAGCAAAGCTACGCAGAAAGCCGGGATGCCAATTGCCCCGTATCTTGGCTGTATGCGAAAGTCGGGGCTTATACGGATGCTACGCCAAAGCGGCTTACTGCTCACCTTGCTAAGCCTGCTGGCCAACCGCTGCAACCCGCCTGCCGAAGCCGTTACGCCCGCCGCCAGCGTTAGTCCGGCCGAACGCCTGCGCGGCGTGAGCTGGGTAGCCTCCGACTCCACTACCGAAGCGCAGATTCTGGAGTTGAAGCGCTGTAACGTTACCTGGATAACCCAAACTCCCTTCGGCTGGCAAACCGATTCGGCCTCGCCCGAGGTAATCCTGAGCACTGGCCGCCGACGGGCGTATTGGGGCGAAGCTGACAGCGGCTTGGTACACACGGCCCGGCTGGCACGACAGCACGGCATCAGTACCATGCTCAAACCGCATATCTGGCTGCGCACCCGCGGGCAATGGCCGGGGCAAATTCAGATGCGCACACCCGCCGAATGGCAGCAATGGTTTGCCAGCTACACGGCTTTTATTCTGCATTACGCCAAGCTGGCCGAGCAAAACCGCATGGAAGCCCTGTGCATCGGCACCGAACTCCGGCATACCTCTGTGGGGCACGAGCAGCAGTGGCGGCAGCTAATTAAGCAAGTGCGGCAGGTGTACCGCGGCAAGCTTACCTACGCCGCTAACTGGCACGACGAGTACGAGCTGATTCAGTTCTGGGACGCGCTCGACTACATCGGCATCCAGGCCTACTTCCCGCTGAGCAAGGCCGCCAACCCCGATACGGCCACGCTGCGCCGCGCTTGGCAACCGTATGTGCAGGAAATTGCCGGGGTACAGCGGCGTTTTAATCGGCCAGTGATTTTCACCGAAGCCGGTTACCGCGCCATTCCTGCCGCCGCTGCGGCTCCGTGGGAGTGGCCAAACGCGCGTCAGCCCGCCCCTATCGACACTGCAGCACAAGCCGCTTGCTACGAGGCCATGTTCCGGGCAAGCTGGCAGCAACCCTGGTTTGCGGGCGTGTTCATCTGGAAGTGGTTCCCCGGCTTGCGCCCTGATAGCCCGCCGCGCCGCCGTGCCGATTTCACGCCCCAGCACCAGCCGGCCGAACAGGTAATGGCCCGTTGGTACGGTCGGTAAGGACTTACCGGAGTGTTCCGGTCCTTGAGCCTTTTCGACGTTTGCATAGCTATAATTAACAAGCTGCACGGTAAAATGGCGCGCCGCTGTGCATTCGTTTGCACTGCCAGCCAATGAGTTCCGCTTCCGGTTTCCGCGCTGGCTGCATTTTGCCTACTTTCGCGGGCAGATTACCGGAACCCGAAACCCACCTCCAGTCCCCAGTATGAACATTCACGAATATCAGGGCAAAGACATTCTGAAGCGCTACGGCGTGCGTGTGCAGGAAGGCATCGTGGCCGAAACGGCCGACGAGGCTGTAGAAGCCGCCAAGAAGCTCACCGAACAAACCGGCACCAGCTGGCACGTGATTAAAGCCCAGATTCACGCTGGGGGCCGCGGCAAAGGGGGTGGGGTGAAACTCGCCAAAAACCTGGAGCAGGTGAAAGACATTGCCGGCCAAATCATTGGCATGCAGCTGGTAACCAAGCAAACCGGCGCCGAAGGCCGCAAAGTGCACAAGGTACTGGTAGCGCAGGACGTGTACTACCCCGGCGACTCCGAGCCGAAGGAATACTACATGAGCGTATTGCTGGACCGCGCTACCGGCAAGAACGTTATCATTTACACCACCGAGGGTGGTATGGACATTGAGGAGGTTGCCGAAGCGCACCCCGAGAAAATCCACCGCGAGCATGTAGACCCGCGTGTGGGCCTGCGCCCCTTCCAGGCCGCTAAAATTGCCTACAACCTCGGCCTGAGCGGCGACGCCCAGAAAGAGATGGTGAAGTTCGTAACGGCCCTGTATAAGGCCTACGACGACACCGATTCGGCCATGTTCGAAATCAACCCCGTGTTGAAGACCTCGGACAACAAGATCCTGGCCGTTGACGCCAAAGTAACCCTTGACGAAAACGCCCTGTACCGCCACAAGGACTTCGTAGAGCTGCGCGACACCAACGAAGAAGACCCGCTGGAAGTAGAAGCGTCGGCCTCGAACCTGAACTACGTGAAGCTCGACGGCAACGTGGGCTGCATGGTAAACGGTGCTGGTCTGGCCATGGCTACCATGGACATCATCAAGCTGAGCGGCGGCGAGCCGGCCAACTTCCTTGACGTAGGAGGTGGAGCCAACGCCCAGACCGTGGAAGCTGGTTTCCGCATCATTCTGAAGGATCCGAACGTGCAGGCCATCCTAATCAACATCTTCGGTGGTATCGTGCGTTGCGACCGGGTTGCCAACGGCGTGGTTGAAGCCTACAAAAATATCGGCGACATCCGCGTGCCCATCATCGTTCGCCTGCAAGGCACGAATGCTGAGGAGGGCGCCCGCATCATCGACGAGTCGGGCCTGAAGGTATACTCGGCCGTGTTGCTGAAAGATGCCGCTCAAAAAGTGAAAGAAGTACTGGCTATGACGGGCGCTAACGCCTAATTTCAAGCCTTACCACTCCCTGAAAGCCCCGCCGGTATCATACCGGCGGGGCTTTTTGTTGTGCTTGCCAGCCGTCGATTCTTGTGCGCTTTACTGTTCCGCTGCCAGCATTGTAGACGCGCTTTTGGCAAGGTTCCGTAAGCGGTGACGCTGTCCCCGGCACCGTTAACGCAGGTAACGCGTGCGTACCAAACCACGACCTCCCCTAATTTGGGTGATAAGGTCCACCAACCTGATTGACTACTTCCAGCCTACACGTTCCAGTCAGACAACTGACTCACGTTAGCTGTTTGTTTCAGCCTTGGCTCCATGCAAAATAATCTATGTATTTTCAATAGCATATATTTTTATTTACAATATATATTTGACGAATTACATTTGCAGCCTCTTGTAGTCAACGTTTGGCTACGGCCATAGCGGGTTGGCCTGGTTGGGCCGAAGTAGTAATAGTTCCACTATATATGGTTTTTGCCCTAACCTATAAGGGAATTACCACGTTTGTCCATGCGCACCCGCGTAACTCCACCCACGATGCGTAAACTCTTTACTGGAATTTTTGTCGCGCTAAGCTGCTCGCTTGGCGGCGCCGTGCAAGCCCAATCGGGGCCTTCTGTAAGCAAGCCACTTCCCTACACGGCCACTACCGATGCATCGGCTCACACATTTCAGTACGGCAGCCCTACAGATGCATACCTGGAAACCATGCGCGACCGTTACGGCCTTGACCGTGTGGTAGCTGGTAAAACCACAGATTTAGCCAAGGCCCAAGCTATTTGCGCCTGGGTGCACGGCCGCCTTAACCACAACGGGCACATTCCCACCAAGAAAACCGACCCCATGGGCATTCTGCAGGATGCCCAGGCCGAGCAGGAAGTGCAATGCGTGGGCTTTGGTATTGTGCTGGCCGCGGCTTTACAGGCCGTGGGCATACCGGCCCGTCCGCTGTACCTAAAAACCGCCGACTCGGAAACCCGCGGTTCGGCGGCCGGCCACGCGGCCACCGAAGCTTGGCTCAGCGAGCAGCAAAAATGGGTGTTGGTAGATGCCCAATGGGACGTGATACCCACGCTGGGCGGCACGCCATTAAACGCTGTGGAACTGCAGCAGGCTCTGGCCACGGGCAACGAGGATCTGCGCGGCCTGACCACCACCAATGCCAAGTGGAAGTTTTACTTCAAGTGGCTGAAAGACTACCTGTACTATCTCGATACGCCGCTCGATAACCGCTTCGGCGCGAAAATGTCTACGGCCGGTCTTATGCTGGTGCCCGAAGGCGCCAAGAAGCCCGTGGTATTCCAGCGCACCACTCGCCTCCATAATCTGCGCTACACCCACTCGCCTACCACCTTTTACGCCAACCCCAACGAAACCTACCAGGCCCAGGAACCCCAGCGTACGGATGACTGAGCCGTTGGTAAGCGCCCCAAACGACAGCGCGCCGCCGGAGCAATGCTCCGGCGGCGCGCTGTCGTTTGGGGCTTTCTTAAGCCTTATCGGTTTCGGCTACTTTGGCGGGTTGGCCGTTCACGAGCAGCGCCACGTCAATGTTGCCGCGGGTACCTACCGAATACGGGCAAATGCGGTGGGCTTCGTGCACCATGCGGTCGGCATCGGTGGTACCGGGCAGGTTCACGTCGAGCGTTACGTCCAGCCCGTACGCTTCCCCTTCCTGGGTGAGCGACACCGCGCATTTTACCGTCGATTGTGGGTCCAGCTTTTGGTTGCTGCGTTGGGCTACCACCAGCAAGGCTTGCTGGAAACACGAGGCATAGCCAGCAGCGAACAGCTGCTCGGGGTTGGTGGCGCCGTTCTTGCCGCCTAGGCCTTGCGGCACCGACATATCCATGTCGATAATGCCATCGGAGGAACGAATATGGCCGCTGCGGCCGCCGGTGGCCGTAGCTTCGGCCGTGTATAGGGTCTTCATGGTAAAAGGCGTTTGGGTTGTGGTAGAAACTGGAATGTTTGCAAGAGTTAACTCGCTTTGATCGGATTAGGTTATTGCCTTTGGGCAACATCATCTGAAGCTAAGCTGGTTAGCTCCCGTATTTCCGCAGGTTTGTGCACGTGGGGTAAACTGTACTGCCAGCCGATTCCAACTAGAAACCTCATCATCGAGCACTGCTGGCAGAAAGCCGCTTTTTTATATTGTGAGGCCCATTTTTTCTCTCTACTTTTGCCGCCCACTACCGGCCGCGTAGTACAACGGATAGTATAGGAGTCTCCGAAGCTCTTGATCCAGGTTCGATTCCTGGCGCGGCCACTAAAAACCCCTCACACGTGACGTATGAGGGGTTTTGTTGTTTTATGGCGTGGCCGTTTCGGAGGCTATTTAGCTCGCGGAACAATACCCCAATTATGATTGCGTGAGGTCCAGAAGCTGAAACCGGCTTCTCACCGGTTTTTTCTATGCTTTCAAGCCGGCCACCCATAAAAAAAGCCCCGGCCGGTGGCACGGGGCTTTGGAAGTGGAGTAGCCACAATCGGCAATGGGCAAGGCAGGTTTCCATTGTAGCGGTGCTACTGGAAAGGGCCCGTTCTAGCGGATGCTCGAAACCACCGCCGGAGCAATCCGCTCTTGGGGCTGCTGGGTGCGCATGGTCAGCAAAGCACTCAATTGGGAAGCCGTTAGGCAGGGCTGTACGTGAGCAACAAAATCCTCCTCAATCTGGTGAAGGCTGGCGGCGCTTACCACGCCGTGGAGTTGTAACGAGTCCATCGCCTGAACCTGCTGCAACGTGGCCCGAAATACGGGTTTGTACTGATGAGGCTGGAGGCGTAAGCTGTGATTGTAGTACCGGGCCAAGCTGGTAGCCCGACCGGCCGCAGAGCCCGGATCCGGCAAAGACTGGGCGCGGGCCGGCCCCGAAAGTTGCAGCATGGTAATCAGCAGAACAAGCAGGAAGGCAGCTAGGTGGAAGCGGGTAACTTTCATGGTCTGGTTGGCAGTGTATGACATTACAAACGTAAATGCCTCTCCTCGCCAATACCGCTTTTTTGGCCCAACGCCTCCATTGCCGCTGTCAAAAGCTAACTTCTGTGGCTGAATTTTCTTGGGCTGCTGGGTGAGCCGTTCCCACAGCCTTTTCGTTAGCTGAACTTCCACCGCATTGAAATGATAATCTTATTATGAAAGCACAGCGGTGCTGCAACCCGAGAGTCGCAGCACCGCTGTCTTTTATTACGGTTAGAATATTAAATCTTCTCCGGCAGCAGTGTGGCGTCCTGGTAGTTTCCGAGCACGGGCTGCGTTGGTTCGCCCTGGGTCACGGCTTCTACCAGCAGCTTACCGCCCACGAAAGCGCCTTTCCACGACTCGCCCAAACCGCCGAACACTTCTTCTCGGTCGCCGCGCGAGCGGAGCTTGTTGATGCCCACTTTAAAAGCACGGACTTCCCGGGCGGTGCGCTCAGCCCACTTCTGGTCGTCGGAGGCTACGGCCGCTACCAAGGCACCGTTCGAAATGTTCATTTCCCCTACCAGTTCCTCTACGCGGTCAACAAGCACGATGGAATCGATGGGGCCGAAGGGCTCCTTGAAGTACAGCTCGCTCTGGCGCGGCAGGTTTACCAAAGCACGCGGGGCGCGGTAGGCGCTCATGTCCTGGTTGGGCAGGAACAGGCTGCTGTCCAGCTTGCCTTCGAAAATGGGCGTAGCACCGGTTTTCAGCGCGTCGGCGTAGAGGCGGTCGAGGTCTTCGGCCTGGGCTTTGTTGATAACGGGACCGAAAGCCAGTTCGGGCAGCTTGTCGTCGGCGTTGTCAACCAGCGTGGGGTTGCCTACCTTCAGGCTGCGGGCTGCCTCCCAGTAGGTCTCGAGGAACTGCGGAAATAGGCTGCGCTGCACCACAAAGCGCACGTAAGCCGTGCAGCGCTGCTTGCCGTAGTCGTAGCCCTTCTTAAGCTGGTCGGCGAGGCTGGTCCAGTCGCTGTAGTTCCAGATGCCGTACGTGTTTACGCCTTCCATTTCCAGCATATAGCGCTTGTCGTGCGCGGCCAGGGCGTCGGCGATGTTGCGGCCGTTGTAGCGGCCACCCACGAAGCTCAGGCAGTCGATGGCTTCGTTCTTTACCAGCACGTCGCTCAGTTCGCCGCCAGCCCCACTCACAAGCGTTACCGGCAGGCCGCAGCGGCGGGCAATGGCAAAGGTGAAGCTCAGCGAGATAAAGCCACCGTCGGTAGGGGTTTTGGCAATAACCGCGTTACCGCACAAAGCCTGCGTAAGCACTGCGTGCAGCAGCACCGACATGGGGTAGTTCCAGGAGGCAATGTTGCTCACCAAACCCAGCGGCTTGCGCGTGCCCAGCATGGGCTCGATGTTGTCGACGTACCACTGCACGCCGTCGATGGCGCGGTCGATGTCGGTGAAACCGAGCTTATAGGTTTTGCCGATTTCCCAGATGAGCAGCTTGCCCGTTAGCTCCACGTGCTGGCGCAGCTGGTTGAGGCAGTCCTGCACGCGGCGGCGGCGTTCGTCAAGGTCGACTTTGGCCCATTCCCCGGCTTCTTGTTTGGCGGCGCGCACGGCCCGCAGAGCGGTTTCGCGGTCGAGCATGGGCAAGGCGCCGAGCGACGAACCGTCGACGGGCGACGTGAAGTCGCGCGGGGTGCCGGGCTCCTGCCAGCGGCCTTCCATGAGGTTCAGGAATTTGCCGTCCGAGGTTAGAATTTCGGGCGTAATCTGCTGCACTTGGGCCATGAGGCCGCTGAACTCGACTTGGGGCGAAACGATTTTAGGCATGGGTTCAAAGTAAGGGGGCGAAATAGCAAGCCCCCGCAAGTAGAACAAAGTGGACCGACACCGCTGCGGCAAGCTAGGCTTTTACCGCGACCGGCTTGAGAAGGAGAACTTAGGCCGACACCTCAGCGGCAGCGCAAACCAAGTACTCGTTCACCAACTCGGCGGACCCAATGATTAGCGGGCAGCGCTGGTGGTAATGCTCGGGCGTTACGTCCAGCACGGCTTCGGTGCCGGTAGATGCCGCGCCGCCGGCCTGCTCGATCAGGAAAGCCAGCGGGTAGCACTCGTAAAGCAACCGCAGCTTGCCATCGAGGTTTTTGCCGGTGGGCGGGTACAGGTAAATACCGCCCGTGAGCAGGTTGCGGTGGTAGTCGGCCACCAACGAACCGATGTAGCGGCCGTTCATGCGGCTGCGCTTGCAGTTCTCGAGGTAGGTGCGCACGTAGGCCGGGTATTCAAACCAGTAGCCTTCATTGCAGGAGAAGGTGGTGCCGGTGGCCGGAATGCGAAGATCGGGGTGCGAGAGGAAAAACTCGCCCAACGACGGCTCGTAGGTGAAGCCCGCCACGCCGTGCCCGGTGGTGTACACGAGCATGGTGCTGGAACCGTAAAGCACATAGCCAGCGGCTACCTGTTTGCGGCCGCCCTGCAGGAAATCGGTTTCGTTGGCCTTGGAGCCCACGGGCGTTACCCGGCTGTAAATGGAAAACAGCGTACCGATGGGCACGTTCACATCGATGTTCGAGGAACCATCCAAGGGGTCCATGGCCACCACGTATTTCGCTTGGTCGTTGCCGGTGTAAATGATGGCCTCCTCTTCTTCCGACAGCACCGCGCAGGCCTGGCCGCCGTTGCGCAGGGCCCGCACGAAGCGAATGTGCGCGGCCATGTCGAGGCGTTGCTGCTGCTCGCCCTGCACGTTTTCGCGGCCGTACGCCCCGGTTACATCCGAAAGGCCGGCGCGGTTTACTTCGCGGTTGATGATTTTGCCGGCCAAGGCAATGTCGCGTAGCAGCTGGGACAGTTCACCGGTGGCAAACGGAAATTCGGCCTGTTTGCGCATGATGTAGCGCTCCAGCGTCGTACCGACGGGGGTGGCAATCAGGTCTTCGTCGGGCGCGGTCATCATGAGTACGGAGAGTAGTGGGAGTGGCTTGTAGCGGAGCCATTTCGGAGGCTCCGCGAAGGAAAGGTAAGGGTAGCTGATAAACCGGCGTTTCCTGCCGGTTCCAGTTGTCGTTCAAAGGCTGGTCAGCCCCCTACCCTTTCCAATGCTGGCGTAAAATTTAGCTTTTCGCGTCGGGTTGCTTTTGGCTTTGCCACAGCACCACCTGCCAACCTTTCTGCTTGTCCTTTACCTGCACCACCACGTACTTGATGTGCGCAATGTTGGGGGTGCCGTCGGGCTTGTTGGGCTGCGTGATGGTGATGGTGCCGTTCACTACGGCTGCTTGGCCGTTGTTGTAGGCACGCACATTCAGGGCTTCCACGTCAATCTTATCGTACACGCTCTTGCCGTCTTTGATCGACTGAATGTAATCCGGCTTGCCGTTCTGCTTGCCGTTGGAGTGCGTGTAGACCAAGTCGTCGGCAAAAACGCGCTCCAGGAAAGCATAGTCCTTCTTCACTTGGGCCTCGAAGCGTTGCCGCTCCAGGGCTTCCACTTCCTTCTGAGCCTCAGCGTTTTTCTTATTCGTTTTGAGCTGCGCTTTTAGCTGCACGGAAGCAGCCAGCGCCAGCAGCAGCAGCGCGGTGAGGGTGACCAGTCGTTTCATTTTTGTTGGTTGTCAGTTGTGGGTTGCCAGTTGTCAGCTCGTTCTGGATAAGCAGCCGACAGAGCAACCCTGACAACTGACAACTGACAACTTAAAACCCTAATCCAGGGCAATTTGCTTCATGCGTGGGGCCAGGAAGTGCATGAGCACCCAAGCCAGCAAGTACGCGCCGCCGCAAATCAGGAACATGATGAAGTAGGCCGTTTCCAGCTGCCCAATGCTTTCGTAGTACACGAACATGCGCTTCTGCACCAGGGCCGAAAGCAGAATGCCGCCCATACCGCCGGCCATGCCGCCGATGCCCGTAACCGAAGCCACGGCCCGCTTCGGGAACATGTCTGATACAGTGGTGAAGATGTTCGCGCTCCAGGCTTGGTGCGCCGCCGCCGCAATACCGATTACCAGCACCGCCAGCCACATATTCACTTGCCCCAGGTACTGCGCAAACACGATGGGAAACACGCACAGCGCAATCAGCAGCATAGAAAGTTTACGGGCCTTGAAGGCCGCCATGCCGTTGCGGATGAAGTTGAGCGGAATCCAGCCGCCGCCCACGCTACCCACGGTCGAGAGCATGTACACGGCTGCCACGGGCAGGGCCACGTCGGTGCCTTTCAGCCCGTACTGCTTGTTCAGGAAGTCGGGCAACCAGAACAGGTAGAACCACCAGATGGGGTCGGTCAGGAACTTGCCCAGCACGAAGGCCCAGGTTTGACGGAACGTCAACAGCTTAAACCACGACACCTTGGGCTGCGTGGTGATGGAAGCGGCCGCCAAATCGTCCACGTCGCTGTGGATGTAGTCGAATTCAGCTTTGGTTAGGCGGGCCTGCTTGGCGGGCACTTCGTAGTAAATGAACCACAGCACCAGCCACACGAAACCCAGGGCACCGGTGATGATGAAGGCCCACTTCCACCCGATGGTTTCGGCAATGAGCGGCACGGTGAGCGGCGCAATAATAGCGCCCACGTTCGAGCCGGAGTTGAAGATGCCGGTGGCCAAGGCCCGCTCGCGCTGCGGAAACCACTCGGCGGTGGTTTTGATGGCGGCCGGGAAGTTGCCGGCTTCGGTTACGCCCAAAAAGGCACGAGCCACGCTAAAGCCGAAGGTGCTGCTCACAAACGCGTGACCAATGGCGGCCAAGCTCCACAAGAACGTGGACAGCGCATAGCCGATTTTGGTGCCGAGCTTATCGATGATCCGGCCCACGCCCAGCATACCCAGCGAGTAAGCCAGCTTGAACGCTATTTCGATGTCGGCGTAGTCGCCGGCGTTCCACTTAAACTCGGTTTCGAGGTAGGGCTTGAGCAGCGAAATAACGGCGCGGTCGAGGTAATTGACCGTGGTGGCGAAGAACACCAGGGAGCAAATGGTCCACCGGTACTTGCCAATGGATTCGTTGCTGAGCAGCGCCGGCCCTGTGTTGCGCTCCACCGAAGTGGGAGTAGTCGTTGGCATGGCGGTTAGGGCTTAACGGTTTCTACAAAGGCCAGCAGCTCGGCAATGCGGGCCGATAACGCGTCAGTATCGTCGGCGTTCTTGAAGAGCTGGGAACCCATGCCCACGCAGTTCACGCCGGCCCCAAACCACTCGCGCAGGCTCTCCACGGTAGGCTCTACCCCGCCTGTTACCATAATTTTCACGTTCGGCATGGGGCCGCGCACGGCCTTCACGTAATCGGGTCCGACCACGTTGCCAGGGAAAATTTTCACGATGGCCGCGCCGAGGCGGGTGGCGTGGAAAATCTCGTTGAGCGTCATCACGCCGGGCACCCAAGCCACGTCGTGGTGGCGGCAAATGGCGGCCACGTCGGCGGTGGTAATGGGCTGCACCACAAAATCGGCGCCGGCCAGAATGAAGGCTTCCGCGTCTTTGGCGTTGTAAATGGTGCCAATGCCCAGCAGCATATCGGGGCAGTTGTCGCGCACGTACTGGCGCAGCTTGCTGAACACCTCAAAGGCATTGGCCCCGCGGTTCGTGAATTCAAACACCCGAATACCGCCCGCGTAGCAAGCACTTAGCATGCGTTGGGCGTGGTCGATGTCGGCGTGGAAAAACACCGGAATTACCGGCGAGTCGAGGACGCGGGCCAGCACGTCGGCGGAGGAAACCGGGGGCGTGTAAGAGGAAGTAGCGAGCATGGCGGAGGAAACTGAGGGTAAAAACTAGCGGAGCAGGCGGCCGGTGGTGTTGCCGGCCACTATGTGCTCCACTTCGGCCGCGGTAACGAGGTTCACGTCGCCGTGAATGGTGTGCTTGAGGGCCGAAGCGGCCGTGGCAAAAAGCAGCGCATCGTCGGCGTTGCGGCCGTTGATCTGGCCGTACACGAAGCCGGCAATAAAGGCGTCGCCACCGCCAATGCGGTCGACCACGGGCGTGATGTCGAAGTAGGCCGTTTCGCGGTAGCCCTCGGTGGTGCACAGCATGCCTTTGATGCGCTCGTGTGAGGCGCTTTGGGTTTTGCGCTTGGTGGCAATAACCTGCTTGATTTGTGGAAAGCGCCGCATCAGCTTTTCCGCCATCGAGGCAAAGCCATTGTCTGCATTTTCATCGGCTGTAATGCCGAACAAGTCCTCGGCGTCGCCGGGCGAGCAAACCACCACGTCGCAGCCTTCCACCAAGCCGGGCATTACGTCCTGCGCCTTTTGGCCGTACTGCCACAGGTTGCGGCGGTAGTTTACGTCGGCCGAAACGGTGATGCCCATGCGGCGCGCTACGGCAATGGCCTGGCGGGTGGCCTCGGCCGCCGAAGCCGAAATGGCGGCGGTAATGCCGGTCCAGTGCAGCCACTGGGCGTCCTTCAAGATTTCTTCCCAGTTGAACGCGGCCGGATCGAGCTTGGCAAAGGCCGAATCGTACCGGTCGTACACAATGGAGCTGGCGCGCAGCGAGGCACCCACTTCCAGGAAGTAGAGGCCCAGGCGGCCGTCGGGGCGGTACACGGTGTGCTGCATGTTTACGCCCAGGCGGCGGAACTGCTGCGTGGCGGCACGGCCCAACTGGTTGTCGGGGAAGCAGGTGACGTGCGCGGCGGGCAGGCCCAGGCAAGCCAGGGAAGCGGCCACGTTGGCGTCGCCGCCGCCGTAGGTGACTTCCAGTTCCGAGGCTTGCTCCAAGCGGTAGTTCAGGGGCGGCGAGAGCCGCATCATGATTTCGCCGAACGTGACAATCTGCTTCATTCCAGGTGAAAAAAGCGCCGTGAATTAGCTTGGCGCCGGAAGTTTTCGAAAAGGGTCTGCCAACAAAGTCGGCAGGAAAAACGGCCCAACAATCGTTAGGGCGGTACAAAAACTCCGGCAACGTTAGCGGGAACGTTGCCGGAGCTTGTGGGGGGCTACGCTTCGGCGGCTACTGAGGCCGGCTGGCTCACCGTTTGAAAGCCGAAGTACTCTTTGGCGTTGCCGTAGCAGATCTGCTTAACCAAGTGACCAATCCATTCGAGGTTGTCGGGCAGCTCGCCGTTCTCGATGTCGTTGCCGAAGATGTTGCACAGAATGCGGCGGAAGTACTCGTGGCGCGGGTACGACAGGAAGGAGCGCGAATCGGTGAGCATGCCCACAAAACGGCTCAGCAAACCCATATTCGACAGCGCGTTGATTTGCTTTTCCATGCCGTCTTTCTGGTCCAGGAACCACCAGCCCGAACCGAACTGCAGCTTGCCCGCCACGGTGCCGTCCTGGAAGTTGCCAATCATGGTGGCGAACAGCTCGTTGTCGGCGGGGTTCAGGTTGTAGAGGATGGTTTTGGCGAGCTTGTCCTGGCCGTCGAGGCGGTCGAGGAAGCGCGACAGGGCCTGCCCCTGCGTGAAGTCGCCGATGGAGTCCCAACCGGTATCGGGGCCGAGCTGACGCAGCTGGCGGGCGTTGTTGTTGCGCAGCGCGCCCAGGTGGTACTGCTGGGTCCAGCCTTTCTCCCAGTCCATTTCGGCCAGCAGCACCAGCATAGCCGACTTAAACTGCACGATTTCGCCGCCGAACAGCGTGCGGCCGCTGCGCACCTTGTCGAAGATGGCGTTGATTTCCGCGTCGGTGTAGTCGGCCGAATACATTTGCTCCAAACCGTGGTCCGACAACCGGCAGCCCAAGGCCGCAAAGTAGTCGTGGCGCACGCGAAGGGCGGTTTCCAGGTCGTAGAAGCTGTTGATATCCACGCAGGCGGCCGCGCCCAGCTTGTCGAGGTAGGCGTTGTAGGCGGCGGGGTCTTCCGGCGACATGGCCTTGTCGGCGCGGAAGGTGGGCAGCACCTGCACGCCAAACGGATTGGCGGCAATGGCGCGGTGGTGCTCCAGGTTGTCCGCCGGGTCGTCCGTCGTGCACACCGTCTGCACGTTCATCTTCCGCAGCAGGTTGCGCACCGAGTACTCCGGCGTACGCAGCAGGGCCGAGCAGTGGTCGTAGATGCGGCGGGCGCTGTCCTTGCTCAGCAGCTCCGTTACCCCGAAGTAGCGCTGCAGCTCCAGGTGGGTCCAGTGGTAGAGCGGGTTGCGCACGGTGTAAGGCACCGTTTCGGCCCACTTCTCAAACTTCTCCCAGTCGGAAGCGTCGCCGGTGATGTACCGCTCGTCCACGCCGTTCGTGCGCATGGCGCGCCACTTGTAATGGTCGCCGTACAGCCAGATCTGCGTCAGGTTGTCGAACTGCTTGTCTTCGGCAATCTGATCGGGCAGCAGGTGGTTATGATAATCGATGATGGGCATCTGCTTCGCATACTCGTGGTAGAGTGTGCGCGCCGTAGCGGTTTGCAGCAGAAAATCGTCGTTCAGAAATGGCTTCATAGTCAACTGAAATTGTTGGCAGCCCCCTCAGAAGCGGGTGTCGGTGATGGGTAAAGGTATTCGGATGAGGGCAGCTAACAGCCCGTTTTTAGCCTTCGTTCGCGACTTTATCTACGGAAACGATTACGGTAGGCGGCGCACGGCTTGCGCCGCCTCGGGCCTGGTTTTGTTACAGCGAAACGCCGCGTTTCCATGGAATGAAATCAGTCTGGCCGTGGCGCACGGCGGCCACTTCCTCGCCGCTGGCCACGCGAATGACGTAGTCCAGAATCCGCTCCCCGGCCTGCTCAATGGTTTCCTCGCCGTCAATCACGGTGCCTGTGTTCAAGTCGATGATGTCGGGCATGCGCTTAGCCAAAGCCGTATTGGTGGAAATCTTGACCACGGGTGCAATAGGGTTACCGGTAGGCGTGCCCAGGCCGGTGGTGAAGAGCACCACGTTGGCGCCGGAACCTACTTCCGCCGTGGTCGATTCCACGTCGTTGCCGGGGGTGCAGAGCAGGTTCAGGCCTGGCTTGGTTACCAGCTCGGGGTAATCCAGCACCGCCACTACCGGCGACGAACCGCCCTTGCGGGCTGCACCAGCCGATTTCATGGCGTCGGTAATCAAACCGTCGCGGATGTTGCCGGGCGAAGGGTTCATGTCGAAGCCCGAGCCCACGGCCACGGCCGAGTCGCCGTAGGCTTTCATCAAGGAACTGAAGCGTTGGGCCGTTTCCTGGTCTACCGAACGGTCGACCAACTCCTGCTCTACGCCGCACAGCTCTGGAAATTCGGCCAGAATAACCGAGCCGCCCAGAGCTACCACGAGGTCGGACACGTGACCCACGGCCGGGTTAGCCGAAATGCCCGAGAAGCCATCGGAGCCGCCGCACTCCAGGCCAATGCACAGCTTGCTGAGCGGCGCCGGCTCGCGGTGCTGGGCGTTGGCTTGCATCAAACCGGCAAACGTTTGGCGCAGGGCGGTGCTGATGAGGGCTTCCTCGGTTCCAATTTTCTGCTGCTCCAGAATGTAGATCGGCTTGTAGAACTGCGGGCTGCGCTTGTTTATTTCGTCCTGCAACATGCTCACCTGCGCGTTCTGGCAGCCCAGGCTGAGCACGGTAGCCCCGGCCACGTTGGGGTGCGTGATGTAGCCGGCCAGCAAACCGCACAGCGTTTGGGCATCCTGACGAATGCCGCCGCAGCCGCCTTCGTGGGTCAGGAACCGTACGCCGTCCACGTTCGGGAACAGGCGCGGCTTGGCTTGGCCGTCGAGCGAGGTTTGCAGGTCGGTTTGCAGAATTTCCTCCACCGATTTACCGGCCTTCATCAGCTGAATCAACTCCTGGGTTTGGGGCTGGTAGCTTTTACGGCGGCCGTAGCCGAGGTCGTCCACCAGGGCTTCTTCCAGCACCTGAATGTTGCGGTTTTCGCAGAACACCAGCGGAATAACCAGCCAGTAGTTGGCGGTGCCCACGCGGCCGTCGGGGCGGTGAAAGCCCATGAAGGTGCGCTCCTGCCATTTGGTTACATCGGGCCGGGGCCACTCCTGCCGCTTCACCGCGTTCTGGTCGAAGGAATCGGTAGCGTGCTGGATATTGGACGTAGTGAGCAGACCACCGAGCGGAATACGTTCGCGGACCTTGCCCACCAGTACGCCGTACATGTGTACCAGGTCGCCGGGCTCAAAGTTCTGGGTGGCCACTTTGTGCTTAGCGGGAATGGCTTGGGTAGTGGTAACCATTCCGTCTTTCCAGGGCACGGGCGTGCCGGCGGGCAAATCCGTCAGCGCCACCAGTACATTATCCTGGGGGTGAATCTGGGCTACTAAATGTTTCATTTCTCGAGGGAGACCTTTTCGGTGAGGGCAGCGGCCACGGTGGCGGATACACCCTGGGCCAGCATCTGCTGCAGGTTAGCAGCTACTTGTTGCGCGAAACCGGGCAACTGGGTGAGGTCGTGGCCCCACAGCGCATGACTGTGCAGGACGGTTTGGGTGAGTTCGGTAGGCTCTAGGCGGTTCCACAAATCGGCGAAGTAGCCGGCTTTGTCGTCCTGAATGGGGTACGCCTCGCTACCAGTGCTGCCGTACCACGTGCCGTTTTCTTCGTGCACGCCGCGCATGAACAGCAGGTAGGCCGCAAAACCCAGGCTGAAGTACTGCGGCACGGCGCCGTGTTGCTGGTAGTAATGCAGCAGCGTGGGCACGTTGCGCATCTGCATCTTGGCCGAGTAGTTCATGGTAATCGACAACCAGCGGTGGTCGATGTAGGGGTTGCGGAACCGGTCGAGGACCTGCGTGCCGAAGCGCTGGGCGCGGGCCTGGTCCACGGGGTACGGAATGCCGGGCAGCAAATCGTGCAGCATCAGGTTGCTGATGAAAGCCGCCGTGGTGTCGTCCTCCATGGCACTGCGCACGGTCTCAAAGCCGCTCAGGTAGGCCAGGCCGCAGCTGAGTGTGTGCGTGCCGTTGAGCAACCGCAGCTTGATTTCGCGGAACTCGTTGATGTCGGGCTGAATGATAACGCCCTCATCGACCTGCGCGAACGACAGCACCTCGCGCACGTGCGCGTCGCCTTCGATGGCCCAGAGGCGGAAGCACTCCGAAATGGTGAGCAGCTCGTCTTCGTAACCTAATTCTTCGGTCAGGGCGTTGTAGGTGCCCGTGTCGGGGCGACCCGGCACGATGCGGTCCACGAGGGAATTGCAGCAGCGGTTGGCCGATTCCAGCCACTCCAGAAAGTCGGCTTCGAGGCCGTTGCGGTGGGCCAGCTCCAGCAGAATACCTTCGAGCTTGGTGCCGTTTTCGGAAATCAGTTCGGTGGGCACAATCACGAGGCCCTTGGTTTTGTCGCCGCCGAAAGCCTGGTAGCGGGCGTACAAAAACGCCAGCAGCTTGCCCGGAAACGACACCGGCGGATTCTGCCGAATGTCGTCGGACACCAGCTGAATACCCACTTCGGTGGTGTTCGAAACCACTACGGTCAGCTCAGAGTTTGCGGCGCACTTCATTACCTCGGCCCACTGGCTTTTGGCCGAAAGCACCCGGCTAATGGCCGAGCTAACCACGTTTTCTTCCACCGTGCGGCCATCCTCAATGCCGCGGATGCAAAGCGTATAGAGGCCGTCTTGCCGGTCGAAGGCGGTAATATCGCCGCCGTCGGTGCTTTTCACCACCACAATGCGGCCGTTGAAAATACCTTGGCGGTTGGCTTTGTCAATCAGATAATCGGGCAGGCCGCGCAGCAGCACACCGGTACCAAACTGTAATACTTTTTCGGGCAGCGCCAGCAGGGCTGCGTCGGGCATAGTCACGACCGGGTTGGGTTCGGCCAATGCGATGGGGCGAGACAAGTATCTCATGGTCGTCATCTTATAATCCGCTCTTTCCGTTCTCCCACTTTTTTTGCCACTTGGGATACTCCGTGGCTAGTAGTTTGGCGGGCCAGTTGCTGGCGTACACGTAGCCGGCCCGTCGTTCATTCTCGATGTCGGCTAGCTGGGCGTGTTTCACGCCGTCGCGCCCTACGTAAATGGGCTTGTTGGTTTCGAGGTCGTAGAAACGCGCCCACAAGGTGGAACCCGCTTCCGGCACAACTATCCTGTCCCGTCCTGTAGGCTGGGCAGGGTCCTCAATATTTTTCATGGCGTAGCCCGGCATCTTCACCGCGTCCAGCCACGCCACGCCCGCCTCAATGGCCCGCTTGATTTCGGGCGTGGGGTTTTCCACGGCCATCAGAAACTCCAGAATCCCCACCGTTTCCATGCCGCTGAGCGAGGCCACCTCGAACGCGCGGGCCTTAATGGGTTGCAGCGTGCGACGGTCGTGTTGGGCACACCAAGCGGTAAGCTTGCCGTTCTGCACGTACTGGGTTTTCAGGATGCAGCCGATGCCGCGCTGCACGGCGGCCTTGGCTTGCGGCACCAAGGCAAAGTCAATTAATGCGTAGTCCTTTTCCTGCTCGGCCACGGCTTTCAGCAACCACAGGGCGCGCACCATGGCGTTGTCGTTGTAGGTAATCTGACCGCGGTAATTGCTGCTGTCGGGGTAAAACTGCGGGAAGCCGCCGCTCTTGAGCTGCATTTTCAATAGGTACCGAATGCCGTTTTCGGCGGCGGTGCGGTAGGCCGGGTTGTTGGTGCGCTTGAAAGCCGAAATCAGGTACTTGATTTCGCGAGTGGTGGCGTTGTTATCAATGGTCGCGTCTTTGCGGTTGGCGTCGGCGAGTGTGCTGGCACGTTTCGCGGCGGTTAGCTTGGCATCGTAATCCACCTTCACCTCCCCTACTGCCTTGGGCCAGCCACCAATGCTGCGCTGGTACACTAGCATTTTCTCGGCAATGGAATCGGTAACCACCGGCGCTTTGGTCGCTACTGCCGAGCCTTTGCCTTCGGGGTTCCAGCGGCCGCCGAACGTCCAGGCGGCGGTGATTTGCTTGGCTGTGGGCGCACCTTCGGCCGAAGCCAGGTTGTCCTTCATCCAGGCAAAATTTCCGCCCTTGCGCTGGCTCCCGCTGTAGTACACGCGGCGGCCCCAGGCGGGCGTGCCGGGGCCCGAGGTGGCGTGGTAGATGTCGGCATCGGCCATGTTCTGCGGGAACTTGCAGCCGATGAGGTAGAACTGCGACTCGCGGTGGTAACGGCCCAGCTTAAATTGGTCGTCGCCCTCGAAGGAGCAGTTCTTGAGTACCGTTTTAGAGTCCTTGTTGCCCGAGCCATCGTGCCAAATGGCGGCCGACTTGTTGTGGCAAATGAAGCGCACGTTTTCGGCGTAAGCCCAGCCGCGCGGACAATAAAAGTCCACGCCACCTTCCATGGTGCAGTCCTTGAAGTAGTACATGCCTGCTTCGGTATCCCAAGGACTAACGGTGTCGCCACCCAAAGCCCGGAAGGTGCACTTGCGGGCAATAATGCGCGTGGCCCCGGGAAAGGTGCGCAGCGCCATTTGGTGCCCGGTTTTGCTGATGGTTTTCTTGCCAGTTGCTTCCGTTGGGCAGTCGATGGTAACGTCGCCCTGCGCATCGAAGCCGTAGCTGTTAACGATGGTCAGGTTCTCGAGCGTGATGTCGGGCGAGTTGCGCAGGTTTAGCGTGGCCACGCCCCAGTCGTCGGTGTTGCCGGCGCAGCGGTAGGCGTCGCGGGCCAGGGCGAAGGTTAGCACGGTGCCTTTTTCGCTTTGGCCGCGCAGGGTAATGTGGTCCTTGCCGTCGATGAATACTTGCTCGCGGTAGGTGCCGTTTTTAATGGTGATGACGCGCTGTTGCGCGGCGTGGTCGGGCAGGCTGGCAATAGCGGCTTGGATGGTCCGGAACTGTCCCGAACCATCCGCCGCTACACTCACTTGCTGTGCATTCGCGAAGGAAGCATTTCCCCAAATCCCCACCGCGAGCAAGAGAGTCACCTTCTCAAACCACTTCATCATTCTCATCTAGTTGAAAGCCCTTAGGCTTCTTTCACAAAGTCTTCCCGCATGGGGTTGAAAGCATCGAGCAGCACGCCAGCTTGCAGACACGTTACTCCATGCAGCGTATGGCCTGGCACGAAGCAACTGTCGCCGGTGCGCAGCACGCGTGTTTCGCCGGCAATGGTGTAAGCAAACTCGCCGCTCTCCACGTAGCTGATTTGCGTGTGCGGGTGCTGGTGCTCGGCCCCTATACCACCGGTTTCGAAGGCCACTTTTACCAGCATCAGCTCCGGCCCGTAGGCCAGCACCTGGCGTTTTACGCCTTCGCCCACTTCTACCCAGCGCACATCGGCGCTGGGCACAAAGAGTTGGGTTGCGGAGTCCGGCATGTTAGTAGCTCGGGTTCTGCGTCAGCCTGTTGTTGGTGTTGCGGGCTTCGGCCGGAATGGGAAGCAGTTGCCGGGCTTCGGCAAAGCCGGAAGCAATGTCAGCAATGCGGGCCTCGGTGATGCTGGCGCGCCAGTTCACGCGCGTGGTGCCGGCCGGCTGCGTAGCGGGGGCCGGACCATAGTAGGAGTTGACGGGCGGGAACGTGGGTCCGTTGGTGGTGTAGTACAGGTACTGCGGAACGTTCTCGTTGGGGGTGGCATCAATCCAGTCGCGCAGCGTGGCTTTGATTTGCGCGAACTTGGTGCCCAGCATGTTCCACCGAATCAAGTCGTATTTGCGGATACCTTCACCACCAAACTCCAGGTTTCGCTCGTCCATGATGGCCTGCTGAAACGCGGTGTAGCCGGCGGGCGGGGTGGGCAAAGTGCCGGTATAAGCGCGGCGGCGTACTTCCAACAGGGCCGATTGTGCAGCGGGCGAAGGACCGTTCAACGACTCGTTTTCGGCTTCGGCAAACATCAGCAGCACATCGGAGAAACGAATAAGCGGCCAGTTAAACTGCAGACTTTGCGAAGCCCCTGCCTTCAGCGAAGTATTGTTGCTCCATTCGCGGCGGAACTTGCCGTCGTAGGCGCTGATGATGGTGGTGGGAATGCGCCGGGCTGCCGCGTCGATGGAATACGGCGCGATGGTTACGTCGCGGCGGGTATCGTTGGGCGCAAAAGCGTAGAAGTACGTGGGCTGCAGCACGATGGCGCCCTGGGTAGTGGTACCGAAGGTGCTAGAAGTAGCCGTTACCCGCGGACCGTTGAAGTACCCCAATTTGCTGTCGGTGAAGGAGCTGTTGCCGCCCATGCCCACCTGGAAGATAATCTCGTTGGCTGCGTCGCGGCGGTACTCACCAATGGCGCGGAAAGGCTCTTCGAAGGAGGCGTTCAGGTTATGCTCGCTGCGCAGGGCCATCAGTTCGCGGCATTCTACGCGCACAGTGTCGTAGAATTTCTTGTAATCCGTGGCCCGTTCCATGCGCGAGGTTTTCGGATCGAAATAGAAACTAGCGCGGTACAGCGCAAGACGGGCGCGCAGGGCCTTCACGGCACCTTTGGTAATGCGCTCATCCTGGGCTACCGTCGAACGCCACGGCACCAGCTTTTCGGCCACGTCCAAGTCGCTGATCATGCGGTCGAGAATCGCGTTGCGGTCCACGCGCTCTAGGTTAAAGTCCTGGCCGGTCACAGTGGGCTCGTAGGGCGCGGGCACGTCGCCCCAGTTGCGAATCAGCTCAAAGTAGTACTGGGCGCGCAGCGTGAGGGCTTCGCCGTGCAGGCGTCGTACCACGGCCAAGTCGGGGCCGCCTTGGTACTGCGCCATCGTCGGAATGTACTTGATGCAGATGTTAGCGCGCTCAATGCCGCGGTACATTGCGTTCCAGGCGTTGCGCACGTCGGCGTTGTCCACGGCCGTGTTGTAGCGGGCAATACCGCGGCGGCCGGCGCCGGCGTCGTCGCCAGTGGGCGAGTTCAGGAAATCCTCCGAGTCGTACGGGAAATAGCCGCTGATGCGGTTGCCGTAAGCCACGTCCCCGGTCATCGGAGCGTAGGCCCCGATAACGGCGTTGTAGGCCCCGTTAACGGTACTAAACACCGCTTCGGCCGTTTCTACGGACGTGGGTTCCACGTCGAGAAAGCTGCACGACATGATGCTCGTCAGGCCGACGATGCCCAAGGCGGCAAGGGTTGAACGGAATATGCGCTTCATGGGAAATGCTCGGTAGGGAGGTATTAGAAAGTCAGGTTCACACCGGCCAAGAAGGCCTTGCTGCGCGGGTAGGCTGCGTAGTCCACGCCGGGCGTCAGCGGCGACGAGCGGCGGGTGTTCACCTCGGGGTCGAAGCCGCTGTACTTGGTGAACGTGTAGAGGTTGTTGGCCGTCACGTAGAAACGGGCTTGGCTCAGGCGGGCGTACTGCGTTATGGATTTGGGCAGCGTGTAGCCTAGGGTAATGTTGTTGATGCGCAGGAACGAGCCGTCTTCGATGGCCTCCGAGTGCGGGAAGAGCACCCGGGTAGGCGACCAGATTTGAGCGTTCTGATTCACGCGGCGCGAGGTTTCCAGGTCGGTGATGATGGCGCCGTTCTCGTCGATGGTGCGGTACCGGTCTTTCATGATGGCCAACCCGTTGCTGAGTTGGGTGTTGGTCAGGTAAGACGTCAGCTCAATCTTGTTGGCGTTGTACACATCGTTGCCGTACACCCAGTTCAGGAAGATACTGGCGTCGAAGTTCTTGTAGGCAAACTGCTGGTTGAGGCCGCCCGTAAACTTGGGGTTGGCGTTGCCAATGATGGTGCGGTCGGCGGTGGTTACTTCGCCGTCGCCGTTCACGTCCTTCAGCTTGATGGTGCCCGGCGTTACCTGCTCGTTCACACCGCTAAAGCCCGTTACGCTGCGGTCGGAAACCACGCCCTGCTTCAGCACCCAACGGCCGTTCACGTAGCCCGAGAAGTCGTCGGCGGTGTAAAAGCCCTTGCTGCCGTTCTCCATGTCCACCACGTACCCGTACATCAGGCCCACTGGCTGGCCTACCCGCACGAGGTAATCGGCGGCAATGGCCGTACTAGCCCAGCCCGAGTACACGGGGTTCAGCTGCGAAACGCCGCCTAGGTCTTCTACCCGGCCACGGTTAAAGGACGTGTTAGCGTTAGCCGTCCAGGTGAAATCCGGCGTTTGCAGCACCGTGCCCGACAGTTGCAGTTCCAAGCCGCGGTTTGAGGTAGAACCGATGTTGATTTGTTGGGTGGCGTAGCCGCTGGTAGCCGGAATGGACAGGTCCACCAGCAGGTCGCGGGTTTTGTTGTAGTATACGTCGGCCGTGAACTGCACCCGGTTGTTAAACAAGCCCACATCCAGGCCCACGTTGCTCGACGCCGTGGTTTCCCACTTCAGCTTGTCGTTTGCCAACGACGTAGCGGCAATGCCCGGCACGAGCACCCCGTTCAGATCGTAGTAGGAATTGATGACGTTGTTGGTTCCCGGCTGATTCCCGATCAGAATACCAAACACGGGGTCGTAGAGGAAATCCTTGATGCGGTTGTTGCCGGTCAGGCCGTAGCTTAGGCGCAGCTTCAGGTCCGATATCGTGGCTTCGTAGGGCTGCATGAACGACTCCCGCGAAATGCGCCACGCGGCCGAAGCAGCGGGGAAGTAACCTACTTGGTTGCCCTTTTTGAACTTCGACGAGCCGTCGGCACGCATGGTCAGCGTGAGCAGGTATTTGTCGTCGTAAGCGTAATTAAGGCGACCAAAGCCCGACAGCAAACGCGAATTTTCCTCCAGACCGGTGCGCGGCGCCGGTTGCGGCGTGCTAGGAGCCGACAAGTCACGTTGGGCAATGTTATCGATGGCCTGCTCTGCCGAAACCCCCAGCGGCAGGTAGTAGCTCGTAACGTCGAGGAAGGGGTTGCGGCGGGTATATATTTCCTGGCCCAGCAGTGCATCAAACGTGTGCTTATCCCGCTTCAGCGCGTAGCTAAGCACGTTCGAGTTATTGAACGTGACGTTCTGGCTGGTATTAAGAACGACATATGGCAGGTTGCCGAAGTTGCGAATGGCGGGCGAGTAACGGCCGTAGAACGTGTCGACGCGACGGTTGGTGTTGTCGAAGCCTACCGTGGTGCGCAGGGCCAGTTCCTTGGTGAAGTTGTAGCTGGCCGAGCCGCTCAGGTTAAACACCCGACGCCGGTCGCGGCGGTATTCGTTGTTTACCGTCAGCACCGGGTTCGAGAGGTTGCCCGAGGCGTTGAAGAAGTCGTCGTCGGGGTTTTCGTCGAGGTTAATGCCGGCAGTGCTCTGGCTGGCTGTTTCCAGCGGCTGGTACACAATGGCGTTACGCAAGCGGGTGTTGGTTGTAGAGCCCGAACCTTGGTTGGACGTACCAGACCCGTTGCTCACTTGGTCGGTGAGGCGGGTGCTAAAACCGAAGCGGAATTTCTCGTTGGCTTTGTGGTCGAAGCGGAAGTTGAGCAGGTTGCGCGAGAAGCCCGAGTTAATCTGGATGCCGTCCTCGTCGTTGCGCGTCAGGCTCAAGGAATACGTTGTGCCCTTCGAGCCGCCCGCCACTTGCAGGTTGTGCGTCTGCTGGAAAGCATCGCGGCCAAATACCTTGTCCTGCCAGTCGATGAACTCCGCGTTGCGCACCTGGTTGAGGGTGTCGCTGTTGAAATTGATGGAACCGAAGCGGCTCTTGATGGATTGAAACGCCGAACCGCCCGCAATACGGCCCCGCTCGTAGGCGTAGTCCACGTAATCGGCAGGCTGGAGCACGTCCAGGGTTTTCGTGATGCGGCGGAAACCGGCAAAGCCGTTGTAGCTCACCGTGGTTTTGCCCTCGCGGCCGCCTTTGGTGGTGATAATTACCACGCCGTTAGCACCGCGGGCCCCGTAGATAGCGGTTGCCGCTGCGTCCTTCAGCACGTCAACCGACTGAATATCCTGCGGCGAAAGCACCGACAGGGCGTTTTCCAGCTGTACCCCGTCCACCACGTACAGCGGCGAGTTGTCCTGGGTAATGGAGCCTCCGCCGCGCACCCGAATCTGAAAATCGGAGCCTGGCTGGCCTTCCGAAGCCGTCAGCTGTACGCCGGCCAAACGGCCCGTCAGCGCTTCGGCCGTGGAGTTAACCGGAATGTCTTTGATTTGGGCGGCACTCACCGACGATACCGAACCCGTAACGTCGCGCCGGTTAACTTCCTGGTAGCCAATAACCACCACATCGTCGAGCACCTTCTGATCTTCCTTCAGGCTCACCGTCAGCTCGCTGCGACCGTTCAGGGCCACGTCTTGCGGTTCGAAACCAATGAAGCTGAAACGCAGCGTAACGTCGCCGGTGCTGGGTACGCTCAACGTAAACTTACCGTCGGG
Organism: Hymenobacter koreensis; assembly: GCF_039541855.1. Lineage (NCBI taxonomy): Bacteria > Pseudomonadati > Bacteroidota > Cytophagia > Cytophagales > Hymenobacteraceae > Hymenobacter > Hymenobacter koreensis. Next base: position 373,379 of record NZ_BAABHA010000004.1, read on the forward strand.
GTCGGTGGTGGCCCCAATGGTAGTGCCTTTCACCACCACGGTTACGCCGGGCAGTGCTTCCGATTTATCGGCGGAGCGGACCGTGCCTTGTACCCGGCGCTGCTCCTGCGCTGCGGCTACAAGCGACACTCCGAGAAGCGGCGCCAGCAGTAATAAATTTCGTTTCATGGGAAGTAGAAGAGGGAAAACGAAGGGAAAACTATTGGAGCTCGTGCAGCGCCACGGCGTCCATGTCGGTGTATTCGCGGTTCTCGCCGGCCATGCCCCAGATGAAGGCGTAGGCCGCCGTGCCGCAGCCGGTGTGCACCGACCAGGGCGGGGAAATAATGGCTTGCTCGTTGCTCACCCACAGCGGGCGGGTGGCCGTGGGCTCGCCCATGAGGTGCAGCACGCGCTGGCCCTCGGGCAGGTTGAAGTAGAGGTAAGCCTCCATGCGCCGGTCGTGGGTGTGGGCGGGCATGGTGTTCCACACGCTGCCGGGCTGCAGCTGCGTGAGGCCCATCACCAACTGGCAGCTCGGGATGCCCTCGGCGTAGATGTATTTGTAAACGGTGCGGCGGTTGGCCGTTTCCAGCGCGCCCATCTCCACCGGCGTGGCCTCGGCCCGGGTGCGGCGCGCGGTGGGGTGCACCGCGTGGGCCGGCGCCGAGAGTAAGTAGAACTTAGCCGGCTGCCCGGCGTCCTGGCTGCGGAACACCACCGCCCGCGACGCCTTGCCCACGTAGAGGCAATCCTGGGGGCCCAGCGCGTACGCGGTGCCGTCCACGGTTACCTGGCCCGCGCCGCCTACGTTCAAGATGCCCAGCTCGCGGCGCTCCAGGAAATACTCGGCTTTCAGGCTCGCGGGGTTGGGCAAGGCCAGCGCCTCGGCCGTGGGCATGGCGCCGCCGATAATCATCCGGTCGTAGTGCGAGTACACCAGCTCGATCCGGCCCGGCGTGAACACCCGCTCAATGAGAAAGTCAGACCGCAGTTGGTCGGTCGTCAGGGCGGCGGTTTCGCGCGGGCTGCTGGCGTGGCGTTGGAGCATGTGGTTCGGGTAGCGAGGTTGAGGTAGTGGGTTGGAAGAATGGCGGGCGGAAGCGGCAGAGTTACCGTCCCATCCAGCCACCGTCGACGGTGAGGATGGTGCCGTGCACGTAATCGGCGGCCTGGGAGGCCAGGAACACGGCCGGGCCCTTGAAGTCCTCGGGGCGACCCCAGCGGCCGGCCGGAATGCGGCTTAGGATGCTCTGGGAGCGGTCGGGGTCGTTGCGCAGGGCCTCGGTGTTGTCGGTGGCGATGTAACCCGGCGCAATGGCGTTAACGTTCACGCCGCGGCCGGCCCATTCGTTGGCCAGGGCTTTTACCAGGCTACCAATGGCCCCTTTGCTGGCGGCATAGCCCGGTACCGTTACACCGCCCTGAAACGTAAGCAGCGAAGCCGTGAAGATGATTTTGCCACTCCCCTGCTCCAGCATGCGGCGCCCGATTTCGCGGGCCAGCCGGAACGGAGTGTCGAGGTTAATGGTCAGCACTTCGTCCCAAAATTCGTCGGAATGCTCGGCCGCCGGTTGGCGCCGAATGGTGCCGGCGTTGTTGATCAGGATGTCGATGCGCGGAAAGTCCTGCTGCACCTTCGCGATAAACGCGTCTACCTGCTCGCGCTGGCCGAAATCGGCTCGGTAGGCGTAAAACTTACGGCCGAGGGCCTGCACCTGCTGCTCCGTTTCGCTGCCGCTCAGGGCCAATGAGGCCGACACCCCGATGATGTCAGCGCCGGCTTCGGCCAGGCCCAGGGCTATTGCCTGACCAATGCCTTTATTGCAGCCCGTAACCAAAGCTACTTTGCCCGCTAAACTGAACCAGGGTGCGTTACTCATTCGACGAATTGGGAAATGCGTTTGGTACCTTTCCGGTGCATCCGGATACTTGCGGAGCACATAGCATGTGGCCCGGTTTGTTAATTTTCATAGCTTACCCCACAAAAGGAAGCCCCCCGCAACCTTTATTTGCGCAATCGTTATCGGGAACGTTGCCATTTCGTTCAGCAACTTAATTTCCGCAAATTCCTCCGCCTCCCTTCCGCCCAATTCGTTTTCCGCTACCACCCGAAAGCAGTTTGCCTAACGCCTCGGCATATTGCACTTTAACAAGCCAAGCCCTTGGACACGATTACCATCAAAGACATAGCCCGCGCCCTTAACCTGTCGACCTCCACGGTGTCGCGGGCATTGCGGGGGAGCTACGAAATTAACCCCGAAACCAAGCGCCTGGTGATGGAGTACGCCGAGCGGCTGAATTACCGCCCGAACCCCATTGCCCTCAGCCTAAAGGGCAGCAGCTCCCGCGCCATTGGTGTAATTGTGCCGCAAATAGCCAACTACTACTTCTCGCAGGCCATTAACGGCATCGAGGCCATTGCCTACAACCGCGGTTACCACGTTATCATCTTTCAAACCCACGAGTCGTACGAGCGGGAAGTGGCCAACGTGCAGGCAGCCGTATCACGCAAGGTGGATGGGTTGCTGATTTCGCTCTCGAGCGAGACGGCCGACATTTCCCACATCAAGGACCTGCAGCAGCGCAACATGCCCATCGTGCTATTCGACCGCGTGTCGAACGACATTGAGGCCACGCAGGTGGTAGCCGACAACTTCGGCGGGGCGTTTGCCGCCACCGAGCACCTCATTGAGTCGGGCCGCCGGCGCATTGCCCACCTCACCATTCCGCCCTGGCTGAGCATTACCCAGGAGCGTTTGGCCGGCTACCGGGCCGCGCTGGAAAAACACGGCATTCCGTTCGACGAAAACCTGGTGCGCTACGGCACCTTCGGGCCCGATGAAGCCGGCCAGATGGTAGACGAGCTGATGGCCCTGGAACCGCGCCCCGACGCCTTTTTTACGGCTTCCGACCGCCTCGCTCTGGGCTGCCTGGCGGCACTACGCCAGCGCAAAATGGCCATTCCAGAGGAAGTGTCGCTTATTGGATTTACGAACCTGAACGTGGCCGATTTACTTTCTCCCTCGCTGAGTACGGTGGTGCAACCGGCGCAGGAAATTGGGCAGGTGGCCGCCGAGCGCCTGATCGAGCTGATTGAACGTAAGCAGCGCGCCACGCCCGTGGGCACGGTAAAAATTCCCACCGAACTCATCGTGCGCGAGTCGTCGCGGCCGGCGCAGTAAGCGTTGTTAGTTGTCAGGTCGGCTTAAGAATTTACCTGGCAACTAACAACGAAAAACGAGCAACCCATTTACTTTTGATTTATAAAAAAAAGCGCCGCTGGATAGCTCCAGCGGCGCTTTTTAATGCTCTGTTTGAATTACTCCTTGATCAGGCGCGAGGTAATGCGGGCATTGTCGCTGGCGTACTCCACCACGTACACACCCTGCGTCAGGCCAGCCGCCGATACGCTGGTTTGGTTGGTGTTGGGCTTAGCCACAAACGAAGCCACTTGCTGACCGGTAACCGAGTACACGTTGATGCGGGCTTCGTTGCGCAGGGAAGCGTGGTTCACCACAAACTTGTCCTGGGCCGGGTTCGGGAATACTTCCAGACCGGCTACGGCCTTCGAGCTGCCTTTGCTGCTGGCTACCACCGGCTGCAGGCTCTTTACCAATACATCTTTCAGCAACGCGTAGCGCGCAACCCCCGTGGAGCTGCAGCTGAAGTACATGCGAATGGTAAGGGTTTGGCCAGCGTTGATGGTAACGCCGCTAGCACCCGCCAGGGCCAGGCGGTAAGTGCTGACGTTACCCGTAGTGGTGTTAACTTGGGTCAGCGGAATGGGAGCCGGACCATCGGCGGGCAGCGTGGCGGTAGCCGGAAAACCGCCGCCAACCGGGCCCAGCGGGCCTTTGCCGCCGGTAATTACCGTGGAGTCGCTAGCGAAATTGGAGCGCGAGTAGGCCACCGCCAGGTTAGCGCCCGAGCTGGTGAGCATGAACGAGGAAGTGGCAATCAGCGAGTCTACCCGCACCGTGGCACCGGTAGCAGCCGTTACCGTGAACTGCTCGTAAAACGTGCGGCGCACCGTGCCACCGGGCCCACCGGCTGCCGTACCCCAGCCCGAGCCGTTGGGCAAGGGGGCAAAAGCCTGGCCGAACTTAGCCGAATACGGAGGCACAGCCGCCCGGAGCGTGGCTCCGTCCTGAATGGGCTGGTTGTCCGACACCACAAAACGCTTCAGCGTAACGGGGCTGGCGGTAACGTTTGCCGAACGCACGGCGGCGCTGTCCTGGGCGTTAACGCGCAACGACCACAGCTTGTAAACCGGCGTAGGGGTTTGAGCATGCGCCTGGGTGCCGAAGCACAGGCCGGAAACCACAGCGGCGGCAAAAGCCACGCTAAACTGACGGCCCAACCGGGAGAGTACAAATTGATTCATAAGAAGAGGGAAATGAAAGGAAACGAGCAGCTTGACTGCATTTCGTAAGTAAGTTGCATCAGTTCCCACCCACCTGATGCAAGGCCGGGTTTGATAATTTATGCAAACGATGCCGGGAACGTTACCAGTGATTTTCCGCAATCATCAGAAGCTTTTCACCTCCGCTAGAAGTCCTTATTTTGGCTGGTCCAGCTTGCCGATTCCGGCGCTTTCCATCACCACTTTTTTCACCTCGGCAGCCGGGGTCAGGGCCTCTGCGTACGCGTAGGTCAGCTTCAGCGGCGTGGGGCAGGTAACGGTGGTGGGCTGGCTGCCCGAGCAGTTGTTGTACACGTTGTCTGACGCATCCCAATAGCCGGGGGCCGGGCTGTTCTTCGTTACCACCGGGTCGCGCACATCTTCGAAGTAATTTTTCTCCACGCGCAGGCAAGCACCCATGCGGCTGTTTACGCCGGAGCCGCGCACGTGCTGGTAGTAGTTGTTAAACACGTGGCCGGTGCCAAACCGGAAGCTGGGCACGCGCTCCTTAATGTTGCGGTAGTAGTTGTGGTGGAAAGTGATTTTGCGGTCCTGGTTCTGGGTTTCCTTGTCAGATGAGCCCACCAGGTGGCACTTGTGGTGGTCGTGGAAATAACTCCACGATACGGTGATGTACGCCGCGTCGTCCTTGGCATCCACCAAGCCGTCGTACAAATCCTGGTTGGGTTGGGTGGCGGGGTCAGCGTTGTAGAACTCGCAATGGTCCACCCACACGTTCTGGCTGCCGTTTTGGATGGTCACACAGTCGCCGTCGTTAGCGGCTACCTGCGCCCGTTTTTCGCTGTTGATGTACGTTTTGGTGACGGTGGCCATCGTGAACTTCAGGTTCTGAATAATCACGTTGCGGTACCCGCTGATGTTCAGCCCTACGCCTTCCAAAAAGCCGGCTGTACCCACCCCACGCAGGGTTTTATTCGATTTCACTTTCACCGCCGCTCCTTCGGCGCCACCCGAAATGGTACGGTCGATTAGGATGATGAGCGGCTCGTTGCTGGCGGCCAGAGCAGTCAGTTCCGCCAACGTAGTGGCCGTAACAGTGCGGCCCCCAGCGCCGCCGCTGGTGCCGCCGTTTTCACTGGCAAACCCGATTGGGCCGCTAATGATGACTTGCGGTGCCGAGCTTACGGGGGGCGTTACAGGCTCGGCCGGTTGCGTGGGGATACTTTGCGCGGCAGGTTCCGCAGTGGCAGCCGTGCTTTTCTGTACGCTGGAGCAGGAAAGGCCTGTCAGCAGCAGCCCCCCAGCGGCCAGGGTGCCCGCGCTAGCTGAAATGGTGCGGCGCAGTGCCCGCGAGGAGCACCAAAAAGTAGTTTGCTTATGCATGGCAGGAGTTGCTTGGGTGGATGGCATGCATCTTGGCGCACGCCTGGGGTATGCGAGACAGAGCGCGACTTAAAGACAGTGCCGATGGCTCTTACTCGACGCGGAACCAGTCCACGTCGGTGTTGCCGGAGTCGTTGAACTTGCTGTTGCGGGAGCAAAAAAGGCCCATTTTGGCACCAATCCACTTGCCTTCGCGGGCCTGGAATTCTGTGCCCAATGGTTGGTACGTTTGCCCGTCGTAGCTGTAGCTGAACTGGCACTTGGCGCCGGCTTTTACGGCTACGCGCAGGTACAGTGGCTGCGTGGCTTGGGTGGCGGGCACTTCCACCGAAGCGTTGGTGGTTTCGGCGGTGAGTTTGTCGGCGCTCTGGCAAACCGTTTGGCTGAGCTGCAGCTTGCCGCCCTGGTTGGTTACCGAGAGGTATGCGTAATCCAGGCCCATCATCATCAGCCCAACCTTTTCTCCTTCCACCCGCGGCGAGAAGGTAAGTTTGGTGGTTGCTGTAAACGCCTCAGCGGGCAGTTTTTGCAGCAGCAAATTGGGTACTTGCCAGTAGTTTTTGAAGCCCGCCGGCAGCGGCACCGAGTAGAGGCGCAAGTAACCCTGCGGCCCGTTCAAATATGCCCAGTAATCCTGCGCGTTGGCGTGCCATTGCCACTGCAGGCCCAGCGTGTTGCTCTCGAAATCATCGGAAGTTGCGGGCGTGGCCAGCGGCTGCGTCTTACCCTTGATGCCGGGCTTGCGGTAGGTCATTACGGGCTGGCCCTTGCCGTCGCCGTCGGGGTCTTCGCCGATAACGGGCCAGTCGTTTTTCCACGTCATGGGCTGTAAATGCACCACGCGGCCGTACGCGCCCTGGTCCTGAAAATGCAGGAACCAGTCTTCGCCCGAAGGCGTGTCGACCCAGGCGCCTTGGTGCGGGCCGTTTACGGTGGTTTTGCCCTGGTCCATCACAATGCGGTCTTCGTAAGGGCCGAACACGTTTTTGGAACGCAGCACGGTTTGCCAGCCGGTGGAAACACCGCCGCCGGGTGCAAAAATGTAGTAGTAGCCGTTTCGCTTGTAAAACTTCGGGCCTTCAATGGTGGGGTGCTTGGCGTGGCCATCGAACACCAGGGCATCGTCGCCAATCAGGCGCAGGCCATCGGGACTCATCCGGCTCACGGCAATGATACTTTTGATGCCAGCGCGGGAGCCCGCAAAACCGTGCACCAAATAGGCTTGGCCGTCGGCGTCCCAGAGCGGGCACGGGTCAATCCAGCCCTTGGCCTCCTTCACGCACACCGGTGCCGACCACGGCCCGGCCGGGTTCTTGGCCGTCGTCACGAAAATACCCAGATCGGGGTCGGGATAGTAGATGTAGAACAGGCCTTTGTGGTGCCGAATGGCGGGGGCCCACACGCCGTTGCCGTGCTGCATTTCGGCGTAGCGGGCCAGCGGGGGCTGCTTCTGGAATACAGCCCCGATAATGCGCCAGTTTACCAGGTCGCGGGAGTGCAGAATCTGCAGGCCCGGCACGGCGTTAAAGCTCGACGAGGTGAGGTAGTAATCCTGACCAACGCGTACCACGTCGGGGTCGGAATAATCGGCGTAGAGGACCGGGTTTTTGTAGGTACCGTTGCCGAGGTCGGGCACCCATACGTTCGAAAGCGACGACGATTGCGCGGCGCTTAGCAAGGGCAGCAACGTGAGCAGCAAACACAGGAGTCGGGGCATGCGAGAAAGAAAAGTAGTAGCGCAGGCGTTCGGCTCGATTTGTACTCGCGTTACCGTCCATGTCGGTTCCAGGCGTACATCACTCACCACAGTTACGAGCGTTCGGCCCGCACCACGTATTACTTGCCCGCCTGCTGAAGCAGCCAGGTGGCGAGGTCGTTGCCCGCCTGAAAATTCTGGTACTCGGCCGGAATCTTGCGGCCGTCGTTGTATTCGTTGTACAGCCATGGGTCGCCCACGGCCAGCACGGTGCCTTTGCCCAGCTGGGCAGTAGCAATTATCACATGCTCGCCTTGCTTCACGAGCGGCTTGGCCGGACCGGTTAATGCCAGCGTCGACAGCTCTTTCACATAGGCCGTTTTGGCAGTTTTAAACACGCTGTTACCGCCGGTTAAATCCACTTTACCTTGCTCGAATTGGTCCTTCTTTACCATGTTCAGCGAGGTATCGGTGAAACGGATGCCGAAGGACTGCGCCAGCTGATTGAAGTGCTTGATGTCGCAGTTCGAGGTGTCGTTGGCCATTAGCATCAGCACGCCGCCTTCTTTCACCCATTCGGTGAGGGCGCGCACGTCGGCGGCCTGCACGAAGTTGGGCTTGGCGGTTTCCTTCTTGCTGTCCGGATCCACGATGATGAACACGTCGATGCTTTTCAACGAAGCCTTGGTGGGCGCTACGGGTACCGAAACAGTTTTGGCGCCGAAGTCCCGAAACTGCTGGCCCCACAGCTGAAAACCGCCGTGGCTGCGGTCTTCCCAAGTGTAGTGGAAGCGTTCCTGCTCGCCGGTAATAGGGCTCTTGCGGTACTCGTTGTTGAAGTAGTAATCGAGGCCCACGGTTTTGCCCGCGCCGGGCTTGAGGCCGTTGGCCAACTCCATTTCCAGGCTGGCCAGAATGAACGGCCCTACGCCTTTCAGGTCGTTTTTGCGCAGCGGCTCGCTTAGGTAGTACTCGAAGCTGCCGTCGCGGTAAGGCTTGCCGCCGAGGCCGCCCACGCTAACCGTGCCGTTGAAGGCCAAGGCACCGTCGGCTTCGGTGGCTACAAACTGCTTCAGCAGGCCGTCGTAGCCTTTTTGAGCTATCGGAGCGTACTTCTTATCCAAGTAGCCCATGCGCACGCCCTTGGCCAGCATGTACACGAACATGCTGCTGCCGGAAGCTTCGGCGTAGTTGCCTTTGCGCGCGGCTTGATCTACTACCAACGACCACGTGCCGGTTTTGGCATCCTGGTACTTGGCCAGCACGGGCGCTAGGCGCTGTACGTACTTAATCAGCTCTTTACGCTGCGGGTGGTTTTGGGGGAAGTAATCGAGCACGTCCACGAGGGCCATGGCATACCAGCCCATGCCTCGGTCCCAGAAGTTGGGCGACTGGCCGGTTTGCTTGTTAGCCCACTGCTGCTCGCGGCTTTCGTCGTAGCCGTGGTACATGAGGCCCGTTTTGGGGTCGACCAGGTTCTTCTCAATCAGCGCGAACTGCTTGGCCACGTCGTCGAAGCCGGCGGGCTGGTTGAACAGCTGGCTGTACTCGGCGTAAAACGGCTCGGCCATGTACAGGCCGTCGAGCCACATCTGGTTCGGGTAAATCTTCTTGTGCCAGAAGCCACCGGCTTTGGTGCGCGGCTGGCCATCGAGCTGCTTGCGCAAGAGCTGCGCGGCCTTGATGTACTTCTCCGGTTTCGGCACCGACGTTTGGCTGAGCGTGAGCAGCGTGTGGCCGGTGGTGAGGTTATCGAGGTTGTAGTCTTCCAGCTTGTAGGTACGGATGGTACCGTCCTCGCGCACAAACTGGTCGATGTCGTTCTTGATGTAAGTGAAGTAGCGGGCGTCGCCGGTGCGCTGCCACACGCGTTCCATGGCCTTCAGCATCAGGCCCTGCTCGTAGTCCCAGCGGGCCGTTTTGCGGTTGCCGATCAGGATGGAATCGGGGTGCCAGGAAATAAAGGCATCGGTCATGCGCTGCGACATGGGCTTGGCGGCCGGAGCCGTTTGCGCCTGGGCAGTGGAGCCGAGCAGCGTGAGACCGAGCAGTAAACCGGAGAGTTGAATCATCATTCGGAGAGAAGGAATTTCGAACGAAACTCCCCTCCTCAGCTGAGGAGGGGTGCCCGAAGGGCGGGGTGGTTGATAATCGTTGGGCAGCTTGCGCAACGATTGAGTTTACTATCCGGCGCCGGTCAACCACCCCGGCGTCGGCTAAAGCCGCCGCGTCCCCTCCTCGTCTGAGGAGGGGAGTTTCGTGCGTCTAGCGTTGGGAAACCGTCACCGTTTTCTTCGACACTTTGTCGCCGAACTCGATGCTCTTTTTGGCTTGCTTGGTGTCAGTATTCACCAGCTTCACGTCTTTGGAACGGTCGCCGGTTACGCGCATCAGCAGCTCGGCACCGGGGGCGTACTTGATGCCGTCGAGGGTAATGTTCTTGCTGTTCTGCACCTCCATAACGGGCATGGTTTGCTTGGTGAGCAGCGTCACGTTTTTCAGCTTGATGCCGTCGGCCTCTATGCACACCAAACCCTTCTGGCTTTGCAACACGGCGTTTTCGATGCTGATGTTTTTGATGGCCATTTCGGGCAGACCGCGCACCAGAATGGCTGTTTCGGCGCCGTCGCAGGTTACGTTCTTGATCTGAATGTTGCGGAATTGCGGTGTGCCTTCGTTCAACGGCTTGGCCTCTATGACGGGCGGCGCTGCAGACTCACCCACGAGCGGCACGGGGTCTTTGGCCATGTAGTACATGTCGAAAATGATGGCTTGGCCGGGAATGTCCTTCATACTCACGTTCTCGATGAAGATGTTCTCAACCACGCCGCCGCGGCCGCGTGTAGTTTTAAAGCGCAGGCCCACGTCGGTGCCGATGAAGTTCAGGTTAGAAACGTAGATGTTGCGCGCTCCGCCCGACATTTCCGAACCGATGACGAAGCCGCCGTGGGCGTGGTACACCGTGGTGTTGCGGATGATGAAGTTTTCGGTGGGCATCCCCCGTTCGCGGCCCTGCTCGTCGCGGCCCGACTTAATGCAGATGGCGTCGTCGCCCACGTCAAACGTGCAGTCTTCCACGATGCCGTTTTTGCACGACTCCAGGTCCAGGGCGTCGGTGTTCTGGCCGTACTCGGGGCTCAGGGCCGTTACGCCGCGCACAATAATGTCTTCCGACATGAGCGGGTGAATGGTCCAGGCCGGGGAGTTCTGAAACGTAACGCCCTCCAGCAAAATGCGCTTGGAGCGGGCAAACACCAGCATGTCGGGCCGCAGGAAATCCTTGATGTCCTCGTAGTCCTTCACCTCTTTGCCGGGCTTCAGGTAGAAGGCCTCGGGAATGGTGGATCCTTTCAGCGACGAAGCCGACGGGTACCAAGTGTCTTTCTTATCGTTGGTTACGCCGCCGCTGGACACTAGGCGTTTCCACTCGGTTTCGGTGAGCTTGCTCTTTTTCACCATGCGCCAAGTGTGGCCGTTGCCATCGAAAATGCCTTTGCCGGTAATAGCAATGTTTTCGAGGTCCTGGCCGTAAATCTGGGCTTGGTTGCGCACGGCGGCCACACCTTCCCAGCTGGTTTTGATGAGCTTGTAGTCGGTGTGGTTGTCGGTGAACTGCACGAACGCGCCCAAGGCGAGGTGCAAGTTCACGTTCGAGCGCATTTCAATAGGGCCAGTGCGCCAATGGCCGCGCGGCACCAGCACCACGCCCCCGCCCTTCTGGCTAACGGCGTCGATGGCTTTCTGGAAGGCGGCGGTGTTTACGGTCAGGCCATCGGCAACGGCGCCTTGGGTAGCAATGGAAACGGTGTCGGCCTTAAAGCTGGTGGTTTTAACCTTGGGTAAACTGGAAACCTGGGCGCTGGAAGCAGGGCCGGTGAGCAGGGCTCCAACGGTTAAGGCAACAATCGGAAACAGAGTTTTCATAAGCGGGGAATGACTGAACCAAGAGCCGGAACGGTACCTGGCGGAAGCGTACAAACCTTGCTGCCGGCCGGGCGCCCCAGGGTACAAGGAGCCGGTGAAGAGAGGCAGCAATGCCTGTTTCAGGGGTAAGCCGATTTGCCCATTACCAAGAATGACCTTTCTGGGCGGGGGCTTTTCTCATTGGTAAGTTTGAGGTAAACCCGGCATTTCCACCGAATTGGACATTATTATTTGCGCAAACGTTATCGGGAACGTTGCCAAAAACCGGACCGGGACGCGGGTTATTGAATATTGTGGCGCTACTACCTCCCCCACGCCACTGCTAGTCCCCCAAGCTGGCGCCGCTGCCGCTGCGGTTTATTGAACTCTGCCAAGTACAACCGCTCGCGAGCAGCAAGCGTTTTTTCTAGTCTTCCAAAACCAGTTTGCCGGTGGCCTGTTAACTGACTTAATTCTACGGCAGCCGATACCTGGCAACAGCTAAAAGCGGTATTATTTTGACAATCAGCTAGATAATACCGGTTACTGGGTACATACCGTAGAGCTTGTTGTTTCACACCTAAACCCATTTCCATGCTTAAGCACTTGTGCACCGCCGCCACGCTGGCTCTGGCCCTCACGGTAGGCTTCGCTGCCGAAGCCACGGCCCAAACCAAGACCAAAGTAAAAGGCAAGGACCGCCCCATGAAAAGCGGGGCCGGCAAGAGCAACGCCAGCAATGGCGCGGCCGGAGGCATAATGGTGGGCGGCGCCATGATGACGCCCGACAAAGACATTGTGACCAACGCCATAGCCTCTAACGACCACACCACGCTGGTAGCCGCCGTGAAAGCCGCCGATCTGGTGGCAACGCTGCAAGGCCCTGGTCCTTTCACCGTGTTTGCGCCCACCAACGCGGCTTTTAACAAGCTGCCCGCTGGCACGGTGGAAACCCTGGTGAAGCCCGAAAACAAGGCCACTCTTACCAAAATCCTGACTTACCACGTGGTGCCCGGCCGCGTGCTAGCCATGGAGCTGAAAGACGGCCAAACCCTGACTACGGTGCAGGGCGAAACGCTGACCGTGGTAAAAAAAGGCAACAGCGTAATGCTGCGCGACGCCAAAGGCGGCACGAGCACGGTTACCATTCCGAACGTGGTTTCCAGCAATGGCGTCACCCACGTAATTGACACGGTGCTGATGCCGGCCCAATAAGGCAGCTTTAATTTAGGCTTTGCGGGCCGCTTTCACCTGAGGGTGAGGGCGGCCCGCTCTGCGTTTGGGCCTTGCCCGGAGCACAGCCAGGCTTGTTTCTGCGGTTGCGGTATCCTCCGTTGTGAATTGCGCGTATACGCCCCACACTCACTCTTTATAATTCCATTTCAACCCCTCCCTACCATGACTAAGCACTTGATTTCTTCCCTGACCCTGGCGCTGGCAATTTGTTGCGCCGCTTCCGTTGCCGAAGCCCAAACCACCCAAACTTCCTCGGATGGCACCAAGACCAAGACGAAGGAGATGGACGGCAAAATGAAAGTGAAGAACGACGACAACGGCAACGTTAAAATGAAGGGCAAATCGGCCGAAGGCGACAAGATGAAGTCCAAGGTGATGCCAGCTGGTAGCGACATGGGTACGTCGGGCACTACGGGCGGCTCCATGAACTCGTCGGGCAGCATGAGCGGCTCGGGCACTTCCGGCACCACCGATGGCACCTCCACCAGTGGCTCGTCTACGGGCACCATGAGCACCGGCACTTCGGGCAGCATGAATTCTTCGTCGGGCACGATGAACTCCTCGGGCACTTCTACCGGAACCGGCACCATGAGCACGGGCGCCGTACCTTCTACCGGTACCCCCGCCGGTACGGCTGGCACGGGTGTTAACCCCGCCACCGGCACCACCAGCGTAGGTTCTACCGAAGCCGGCAAGCCCAACACTTCGGGCACGGTTAACACGCCGGGCGCCAGCGGCACCTCGGGCAGCATGAGCGGCTCGGGTACCATGAGCACTTCGGGCACTACCGATGGCACCATGAACTCGACCACCACTGCCCCCGCTGACGACATGCGCGTAGGTCGCCGCATGAAGCCCAGCAAGGCCGAGAAGAAAACGAACAAGGAAAACAAGAAGATGTAAGCTACCCTGGCAGCCAGCTTTCTTGTTCAGAACACATTAGCGGCGGACCGCGACGAAAAATCGTCATGGTCCGCCGCTCTTTTTTGGCCCTCCTCGTGCGCCAAGCCAATGATTTTTTGGACCTTTGAAGTCCGTTTTCTCATTCCCTACGGTTCTTTCCTATGAAACACTTCTTCGCTGCATTGCTAGCCTTGGGCCTGAGCCTAGAGCTGGCGTTGGCGCAAACCTTCCCGGCGGTGCCAGCCGCGCCGCCGGCCAGCCTGCAGGACCAAGCGCTGCGTACGTGGCTCACGCAAAACTGGTACGACGGCAAACGCACTGTGCTGAGCTATTCGGCAGCCCGGGCCAAGATGTACAACTACGCCGACAACTTTAATAACACCGTCACGTGCGTGTACTCGGGCTACTCGGTGGCCCGGCCCCTCAACTTCAACAACTCCAGCACGAGCATCACCAACATCAACTGCGAGCATACCGTACCGCAGTCGTGGTTCGATGAGGCGGTGCGCATGCAATCCGACATGCACCACCTGTTCCCGACGGTTATCCAGTGGAACTCGGACCGCGGCTCCGACCCGTTCGCGGAAATTCCCGATGCACAAACGCAGAAATGGATCCGGTTCCTCACCAGCCAATCGACCATTCCCTCGGCCAACATCGACGAATACAGCGAAGACACGAACACGCAGTTCGAGCCGCGCGAAGACCACAAAGGCAACCTGGCCCGGGCCGTGTTCTACTTCTACACCGTGCACGCCGGCCAAACGTTTGATACCGGCAAAGGCATGCTTTCGGCCGTGGGTAACCCGGCCACGCTCTACCAGTGGCACCTGCAGGACCCTGTGGACGCCCGCGAGCAGGAGCGCAACCGCCGCGTAGCCGCCAGCCAGGGCAACTACAACCCCTACATCAACGACCCCTCCCTCGTGGCCCGCGCTTGGGGCTTCCAGCCGGCTGGCCCGGCAGTGAGCTTCGCCGCTGCTTCGGGTAGCATTGCCGAAGGCAACGCCGGCACCACTACATATACGTTTACCCTGACCGCAAACCCGGCTCCCACGGCCGCAGGCACGGTACAAGTAGCCGTAGACCCCATGGCTACCACGGCAACCTCCCCCGCCGACTACACCTTCAGCACCCAAACGGTAACCTTCGCGGCTGGTCAGACTACCCAAACGGTAACCCTGGCCGTGAATGGCGACACCCAGCCCGAAGCCGATGAAACGGTACGCTTAGTGCTGCAGAATGCCACGAGTGGCCTTACCGCCGGTTCGCCAGCTTCTCACGATTTCACCATTACCAACGACGACGGTGCCCCGGCTACGGTGAGCTTTGCCGCTGCGTCGGGTAGCATTACCGAAGGCAACACCGGCACGGTTACTTACACTACCAACGTAACGTTAACGGGCACGGTACCGTCGGCTGGTTTCACGGTTCCGGTTTCGGTGGTTAGCACCAGCTCCACGGCCGGCGCCGCCGACTTTACCCTGAACACCACGCTGCTCACGTTTGCTGCCTCTACCACACCGCAAACGCTGCCCGTAACCGTTACCGTAACGGCCGACGCACTGGCCGAAGGCGACGAGTTGGTAGTGCTGCGCCTGGGCCAACCCAGCAATGCGGTGGTGCTGCTGAGCACCAACCCCGAGCACACCCTCACCATTACCGACGACGACCTGCCGCCCTTGGGCACGCCCTGCACGCGGCCGTTCTTCTCGCAGTACATCGAGGGCGCCGTGGGCAACACCAAGGCCATCGAAATCTTTAACCCGGCTCCGTACGCCATTAACCTGAACGGCTTGCGCGTGCAAACCTTCACCAACGGCGCCAATACCCCGCTGTATACCCTGAACCTCACGGGGATGCTGGCTTCGGGTGAAACCTATGTTATTGCCAATGCTCAGTCGGAGCAAATCGTTATCGACGAGTCGGACATCACCTCCGACGTTACCTTCTTTAACGGCGACGACGCTATTGCTTTGTTCCAGGGCACCGATACGCTCGACGTTATCGGTCGCATTGGACAGGACCCCGGCACCAACTGGCCCATTCCCAGCGGCGGTTCCACGCTCGATAACACCCTTGTTCGTCGGCCCAACGTTAGCCGCGGACAGCCCCGTTGGAACCTAGCCGCCGCCGAGTGGCAGGCCGTGGGCGTGGGCAACTACCAGGGCATGGGCAGCCACACCTCCACGGCTTGCGTTACTACAAGCACGCGTGCGCTGCAAACCGTGCGCGGTGGCTTGTACGTGTACCCAAACCCGGCTTCGGGCCGCGTGCAGGTGCAAGTACCCGGCCTTTCGGCCCGTGCCAGCGCCCATATTCTGCTCGTAGACGCACTGGGCCGTCCGGTTCGACAGCTCACCCAAACCCTGGGCGCCGCCGATATAGCCTCGCTGGAATTGCGCGGCCTTTCGGCCGGGCTCTACCAGGTGGTAGTGGAAGTTGGCTCGAAGCGCTACACCAGCCGTGTGGTGGTGCAGCCCTAATCCAGCTTGATTTTTGGTTAAACCGGCCCCGCTGCAGCATTGCAGCGGGGCCGGTTTTTTTATTAAATAATCAACGCAACTAATAGCGCACTTTGCAATTCTAAACCTCACACTAACTTCGTGGTTACCAACTACCCAACCGACCACCGCCTACTGTTTACTCGCACTGCGAATGAAAAAACTTTACCCTTTCCGTTTGCTGGTTTTGTGGTTTTTATTGCTGACGGCCTGGCCGGTGGCGGGACAAACCACCTCCAAAAAAGTAGTGCTGCAGGCTTTCTGGTGGGACTATTACAACGACACCTACCGCTTTAAGTGGGCCGATTACATTACGGAGTTGGCCCCGCGCCTGAAGAGCATGGGCATTGATGCGGTCTGGATTCCGCCCACGCCCAAAAACAAGAACGCCACCAACGACGTGGGCTACTCCCCCTTCGACCACTACGACCTCGGCGACAAGTACCAGAAAGGCGACACCCGCACCCGCTTCGGCTCGAAAGACGAGTTTTTGCGCATGGTGGCCGTGCTGCACGCCAACGGCATTGAGGTAATTCAGGATGTGGTGATGAACCACGTGGACGGCGCCGGCGGCACCAACGGCTACGGCGGCCTCGACCCCGACGCCTACTCCACCCAAAGCAACGGCGGCTACAAAAGCTTCCGCTACGCTTCCTTTGGCACGCCGGCTCCGCAAGTAGAGTCGGCCACCGAAAGCCAGATTGCCGCCGAGTACCTGAGCCGGCGGGGTAGGTGGTCGAAAAACTACCCCAACTTTCACCCCCACCTGGGCCACAACTCCACCAGCGGGGTTTTCGCCGAGCCCATGTTTGGTCCCGATTTCTGCTTCGGCGACGACGGCGGGGGCAACGGTTACGGCGGCCTGAGTGCCGCCATTACCAGCCAGTTTCCGAACGCCTACGACCCCGTTCAGGGCCCCGGCTACTCGCGCAACGAAGCCCGCAACTGGATGGTGTGGATGAAAAAGCAAACCGGCGTCGACGGTTTCCGCTGGGATGCCGTGAAGCACTTCAGCTACGCCGTGCAGCAGGACTTGAGCTTTAACGTGAAATACAACGCCGGCTGGGCCAACGGCGGCGAAACCATGTTTAACGTGGGCGAGTACGTGGGCGGCAAAGCCGAGCTTGACGGCTACACCAACAGCGTAAACGCGCAGAACGGCGGCTCCGATTTTCTTCTCGGCACCTTCGACTTCGGGCTGCGTGAAGGCATTTACAGCATGGTGTACGGCAACGGCGGCTTCGACATGGGCAACCTGCCCAGCCGGCAACAAGACCGACGCGTGCAGTATTACGCCGGCTCGAACACCTTTGTGCACCGCACCGTGCCCTTCGTGAACAATCACGATACATTCCGGCCGCAGCTCACCAACGGCAACTACTCGGGCTGGAACACCAGCCAAGAGCTGGCCCCGCACATCGACCCGTTCGAGCCGCGCCTGTCGGCCGCTTACGCCGTGGCCCTGGCCGTGGACGGCTCCCCGCAAATCTTCTTCGAAGACCTGTTCAACATTGGCAGCACGGGCAAACGCTTCAACCACGAAGCCACCAGCACCACCGACCTGCCCGTACGCAGCGACTTGGCCAACCTGATCTGGTGCCACCAGAACTTGGAGTTCAAGAACGGCGCCTACAAGGTGCGGTGGCAGGGCCAGGACCTTCTCGTGATTGAGCGCGGCGCCAGAGCCCTCATCGGCATCAACGACAACTGGAACACGTGGCAGGATCAGACGGTGCAGACCGACTTTGCACCGGGCACTAGGTTAAAAGATTACTCCGGCGCAAATGGCACGTCCGAGCGCACTGTTGATGGTACTGGCCGCGTTTACATTAGCGTACCGCCCTGCGACGGCACCGCCCTGCAAGGCCGCCGCGGCTACTCGGTGTGGGCACCGGTGGGCCAAGACAACGACGTGTACCAGCCGCAGCGCGCCGCGGTGACCACCCAGGAATGGGAAATGGCCGACGACCTCGGCGACCTGCATTGCAGCAGCCTCGGGCAGGGCGGCGCTCTGCCCGACAACTCCACCAACCTGCGGGTGGTGGGCAAGATTTACGCGCAGGCCGGACAAGCCATTGGGTACGAGCTGTATCCCAGCATTACCAACAACCCGCACAGCATCACCATCGGGCTCTACGATTTGCAGGGCAACCTGCTTGGCAGCGCCAGCGGCACGGCTTCGGCCATTGGCTCGTTCACATCCACGGTTACGGGCTGGTACGTGCTGAAAGTGCGCAACACGGCGGCCAACACCCCCGGCCAACGCTGCTTCGTGAAGGCCAGCTACACCGCTCCGGCCACGCTCAACACCCGCACGGCCCCGCAGCCCCGCAACGAAGCCGCCATTTGGACCGGCAACAACAACTCCGCCGACCCCGCCGACTGCCGCAACTGGGAAAACGGCGTAGAGCCCACGGCCGCTACCAACGTCCGCATTCCGGCGGGCAGCACGTTTATGCCCGCCCTGAACAGCGGCGTGGTGCAGGCCCGCAACCTTACCCTGGAGCCCGGCGCCACGCTCACGCTGGCTGCGGGCACCACGCTGCGCATCACTGGTAACTTCGACAACCGCGGCACTCTGCTGGGCGAAGGCACCGTGGAGCTGGCCGGTACCACCGCCCAAACCATCAGCGGCAACGCCAGCACCTTCGTTAACCTTACGCTGAACAACCCCGCCGATGTAAGCCTGCTCGCGCCCGTAACCATTACCGGCACGCTCAGCTTTACTAGCGGCCGCCTGGCCCTCGGCAACCAAAACCTGACCCTGGGCCCTGCCGCCAGCATTACGGGCGCTACCGACACCCGCTACCTCGTTACCAACGACCTGGCTGCAGGCGCCGGCTTTCTGATACGCTCCGTGCCGGCCACCAACGTTAGCGTGAGCTACCCGGTGGGCACGGCATCCAGCTACACGCCGCTCAGCATCAGCAACACGGGCGCCGCCGCCAATTTTCGGGTGCGCACGTTTACGGGCCTGTTTCAGCAGGGCAACACCGGCGCGCCCTACGCGCAGGCGCAGCAGTTTGTAAACCGCACCTGGGAAATTGCGCCCAGTGGCAGCGGCGTGTTGGCCAGCGTGACGTTCCAGTGGAATGCCGCCGATGAAAACGCCAGCTTCCGCCGCATGACGGTAGCGGGTTACCGCAACAATGGCAGCAGCTGGCAGCGCCTGAACATGGGGCCGGTAGGCGGCACGGGGCCGTTTACGTTCACGGTCACCGACGTTAGCGCGGCTGGCCGTTTTGCCATCGGCAACGCGGTAAACCCGCTGCCGGTGAGCCTGGCTGAATTCACGGCGCAGCGCCAAGGCAGCGGGGTTCTGCTGACTTGGGCTACGGTCGCCGAGAAAAACAACGCCGGCTTTGAAGTAGAGAAGTCCGCCGATGGGCGCGCCTTCCGCCGCATTGGCCAGGTATCGGGTCAGGGCACCACTGCCGCCCGCCAGCAATACCGTTTCCTCGACGCCGATGCCGCACCGGCCGCCTACTACCGCCTACGCCAGCTGGATACCGACGGCACGGCCACCTTCAGCGCCCCGGTTTTTGTACCATCAAGTGCTGATAGAGCCGTTGCCACCCTGTTCCCAAACCCGACCACCGGCGACGTCACGCTGACTGGCCTGCCTGCGGAAGCGCGCATTAGCGCCACGCTCCGCAGTGCGCACGGCCGCACGTTGCTGGCTTCGGAAACTGCTTCGGCAGCCGAAACCAGCGCCCGGTTGAGCGCGTTCCTGCGCCGCGCGGCGCCAGGCGTGTACCTGCTGTCGGTGGAAGGCACAGGGCCACGACAGGTACTGAAGGTGGTAAAGCAGTAAGCTCCATTTTCCGCATGGAGCCCAGGCACAAGCTGGCCCTGATCTGTACCGTGTTAACGGTGCGGGTCCGGGCCAGCTTGCGTTTCATTTGACTTGCAGTCAGTTGTTTTACAGACTACTAGCCGTCCAGCAAATCTTCGTATTGGGCTTTGTGCCGACTGACGTAAGCGGCCATAAAGCGGCAACTGGTGCGTACGCGCAACTGCTCGTGGCGCGCCCATTCCAGGGCCTGCTTGGCCAGCTGGTCGCCTATGCCCTGGCCGCGCAGGCTCTCGTCGACGTAGGTGTGCTGAAAATCGACGACACCGCTTTCGGGGCGGGCGTAGGTAAGCTCGGCGTCCTGGCCCACTACGGTGAACGTCTGCTCGGCGGGTTCGTGGGTGATACTGATGTTCATGGAATATACAGTAAGAGGCTGCGGTACGGGAGCCTGTTCGGTTATGGCCCACACGTGTCAATCATTTTCAAGAAGCTTACGTAGAAACCTTACGCGGCGCTGCCGCTTGCTCCTATTTCCCCTCGCTCCTATGAAACCCAACACCGACTCCTACTCACAGGCCGCTTCGTCGGCTTCGCTCCCGCCACCGGGCCCGTTCCCCACGCCTCCGGCGGCTTCGCTGGAAGAAATGGATGCGGCCCAGCCCGCTCCGCGCCCAGCCCCGCGTTTTCTGTACTGGGAAACCGTCGATCCGGCCAGCAACAGCCTCTATCCCGTCGATTAATTTCCGCATACCACTCTCGTATTGCAAAGCCCGGCTGTAGTCCGCTACGGCCGGGCTTTTGCGTGCAGGTGCCCGATTTACGGCAGCCGTTAACTGCTTAGGGCAGCCTGATTGGGCGCTCTGGCTGGCTATTCCGCCCGGCGCCGTAATTTCAGCCGATTTTCTTTCACTCTTATGCGTGCTTCGCGTGCGGCGAGGCACTTGCTCATGCGTTTTCCTGCTTCCCTCCTGTTCCTGTTGTGGCTGACTCCGGCCGCGCTGCACGCCCAAACCACGCCCCCAGCTCCCGTTCAGCCCGACACCATTCGCAAGTACGAAAACCCCGGCGGTGTGTCGGCGGCCGTGCCCAAGCCGTGGTACAAGGGCAAGCTGGTGAAGGCCACCATTGTGCCGGCCCTGCTTATTGGCTACGGCGCCAGCACCATTAACGGCAATGGCCTCTACAGCAGCTACGACGCCCGCCGCGACATTCAACGCCAGTTCCCCAACTTCCGGACTCGCATCGACGATTACCTGATTTTCGCCCCCTACTTGGAGTTGGGCGCCGTGGCGCTGGCCGGGGTAGAGTCGCGGCACGACAGGCTGAACACGCTGCTGGTCATCGTTAAATCGGAGCTGATTTACGGGGCCTTGACCTACACCATCAAGAACACCACCAAAATCCGGCGGCCCGATGGCACCACGCGCGACGCTTTCCCGTCGGGCCACACGGCGCAGGCGTTTCTGGCGGCCAGCATTGTGCACACCGAGTTTCGGGAAAAGAGCCAGTGGTACGGCGTGGGCGCGTACGCCATTGCCACGAGCGTGGGTGCCCTGCGCATGCTCAACAACCGTCACTGGCAATCCGATGTGGTAGCGGGTGCCGGCGTTGGCATTCTGTCGGCTCACTTGGGCTACCTCACGCACCGCAACCGGTGGGGACGCAAGCCGAAGCTGGACGGATTGGGGTTTTCTCCTATGTACCAAGACGGCGCCACCGGTTTTGCCCTGGTGTGGCGCCCGCAGTAGCGGCCATGTTTCGGCACCTGACCGGGGTAAGCCCAGTCTGAAGTCAGCAACGATTTCGTTCAACGACGGCGGGTCGGGCAAGCTAAGCTTGCCCGACCCGCTGCGGTTTTGCGCGGGCTGGGTCTAATGACTTTTAGCGCCTTCGGGTGCAGCTGAGTTCCGATGCAACCCCGTCCGGAAACCCCTCGTTAGCCAGGGCTATACTTTCTGTATTGTTGATGAACTCCACCGAATCGCGCCGGCAATTCCTGCGCCAGGCCGGACTGAGCGCCGCCGTAGCCGCGTTGGCCGGGCCGGGTGCGGTAGCGGCCGTGGCCTCACCCCTTACCAACACCATGCAAAACGACGATAAAAAGAAGCTCGGCTGGGCCGTTGTGGGCCTGGGCAAATTCGCCACCGAGCAAATCATGCCCAACTTCAAAGACTGCAAGCACTCCAAGTTGGTAGCCTTGGTAAGCGGCACGCCCGATAAGGCCAAGAAGCTGGCCAAGGAGTACGGCATCGACGAAAAGAGCGTGTACGACTACCAGAACTTCGACAGCATCAAGGACAACCCGGCCGTCGACATCGTGTACATTATCCTGCCGAACTCCATGCACGCCGAGTACACCATTCGTGCGGCGCAGGCCGGCAAGCATGTGCTCTGCGAAAAGCCCATGGCTACGTCGGAGGAAGACTGCAAGAAGATGATTGACGCCTGTAACAAGGCCGGCAAAAAGCTCATGATTGCCTACCGGGCGCAGTACGAGCCCTACAACCTCGACGCCATTGCGCGCATCAAAAAGGGCGAGTTGGGCAAGATCAAGTTTATTACCGCCGACCACGGCCGCCACGTGAAGCCCACCGAAGACAAGGCTGATGTGTGGCGCGTGCAGAAAAAGCTGGCCGGCGGCGGCTCGCTCATGGACATCGGCATTTACTCTCTGAACGCCGCACGCTACCTCACCGGCGAAGAGCCTGTGGAAGTTACCGCCCAGATTTACTCCGACCCCAACGACCCGCGTTTCAAGGAAGTAGAAGACAACGTGGCCTTTACGCTACGTTTTCCCAGTGGCGCGCTGGCTTGCTGCACCAGTTCATACAGCTACCAAAGTGTGAAGCGCGGCCGCATTTTCGGCGAAAAAGCCTGGCTCGACCTCGACCCGATTTCCGACTACTACGAGCACAACATGAAGATCGGGAAGGAAGACGGCGAGATGGAGCCTAAGATTCAGGAAGGCAACCAGTTTGCTGCCGAAATGGACCACATGTCGGAATCGGTAATGCAGAACAAAACGCCCCGCACGCCCGGCGAAGAAGGCCTACGCGACGTACGCTACATGATGGCTATTTACGAAGCCGCAAAAAAGGGCAAGTCGGTAAAAGTATAATCCGCGATTCTGGCACAATTTCTGAACCGTGTCATTCGAGCAAGAAGCCTGCGCCCGTGCGTGGGCTTTTTGCTTTTATCTAATTGACCATTCAGACATTACCAACGCCAGCCCAGCGTGAGGCCGCCGTAGTAGTTGCGCCCCGGCGCAGGCTGAAAATAACGGCTCCCAAACGCGTTCAGATCGTTGCCGAGGCTGTAGCGGCGGTCGGTGGCGTTTTCGATGCCTGCGTACACGTCCACGGCAAGCCGCTCGCGCAAGAGGTTATGGCGCCAGCCCGTGCGGGCCGCAAACGTCCAGTAGCCCGGGGCGTACTCGGTGTTGGCGTCGTTGAGGGGCAGGCGGGCTTGGTGGCTGAGCGTGGGCGTAAGGTAAAAGCCGAGCAGGCCCACGTTGGCGCCAGCGGTGAGCGTGTGGGGTGCGGCTCCGGTTAAGCGGTTGCCGCTGAAATTGTTACCGCCAGATTCATAGCGGCCGAAGAGGTAGTTATTGTAGGCGTAGCTGGCCCACACGCGCAGGCCTTCGTTTTCGCGCAGTTGCATTGGCAGGTCAAAGGTGGGGTCATCAATGACGTTTTCCGAAGGCCGCCACACCCGCCACAGCCAGCCGCTGAGGGCCACCTCGGCCCCACGCTGCCGCGTGTTGCCGGCGTTGGCAAACAGCACCGCGCCCTGCTCGGTGGTACGCGTTACAATGGTCTGGCGCAAGCGGAAATCGTACAGGGCTACATCGAAGGTAACCAGGTCATCCAGCAGCTTGCCGCGGGCGCCTACCTCGTAGCTGGTGCCACGCTCGGCCTGCAGGCTACTGTTTAGGCTGGCATCCGATGGCCGGATTTCCTCTTCCGAAGGCGGCGAGAAGCCCGTACTCACGCTGCCGTACACCGACAGCCGCTGTCCAAACTCGCGCAGTAACGCCACCCGCGGCGACACCTCGGGCCGGAAGTTGCGGGTAATGTTGTAGCTGGTGTTGGGCTGCACGGTGGCGTCTAGCACCCGGTAAATGCGGTAGCGCAGGCGGTTGTAGCTGGCGCCCACGGTCAGCAGAAAATTGGCGGGCAATTCCCAATCGGCTTGGCTGAACGCGAAGCCGGTGGCCGTGCGTACTTCGTCGTCGTAGCGCAGCGGGCCAGGCGTGCCGCCGCGGTTCTGGTAGTTGCGGGCGTTTTCGAAGCCGTTCTGCACCTCGCCCCCAGCCTGCACGCGCAGCGGCCGGCCCAGCAGCAACGTGCGGTAGTTAAACACGGTGCGGCCACCCAAGCCCACCTGCGTGTTCCGCTCAAAATCAACCAGAAACGGCGTGCGAATTACGGCGGCCGTGGTGTAGAGCGTGGTGGTATTCGAGAGGCCCGCCGTGAAACGGTATTCGTGGGTAGCGCCTAGTAAAGCTGTGCGGCTACGGTAGTCGGCGCGCTGCTCCACGGTACCGGGCTGGGTGGCGGTGCTGGGTCGGGCCTGGCGCGGGTTCTGGTAAAACTGGGCGCGGGTGAGGCTGCCCGGTAGTTGGTAAAACAGATCGGAATACAGAACGTGTACGCCTACGGTTTGCTTGTCTGAAATTGCCCACTCGCCGTCCAGCGTCAGCACGTCGCGGCGCTGGGCGCTGTTTTGGCGGTAGCCGTCGAGGGTTTGGCGGGCGTATTGGGCGCGCAGGCTATGGGTGCTGTCGGCGGTTTCGGCGGTGGCAGTATAGCGGCGCAGGCCAAAACTGCCCGCCGTAAAGCCCACCCCGGTGCGGGTGGAGTTGGGCCACGGACGGCGGTTGCTGAGCAGCACCGCGCCGCCCGTGCCGGCCCCGTACACGCTGGCGGCCGGTCCTTTTATAACCTCAATACGCCCAAGTGTACCGGCATCCAGAATATTAAGCGGAGTGCTGCCGCTGGCTTCGGTAAACGGAATGCCCTCGTAGTACACCTTTACATTACGCACGCCAAAAGGCGAGCGAAGCGTACTGCCGCGCACGCTCAGGCGGTAACTGGCGGTGGCCCGTTCTTCCAGCCGCACCCCGGGCAGCGTGTTTACCGCCTGCGTGAGCGAGGCTTCGCTGAACCGCTCGATGGTGCTGGCCCCCACTACCCCCACGGCCGCGGCGGTGCGGCGCAACGGCAGGTTTTGGCCGTAGCCCACCACCGTAGCTTCGGAAAGCCGCACGCCTTGCACAACGGGTTTAGCCACGGTATCGGGCGGGGCAGGCGACTGGGCCAAGGCAGCCGAAACGGGCAGAAACAGCAGGGCCAGCAGCCGGTAAGCAGAACTCATAGGGGAAGGATGGGTGGGGCTTCCCAAACGCGAAAGCCCCGCCCGATGTTTGGGCAGGGCTTTCAGGAGGTACCGTCGCGGAGGGATGCGCGCCCTCATTTCTTTATTCCGAATGTCATTCACTCACCAAAGAAAACTCACTCGGGCAGGACGCGCATCCCTTCGGGACTTGTTATAAAGTACTCGGTAAAAGAGTTTAAGGTTGTACTGCCACGAAAAAAAATCAAGCCGACCTCAACGGTTCTGATGCCGTCAAAAGAAACCGGTCAGGAAGTGTACGCGTCTGGATGGAGGCCGCTTTCAGCAGCCACCATCGATTGGGCTTAGGCAGACAATACCTGCGAAGCCTTTTACACAACTCCATGCGCTGACACATACACTCACTCGCGCATTACTACTTAAACTATTTTAATATTTTTTATTGAAATTTTAACAAAAAGTTTGATTTCAAACGCGCTATTTTATTACATTCAAGTATCGTAATGGTCCTTTGGAAAGCCCCACACCGGCCCTGGCCACGCCATAGGGGCGCATTGCTGAGCACACTAGCTATTGCATCGGGAAGAGCGTTGAACAAAACTGAACTCGTTCACAAAACAACCCCAGGAACCAGCGTACCGCATTTCCCGAAGGCAACCTGCTGGGACCCAACACTGCCAGCCCGACCACGAAACGCGGCGCTTACCCGCTTTTTCCGGGTAACCCGAGTGCAGTGGACCATTTTCTACACCACACTGTTTTTCAGCCGCTTAACCAACCTTGCCAGCCTGCTGATTTCGCTTGCCGCGCCTGTTGCTTTTCTTACGGGCAACCGTTCCCCCTCGCTTTACTGATCCGGTTTAGCCCCCTGAACCAGCTATTTGCTTGTTGGCGCGGCTCTGCCGGTTGAGCCGCCGAGCCCATTCCTGAACTACACCTTTTACCATGGAACACTTTACACGCTGCCCGGCGGGTACAAACGACAGAAAAACATAACCAAGCTACGCCGGGCGTGGCACCACGTTCTGCTGCCATGCGCCGCGTTTTCGCTCAATCCCACTGCTTCACTGCCATCGTTTGCCCAAAAGCCTTGTATAACTGCCCATTATACAAGGGCATAGCCTGCCGTGCACCTGGCTATGCGTTTCCTTCAGTGCCTTTAGCGGGCTGGTATCAGCCGCCTCCACTTTTCCTATGCCTCCTGCCTGCGCCTTCCTGGCTCGGGGCATGCTTTCTATGCTGCCACACCTCCACCATCGCCTTTTGTTTCGCACACCTAAGCGCCATGGACCAACCTGTCTACATCACCCAAAATTTGAACGCCTCTGATTTCGGTGACAAACGAACACACTTACTTTGGCAACAGCTACGGGCCCTGCCCGCAATCTGGCGTCCTTTACTACTGATTACAAGCCTATTTTATCTTAGCCACTCAAGCCTTGCGCAGGACCCGGGCCGGGGCGGCACCGCCGCGGGCTTTGAGGTAGACGCCGATTTTGAGGCCGGCTTTATCCCGCCTTTCTGGACCAACGCCAACTACTCGCCCAACCGCAGCGCAACGGCCGCCGACTGGTCGAAGAACCGCGACGGCAGCGGCACGGCCGTGCTCAAGCAAATAGGCGGCGTATCCGCCGTCGGCCGCTCCGACGACGGGCGCGCCCTTTGGCAGGTCGACGGCAACTGGGGCACGCAGTCGGCCGTGGTGGAGCTATCGACCTTTTCGGGCTCCTCCAACAAAAACGGCGACGCCATCGGTCCGGGCCAAAGCCCTTACTCCGTGCAGCTGGGTGGCGGCGGCCCGCAGAAAAACGACATCACCAACACCTTTCTGCACGCGCGGGTGGTTAACGGGCAAACCTGGCTTTTCTTCGGCGCCGAAACCCGCGCCGTGAACGGGGCCAGCTACCTCGATTTCGAGTACAACCAAGCGGGCTTGCGCATAGTGGGCAACCAGCTTGTGGGCGTGGCGAACAGTAATGCCGTGAGTCCGGCCCGGATTAACGGGCGCACCGTCAACGACTTCCTGCTCGTTATCAACTATACCGGGGGAGGCAACCGCCCGGAGGTGGGCGTGCGCACCTGGCAAGCCAATGGTACCTGGTCCAACGAGCAGCCGCTGGCCACCGGCAACGCCTTCATGACCACCAACCCGGCCGATGTGCGCCCCGTTGCCCCCAATAAATCATTCACCGGCGAGGGGGCCTATGCCAACGTTACGGGCGCGCTGCAGTTCGTGGAAGGAGCGGTTAACATCTCGGCGGTGCCCGGCCTTGCGGCTCTCAACCAATGTTCGCCGCTGGCCACCGTTACGGTCAAAACCCGCTCCTCCCCTTCCTACACTTCCGAGCTCAAGGACTTCGACATCCTGACCTTCTCGCTGGCGCCCACCCCCACGGCAGCCGTGACCACGGCCGCGCCTCAGTGCTTGCCGGCTGGTGGATCGGCCGTTTTCCAGGTTAGCGGTACTTACACCGGCGGCACCCCCGCCTGGAGCGCGAGCGGCGGTACGCTTTCCAATGAGCAGTACAGCAATGGCACGGCCACGGCCACGGTTACCGTTGCCGGGGCCACTACGGCCACGGTTACACTTACCACTACTACCAGCGTGGGCGGCGCCACTTGTTCCTCTGCCGCCGACACCGAAAACCTGGTGGTTAAGCCCACGCCAGGTGTAGATCCTGTAACCCCGCGCATTCACTGCGCCGGTGATGCTGGCTCAGCCATAAATTTTACCAGCTCTGTTAACGGCGCAACGTTTAGCTGGACTTCGTCGGTGGATGTGGGCTTTGGCACCAGCGGCTCGGGCGCCATTAGCGCTTATACCGCCGCTAATGCCACCACGGCTCCGGTGGCAACCACGGTAACGGTAACCGCAACGGCCGATGGCTGCCAAGGCCCGCCGAGCACTTTCACGGTTACGGTAAACCCGCGGCCCGCTACCAACGCCATCGGTAACCGCAACCATTGCACGGGTGAGAGCGGGGCCGCTGTTACGTTCAGCAGCCCCGTGGCTGGCGCCACCTTCGGCTGGACATCGTCGGTAGATGTGGGCTTTGGCACCAGCGGCTCGGGCAACATTGGCGCTTATACCGCCGCTAATGCCACTGCGGCGCCGTTGGTGGCCACGGTAACGGTGACGGCAACCGCTGCCGGCTGCCAGGGCCCGGCCCGTACGTTCACCGTAACGGTAAACCCGGTGGCTGCGGCGCCCAGCGTTACTTATAACGCGCCGGCCTGCAACGAAAGCACCTTCAGCGTGACGGTGAACGGCCCGCAGCAAGGCTCTTACACCCTAACCCGGTTGGGGCATTCGCCCATTACGCTCGTGCGGGCGGCCGGGGCTACCGGACCTTTGGTCTTCACTGGCCTCGCCGCCGGATCGGGGTACAGCGTGTCGTTCACTAACCCGAGCGGCTGTACGTCGAACGCCAATGAGTGTGGCAGCGCGGGCAGGTCTGCCGCCGATGTGCAGTCGCAGCTGGTGCCGCAGCCGCAACGCAGCATTGAAACGGAGGCTTTTCCGAACCCAACCACCTCGGATGCCACCATCAACTTCTCGGTTCCCAAAACCGGGCGCGTAATGGTTCAGGTATACGATGCCATGGGGCGACCGGTCACTACGCTGTTCAACGGCGAGGTTCTGGCCGACGAGACCAAATCGGTGGTACTGAAAGGCGCGGCGTTAGGCAGCGGCACGTACTACTACCGGGTTACGGCCGATGGCAAAACCAAAACCAACCGCATCAGCCTGGTGAAGTAGCACTTGGGATGCTCCTTTGGGTAAAACGCCCGGCCACCTTGGTCGGGCGTTTTTTTGTTGAAGCGCTTAATTACCTTACTTCGAGTAGCGGCGGCGCTTCCGTCTGCGGTTTGATTTCCGGTTCTTCAAAAGCCCCGCTTAACCAGACGGGCTTCGTGGCTGGGGCGTAGCTTTACAGGTGCTTTATTGTACGCCCTGCTATGCGCACCCTACTTGATAACCGCCTCTACCACCGCTTTGCAACGAGTACGCAATGGCTGGTGGCAGCCGCCTCGGTTCTGCAATTGCTTGTTTCCGGTTACCAATATTACCTCGTTCAGCATATCGATCAGGTTACGCCCTCGGATGTAACCCTGCTGGACGAATGGCAGCCCGTACTCGGCTACGGGCGCCTGGGCGTTGTTTTGCTGGCCTTTACGGCCTTCATCACGTGGTTTTACCGCGGCTACGATAACCTGCACCGGGTCCGCGAAACTCCCCTTCCGTCACAGGCCTCGGGCTGGGCAATTGGTGGTTGGTTTGTGCCCATCATGAACTTCTGGTATCCGTACCGGCTCATGAAAGAACTGTGGCACCTCACGCAACGGCATGCGCTGGGAGTTCCGGTTTCGCCCGACTACGGACTGGTAAAAGGCTGGTGGACGTTGCGCCTGGCTTCCTTGATCGTGGCCCGGCTTGCTCAGAGTGCCACTGATGCCTCCCCCAGCAACCTCGACCAATTGCACGATGCCACCGTTGTGCTGATAGTGTCCGTGGGTTTGGACCTAGGCTATGCGCTGGTGACCCTCGTGCTGCTGCGCCAGCAAGGCCGGCACGAAACCCAACTAGCCGAGCGTTACGCAGTTAATGGACCCGTGAAAACCCCGGCCTCCGCTTAACATCCGGATTTAGGTAGTATTGCTCATGTACGTTAGCCGCCGACACTCGCGCAAATTGTTTTTCCCGGTTGGGCTGCTATGCCTGCCGTTGGTGCTGCTGCTGGGGTGCCTGACAATTGCATGGGACCCGGTTTGGGGGCCGGCGGGAAGGGTGCTGCAAATATCCATGCCTCTGCTTAACATAGATGAAAACCTCCTAAAAGCCCAAAGTGAACCGGATGAAAGTCACTATTCTCCAACGCAGCTTGAGAAATTTCGCTTGTGGCAAACAGTAGTGTTTACGGGCAATCCGTGGCAAGATTATTACAGTTACCGCACAGCCTCATACTATATCGACCAACTTAGTCAGGCGCCCGAAATGGACGCCGGCCTGCGGGTTTATTTTCAGCCCACGGCAAACTACCGAAGCCTCGTTCAAATGCTCAGCTGGGTTGTAGCCGCCGATGTAAAACGTTACTGGATTGACATACGGCACAGCCCTACTGCCTTTTATGCGGTTACCAGCAAGCCCAAACCGCCGCAACCATCTAATCGGTATACATTCATATGCGGCACCAATGATGCTATGCTGCGCATCTATGCGCCAGAGGAGGCTCACCCCAACGGTTTAATGGACCGGCTGCTTGGAGCACTTACCGACGACCAAACCTATTTTCCGCCGCTGTTCAAACTATTGGTATTGGGCATGGTTCTGGGGATTTTGTACAGCGGCTTCTACCAACTCATGGGTCTTGCTTTCTACCCGAAGCTAGCCCAGCACCTGCAGAGTAGCCCAAGGCACAGCTAGCCGCGTTTCCCTATTTTGCGAGCCTAATTTCCGGCCTCTGCATGAAAAAGCTCGCCCGCAACCTCACGTTTCAGGTTCTTACCGCCATTGCGCTGGGCGTGCTGGTGGGGGCGTTTTTTCCGGCGGTGGGCACGGCCCTAAAACCGGTGGGCGAGGTGTTCATTAGGCTCATCAAAATGCTCATCGCGCCCATCATTTTCCTGACGGTGGTGCTGGGCATCGGCTCCATCGGCAGCCTGAAAAAAGTAGGGCGCGTGGGCGGCAAGGCGCTGCTGTACTTCGAGCTCATTACCACGTTTGCCCTGCTCATTGGGGTGGCGGCGGCCAACCTGGTGAAGCCCGGCGTGGGCGTAGATACCAGCGCGGCCACGGCCAATGCGGCGGCCACCAGCAAGTACATCGAGCGGGCCGAAGGCATGGACTGGGTGGCGTTTTTTACCCACATCGTGCCCGAAAACCTGGTGGGCGCCTTTGCCGAGGGCGACGTGCTGCAGGTGCTGCTGGTGGCGGTGCTCTTTGGGCTGGCCCTAACCCGCATGCCCGATACCGTGGCCCGGCCGCTGCTAAGCACCTTCGAGCGGCTCAGCCACGTGCTGTTTGCGGTGCTGGGTATGGTTATGAAGCTGGCGCCGCTGGGCGCGTTCGGTGGCATGGCCTACACCATTGGCACCTACGGGCTCGATACGCTGGTGCCGCTGGCCAAGCTCATGGCCTCGGTGTACGCCACCATGGCGCTGTTCATTTTTGGCGTGCTGGGGCTGGTGGCGCGGTTGTACAAGTTTAGCTTGTGGGACCTGCTGGGCTACATTAAAGAAGAGCTACTGATTGTGCTCGGCACCTCATCGTCGGAGTCGGCGCTGCCGCGGCTCATCGACAAGCTGGAAACCTACGGCTGCTCCCGCTCGGTGGCGGGGCTGGTTATTCCCACGGGCTATTCCTTTAACCTCGACGGCACCACCATTTACCTATCGATGGCCTGTATTTTTCTGGCGCAGGCTTTTAACGTTCCCCTCTCGCTGGGTCAGCAGCTCACCATCATTGGCATTCTGATGATTACCAGCAAAGGCGCGGCCGGGGTTACGGGCTCGGGGTTTGTGGTGCTGGCCTCCACGCTGGCGGCCACCAAAACCATTCCCGTGGAGGGCATGGCGCTGCTGCTGGGCGTAGATCGGTTCATGTCGGAGGCGCGGGCCATTACCAACATCATCGGCAATGCCGTAGCGGCGGTGGTGGTTGCCAAAAGCGAAAACGAGTTCGACGAGCTGCGCAACAAGCTGGCGCTGAGCGGCGTGGTGCTGCCCGAAAGCGAGCTGGACGAAGAGCAAGCCGAGGACCTGCAAGCGTAATGCTACCCGGGTGCTAATCCGGTGATAAATGGCACTTTTGACAGCCAAAACACGTTTTCTGCGTACCTGTATCTGTTATAATTGACTGCTACCGCGGACTTCCCTCTTCACTTCTCCCGATTTCATGGCTGCACTGCCTCCCGACTTACGCAAAGCCCTCCTTCAGCTTCCCCAAAAGGAAAAAGACCAGCTGCTGGTGCGCCTCGTCTGCCAGGACAAGGTGCTGACCGAACAGCTGCAGTTTCGGCTGCTGGAAGGCGCCGAGGGCCTCGAAACCCGCCGCACGCAGCTGCGCGAGCGGCTCGACGACCCCATTCGCGGCTACCACCAAACCCCGAATGACTTGCTGGTGATTGTGCGGCAGCTGCAGAATATGATCAGCTACCACGCTAAAATTACCGCCGACACCTTTGGGGAAGTGGAGCTAACGGTGCACCTGCTCAACAACGTGTTTCTGGCTCAGCCCGAGGCCGTGGCGCGCCTCACCGGCACCACTCAGTTGCTGCTCAACCACCTCGTGCGCCGCACCGACACCGCCCTGCGCCAAGCCGAAAAGCTGGAAACCGATTACCACGTGGAGCTGGCCGATGCCATTAACGAGCTGCTCAACAACCTCTGGCGCACCGCCGCCGCACCCTTGGCCCGCGACCTGGGCCTGCCCAAGCAGTGGGGCGTGTTTCAGTAAACACTTTCTTACATTGCTTCCTAGCACATTTATTCAAGATAAAAAATCAGCAATATGGTTAATACTTTAAACTGCATAAAATCGATTATTTTATTGTTTGCCCTATTTTCTTGCAATGACAATCGAAATATCACAATAAACCAAGTCAATAAAAAAACCAACAACCAAGAAACCAATATCATCGACAAAGCCGACGTATACAAAGTAGACAACACTTGGTTTATACCCAAAAAATCTTTTGAATTCAACGATTCGGCCAGGATTCAAGGAGACACCTTAACCTTAATTACTTGCGCGAATTTTATATATTATCCCTTCGGCAATATCCAGGAAGAGTCTTTCTTAAAATCGCCTTTACTTAAAGAATTAACGGCGACACAGAAAGTAGCTCATGTTGATGAAAATCAATTTAAATACCACTTACTACAAAAAGACGAAAGCAAGCTTTTATTCCTTTTTAAGGAACAAAAACCTGACGAGTACTGGGGTTCTTACATTGAAAGAGGGATAATAAATAACAGCTCGATAATGTTAAGCAATGGAATAAGAACAGGAATTTCAATTAAAGAATTTTATTCCAAGTTTTTCAAGCAAGTCAACCAAGATCTTCACTCAAGAGTATCTATCATAATATTAGAGCCTTGTATTAGTGGCAACCCGAGACACGTATACAACTTCACCGACCAAAAGCTCAAACAAATCAAGTTTGAGTGCATTGATTCTGGCTGTGGGAAAATACTAGATTATTAAAACTTCAATCTTCTAAGCATAATATACATCCGTTTCCCATATTATGCCCTCACACCATTCACCCACTTATTCCAGCGCCCGAAACACGATGGGCAGCGTGTAAGACACCTTTACCGGCTGCCCGCCCACGAGGCCGGGCGTCCACCAAGGCATGATGCGCACGAGGCGCAGGGCCTCCTGGTCGAGGCCGGCCCCGAGGCCTTTCACCACTTGCGGATCGATGATGTGGCCGCGTTCGTCGACCACAAACCGGACGTAGACTTTACCCGAAAGGCTTTTGCTTAGGGCTTCCTGCGGGTATTGCAGCTTGTCGCGCAGAAACTTACCAAAGGCTTCGGTGCCGCCGGGAAAGGCTGGCATAACCTCGGCTACGTGGTACACGGCCGGCGCGGCAGGCACGCTGGCTTCGGCCGTTTGTGGCGCTGTATCTGAATGGTGGGTGGTAGCAACCAGGGAGCGGGCCTCCTGAGCCCAACAGACCGGACTACTACCTAGCAACAACGCGGCAACAATCAGCAAAACAAGGCGGTGCATGGCGGCTTACTTTGGGTAAGGGAAGCTGCGACAAAGCTAGCCGTGGGCCCTGCGGAGCGTGTAACGGCAGGGTTACGGTTGCGTTGTGCTTGCGTTGGTAACACAAGCTGCGCCATTGAAGCATCCTTTTTCGGCTGGTTTCAGTACAACAGGGAAGCCCGGTTTTACCGCGGCTACTCACCCGCTCCATTCTGCTTCCATGTCGTACACGCCAAATCCCGAAAACATGCGCGCCCCGGTTCACCTGAGCCCGAACGAGCTGCGCCAGGCTCTGGACGAGCTCGATGCCAAAATCAAGACCCTGAACGCCCGCGCCAACGCCACCACGGCCCAGTCGCCGCACCATTACCACGAGCACGCCGCGGCCCTGGAAGCCAAGCGCAGCAAGCTGGCCGCCCAGCTCGGCTCGGCCGATGCTACCGACACCCACGGCAGCGTGTGGACCGACCTCAAGCGCGGCATCGACGCCCTGCGCGACGACATCAGCAAACTCCTTTAGTTCAGTCCCATGCTAGCAAAACGACTCTTGGGTATCATGCTGCTGGGGCTGCTGGGCTGGGTTTTAAATGCCTGCACCGCGCAGGAAAGCTTCCAGAACGCCGAACAGTGTGCGAAAGTAGAAGTGGGCATGACGCAGGAACAAGTGCGCACCCTCATGGGCGCCCCCACCGGCGACGATACCGCTGCCGACGGCGGCCACATGTGGTCGTACCTGTTCGGCAGCGCCACCGATACCCAGCCCATCAAAATCATATTTAGCGCCGATGGCCGCGTGACCAGCAAGCAATGCGCCCCGCAGGCCCAGGGCGATGAACGCCCCGACGCGGATACCAGTCCGGCACAGTAGCCTTTGCCCCGCCAGTTTTTGAAGCGGCTCCTCTGCAGGAGCCGCTTTTTTTATGCCGTGGCGGCAAAAATTCACCCGGCTTTTTTACCGTTCGGCCCGCATCGTTACCGTTCGGCCAGGTTTGCCTTCCGCTCCCGTCTCCGGCGTGCCACTTTTGAATCATCAACCACGACCTAACTCACTTGATGACCATGCAACGCCCCGCTACCTTCCTACGCAATATTGCCGCCGCCCTGCTCCTGACCGCCACGGCCGCTACCGCGCCGGCCGCGGCCGCTACACCCGCAGCCGTTGTGGCCGATAATCCGGCGGCTCACCCCAATTTCACCGTGAAAGTAGTGGGCAAGGGCCAACCGGTGCTGCTGATTCCGGGCCTCACCTGCCCCGGCGCCGTGTGGGACGAAACCGTGGCCCGCTACCAAAAGCAGTACCAGTGCCACGTAGTAACCTTGGCTGGTTTTGGCGGCGCGACGGCCCCGGCCAGCACCAACCAGCTGCTCCAGAACGTGCGCGACCAACTGCTAGCCTACATCAAAACCCAGAAGCTGAACCGGCCTGCCGTTATTGGCCACAGCCTAGGCGGGTTTATGGGCCTTTGGATGAGCACCACCCAACCCGAAGCCGTGGGGCCGCTGGTGATTGTAGATTCGCTGCCGTTCCTGGCCGCCGTGCAAAACTCCAACCTCACCGCCGAAGCCGCCAGGCCCATGGCCGAGGGAATGCGCCAGCAAATGAGCCGGGGCAAAATGAGCATGGCCCAGCAGCGCCAAATGACGGCCGGCATGATGAATGATACGGCGCGCATCAGCCAGGCAGCCCGCTGGGGCCAGCTCTCCGACCCTGCCACCGTGGGCCAGGCCATGTACGACATGTACACCACCGATTTGCGCGCTGAGCTGGGCCGGATTCAGCAACCGGCGCTGGTCCTGGGCGCCTGGGCCGCTTACAAGCCCTACGGCTCGACCAAGGAAAGCACCCGCGCCATTTTCGCGCAGCAATACGCGAAACTGCCCCAGCACCAAATCGAAATGTCGGAGGCCGGCAAGCACTTTTTGATGTGGGACGATACCCAGTGGTTTTTCGCCCAAACCGATGCCTTCCTAAAGCAGCACGCGCTGGCCAAAAAATAGAAATACCTTGCCGGTCGGCTTTATTCGCAGCCTTTGCCGAGCCTTGCGGATGAAGCCGACCGGTTTTTTACCTCCCTTTCCACTACTTTTTTATCTACCTCATCGATATGGTAACGCAACAAGACTTCGACGCCCTCCGGTTGGAGCTGTCGGTAAAAGCCAAAAACGGCGTTGATTTCATTACGGCCGCCAGCCTGCTTTGGGCCAGCATTGCCGGGATATGGGCACTGCCCTACAGCGTGTCGCAAAAGGCGTTGTTCACCTTTATCGTGGGTGGGCTGATGCTGCCGCTGGCGCTGCTGCTTTCCAAGCTCTTTAAAACCACCTGGACGGTGAAAAGCAACCCGCTGCAGCCGTTGGGCCTGTGGCTGAACTTCGCACAGTTGTTCTATTTCCCGTTCCTGATTTTCGTGTACATCAAGGCGCCGCAGTACTTCATCATGAGTTACGGCATCATTACGGGCGCGCACTTCTTTCCCTACGCTTGGTTCTTTAACCAGAAAGCGTACGCCGTGTGGCCCGGCCTCATTGCGTTTGGCTGCATGTTCATCGGTCTGCGGGTTTCCCTCGACCATCTGTATTTGATTCCGGCTTTCGTGGCGGTTTCGCTGCTTACGCTGGCTGTGGTGCTGTTCTTTGCCCATCAGCGCAACAAGGCCAGCTATTCGCCGGTCGCCTTCGGCCTGAGCTAATTTCAGGCACACACTTCTCGGTTTTCGCTCATGACTGATTCTGCCCGGCGCGTGCGCCTATATTGGCGCCTGCAGCTACTCGGCTGGGGCTTGTATGGTGTATTTGGCGTCGCCGTCTACTCCATGTTCAGTCGCAGCTTCTCGCCCAGCATTGTACTCATTCAGGTGGTTGTGGCCGCTACCATGGTGGGCATTTCGCACGGGCTGCGTTACCTCATTCAGCGCTTCGACTGGGTACAATTGCCGCTGCTTTCGGTGCTGTGGCGCCTGCTCATCACCAACCTGCTGCTGGCGGTACTCAGCCAGGTTGTGGTGTGGGCCGTGGTGCTGCTGCTCATCATTCCGCTGCTGCAGCCCAACGGCAAGCCGCAGGGCTGGGGCGAGTTTTTTGGCTACGTGCTCAACGTCAACTTTGTGCTCTGGCTGTGGTCGGCGGTGTACTTTGGGCTGCAATACCTGCGCCGCTACCGCCAGGCCGAGGTAGACAAGTGGAAGCTGGCCGCCGCCGTGCGCGAAGCCGAGATGCAGACGCTCAAGGCGCAAATCAATCCGCACTTTCTGTTTAACGGCCTCAACAACATTCGCGCCCTCATTGGCGAAGACCCTGAGCGGGCCCGCACCATGCTCAGCCACCTCTCGGAGCTGCTGCGCTACGCCATTCAGCTAAACCGCACCGAGCAGGTGCCGCTGCACCGCGAGCTGGCCGTGGTGCGCGACTACCTGCAGCTGGAGTCCTTGCAGCTGGAGGAACGCCTGCAGTACACCGTGGACGTGCCCGACGACTGCCTGCCGGTGATGGTGCCGCCCATGCTGGTGCAGGTGCTGGTGGAAAACGCCATCAAGCACGGTTTGTCGTCCCGCCCCGACGGCGGTATTCTGCGGGTGCAGGCCCGGTGCGAAGCCGGCGCGCTGCTGCTGACTGTGGAAAACACCGGCCAGCTTGCCCAAGAGCCGCCCCGCTCCCGCCCCGACGGCACCGGAACCGGCCTGCGCAACGCCGCCGAGCGCCTGCGCCTGCTCTTTGGCGAGCGGGCCGAACTGCGGCTGGAGCAAACTGCTCCCGATCTGGTAACCGCCTGGGTACGGCTGCCGGTCGAGCAGGCCGCTACGGCGCAGCCCCAGCCCCCGGCGTATCTGCTGGGCTGATAGTTTTGCGGCCTGCTTCGGCGGCATTACCGGCCGAAACGACGTCTAGGCCCGGTCCCATCGGCTGTGCCCGGTTTAGGAAAACGTATTACCCCGACTTATGAAAACCCTTATCGTTGACGACTCGCGCCTGGCCCGCCAGGAGCTGCGCCACCTGCTCCAGCGCCACCCCGATGTGCAGGTAGTAGGCGAAGCCCGCCACGCCGACGAAGCCCAGCAGCTTCTGCCCAACCTGCAGCCCGATCTGCTGCTGCTGGATATTCACATGCCCGGCCGCTCGGGTTTTGAGCTGTTAGCCAGCCTCGACCACGCCCCGCACGTCATCTTCACCACCGCCTTCGACCAGTATGCCATTCAGGCCTTCGAGGTGAATGCGCTGGATTACCTGCTTAAGCCGGTGGACGTGCAGCGCCTGGCTGCCGCGCTGGCCAAGGCGCGTACCGCCCTTTTGGCCGATGCCGAGGCGCCTGAAGAAGCGGCCGCACCTCGGGAAGTGCTGCGCGAAACCGACCAGGTATTTGTAAAAGACGGCGAGCGGTGCTGGTTTGTGCGCCTGGCCGATGTAAAACTGCTGGAAGTGGCCGATAACTACACCCGCGTGCACTTCCACGACGTGCGCCCGCTCATTACCCGCAGCCTGCAGCACCTGGAGGCCCGCCTCGACCCCAAGGTGTTTTTCCGGGCGAACCGTCAGCAAATCATCAACCTAAAATGGGTGGAGAACGTGGAGCCGTGGTTTAGCAACAGCCTTAAAATCAGTCTTCGTGGGGGCCTGGAGGTGGAAGTGTCGCGGCAGCAATCCATCCGGTTTCGCGAGGCCTTGAGTTTGTAGCTGCCGGCTACTGCACCAGTATTACATTTCCGCAAAAGTCAATAAAATGGTGTGCGATTATCGTTTTTACTGTTTCGGCCGGTTGCTGCGCGTGCCTGGGCTTGCGGCATTCCGCCGGTGCTGTATCATTTTGGCGCTTAATGCAGTATAAAGGGACGGTTACCAAAATCAGCCGATTGCAGCCGGCACGGGCCCATCCCGTTGCTGCTTGTGCTTCGGTCGGCGCCCACCCTTGACTTCACTCGCCATGAAATCCATAGTATACTTCATTCCCCTCAGCCTTTTTCTCATCGGCAGTAGTGCCTGTTCCCGCAGCGGCGACGCCACCATGGCCAACCCGCGCAGCTACGGCTCGGTGAAGGTAAAACCCCAACAGCGCGCCAACGACAAGTCGCGCTTCAAGGAACAACGCGAAAAAA
The DNA here is from genome assembly GCF_039541855.1 of Hymenobacter koreensis. NCBI lineage: Bacteria > Pseudomonadati > Bacteroidota > Cytophagia > Cytophagales > Hymenobacteraceae > Hymenobacter > Hymenobacter koreensis. The sequence continues at coordinate 412,306 of NZ_BAABHA010000004.1, forward strand.
ACAACGGCACCTTCGGCCTGGGTCTGGCCGATCAGTCGAACAACCCTTACAAGTTTCAGACGGTGAAAGCGCCCAAGAAATACAAATACAGCAAGCCCAAAGGCTACTAGCTAGCTATTAGGCCCTGAAACGCAAACGACCCGTCGGAACTTTCCGGCGGGTCGTTTTGCATTTGACTGGCGGTTGCTTAGCTGGTGGCCGGCTCACGGAAACCTACCCAGGTGAAGCGCTTGAGCACAAACTCGGGGTTGGTGAAGGAGGCGTTGCCGGCCGGGTTGCCGCCGGTCACGTGGAAATCGGAGAAAGCGGCGCTTTGGTTCACGTAAATGCCACCCGTCAGGTTAAAGCTCACGGGCGTTCCGGCGAGGCTCATCTGGTCCATGATTTCCTCTTTCAGCTCGGGGTTGGTGGTGTAGGCCGCGCAGCTGATGGCGCCATGCTTCCGCGCCAGCTCGGCCGCCAACCGGATGCTTTCGTGGGTGTCTTTGGTCTTGATGGCCAGCAGGATGGGGCCGAACAACTCCTGGCTGAAATGCTCCTTTTGGGTAGCGTCCAGCTCGTATAACGACGGCGAACAGGTGCGCGCGTTCTGGAACTGCGGGTTGTCTACCTGGCCGTGGGCCAAGGCGTTGCGGTGTCCGCGCTGGCTCATTTGGACCACCCGCTCCTGCGTGGCGGGGTTCTGAATAGCACCGAGCACGTGCGGTGCGGCCTTGGGGTTAGCGGCCAAACCCTGCACGGCGCTGGCCAGTTTCTGCACCACTTCCTCGTAGGGTACCAGGGTGTCGCCCACCTGCACGCCGGCTTCCGGAATAAAGAAATTTTGCGGGGCCGTGCACATCTGGCCCGAGTACAGGCTCACCGAAAACGCAAGGTTCTGCACCACCTTGTCAAGGTCGCCGCAGCTGTCGAGGATAACCGAGTTAACGCCGGTTTTCTCGGTGAATACCACCTTGCCCTGGCTTTGCAGGCTTTCGATGTAATTACCGAACTCCGTACCGCCGGTGTAGTCGATGAGCTTCACGGCCGGGTTTTCGGCCAGCTCTCTAGTAATCAGACGGTCATCGGCATCCACGCCCAGTTGGCAGATGGTAGCAGGCAAGCCGTGGGCCACCAGCACTTTCTGCACTTCGGCCACTACCAAGGCAATGGGCAGCACGGCTTTGGGGTGCGGCTTTACAATGACGGGGTTGCCGGTTACCAACGAGGCAAACATGCCGGGCACGGTGTTCCAAGTGGGAAACGTAGCGCAGCCAATTACCAGGGCCACGCCCTTGGGCACGGCGCGCCAGGTTTTGCGCAGGCTGATGGTGTATTTGCCTGTGGGCTTATCCCACTGGGCTTGCTCCGGTAAGCGCGTCTGCTCCTCGTAGCCGGCGGCCACGGCTTCCAAGGCCCGGTCGGCGGCGTGCGGGCCCGAGGCCTGGAACGACATCAGGAACGCCTGCCCCGTGGTGTGCATGGTGGCATGAGCAATTTCAAAAAAGCGCGCTTTCATGCCTTCCAGGGCCTCAATGAGGATGGCGGCGCGGTCGGCGGGCTTCAGCTTGCGCCACGGGCCGAATGCCTGCTGGGCGTTGCACACCAGCGTTTCGGGCGCGTAATACGGGTATGTAATGTGCAGCGGCTGCTGCTCGTAAGGCGACTCTTCCTGGCCCACCCAGGCTTCTGGCTCGCCTTGCTGCAACTCGGCGTAGGGCTGGCCGCGGCGGGCGTCGTAGGCAGCGCGGCCTTGCGCGTCGGCGTCGGGGCCGTACACATCGGGCAGTGGGTTTTCGGGGTAATGGGAAAAGTACGTGCGGTTGTGCAGCGCCCGAATGGCCTGCTCCAGGGTGGCTTGGTGCTTTTGCGTGGTGTTAATCATGCCCCGAAGTTGGAGGTTGAGGGGAATATTAGGAGGGGTTGGTCGAAAAGTCGGGGCTCAGCTGCGGCAGAGCGGCTAAATTTACGTAGTTAGAACACCTCGGCCTCGCTCCACCGTTCGCCTCCATGAAACACGCTCTATTCCTGTTACTTGCCGCCTTCAGCTGGCTTTCCATTTCTGATTCCGTTCAGGCGCAAAGCACCGGGCTTGGCGCGGCAACTCCCTCGCCTACCCTGCCCGGTGCCGTGGTGTTCAAACTCAGCCCCGGCCAGCCCTTAAGCAAGGTGGAAACGGCCTTGCAGCAGCTCAGCGCCTCCGGTCTGCGGCAGAAGTTTCCGCGCGCCGTACCACCTTCGCCCGAAAAGCCCGGCAGCGTGGAGCTGCGCACGATTTACCAGTTCAGCTACCCACCGGAAACGCCGCTGAGTAAAGTACGGCAGGCACTGCTGAGCACCGGTGCCGTGGAATACGTGGAGCCGCTCTACCAGCGCCAGCCGCTGTACCAGCCCAACGACCCGTTTGCCGATTCTACCCGCGCTGGCGGGCAGTACTACTTGAAGAACATTCGCGCTTACGGCGGCTGGGACATCAGCAAAGGCGACTCCTCGGTGGTCATTGGCATTACCGATACCGGCACCATGTTCACTCACCAGGATTTGCGGGGCCAGGAAAAGCGCAACTACGCCGACCCCATCAACGGCCTCGACGACGACCAGGACGGCTTCGTGGACAACTTCCGCGGCTGGGACACCGGCGACAACGACAACGACCCCACCACCGCCCGCGGCGGCGCCAACGGCCACGGCGTGCTGGTGGCCGGCTGCTCGTCGGCCCGGCCCGATAACGGCCGCGGCATTGCGGGTGTGGGCTTCAAGTGCCGCTACCTGCCCATTAAAATCTACGGCACACGGCCCGGCGGCGCGTTCGGCGGCTTCGAGGGTATTGTGTATGCCGCCGACCACGGCTGCAAGGTGATTAACGCTTCCTGGGGCGGCCCCGGCGGCAAGTCGAAGTTCGAGCAGGACGCCATCAGCTACGCCGCCATCAACCGCGACGCAGTGGTGGTGGTGGCCGCTGGCAATACCAACGCCGAGCTGGATTTTTACCCTTCGTCTTACGAGAACGTGGTATCGGTGGCGGCGCTGGAACCCAACGACACCAAGGGCCTCTCCAACACCTACAGCTACCACGTTGACCTCTCGGCCCCCGGCCAGCAGATCCTGACCACCGTTTACACCAACGACTCCACTTACACGCCGGTCGGTGGCTCGTCGTTTGCGGCGCCGCTAGTGGCCGGGGCGGCGGGCCTCGTGCGCAGCCAGTACCCGCAGCTAACGGGTGCCCAGGTAGCCGCGCTGCTGCGCCAAACTACCGACGACATCTACAGCATCGGTACCAATGCCACCTACTTGGGCCGCTTGGGAACCGGCCGCTTGAACGTGAAACGGGCGCTGGCGGCTGCCCTTACGGCCCGGGCCGTGCAAGTGCGCAGCCAGCTGAGCGTGGCCCGACTGATACCCGCCAGCTCGGCTCAGCTCACCCTTACGGTGCAAAACCTGCTGCAACCCGTGCAGGGCCTCACGCTCACGGTTACCTCGCTCAGCCCCGCACTCAGCATTACCAGCGGCAGCACCGCTACGCTGGGCAATTTGGCCACTAACGGCACGGCCACTGCTCCGTTACAACTGAGCGTAGCGGCCTCGGCGGCACCTAACAGCCGGGGCGTACTGCGCTGCCGCTTCACCGGCGCCGGCGGGTTTCAGGACGACCAATACATCGTGCTGGAACTGAACCCCGATTACGTGGTGCTGACGGCCAGCGACCTGCACCTTACTGTAACCAGCCGCGGCAACCTGGCCTACGAAGGCCAGGACGCCGACATTGGTGCCGGCATCACCTACCGTAATTCTACCATTTTACTCAGCGAAGGCGGCCTGATGGTAGCCACCGGCCCTGCCCGCGTAGCCGACCGCCTGCGCGGTACTCCCCGCAGCCGCTCCGACGAAGACTTTTTCCGCCTTCAGCCCCTTCGTTTCCTGCCCGCCGTGGGCACCGATCAACGGGCCCAGGGCACATTCCAGGATTCGCTGCCGAGCCTTACAAATGGCCGCAGCATTGGCGTGCGCGTGCGACAACGCGCCCTTGCATGGGCCACTCCCGCCGACCGTGACTACGCCGTGGTGGAATACACCCTGCGCAACCTCACCGCCGACACCCTGCGCCCCCTGCACGCCGGCCTGTTCATGGACTGGGACGTACCCGCCGAATCAGGCCGGAACGTAGCCGCCTGGGACTCCACCCGTGCTCTGGGCTACGTATTCGATGTATTGCGCCCTACTTTGTACACGGGCGTAAAATTGCTGGGGCCATCGGCCACCACGGCGGCCAGCTACTACGCCTTCGATAACAACGCCGCCGTTACCACGCCCGTAGCCCTGCGCGACGGATTTTCCACCGCTGAGAAATTTCTGACCCTGAGTTCCGGTACGCGGCAGCGCACGGCGGGTGGCACTGCCGGCGCCGATGTGTCGCACGTGGTGGGCGCGGTGCTGCGCAAGCTCGCCCCTAACGATTCGGTTACCGTAGCCTTTGCCGTACTGGCCGCCCCTTCACTCTCGCAGCTGCAAGCCGCCGCCGATGCCGCTCAGGTTCGTTACCTGCAGGTGCTGCCCACGCGGACCATGGCCAGTACTGCCGCGGCTTGGCAGGTATACCCGAACCCGGCCAGTACGATCGTACATGTGGCGCCGCCTAGCACTGGCGTGCGCCTTACCCAAGCTCGTTTGCTCGATACCACGGGCCGACTTGTAAAGCAGTGGTCCGGCAGCTCACCGCTTACCTCCCTCGACGTAAGCGGGCTTGCCCCTGGGCTTTACGTGCTGCAACTGGAAAGCGCCGCGGGCATTAGTGCCCATAAACTGTCCTTGCGCCCGTAATTTATTGCGTGCCCGTACTTGTCAAGCCCGCTTCACGGGCCTCTGGGTAAGGCTAAGCCCGAATGTTCCAGAGGTTATACCAATCGGTGGTGTAGCCCGGTGAACATAGTTGCCGCCGACCGGCCCATTGCTCATTGCTCAGGCCCGCAGCGGCGTAGCGTACGGCGTCTTTGCCGAAGCGCCCATTTAGTGCATCTAACCTGCTCATCAATTGCTGATTGCGCAAAAGCTGCTCGGGGGTTTGCGTAAAAAGACCCAGTTGCGCTTGTCCGGCTGGCTCCAGTCCGCTTAGCACCACGCCCGCCCGGTGGTAAGCGGTGCCGGGCCGCAACAACTGCCGCAAGCGGTGCAAAGCGGCTCGTGTTAGCGTGCCGGTGTCATCGGTGGCGGTGGGCAGTGTGGTTACGGCGGTGTAGGTTTTGGGCCCGGCCGTAGGCGCATGTCTGTCGGTGCCTACCAGCACGGTTAGTACGTGTGCCGCCAGGCCGTGGCGGCGCAGTTTTTCGGCGGCGCGGGCCACAAAAGAGGCCACGGCTTCGCTGAGTACAGTAGGTGCGCTTTGCGGGCGCCCAAACGAGCGGGTATGCGCCACACTGTGCCGCCGGCTCGGCCGGTCCGGCTCGTCTTCCAGCGCTTCGGGGTCGAAATCAAGGCAAGGACGGCCGTGCAATTCCTGCCACAGGCGTACGCCCACCACGCCGCCCAAATGGCGGCGCACCCAGCCTTCAGGCATAGCCGCTAAGTCGGCCGCCGTGGTTAGCCCCAGCTCCTGCAGTTTGTGCCCGTAGCGGCGCCCAATGCCCCACACATCGGCTACGGCGGTGGCTTGCAGGGCAGCTTGCTGCTGCTCGGAAGTGCCCAGGGTCAACACCCGCTCGTGTTGTTTCTTGGCCAAACGGTTGGCCATTTTAGCCAGCGTTTTGGTGGGCGCTACCCCCACACACGTTGGAATGCCCACGTGCTCGAGCACCGTTTTCCGAATGCGGGCTGCGTAAGCTGCCAGGTCGGGTTGGTGGTAACGAAAACCGGCCAGGTTCAGAAACGATTCGTCGATGGAGTATACGTCGACCTCGGGCGTGAACTCGCTTAGTACCCGAATTACCCGGCGGCTCAGGTCCCCGTAGAGCGGATAGTTGGAGGAAAACACCCGCACGTTATGCTCGCGCAGCCGGGGCCGGGCCAGGTGGTACGGCTCGCCCATTTGAAAACCGAGGGCCTTGGCTTCGTCGGAACGGGAAATCAGGCAGCCGTCGTTGTTGCTGAGCACCACCACGGGCACTCCTTCCAGCCGGGGCTGGAATACCCGCTCGCACGACACGTAAAAGTTGTTGCAGTCGACCAGCGCAATCATGGCTAAGGCCGTTAGGCGCGTTTGCGGCTGCGGGCAGCCAGCGTGGTACGCAGTTTCTTCGGCTGAAAATCGTGAATGACGTGCGTCACCACCCCGAACACCGTCAGGTTATTGCCTTCCACCAGCTCAATGGGGGCATAGCGCGGGTTATCAGCTTCCAGCCAAGTGCTTTTCCCTTTTTTTCGCAGCCGTTTCAGGGTATGCTCGCCGTCGAGTACGGCCACCACTATGCACCCGTCGGCGGGCGGCAGGGCGCGGTCGACGGCAATGATGTCTTCGGACCGAATGCCGGCTCCCACCATGGAGTCGCCGCTAACGCGGGCGAGAAACGTAGAGGCTGGGTGCGCGAACAGCAACTCGTACAGGTTTAGTGAGGCTTCCAAGTGGTCGTCGGCGGGTGAGGGAAACCCAGCCGGAATGGGGCAAGCAAACAAAGGCAGCGTGAAGCCGGCCCAATCGGTGGTAACGGAGAAAGGCGTAAGGCGCGTCATAGAGCAGGCCGGCCCCCACTTTTCCGTTGGCCGACGCCGCTATTTACTAACTATTTTAGCAATTTGTTTTCAAGTCGAATAGAAATAGTTCCGAACGCTATTACTTTTTTCTCTAACAAGACGAATTAATACACCTTTAATCCTATTATAAAACACTATTTCCCTTACTTTGCTGTGTATTTTTATACCTAACATTTTTAGTTATCAAGTTATATCCGTATTTTTGGATATGCGCAGAACAAAGCACACCAAACTTCCCGTGTCCCTCCCTGTCCAGCAGTACGCCCGTTGCATTGACGCCAGCCGCCGCCCCGTCGACCACATTGGCGACTGGCCCGAAAAAGGCTGTGTGTACCCCATCGAGTACAAGCGCAACGCCCGTACCGGTGAGCCGCAAGTGCACGTGCTGGGCTTTTATGCCGAGCGCCCGTACGGGGCGTTTGCCACCCGTCGTTTCGAGCCGGTGGTTGAGCTTTGGCTTAACTAAACCGCACCCGTTCCACTCTCCGGCCGCCCTCGAGCGGCCGTTTTCTTTTCCGGCAGTTGGGTTTAATTCGAGCGGTTGCTAGTTTGAACGGCTGCCTTGCCGGCGGCGCAGTCCGTTGCCTACCAGCAATAGCAGCACAGGCAACCACAGCCACACGAATTCACTGGCGAGTGTGGCAGCACCGCGCCACGAAAAAAAGCCGCCGCCAATGGGCGACACCCGCACCGGCCGCCAGGGGAAAAAATACCGTTCCCCGCTGAAGGGCGCGAACAGCGCCACGCCCAGACCGCCGTTGGTGAACATGTCCAGCACCGGGTGTGTAGCCGTGGCCAGGGCAAACCAAGCCGCCAACCGCCACCAGTTACGCCCTTGCTCCTGCGGCCAGCCAACCCAAGCCACTACCAAGCCGGTAAGCCCCGCAAATACGAAGGAGTGGGTGAAGCCGCGGTGGCCCCACATGCTCTCGTAAGCAATGCCGAGGCGAAAGGCAATGGCGTCGAAATCGGGCAGAATGGAGCACAACGCCGTGAGCCACCAGAAACGGGCCGGGCGGTGGCCACGTTGTAGTACACGGCCGAGGCCGGCGGCTACAAAAGCGTGCGAGAAAATGGTGGGCATAAACAGCGGCGGCAAAGAGGCGCAAGTAAGCCAAGCCGGCGCAGGTGGCAATACCAAAGCACGATCAGTTGCTAACGGTAGTGCCGAAAAATACCGAAGTCGAAGGGCGTCCAGAGAGCGGCACGTTGGCCAGCGGCTTTCAGGGCTGCGTTAGCCCAGGAGTTACAGGTATAGAACAAGTTGTAAGTGCCGTGCGCCTCGTAAAAGGCATCGTGCAGGCCGTAGCTATGCCCGTTGATGTGGCGCGCATGGCCGGCTGCGTCGCAGTCGAAGCTTTTCTTGATGAAGTGAATGAGGCGGGCGTGCTCGGCGCGGCTCAGGTGCAGGCGCACGCACTCCGGGCCTTCCTCGGGCTGGTGGTGAAAGGTGGTGTGCATGGCCGTGGTGCTCAGCCAAAACATGGCTTCCACGGCGGTACGGGCTTTCAACTCGGCCCAGGTGGGCGTGTTCAAGTAAAAGCCTTTGTCGCCCCACCCAAAGCCCACGTAGCGCATGGAACTGTCGGCGGCCTTGGTGTGGGCGTAGGAAATCAGCTGCAGCCAGTCCATTTGGTCGGTTTGCACGGGCAGCACAATGTCGGTATGCACGCCGTTCGACAGGATATACCCCTCAATGGCATCCGGCTCGGGCCCGCGCCGCCGGCCTACCGGAATACGGCCGAGCACCGCAGCGCTGGTAAAATACAGGGCCAGAGCGCCCAACAGGCCGCCACCCGCGTAGGCAGCGCCTTTCGCAACAGATTTGAGAGTTTTTGTCATGGAATTGCTTGCGGGCTCATCGGGCAAGCTTGGCTTCATACGGGAGTAAACGGGAATTAGCTGTTGGGCTTGATGTTGGTGGCCCCTACAACCCGACGGCTCCAAGGCGGCCGGATTTCCTATTTCCGTTTCCTGGCCGAGCGCTGCCGTAGACGCTGCAGCCCTAATAAGCCACCAGCAGCCAGTAGAAGCGTGGCGCCGCCGTCGATGGGCACGGTTGTGGGCGCGGATGTTTCGCCAGCATCCAGCGCCGCATCAGCGTCTAGCACTTCTTTTTGCTTGCGCCGAAGCGCCGCCTTCTGGGCGTCGTTTTCGAGCGAGAGGTAGGCCGTTAGCGGCGTCATGATACCCGAGCGGAAGCTGGTTTGAATAGCTGGTATCCGCGTGGCTTGGGCGGCAGCCGGATACATTGTCTGCTGCTGCCAGTAGCCTTGCAATAACAGTCCGGTTTGCCAACTCTGCTGGGCGTTGATGGTAGCCGGAAGTGTTACGGCCGATTTGGCCAGCACAACGTTGGGCTGCTCGTCATCGGGCAGAAAGGCAATGGGGCGGCTGGTGGTAGGCCAGGCCCGCACCTGCGGGGCGGCATCTGGCGCGGGGGCATCGGGCCAGGGTTCTTGCGCATGCTTCAGCAGTGACCGGGGCTGTAACAGGCCGTCGGCAGCCAGCACAAAATACGCGGAGCTTTCCGGATAGGCAGCACGGAAATCAGCAAAATCAGCGTCTAAAACGGCTAGCGCAGGTTGGTCGGTTACGAGCACCAGCACTGGGTAGGTCAGCGTTGGTTGCCGTTGCTCGGCGGTTAGTATTTGCCGTATGGCCCCGCCGGCATAAAATCCGCCGGAAAGCGACTGCGCGGTGAGTTCCTGCTGCCAGTCGGCATTAGCGGGAAGCGTGCGGGTGTATGCGTTTACAAGACTAAAGCGGGCCGCGGCGGGCAAGGGCTGTTTTGACAGCACAGACTGTACACGCCGTGCGTAACCGGCCTTGCGGTCCTGCTGGCCGGTGGATACATCGAGCAGAAAATGATAGTACGGCTGGCGCTGTACCAGCGGCAGGGCTTGTTTGGCGTGGCGGCTTATGTACACTACTTCCCGGCCCGTCGTAGCTACTTCGGCCACCACCGGATGCGCGTCGGCACTGCCGAGCTGTACCGATTGGCCGTCGATGACGAGGGCTACGGGCTCTTTGTGCACCAGGCAAATGCCCGTGCGCCGTACTTCCAGCGGCGCAAAAGGAAACACCCGCAAGGCCACCTCATTGCCCGAGAGGTAATGGAGCAAACCGGGGTCTTGGCGGCCCTCGTTCAGAATCTGGGCAAACACCCACGTAGCAGCTTTTTGCTCCGCCAGAATGCCGTGTTCGCGCCGCTTGCCAATGTCGAGGTAGTAATCCTTCACCCAGCATCCTGGGGGCAGCGCCAGCATGGTGGCGTACTCAGCGGTAGAGCCCGTGCCGTTCTTCATTTCAAGCTCCACCCAACTCACCCAGGCGGCCTGCCGAGCGTTGTAGGTACTGCGGCTGGCGAGCTGACTGAGGGAGGCGCGGGGCAATACTTCGGCTGTCTGCTGCCACCGGTTGGCAGGCGGCATTTTGGTGCCAGCAAACACGCGGTGCAGGCGGTCGAGCTTGTCGTTGGAGAGCGTGAGGTTATCGAGGACAATCCAGTTGAAGTAGGACGTCAGATAAGGTAATCGGCTCCCAAACATCGAGCCGTTGTCGGTTTTGTTTTCCTGCACGGCAGCCAGCGTGTTTAAGAGGGCTTTTTCGTCCAGGTTGTATTGCCGGCTGTAATCGGGAGCGTAGAGGTAGGCCAGCGCTGCGTGTAGGGTGCGGCGGTCGTGCAGGTAAGTACCTGTAATGGCCAAGGGCAGCACCAGGGCCCCAGCCGCCACCACCGCCACCAACACCCGTGGCTCAAACTGCCCGCGTAAGCGTTCGAAGTCATTGCTCAGCTCCCACAGGTGCACCAGCAGCAGCAAGAGCGGCGCAAGCAGCAAAAAGCCGAGGCCTATAAGCAACAACGCCAGCACCGAAAGCGGCAGAAACGGCAGAAACACCACGAAGAAGTACAGCGTGAACGGCAGCGTGGCGCCGTGGGCCGCCAGTAAAACCAGCTGTGCCCACTTGTTGCGGGGAGCCGGCAGGCATAGCAGCAAGGCGTTTGCCAGTGCCAACCCGTAAAACCACGGGCTGCCGAAATCCCCGAAAATCCCTTGCCCCCCTCCCATCGAGCCAAACAACAGCCCATTGTTAACTGCCAAGCCCACCAGCGGAAGTACGGCCGCAATCAACACTTTGAATACCAGTTGGTACTCTTCCCACAAACCCGCTTTTTGGCTTAGCAGAATGTATGCTCCACGCGACAAAGCCATTAGAAATGCCAGTGTACCCGCTACAATTACCAGGCTGCTGATTCCTTGCCAGAAGGCGCCACCAGGCAAATGCCCCCACGGTATCATAAACAGCAACACAAAACCCAGCAGTACGGCCGCAGCCACCCCAAAACTGGGCAAAGCACTTATGGGCCGGTCGTCGGGTACGGAATGCACGAGCAGCACCAAGGCCGCGTGCGCTACCGTGGGCATCAGAAACGTAACGGCGTAGAACGACAACTCGCTGGGTACCATCCAACGCGGGACGGGCGGCGGCGTTAGCTCATTCATGAAATAAGCTGCGTACACCATCAGAAACCCAATGTTGACGAGCAGTGCCAGCAAGCCGTACGCCACCGGTAGCGGGCGCCGCCGCCACAGTTGCCACCCTCCGTAGGCGGCGTGCAGTACACCAAGCCCCAGCAACGTCCCACCCAATTGCGCCCACATGGCCCCGTTGCGAGGCGGCAGCAATGAACGAATTACCGAATACTCACCACCAAGCAGCAGCAGTAGCACCACAAGTGGCAAGGTATTAAGTACAAATAACCACTTCGGATTAAGCAAGTTGCGCATGAGAAAACAGAATAGGCGCGATTAACGCTGTAAAGAGCACGGCACAAACATATTTAAAAGAACTTTGCAATTCAAAGCAAACATACAACACCGTGCTCTTATTTTTCTTTGCTGACGCCTAATCTGACACTGTACCTTTAGCGCACCTGCTGCTGCCATAACCATGCAACCTACTGCTACCGAGCCCACCTACGCCATTCCGGCCTCCTTCCGCCGCATGGAAAACCTGCACATCGTGTTCTGGCTGCTCAAGGACGTGAGCTGGTGCATGCTGTGGAAGCCATTGGGACTGAGCATGGTTGTTCCCACGCTGGCCATTGCCGTCATCATTTTTTGGCGCACCCGCCACCTGAAATCCGAGTTGGCCCACAACCTGGCCATACTGCTGTGGATTACGGCCAACTCGTACTGGATGATCAGCGAGTTTTTTCACTTCGATAACGTGCTGGTGTGGCGGGGCGTTACCGGCAAACACTTATCCTTGCTGCCGTTCACGGCGGGCCTGCTGGTGCTGGCCTACTACTACCTGGTGCAAAAGCCCCGGGAAGCGCAGCAGGAACAGGTAGCTACGCTGTAACGGACTTAGCCAAGTTCATAACCAAACAAAAAGAACCGTTTCTCCTTTCGGGAAACGGCCCTTTCAGCATTGTATCCTTTGCCGAGCTTAGGCTTCCTGATCTGTTTTCGGTTGCTCAGCGCCTTCCATACCGTTGGTTTGGTCACTGTCGCCGTAGCCGCCGCGCTGGCCGGCACCGTCGCCCATATGCCCTTGGGTGCTGGTTGGTTGAGTTGGCTCGGGGGTGGCAGCGGTATCGTTGGAAGCAGGCTGCTGGCCGGTACGGCTTTGGGCTTCGTCGGCTTCGTTGGGGGTGCTGTTGGTGGGCTGGTGCTGGTCGGGAGTCATGGCGTGGTGCGTTGAATGAGGTGCGGTACCAGCCGTGGAGCCGGTGCGCTTTAGGCTGTACGCCTATTGCCAGACCGGGTTCCTGAAAAACTCGTTCGGTGTGGCTCCTCAAACTAAAAATACCTACTTGTAGGTATTGCGCAGTGGCCGAACACGGTCGGTACTTTGCAGCGAGCTAACGCACAATAAGTGCTTGGCTATTCGGTCCTTGCATCGGCAGATACTTGGACTCCTCTATCCTGCAACTTCGTGCCTGCCGGTCAGCTGAACACGATTTTAACCGCCACGTAAACAAGAACCTCTGACCATGTACAACGGCCGCTTCCGCAAGGGAGTGGCCGTTGTGCTTTACCAGCACCACACATCCTCGGCACTAAGGGACAAAAACACCGTGTTGCCCGCTCCCACGCTCCTTTCGGTCGTTTTTACCACGATGATGGCCCGGGCTATTGCCACGGTCAGTTCGGTGTAGCTGCCGTAGAAGGTTGTAGCCCGTACGGTGCCCTTTATGCCCTTGCCGGCGTCCGTCAGCCGGAAGTTCTCCGGCCGCACCAGCAGCTTCCCCTTCTGGAGCGGCACTCCGGCCTTTTCGGCAAACAGCTTGGCAATGGCGCCTTTCAGCACGTTGTAATTGCCGAACAGTCCGGCCACGTACTCGCTCACCGGTTGCCGATAAATGTGGGTGGGCGCGCCCCGCTGCACGATTTCGCCGGCTTGCAGCACCAGAATTTCATCGGCCCAGGAAAGGGTATCCGGCGGGTCGTGTGACACGAGGATACAGGTAATGGCCAGTTGCTCGCTGATGGCCGCAATAACCGATTTCAGCGTCTTTTTGTGGGCTGAATCCAGATTGGAAAACGGCTCGTCGAGCAGCAGCAGCTTCGGCGACGACAGCAGCAGCCGGGCCAGGGCAATGCGCTGCCGCTCTCCGCCCGAAAGCTGGTTGGTTTTGCGCGTGAGCAGGTGGTCGATTTGGCAAAGGGCAAACAGGTCGTCGGCTTCGCCGTCGGCGAGCGTGTTGGCGTACTGCAGCGCCTGCTCTACCCGCAGAAACTTCGGCAGTTCGAACTGCTGCGAGAGGTACGCAATGCCCGCGTGGCCCGGCACCAGCTTCTCCTGCGGGCCTTCCACGCGCTGGCCCTCAAAGCGCACTTCACCAGAGCCAGGCTGCACCAGGCCGGCAATGATTTGCAGCAGCGTGCTTTTGCCCGCGCCGGTTTCGCCCGCAATGGCCAGTTTCTGGAACGGCTGCTGAGTGAAGCTGATGTTCTTCAGGCCGAAGTTGCCGGCTTCCTGAAAGGAGATGTTGGTAACCTGGAGTAAACTCATTTGCGGCAGCAAGGTACCTCTGTACACACAACGGTTGTCACTCCCCGAGAGGCTCCACCGTTGTCCTGACGCCCTCACTAAAACCTTGCGCGGTCCTCATGACCTCCCGTTGGGTGGTAATCCTAACTCTGTACTCGCCCGCTTGATTTTCCCCGTTAACAGCAGCGGGGAGCCACTGAGCCGGCACATTGCTCATGGCGCTCAACAGCACTTTTTCATAGCGGTTGGGCGAGGGGTTATCGGCTAGTAGTGGACCGGTTAGCTGCCCGTCGGCCGCCACTGCAAAGACAAACACCGACACATTTTTCTTGCTGATAAAAGCCGACCAAGCCTCGGGGCCCAGGCGGTGGTATATCTCAGCTTTTAATTGCTCCCTCCCTCCCGCATACAGAACGGGGTGGGTTGCGGCAGCGGCGCTGCTAATGGCCAGGGTGTCGTTCTTACGCCAGTAAAGCAGTTGGTTGGTGAAGTGATTTACCTTCTGCACCTCCTGCCCCTGCCTATCATAATAGGTCCAGATGCCAATTCGCTTGCCCAGTGCGCACTGTCCCTGGGCTTGGGGCACGGCCGTGTCATCGGTGATATTAACAGAGTAGCCCGTTTTCTGCACGGTGTCTTTCCCTATGGTAACCGCAGGTTTTGCCGTCCGGGGTGCAATAAGCTGGTAGTAGGTCCACCAGCCATCGGCCTGCCCGGCGCGGTACGTTCCTTTACTCACCAGTTTATTCCAGGGCGGCTGCTCAGAAAACACCTGCCACTCGCCTTCCTTCAGCCCGTTCTCGTAGTTGCCCGATTCCAGGACCCGCACCCCGCCAAGTCCGCTCCCGAAGTACCGCACGTACGCACCCTGCCGAACATCCTTACTACCCACCAGCACATTGTATTCCTCCACCATACCGGCTTTGCCCATCTTTTGCATGGGCGCCGTTTTCACCTGAGCCGTAGCAGGTGCCGCTGAAAACCAAGCAGTAGCAAACGCCAATAGCGTTATAATAAACTTCATGGGGTAGAACTGGATAAGCAAAGTGAAGCAATTTAAACAACTGCTCCGGCCCTAAAAACGGATGCTTTCTACTTCTTCATCGTCAGGTAATCGGCGGCCAGCGTGGCCAGCGTTTTCACGCCCAAAGTGAAGCCACTTTCATCCAGCCGAAACCCGGCGGTGTGGTGGTCGGCGGCGGTGGCGGGGTCCTGGCCCTTGGTCATGCCACCCAGGAATACGAACATGCCGGGCACCTTTTCCTGATACAGCGAGAAATCCTCGGCCCAGGTATTCACCTTGACTTGCTGCACGTTGGCCGCGCCGCCGGCCACGGCTTGGAGCGTGGGCACCATGCGCGCCGTGAGGGGGAGGTCGTTGAAGGTCACGGGCACGTAGGGTTCAATGCTGACTTCGGCTTTGGCCCCGGCGCTTTCGGCAATGCCGGTGGCCGTACGCCGGATGGCAGCCCAGATTTGCTCCTGCGCCTGCGGACTAAAGGCACGGATGGTGCCGCTCATTTCCACATCGGCGGGAATCACGTTGTAGCGCACACCCGCCTTCAAGGTGCCCACCGTCACCACGGCGGCGTCATCGGTGAGGTTCACCTGTCGGCTCACAATGGTTTGCAGGCCCATAATAATTTGGGCGGCCGTTACCACGGGGTCCACGCTGCTCCAGGGGCGGGCGCCGTGGGCGCCCTTGCCCAGTACCTTGATGGTGAAACGGTCGGAGCTGGCCATTTCGCCGCCGGGACGGTAGCTCAGGCGGCCTACTTCGGTTTGGGCGTTGATGTGCAGGCCGAAAACGGCATCTACCTTGGGGTTAGCAAGTACGCCCTCCTTTATCATCAGCTTGGCCCCGCCCTCCACGCCGGGCAACGATCCTTCTTCGGCGGGCTGAAAGATGAACTTCACTGTGCCGGGCAAGTCCTTTTTTACCTTGGTCAGTACCTCGGCCGCGCCCATGAGCATGGCCGTGTGGGCATCGTGGCCGCAGGCATGCATCACGCCCACGGGCTGCCCCAGGTAGGTGGTTTTCACGGTGGACGCGAAGGGCAAGCCGCTGGTTTCGGTTACGGGCAGGGCGTCCATGTCGGCGCGCAGGGCCACCACCGGGCCGGGTTTGCCGCCGCGCAAAATGCCCACTACGCCGGTGCGGCCCACGCCGGTTTGTACTTCCAGGCCCAGGCTTTTCAGGTGCGCCGCCACAATACCTGCCGTGCGCGTTTCCTCGTTGCCCAGCTCAGGGTGTTGGTGGAAGTCGCGCCGCCAAGCTATGACTTTGGCTTCCTCGGCTTGCGCCAGTTGCGCAATACGCGCATTTAGGGCGGCACTCTGCGCTAACGTGCTTGGCGTAGCCGTCAGAAGCAGGGCTGCAGCAATGAGTAATATCTTCATGCGAGAAAGAAGACTGGGGTAAGTAGGGCTGAGCGGATGTGCCATTATAAAATTAGCAAGTGCCTCAGCCCGGTAAGCAGTTGCCAGTTTCTAGAAATGCTGCTGCGTGAAGTTGATGTACTGCAAACCAAAGTTACCGGGCTCTTGATGGTAAAACGGGAAGCTTGCAGCAAGCGAATGGTGCAAAAAAGCGGTGTTGAATGGTTGATGAAAGAACATAATTCCTTTTACAAAAGGACCTCTCCTCAAGCAGGCGAACTGCAGCACGAAAGGAGACGGAACGATCTAATTCTTATACCTAGTCAAGAAAATTCCAAGCAACAGCACGAGGAAAGCCATTGGTATGGCCAAGCTGACCATATACCCCCTGATGCGGCTCTGGGCAGGTGTTTCGTGCTGCCAACTCTCTTTCAACGCGAAGTACTTTCGGTTGTATCGAAAGTGGTTAGCAACAAGCAATACTGCCGTTAGTAGAGCAGCTGTTGTAGCTATTTTCTTCGAATACATAATTAGTACCTGACGGTCCACCACGGTTCTAATCACTGGTAAAACAACGGTTGATACCAGCAGTGCTTGCAGTGCACTTAAAAGCGTCTTCGCCCTTACGGCAGCACTGCCATCTTTTCTAAAGAAGGTTTTGGCAACTCGGTAATAGAAGTAATCAAACCACTTCATCATCCGTTTCTCACCTTTTGGATATTCTCTAATCTCAACTTCAACAGCTGTCTTTGCTTGTATACTCGAGAGTCAACTCCAATGACATCGCAGAAGGATAAAAGCTGTACCGATAAACATGTATCTGTTCAGTGGTCGATATGCCTTCTGTGGTTCAAGAGAATGTTACATATAAAACCGGCCGCTTCCTTCACGGAAAGCGGCCGGTTTTATATGTAGCCGAAGCCGAAAATTACTTCTCCGACAGCACGCTGCCCGAAGCCTGCTGCTGACGAATCAGGTTCAGGGCCGAGCCGGCTTTGAACCACTCGATCTGGCCTTCGTTGTATGTGTGGTTCAACGTAATCAGGTCGGTGTCGCCGTCGGCGTGGTGCAGGCGGGCCTGCAGCGGCTTGCCGGGGGTGAAGTCCGTCAGGCCGAGGATGTCGATGGTGTCGCCTTCCTCAATCAGGTCGTAATCGGCCTTGTTGGCGAAGGTGAGACCCAGCATGCCTTGCTTCTTCAGGTTGGTTTCGTGAATACGGGCAAACGACTTCACGATGATGGCGCGTACGCCCAGGTGGCGCGGCTCCATGGCAGCGTGCTCCCGCGAAGAACCTTCGCCGTAGTTTTCGTCGCCGATAACCACCGTGCCGATGCCCATCGACTTGTAGTTACGAGCAACCTGCGGCACCGAGTTGTACGACTCGCCCTGCACCACGAAGTCACGCACGCGGTTAGCTTCGCCGTTGAAGGCGTTGATGGCCCCGATGAGCATGTTGTTCGAGATGTTGTCGAGGTGGCCGCGGTACTTCAACCAGGGGCCGGCCATCGAAATGTGGTCGGTGGTGCACTTGCCCTGGGCCTTAATGAGCAGGCGCAGACCCATCAGGTCGGTACCTTCCCACGGCTTGAAGGGCTCAAGCAGCTCCAGACGGTCGGAGTTCGGGTCCACAATTACCTGCACGGCCGAGCTATCGGCGGCAGGTGCCTGGTAACCGGCGTCTTCCACGGCGTAGCCCTGCGGAGGCATTTCCACACCGCGCGGCTCGTCGAGCATTACCTGCTCGCCGTTTTTGTTCGTGAGCGTGTCCTTCAGCGGGTTAAAAGTCAGGTCGCCGGCAATGGCGAAGGCCGTCACGATTTCGGGCGAGGCCACGAAGGCGTGCGTGTTCGGGTTGCCGTCGTTGCGCTTGGCGAAGTTGCGGTTGAAGCTCGTGATGATGGAGTTCTTGCGCTTGGGGTCGTCGGTGTGACGGGCCCACTGGCCGATGCACGGACCGCAGGCGTTGGCCAATACCACGCCGCCCATTTCGGCAAACGTATCCAGCAAACCGTCGCGCTGCACGGTGTAGCGCACCAGCTCCGAGCCGGGCGTTACCGTGAATTCGGCGTTAACGGTGAGGCCTTTCGTTACAGCCTGCGAGGCAATGGAAGCGGCGCGGGTGATGTCTTCGTACGATGAGTTCGTGCACGAGCCAATCAAACCTACTTCCAGTTTGGCGGGCCAGCCATGCTCGCGCACGGCGGCGGCGAACTGCGAAATCGGCCAGGCGGCGTCCGGCGTGAAGGGGCCGTTTACGTGCGGCTCCAGCTCGGAAAGGTTGATTTCGATGAGCTGGTCGTAGAAGTTGGCCGGGTTGGCGAATACTTCGTCGTCGGCGCGCAGGTGCTGGGCCACGCCCGAAGCCAGTTGGGCAATTTCCTCGCGGCCGGTGCCGCTCAGGTAGGTAGCCATGCTCTGGTCGAAGGCAAACACCGAGGTGGTAGCCCCGATTTCAGCGCCCATGTTGCAGATGG
Organism: Hymenobacter koreensis; assembly: GCF_039541855.1. Classification (NCBI taxonomy): domain Bacteria; kingdom Pseudomonadati; phylum Bacteroidota; class Cytophagia; order Cytophagales; family Hymenobacteraceae; genus Hymenobacter; species Hymenobacter koreensis. Next base: position 430,828 of record NZ_BAABHA010000004.1, read on the forward strand.
TGGCTTTGCCGGTGCACGACATGCTTTCGGCGCCTTCGCCGAAGTACTCCACGATAGCGCCGGTGCCGCCTTTCACGGTCAGGATACCAGCTACTTTCAGGATAACGTCTTTGGCCGACGTCCAGCCCGACATTTTGCCGGTCAGCTTCACGCCGATAACCTTCGGGAACTTCAGTTCCCAGGCCATGCCCGCCATTACGTCTACGGCATCGGCACCGCCTACGCCAATGGCCAGCATGCCCAAACCGCCCGCGTTGGGGGTGTGCGAGTCGGTGCCGATCATCATACCGCCGGGGAAGGCGTAGTTCTCGAGCACCACTTGGTGAATGATACCGGCGCCGGGCTTCCAGAAGCCGATGCCGTATTTATTGGAAACGGAAGCCAGGAAGTCGTAGACTTCGCGGTTCTCTTCGTTGGCAATGGCCAAATCCTCTTCGGCGCCTTCTTTGGCCTGAATGAGGTGGTCGCAGTGCACGGTGGAGGGCACGGCGGTTTTGTCGCGGCCGGCCTGCATGAACTGCAGCAACGCCATCTGCGCAGTGGCGTCCTGCATGGCCACGCGGTCCGGAGCGAAGTCAACGTAGGACACGCCGCGCTCAAAGCTTTGCTGGGGCGCGCCGTTGTAAAGGTGGGCGTAGAGGATTTTTTCGGTGAGCGTGAGCGGACGGCCTACCGCACGGCGGGCAGCCTCTACTCGTTCACCCAGACCGTTGTACACGGTCCTGATCATGTCCAGGTCGAACGCCATAGGATATCAGCGGGAAAGAAGTGACAAAAACAAGCCCCCAGAGGGGTTTCTGAAGACAGCGCGCAAATATAGTCCGCACCGCACGGCGGACAAACTTTATATTCGCCGCTTGGTTCTACGCGGGTTTCGGCACCATGTTGGGTTGCCGGGTGTACTCGAGGTACGTTACCCATGCTGCGGCATACGCCGCTGCCTTACTCTACTTAGTAAACACATGACTCTTCGTTTCGTTTCGGGCCGCCTGCTTACGGGCGTGGCTTTGCTGACTGCTACGCTAACCGGCTGCAATTCCGGTGGGGATAAAACCACGGCTTCGGGCACCGAGCAGAATGCTACGGGGGCTTCTGCTTTAACCGCCGGCACCTGGCGCGGCGTACTGCTGACCCAGGGCCAGGAAATACCGTTTTTGTTTGACGTGGCTACCGACGGCGGCAAACCTACCGTTACGCTGCGCAACGGTGAGGAACGCTTGAAACTGGACGAAATAACCACGGCCGGTGACTCCACTACCATTCGGTTGGGTGTGTTCGATGCCGCGCTGGTGGTGCGCGCCGATGGCGCCGACAAGCTCAAAGGCACGTGGGTGAAGTACGATGCCCCGGAGCCGTACCGGGTACCGTTCACAGCCACGAAAGGCGCGCAGAAAGTTTTCCCCGTTACGGGCCAGCCGCAGTCTGTCGACGGTACCTGGAACGTAACTTTCAAGGACGATGAAGGCGAAACCTACCCGGCCGTGGGCGTTTTCAAGCAAACCGGTTCCGATGTGGCGGGCACATTCCTGACTACCACCGGCGACTACCGCTACCTCGATGGCCAGGTTGAGGGCAACACGGTTAAAATGACCACCTTCGACGGCAGTCATGGTTTTCTGTTCACCGCCACTAAGCAGCCCGATGGCACGCTGAAAGGCGACTTTTACAGCGGCAAACGCGGCCACGAAACCTGGACCGCCAAGCCCGACCCGAACGCCAAACTCGCCAACGCTGATGCCATTGTGGGCATGAAACCCGGTCAGAAACGCCTCGATTTCAAGTTCCCGAACGTGTACGAGGGCGGCGCCATCTCCCCCACCGACCCCAAGTACCAAGGCAAAGTGGTGGTGCTGCAAATTTTGGGCTCGTGGTGCCCGAACTGTATGGACGAAACCAACTTCCTGGCGCCGTGGTACGAGCAAAACAAGCAGCGCGGCGTGGAAATCATTGGCCTGGGCTACGAGCGCAGCCCCGACTACAAAGTAGCCGCGCAGAAGCTGCTGAAAATGAAGGAACGCATGAACGTGGGCTACGACCTGGCCGTGGCCGGCATTTCCAACAAAGATTCGGTAGCCGCTTCCCTGCCGCAACTCGCCGCCTTCAAGGCCTTCCCCACCACCATTTTCCTCGACAAGAAGGGCAACGTGCGCAAGATTCACACGGGCTTTTCGGGTCCCGGCACGGGCAAATACTACGAGCAGGAAAAGGCCGATTTCAACAAAACCATCGACCAGCTGCTGGCGGAGTAGGAGCCTCACCCCCGGCCCCCTCTCCAAAGGGAGAGGGGGAGCCAGACATCAGCAACCTCAGCAACGACGGCGGGGCCGGCAAGCTTAGCTTGCCGGCCCCGCTGCGGTTCCGCGCCATTCGTGCCGTTGTGTTTCCGTTTTCAACATCAGCCACGATGGTGGTCTGGCAACTCCGGGCTGTGATACTGCTCCGGCCCGTGTTGCCGTGGCTTCTTATTCCTTTTAGAGAGCAGGCTTGCCTTAAATCGAAGCTGCCGCCTGGTGCTTCTCAGTGGAAGATGAAGCTGTGGGCTTGAGCCGCTCCAGCAGCAGAATGGGTTCGTCGTGATAGGTTGTACGTGCATACTCCTGAAACCCAAATTTCGCCGCCAGACGCAGGGAGGCCACGTTGTCAGGGTCGATGATGCAGGTAATACGCTCGGCGTTGGTGAAATGGGCATCGGCCCAGGCCAGTGCGGCTTGTAGGGCCTGGCTGGCGTAGCCGCGGCCGTGTACGCGCGGCGCAAACACCCAGCCGGCCTCAGGCACCCCGCTGATGGAAGGCGTAAGGTCGCGTTGTAAGTCGAAGAAACCCACACCGCCAATGTAACGGCCGGTGCTTTTCTCTTCAACCGCCCAGGTACCGTAACCAAGCAAAGCCCAGTGCCCCAAGTGGCCCAAGAGGCGCCGCCACACGCCTTCCTGGTTCTCGGGTTTGTTGCCCAAGAAGCGGTAAAAGGCCGGGTCGTTGTGCATGGAAGTGGCGTCGGTCAGGTCGCTGAGCAGGGGGGCGCGCAGAATCAAATCGGGCGTTTCAAGCACCGGTACAACCGCGGCCGGCGTAGTGAGGAGACTTATCGGGAGGTTCATGGCGGCAAAGTAGCAAAACGGGTCGAGTGGCGTTGGTTTAAGGTATTTGCCACTGTTCCCCGACTACCATTCCAACGGCGCCCGGCATTCGGTTGCCGCTACTGCCTTGCTTTATGCGCAAACCTCTTCGCACCCTTGCCCGGTTAACGGCCAGCCTAATTGCCCTGCTTCTGCTGGCTGGGGTGGCCTTCGCCAACCTCAGCCCGGAACTGGGCGGCAAACCCACCAAAGCGCAACGCGCGGCTTATGCCAAATCGGGCCATTACCAAGACGGTGAATTCCAGAACCTGGTGCCCACCGAAGTAATGACCGGCAGCAATATCCTGGCGGTAATGTGGAAGTTCTTGTTCGGCAAAGTACCCCACCGAGACCCCAACCAACCGCTGCCCATGCAGCCGCTTGATTCGCTCCGCATTACCCAAAAAACGGCTGATGCGCTGCGCGTAACGTGGTTTGGCCACTCCGCCAGCTTGGTGGAAATAGCCGGCCAAAACATTCTCTTCGACCCCATGCTGAGCGTGAACATGGGGCCGATTTCCTGGGTTACGCCCAAGCGCTACAACCCGCAACTGGCCATTACCGCCGAGCAGTTGCCGCCCATTACCGCCGTGCTCATTTCCCACGACCACTACGACCACCTCGACTATCAAACCATACTGCGGCTGAAGGACAAAACCGCGCATTTCTACGTGCCGCTGGGCGTGGGCGCGCACCTGCTGGCCTGGGGCGTCGCGCCCGAACGCATCAGGGAAATGGATTGGAACGACTCGGTACAACTGCCCGGCCTGACGATTATCAGCACGCCCGCCCGTCATTTTTCGGGCCGTGGCCTTACCAACCGCAACTCCACTTCCTGGAGCTCCTGGGTGGTTAAATCGGCTACGAAACGCGTGTTTTACAGTGGCGACGGAGGCTACGGGCCGCACTTCCGAACCATCGGTCAGCAGCACGGCCCATTCGACCTAGCTCTGATGGAATGCGGCCAGTACGACGCCGACTGGAACCAGATTCACATGATGCCCGAGCAAACCGTGCAGGCCGCCGCAGATGTGCGCGGCCGAGTGTTGTTGCCCGTGCATTGGGGCGCCTTCACCGAAGCCAACCATGCCTGGAACGAGCCCGTGAAGCGGGCCGTGGCCGAAGCTGAACGGCAGCAACTGCCCGTTACCACGCCCCAGCTTGGGCAAACCGTAACCATCGGCGGGGGCGCGTTACCGCAGGCGCATTGGTGGCTGTAAGCGGCCCGCCGGGTTTTAAATTTAGGCTCAGTTCCCCTCCTCAGCTGAGCAAGGGTGCCCGCAGGGCGGGGTGGTTGAAAAGCTATTAGCTGACAGCTATCAGCCATTAGCTCAAGAAGTCAACCACCCCTAACCCCTCCTCAGCTGAGGAGGGGAACTAGGTTTTAGCGGCGCTTTCTTACCGCACCAGCGCGGCGAGTTTGCCGTAGAGTTCGGCCTCATCGAAGGGTTTGGCCACGCAGTCGTTCATGCCGGCGGCGAGGTACTGCTCGGTGTCGCTCTGGAAAGCGTTGGCGGTTAGGGCTAGTATGGGCACCTCGGCGCGTTGTGCATCGGGCAAGGCCCGAATGGCTACCGTGGCCTCGAGGCCACTCATGCCGGGCATCTGGATGTCCATCAGCACGGCATCGTAGGCCTTGTCCGTGGCATAAGCCAGGCCACTGGCACCGTCTTCGGCTTCGTCCAGCTGGGCGCCCCACTCTTCCAGCAGCATGCGCGCCACCAAACGGTTAATGTCGTTGTCCTCGACCAGCAGCAGGCGTTTGCCGCGCAAGGCGCCGGTGTCGTAATCGGTTGTAACGGGCGCGGCGGCTACGGGTGTTTCTTTGGCGCGGGGCAGCGTGAGGCAGAAAGAGAAGGTGCTGCCTTTGCCCACCTCGCTCACCACATTGAGTTTGCCGCCCATCCGCTCCACCAGCGCCCGCGAAATGCTCAGCCCGAGGCCAGTACCGCCAAAGTGCCGGGAGGTATCGGCGTAGGCTTGGGTGAAGTTCTCAAAGATGCGTTCCAGCTTGTCGGGCGCAATGCCTACGCCGGTATCGGCGAAGCTGAACTCGATGGTGAGCGTGTCGGGCGTTTCTGCAACCTGGTAGCCACTGGCAGTAATTTGCCCGCCCGGCGGCGTAAACTTAATGGCGTTGGAGAGCAGGTTGAGAATGATCTGGCTGAGGCGTTGCAGGTCGCCGACGACCCGCGGGTTGGGGCAGGAATCCTGCAGGCGGTTGGCCACCACCGTAATGCCTTTTTCCTGGGCCTGCTGCAGAAGCGGCGACGCCGCCTGGAAAAGCATTTCGCAAATATCGAAGGCGTCCTGGGCCAGTTCCAGCTTGCCGGAAGTGATTTTAGCCATGTCCAGCACATCGTTGATAACGCCCAACAAGTGCTTGCCGGAATGCTGAATGATGCCCACCAGCTCCTGTTGCCGCATATTCAGCGGCGTTTTAGCCAGTTGGCCGGCCATGCCCAGCACGCCGTTCAGCGGCGTGCGAATTTCGTGGCTCATGTTCGCCAGGAAATTCTCGCGGGCCTTGGCCGCCGCGGTGGCGGCGTCGGTGGCGCGTTTCAGCTCCGTTACGTCGGTGCTAACGCCCAGCACGTGCGGCTCGCCGTTTTCCCAGCGCAGGAGCTGCTTAATGGTTTGCAGGCAGCGCTTCTCCCCGCTGGGCAAGGTGAGGTTCACTTCCACTACCCGTTGCTCGCCGCTGGCCAGTACTTCGGCATCCGAGGCAGCGTAACCGGCCTGTTCTTTGGCCTGTGTGGCCGCTACTTCGGGCGTAGATGCAGGTTCGGTCATCTGTTCCCACAAGGCACGCGCGGCGGCATTCTTAAATACGTAGCGCCCGTCCGCATCGCGCACGAACACGACCACGGGCGCCGTGTCGAGGACTCGCTCCATGAAGGATTGTTGCGCGGCTTGCTCCTGCTGGGCCAGCACCAGGGCCGTCTGCTCAGTCAGGTACATGTTCACGTACTGCTCCGGCTTAAACGGCACGATGTGGGCCGCGAAGTACCGGTTGCCCACCTGCAGCTGACGCTGTATTTCTTCGCCGGTGGCCAAGGATTCCATGGCCCAGCTAAATACTACTTCCCGACACATATCCTGCTCCACTGGCGCCAGTTGCGTAGCCAGCCGATCCGCCGCGGGGTTGGCAAACAGCCGCTGCTGGTTGGGCCCCAAACGGTAAATTGGGTTGGGGTTCTGCGCCGGAATACGCGCCAGCTTTTGCTGATCGACCAGGGCAGCGCGTAGCGCGGCTATTTCGGCGTGGGCTTCGGTCAGAGTACCGGGCAGCGGTGCCGAAATGGAGGTGTGGTTGGGCATAAAAGAAGATGCAACGCTACCCAGACAGGCAACCCGGGCGAGCCGTGCGGCGCTCAAAGTTCGTCGATTGCACGCAAAACCTCAACCCGCAAAAGGCGAATGGGTTTATCGCGCGGCGAAGCTCTCAGCGCAACCGGAACCGCAGCCGAATGTCGTTGCGGGGCCGCAGGGTAATGAGCGGGCGCAGACCGGGGTGCGCGTCGTCGGTTAATTCCACCTCGAAGCGGCGCAGGGTTTCCAGCAGCACCAGTTGCATTTCGGTAAGCGCAAACTGGTTGCCGATGCACAGGCGCGGCCCGCCGCCAAAGGGAAGGTAGGCATACGCCGGTTGCTCGCGCAGGCGCTCTTTCTCAAACCGTTCGGGCCGGAAAGCTTCGGGCTCGTCCCAGAGCTTGGGCGAGTGGTGTACGCCGTAGATGTAGCCCGAAATGAGCGTGCCTTTGGGCAAGGGCAGGCCGTTGTATTCGTCGTCTTCAAGGGCCACACGGTCCACAATCCAGGCTGGTGGGTACAGGCGCATGGTTTCCTGAATGACTTGCAAGGAGTACGGCAGGTTGGGCAAATCGGTAAACTGCGGGCTTCGGTCGCCCAGAACCGTCTGCATTTCGGTGCGCAGCTTGGCTACCTCGGCGGGGTGGCTGGCCAGCAAATACCACAACCACGACAGGGCATTGGCGGAGGTTTCGTGGCCGGCCACCAGCAGAATGGCAGCTTCGTCGAGCACTTGCTCCTCGGTCATGGGTTCTCCGGTGTCTTCGTAGCGGGCATCGAGCAGCATTTGCAGCAAGTCGTTGGGCGCCTCCTCGGTAGCCGGCGCGGCCTGGCGCTGCCGAATGTAGCGGCGCACGAGGTTGCGCATTTCGGCGGCTAACCCGTCGTGGTGGCGGTATTGCCCGCTCACGTTCAGCCAGGGTTTTAGATACGGCTGGCGCAGGGTACGCACGTAAAAGGCTTGGTTTAGCGTCAGCAGCTCGGCCATTCGCTCCAGCTCGGCTTCGCTCATGCTGGAACTGAACGTGGAGCGCGCCATGATGCGAAACGTCAGCACCGTCATCAGTTCGTGTATTTCCACTTCCGCAGCACCACCCTGCTCCTTCGCCTGGGCAGTTAGCGGCTGCAGGCATTCCTCAATAACGGTGCGCATGAGCTCGGTGAGGCCGGCTACGCGCTGCCTGTGGAAGCCCGGCTGAATAAGACGGCGCTGTTGCAGCCAGTAATTACCCTCCGACGTAAGCAGCCCGTTGCCGAGGTAGCGCGCCAGGCCGTGCGACATTTCCGACTTGGGGTAGTTGCGGTGGTTTTTCTGCAGAATGTGCTGAATCAGGCCGGGGTCGCGGGTGAGCAGCGTGGGCATTACCCCGCCCAGGTGCAGACCAATGGTGTCGCCGTATTCGTTCAGGTATTCATCGATGACCGGAACGGGGTTGCCAGCCATAGCCACTGAGTTTTTGAAGGACCGCAGCCGAGGCACACGGGCTAGTTTGAGGGGGGCAGCAGCGGGGGTAGACATGGCTCAGAGGGTAAGGCAAAGCAGCCGAATTACGTGGCCTGAAAGTACAGCACCACGCCGGGCCGCACAAGGTTTTTGTGCGGTTCCCAGCGCGTCGGAATACAGCCGGGGTTACCTTTTCGGGACGGGGTGCGTATGTGCTAGTACGGGCCGCCGCCGCGTGGCACGTCCATTTCCGACCCATTTCCTTCTCAACCAAACCGCCCCTTCCCTATGTGGATTCAGCAAAAACCGAACTCGCCCACGCCCATCAGTGAACTGCAAGGCCATACCGTGGGCCTCAAGTTTGAATGCAACGAGTGCCAGACCGAAGTATTCACCGACCTGATTGGTATTCCCCCCGCCGACCACCTGGCCAACTCTACCGAAGACGACGGGCAGTTCGAAACCGAAGAAATCAAGTGCCCGGGCTGCGACATGACCCACGAAATAACCATCAAGAGCACCTTTGATGGTGTGACCTTCGCGGTATCGGACGTGGCCCCAGATAAAGTTAGCTACCAAATTCCTCCGGCTGAGCAAGCCTAGCACTCCGCCCCACACCAAAGCAAACGCCCCGAACTCGTTGCAAAGAACGAGTTCGGGGCGTTTGCTTTGGTGTGGGGCGTGGCACGCTCTTGCGTGTTAGCCACAATATCTGCAGTCAACGGCGCCCTATTTCTCCCGCTCGATGGTATAATCGATAAGTTGCTGCAGCGACGTACGCGCCGGCGAAGCCGGGAAGGTGTGCAGAATTTCCAGGGCCTCGTCGCGGTACTGCTTCATGCGCTGAATGGCATAATCCAGCCCGCCCGACTGCTTCACGAACTCGATAACAGCCTGCACGCGGTCGGAGCGGCCGTCGTTGTTTTTCACGTTGTAAATAATGCGGCGCTTGGTCAGCCAGGAGGCCTTGCTCAGGGCGTGAATGAGCGGCAGCGTCATCTTTTTCTCCTTGATGTCGATGCCCACGGGCTTGCCAATTTCGTCGGTGCCGAAATCGAACAAGTCGTCCTTGATCTGGAACGCCATACCCACTTTCTCGCCGAACAGGCGGGCCCGCTCCACCGTGGCTTTGTCGGCCCCGGCCGAAGCGGCGCCCACGGCGGTGCAGGAGGCAATAAGGGAAGCCGTTTTCTGGCGAATAATGTCGAAGTACACGTCCTCGGTGATGTCGAGGCGGCGGGCTTTTTCAATTTGCAGCAGTTCCCCTTCGCTCAGCTCGCGCACGGCGTTGTTCACGATTTTGAGCAGGTCGAAATCGTCGTTTTCCAGCGCCAGCGCCATACCGCGCGACAACAAATAGTCGCCCACAAGTACCGCAATCTTGTTTTTCCAGAGCGCGTTAATGGAAAAAAAGCCGCGCCGGTAGTTGGATTCGTCCACCACGTCGTCGTGCACCAGCGTGGCTGTGTGCAGCAACTCAATGAGGGCCGCACCGCGGAAAGTGGCTTCGGAAAGCTGGGCGCCGGGGTCGGGCGCGGCGGTGTGGGCCGTCAGAAACACGAACATCGGGCGCAGCTGCTTGCCTTTGCGCTTGATGATGTAGCCCATGATTTTATCGAGCAGCAGCACCCGCGTTTGCATGGACTGCCGGAATTTCTGTTCGAATTCCTGCATTTCGGCCGCAATGGGGGCCTGTATGTCGTCCAGCGAAAACTTCATGCGGTGGGGAAGGGCGGCGCAATGATACGCACGCGGCGGCGGTTTTTGTTCGGAGCGGGTACGGCGGCCCGCGCATTCGGCTAGCTTTACGGCCGTCGGCACCGGCTTGAGAACGGTTGCCACGCGCAAAGCAAACGAGCATGAGCCGGCCCGTGTTTTACTCGGAACAGGCCTCTAAAGCAAACAGGCCAACAAATCGTTGGTTTCGCTGCCCTTTACGTATTTATTTCGACTGGCTCCGCCCCCGCTTTTTATTCCCGCCTCCCCTTGCCCATGCCCGCGAACAACTCCCCCACCCGCCTCGATTTTGTGCTGACGCCCGCGCACCATTCTCGCGCTTTTGGCGCCGATGCCCGGTTTGTGCCGGATGGCCAGCCCAAGCCAGTGGTGGTCTTCGTGCACGGCTTCAAGGGCTTCAAGGATTGGGGCCATTTCAACGTACTGGCCGATTACGTGGCCCAACATGGTTACGTGTTCGTGAAGCTTGACCTCTCGCACAACGGCGTGGTGCTGGGCGGCACCGGCGACCTGGAGGACCTCGACGCCTTCGGGCGAAACAACTTCAGCCTGGAGCTCGACGACATCGGCTGTCTGCTGGACGCCCTGCACCAACCCGGTGCCACACCCGTTCCAGCCAGCGAGATGGACCTGTCGCGCCTCTACCTGGTGGGCCACAGCCGCGGTGGCGGTTTGGTTATGCTAAAAGCTGCCGAAGACCCGCGCGTTCGGGCCGTAGCAGCTTGGGCACCCATCACCAACGTAAACCCCGGCTGGCCCGACGATATGATGCAGCACTGGCAGCAAACCGGCGTGTGGCACGTGGAAAACGCCCGTACCAAGCAGCAGCTGCCGCTGTACTACCAAATTGTGGAGGATTTCCACGCCAACCGCCTGCGCCTGGATATTCCGCACAACGTGCGCCGTAAGCTGCGCCAACCGCTGCTGGTAATACACGGCGAACAGGACGAAACCCTGCCCGTGCACAAAGTTCACAGCCTGAAAGAGCTGAAACCCGACACCGAACTGCACATTCTGCCGGCCGCGGGGCATATGTTCGGCGGCGCCCACCCTTGGCCCGAGCCGCACCTGCCCGAGCCCGCCCAAACCCTGGCCGACACCACCTTGGCCTTTTTTGACCGTATAGCCTAGCATGAACCACACTGCCTATTTGCTGCTGGGCTCCAACCTCGGCAACCGGGTTGCGGTACTGCACCGCGCCCTCGTAGCTCTGGCCGAACAGGCCGGCAAAATCGTATCGGTGTCGCCGGTGTACGAAACCGCTGCTTGGGGCCTCGAAGCCCAACCCGCGTTCCTGAACCAAGCCGTACATATCAGCACGGCCCTGGCCCCTGAGGCTTTGCTCGATATCTGCCAGCAGGTGGAGCAGGAAGCCGGCCGCGAGCGGGAAGAAATGTGGGGCCCGCGCACCCTCGATGTCGACATTCTACTCTACGACGATGTGGTGCTGGATTCGCCGCGCCTCGTGCTGCCTCACCCGCGCCTGCACAAGCGCCGCTTCGCCCTGGTACCCCTGGCCGACCTAGCTCCTTCCCTGGTGCATCCCGCGCTGGGCCAAACCGTGCAACAACTGCTGGCCGATTGCCCCGACACGCTGCCCGTAGAAGCTTGGATGGGGGACCTGTAGACCCACAAAATCCTGAAACAAAAAGGCCCACCGAATCACGGCGGGCCTTTTTGCTTGATAAACAGGCTGTACTACACGGCCGATGCAACGTCCACCTGGGACGCGATTTTCTTGACCAAACCTTGCAGCACCTTGCCGGGGCCGCACTCCACAAACTCGGTGGCGCCGTCGGCGGCCATGCGCTGCACGCTTTGGGTCCAGCGCACCGGCGCTGTGAGTTGGCGCACCAGGTTCTGGCGAATCTCGTCGGGGTTGGTGTGAGGCGCGGCGTCTACGTTCTGGTATACGGCGCAGCGGCCGGCGCTGAACGTGGTTTGCTCGATGGCGCGGGCCAGCGCTGCCTCCGCCGACTGCATCAGCGGCGAGTGGAAAGCACCGCCCACGGGTAGTGGCAAAGCGCGCTTGGCGCCGGCGGCTTTCATGGCTTCGCAGGCCTGCTCGATGCCCGCCGTAGAGCCGCTGATAACAAGTTGGCCGGGGCAGTTGTAGTTGGCGGCTACCACCACATTGCCCTGCTGGCTGATTTCCTGGCAAACGCGTTCCACCACGGCATCGTCGAGGCCGAGGATGGCGGCCATGGTGCCGGGCTGTTCCTGGCAGGCGGCCTGCATGGCCTGAGCGCGTTGGGCCACGAGGCGCAGGGCATCATCGAACTGCAGCACGCCGGCAGCTACCAGCGCCGAAAACTCACCGAGCGAGTGACCGGCCACCATGTCGGGGCGCAGGTCGGGCAGAGTACTAAATAGGGCTACCGAGTGCAGGAAAATGGCGGGCTGGGTTACGTCGGTACGGCGCAGGTCGTCCTCGGAGCCGCTGAACATGATATCGGTGAGGGAAAAACCGAGGATATCGTTGGCCTGCATCATAAGGCGCTTGGCCTCGGGGTGCTGCTCGTACAACTCGCGGCCCATGCCGGTAAACTGACTGCCCTGGCCGGGAAATACTACTGCTTTCATGGAGGAAGGGAAACGGTGAAGCCCATACTACGGCTGCCGAAGCTCGGCGGGCCGGAAACGGGCCGCAAAGTGCGCATTCAGGCGCTTATGCGCAAAAAGGTGGCTAGGCAGATAGTATATCTGCTCTAGCAATGCCCGCTACTCCCCGGATTGCTGCGACTTGGTTTTACATCCATATTCGGCCCAGAAGAAGCTCATACAAGCCTAAAAATAAAAAGGGCCATCGTTACCGACGGCCCTTTTCACATGGAAGGATTTGGGTTTAGCGGTTTACTTCCACCCACCCTTTGAACGTCTTCTTGGTTTTGTTGAGGTCGGCGAATTCTACATCCACCAGGTAGTAGTACATGCCGTCGGCTACGCGCGCACCCTTATCGATGCCCTCGTTGCCTTTTGCACCGCCGCCGTCCCATAGCAGGAGCGTAGTGGGGTTGGCCCGGCCTTCGTACACCTTCGCGCCCCAACGGTTGAACACCTGCACCTTGGCACTCAGCACCTGGCTAGCCACTTTGGGTGTGAAGTAGTCATTCACCCGGTCGTCGTTCGGGGTGAAGATGTTGGGTAACAGGAACAGCGGGCAATTATCGTTGCAGGCAGCATTGCTCAGCCCACTGCGCTGGCCCCCCGCATCCACGGCCTGCACGCGGTAGCACTGCGCTGAGGTTTCCAGGTTGCGGTCTTCGTAGGTGGTAATCGAGCCGCTCACCGAATCGATTGCCACAAACCTTCCTTCGGCGTTTTGGCGCAGAATGCGGTAGTAGGCCACGGTGGCGTTGCAGCCGTTGGGCTGGTTGCCGGGCTGCCAGCGCAAGGTGTTGGTGTAGCGGGTGGTACCCGGCAGCACCTTGCCTAGGTTAAAGAGATTGGCGTTCAGACTGTCACAGTTGGTGACCTGTACCCGCAGCACGGGTGTACACGGCACCGGCGTAACGCACAGCTGCTGGCTGAGGTTAATGAGGTTGGTGCGTCGGGGCAGCGCAAGCCGTCCATCGGTGCTTACGTAGTAGCAGTAAGTGCGCCCGGCAACCACGTCGGTATCGGTATACGTGCCGCCACTGGCGCTATCGGTAGGCGCGGTAGCCAAGACAGTGAAGGTACTTGAGCCTTGGGTCTGCCGGTAAATGGTTACGGGTCGCAGGGAGTTGTTCCACGGCACGTTGTACGTCCAGCGGAGAATAATGCGCGGCTGTGTGAGGGTGCGGGTGGTATCGAAAGTCCCGATTAACCGCACGCTGGTGGCCGGCGTGGCTATTTCCCGCGAGTAGGTACTACCCTGCGGCGTGGTAGCGTTAAAGAACACCAGGCGGTACAGGTAGCGGTTGGTCGCGGTGTTCAGGTTGCGGTCCACAAACACGGTATCGTTCAGGTTGGTGGTACTGTCTACGCGTGTAAACACAGTGGCAGCAGCCTGGGTAGCGCGGTACAGCGCATAGCCCGAAGGAGTATTGAACGTAGCTCCGGTAGGTGGCACAGGACGGGTCCAGCGCACCGTAATCTGGCCGGCAGTAGCCGAGGTGGCGTCGACGGTTACATTGCGCAACGCAGCCGGACGGCCATCGAAATTCACACAAGTTTCGGCCGAGGCGATGCTGGCGCCGCCCGCTGGCCGCGGAAACTCAGCGTAAATGCGGTAGCAGTAGGTTTTGCCGCGCTCCATGCCCTGCCCGTTGCGGGTATCCAAGTACGACTGCAGGTCCCCGCGCACGGTGGCAATGCGTACAAAGCCCGTGGAAGCCGGAATGCCCGTTTCGCAGGCACCAGGGCTCCAGTTGGAAGGACCCTCTTTGCGGTAGATGTGCAGCTGCACGTTGGGGTTCAGCTGGCAGGCATACTGGTTCCAGGTCAGAATTACGTTGTTACCGTTGCGCTGGGCCACCACGTTACGCGGCGGCGGGCCCACTACGGTAATGCGCCACGCCCGCTCGTCGATGAGCTGCACGAACGGGCCACTGGTACTCACCGAGTCTTCGGCTTTAAACAGCACCAGCTTGGGCTCCGAACCCACGTCGGCACAAGTGGTTCTCCAGCGGAACTCACCGCGGGCACTGCCGGGCCGGTTGCTGCTCCTGATTTTGCGGAACGTGGCGGGCGGCAGCATGCCCCCGAAGGCCTGCAACCGGATAAAGTTATCGTCGAGGTCGGTGGCGCTTACTTTGCCTACCACCAGGTCGCCGGCCACTACGCAGGTATCCTGCGGCACAAACACGGTAGGCCGCCGGTTAGTAGTGCCTTTTACTCTGATGAGCATGTCGCGCAATACATAGCCAACTTGCTTGCGGCTGCCGTCGGGGTTGCGGCGCCATTCTTCTACAATAAAAGCCGCGTTGTAGTCGCCTTCGCGGCCGGGGGAATTCCACACCAGTTGTCCGGTGCGCGCATCAATAGTGTAAGTAGCCGGAGCGTTTAGCGTGGGAGTGGGCGGTCCGCTGTAGGGCACCTGTACTCCGCCAAAGCGGGGGTTGTTAGGGTAAACATACCCGTCGGTAGGCCGGGGCAATGGTGTGTTAATGGGGGCCGTGGAATTAACAACAGAAACCGGGCCGCGTGCTTGCTGGGAAAATTCCAAACGAAACGCCAGTGAATCACCATCAGCATCGGAAGCGGCGGGGTTGTGCAGAAAGACCTGTCCAACGGCAGCCAAATCGACGGCGGGTGCGTTTAGCACCGCTGATCGGTTCAATCCCAATAATGGGTCAATGGTGATGCGGGTAGAGATAAAAAAAGTTTGCGAAGCCGGGTTGGTTATGTTCACCACACTCGAAAACCGATTCTCCCCCGCATGGCTCACATCGTAAGTTCCTGGGGCGTTGAAAGTGTGCTCGAATAGAAAGGTCCGTTGCAGAATAGAAACAAACCCTGGAAACAGCCTCTCACTCGTGCGTGTAACTTCAAGCCGGGTGCCGTCGCCGAAATAAATCGTTTCCGGGTTGTTTGCTGTAGTAGCTGGTATACCGGCTTCCATATACAGGATCATCTTGAAGAATACCCTGCGCGGATTCCGGGCGGCGGTGGTGTCCGATTTAGCCTGAATGTCGCCCGCTTGAATGTGCGTGGCCCAAGCCGAATCGGGAGCCAAAAGCAGGAAGCAGCCAACCACAAACCAGAGCCACAGCCCCGGCCCGGTTGGGCGGCGAAGTAAAGAAGACAGCATAAGCGTGTGCCGATTAAAAGCTGCGGAGAGAAATTCAGAAAGCAACCTAACAAAAACCCAATACTCCGGGTTGATAACGTGGTCTGCAGAGTGTAACGACAAGCAGACCGGGCTGGTTCAGCCATTTAAAGGCGTTTACGGGTTAATTGTTTCGTAGCGGGTCGGCCCGTACCTTTGACCAGTACAACCGACCTTTCTTTCACCCTTCCGTTCCCCTATGAGTTGGCTCAGTAACGCGCTTTCCTCTAGCATCGGCCGCAAAATCATCATGTCCATTACGGGCTTGTTTTTGTGTTCGTTTCTGGTGATTCACCTGATTGGCAACCTTCAGCTATTTAAGAACGACGGCGGCGTCGCTTTTAATATCTACTCCCACTTCATGGGTACAAATCCCGTCATCCGCACCGTAGAATGGGTGCTCGTGGCGGGTTTTGTGTTTCACATTTACGAATCCATCATGCTTACGCGCCGCAACAAAGCGGCTCGCGGCAGCCAGGGTTACGCCCAGAACCACAACGAGCAGAACAGCCCGTGGCAGTCGCGCAACATGGGCCTGCTGGGCACGGTTATCCTGGTGTTCCTACTAATTCACCTATACAATTTCTTTTACAAAGCGCGCTTCGGCACGCTGGACCCAGACATCAATAACAACGACGACCTTTACACATTGGTGGTTAGCTCGTTCCACCAGTTGTGGTACGTAGTGCTGTACGTGCTGGCCCAAGTGGCTTTGTGCTACCACCTGATCCACGGCTTCAAGAGTGCCTTCCAGACCTTGGGCCTGACCCACCGCAAGTACACGCCTTTCATCACGTACTTCGGTTACGCCTTCTCCATCCTCGTGTGTGCCGGTTTTGCCGCCATGCCGTTGTACTTCTACTTTACCAAGTAACCTCACCACTTCACACCTGCTATGAAGCTGGAAGCCAAAATTCCCGAAGGCCCTTTGGCCGAGAAATGGGAGAAGCACAAGTTCAACGTCAAGCTCGTGAACCCCGCTAACAAGCGGAAGTACGACGTAATTGTGGTAGGCACCGGCCTGGCCGGCGCTTCGGCCGCCGCGTCGCTGGCCGAGCTGGGCTACAACGTGAAGGCGTTTACCTACCACGACTCTCCCCGTCGTGCGCACTCCATTGCCGCGCAGGGTGGTATTAACGCCGCTAAAAACTACCAGAACGACGGCGACTCCGTGTTCCGCCTGTTCTACGATACCATTAAAGGCGGTGACTACCGCGCCCGCGAAGCCAACGTGTACCGTTTGGCCCAGGTGTCGGTAAACATCATCGACCAGTGCGTAGCCCAGGGCGTGCCCTTCGCCCGCGAGTACGGCGGGCTGCTGGCCAACCGTTCGTTCGGTGGCGCACAGGTGTCGCGTACCTTCTACGCCCGCGGCCAAACCGGACAGCAGCTGTTGCTGGGTGCCTACTCGGCCCTGTCGCGTCAGATTGCTTACGGCAAGGTGAAAATGTACACCCGTTCCGAGATGCTGGACGTGGTAATCATCGACGGCCAGGCCCGCGGCATTATCACGCGTAACCTCATTACGGGCGAGATTCAGCAGCACGCGGCCCACGCCGTGGTGCTGGCCACCGGCGGCTACGGCAACGTGTTCTACCTGAGCACCAACGCCATGTACTGCAACGTGACGGCCCCGTGGCGCGCCCACAAGAAAGGCGCCCTGTTTGCTAACCCCTGCTTTACCCAGATTCACCCCACCTGTATTCCGGTGTCGGGCGACTACCAGTCGAAGCTGACGCTGATGTCGGAGTCGCTGCGCAACGACGGCCGCGTGTGGGTACCCAAAACGGTGGAAATGGCCGAGCGCGTGCGCAAAGGCGAAATCAAGCCGCAGGATATTGCCGAGGACGACCGCGACTACTTCCTGGAGCGGAAGTACCCCGCCTTCGGTAACCTGGTTCCGCGCGACGTAGCCTCGCGCAACGCCAAGCAGATGTGCGACGAAGGTCGCGGCGTGGGTACCACCGGCTTGGCCGTGTACCTCGACTTTGCCGACGTTATCAAGCGCATCGGCGCCGACGCGGTGAGCCAGCGCTACGGCAACCTGTTTGCCATGTACGAGAAAATCACCGACGAAAACCCGTACGAGATGCCCATGCGCATCTACCCAGCGGTGCACTACACCATGGGCGGCTTGTGGGTTGACTACAACCTGCAAACCACCGTTCCGGGCCTGTACGCTACCGGCGAGTGTAACTTCTCCGACCATGGCGCCAACCGCCTCGGTGCCTCGGCCCTGATGCAGGGCCTGGCCGATGGCTACTTCGTGATTCCCTACACCATTGGTGATTACCTGGCCAACACGCCGCCCAAGCCCGTTACCACCGAGCACCCGGCCTTCGCCCAAGCCGAAGCCGAAGTACGCCAGCGCGTGCAGAAGCTGCTGAGCATTAATGGTACCCGCACGCCTACCGAATTCCACAAGGCCCTCGGCCTTATTATGTGGGAATACTGCGGCATGGCACGTAACGAAGAGGGTTTGAAGTTTGCCAAGCAAGCCATTCAGCAGCTGCGCAAGGAGTTCTGGAGCGACCTGAAGCTGACCGGCACCGACCAGGAGCTGAACCAGATGCTGGAAAGCGCCGGCCGCGTGGCCGACTTCATCGAACTAGGCGAACTGATGGTTGACGACGCCTTGAACCGCAACGAAAGCTGCGGCGGCCACTTCCGCGAGGAATACGCCACCGAAGAAGGCGAAGCCAAGCGCGACGACGACAACTACGCCTACGTGGCAGCTTGGGAATACCGCGGTGACAACGTACCCGAGGCCCTGCACAAGGAAGAGTTGACGTTCGAGAACGTGAAACTCACCCAGCGTAGCTACAAATAATCAAATCAGATACTGTGCCGTGCGGGCCTCGGTCCGCACGGCCTAAGTCATACAACACCCATGGCTGGAAGTAACCCCAACGCCAAACCGATGAACCTCACGCTGAAGGTGTGGCGGCAGAAAAACCGCAACGCACAAGGCAGCATCGTGGATTACCAGGTGCGCGACATTTCGCCCGAAATGTCGTTCCTGGAAATGCTCGACGTACTGAACGAAGATTTGCTACGTAAAGGCGACGACCCGGTAGCATTCGACCACGACTGCCGCGAAGGCATTTGTGGCTCGTGCAACCTGTTCATCAACGGCCGCGCCCACGGCCCCGAGTCGGGCACGACCACCTGCCAGCTGCACATGCGCAAGTTCTCCGACGGTGACACCATCACCATCGAGCCCTGGCGCGCCGCGGCTTTCCCGGTAAACCGCGACCTGAGCGTGGACCGCTCCGCCTTCGACCGCATTATTCAGGCCGGCGGCTACGTGAGCGTAAACACCGGTGGCGTACCCGACGCCAACGAAATTCCAATTCCGAAGAACATTGCTGACCGCGCCTTCGATGCGGCTACCTGCATTGCCTGTGGCGCCTGCGTGGCCGCCTGCAAAAACGCGTCGGCCATGCTGTTTGTATCGGCCAAGGTGAGCCAGTTGGCTTTGCTACCGCAAGGACAGGTGGAACGCAAAACCCGTGTGGAGAACATGGTGGCCCAAATGGACAAGGAAGGCTTTGGTGCCTGCACCAACATTGGTTCGTGCGCTGCCGAGTGTCCGGTGGGCATCTCGCTCGAAAACATTGCCATTCTGAACCGCGAATTCCTCTCGGCCAAGGTAACCTCGAATAACCTTGCCTAAGGTTTCCCGGTTGAGTCAACAAAAAAGCGAACCAGCTAGCTGGTTCGCTTTTTTGTTGACTCAACCTTTGGTTTACGCACCATCTCAGCCGTGAAGCAACACCACAGCTTTTCGCCAGAGGTTGCTGCTTTTCCCTTTGCTGCATACTTGCCCCGATGATAACCATTATAGCCGGCACCAACCGCCCCGATTCCCGCGCCCGGCGCATTGCCAATCTGTACGCCGCCTTGCTGAGCGAGTACGACGCGGCGCACCAAATTCTGGATTTGGTGGAATTGCCAGCCGATTTTCTTACCGAGGCGCTCTACGAAAACACGGGACGGCACGACGGCTTCAACCGCTTGGCCCGCCAGGCCTCCGATGCGGACAAGCTGGTGTTTGTGGTGCCAGAGTATAATTGTTCGTTTCCTGGGGCCCTAAAAGCATTTATCGATGGCCTGCCCTACCCCGGCGGCATTCGCGGGAAGAAAGCGGCCTTGGTTGGTCTTTCTTCGGGCGGGCAAGGTGGCCTACTGGCTCTAAGTCACTTGTCTGACGTGCTCATGTACCTGGGCACCGCTGTGCTGCCGCAACGCGTCCGACTGCCCTTCATCGACCAATACCTAAGCGAAGATGGCCAGCTGACGCATGCGCTCTACCCGCAGCTGCTGCGCGAGCAGGCGGAGCTGCTGCTGCGGTTCTAAAGCCTGGGCCAGGCTACGTTGCGCGCAATTACTCCTGCAAGATGTAATGTATATTTGGCTACCACCCACCTCGGAACCACCTGCCGTGCAACGTTTTCTGCCTTCGCCCCTTCTCGCAAACGCCTTCGTGCTATTGCTGACGGCTGCCTTGTTTTCAGCCTGTAAAAAAGACCCCACACCTGAAAAAGGCCAACTGGCGTTGGCCTTCGAAAACGTAGTGGGCAATCAGCAGTTAGTACTTGGTTCCCCCACTTACTACACCACTGCCGCCGGCGACCAATTCAAAGTCACGAAGTTCAACTACTTCATCAGCAACATCAAGCTAACCCGAAACGATGGTACCGAATGGGCGGAGCCTGAAAGCTACCATTTAGTTAAACAAGCCGAGCCCGACTCGAAAGCCTTTACGCTGCAGGGAATTCCGGCGGGCGACTACACCAAAATGACCTTCACCATTGGTGTGGATAGTGCCCGCAATACCTCGGGTGCGCAAACGGGGGCGCTGGACCAGCTCAACGACATGTACTGGAGCTGGAGTTCGGGCTATATTTTTCTGAAGCTGGAAGGGAATTCCCCCCAGGCCCCCAATACCGGCGCGCTTCAGTACCACGTGGGCGGGTTTCGCAAACCCAACAATACCATCAGAACCGTGTCTCCGGCGCTTCCGGCCGGGGTTACGCTGCAAATTCGGAGCGAAAAAACCCAGACGGTGCACCTTAAAGCCGATGTGCTAAAGATGTTTGCGGGACCCAATACCATTCGGTTTGCGCAGATGCCCAACACGGGGCACAGCTCCGACCCCCGCTCCATGCTGCTGGCCGATAACTACGCGGCCGCCATGTTCCGCATCGACCAGATACATTAAATTTCTCTTCCCTGATGCGGTACGTGGCGGTTTTCTGGATATGCACTGCGGCACTGCTTGCCGCGGCCTGCCAGCCCGACCGTGACGTGCAACCAGTGGGTGCGGAAATTCCCGGCCTTGCGGTGCCAGCCAACTTCCCCGCCCCGGTTTACAGCACCGGGCAAAACCCGCCAACAGCCGCGGCATTCGCGCTGGGCCGTCAGTTGTTTTACGACGCGCGGCTTTCGGGCAACGGATTGGTCTCTTGCGGTTCCTGCCACAGCCAGGCAGATGCCTTTGCCCAGGCTGGCGTCCGGTTCAGCGCGGGTGTAAACGGGCGCCTGGGGCCACGCAATGCCCCGGCCCTGCAAAACCTGCGTTGGGGCCGCAGCTTTCTGTGGGACGGCGGTGTGTCGAACCTCGAAGTGCTGCCGCTGGCGCCCATCACCAATCCGCTGGAGATGAACGAGACGCTGCCGGGCGTGCTGCGCAAGCTTAACGCTGACCCCAACTACCTCCGGCAATTTGCGGCGGTGTATGGCACGAACGGCCCCATTACCTCGCAGCAGTTTCTGCGGGCCCTAACGCAGTTTACGGCCTCACTCACCTCGGCCAACTCACGCTACGACCACTACGTGCGCCGCGAAACCGGCGGCACCATGGCCAGTGCAGAACTGCGCGGGCTTGCTCTTTTTCAAGGCCGTTGTGCCAGCTGCCACGCTTCGGATTTGTTCACCGACGAATCGTACCGCAACAACGGGTTAGACCGCCGTTTTCCCACTGATTCGGGCCGAATTCACATCACCGGCCGGCCGGCCGAGCGCGGCTTGTTTAAAGTCCCGAGTTTGCGCAACATCGCCCGAACGGCCCCTTACATGCACGACGGCCGCTTTCAGACCTTGGAGCAAGTGCTGGCGCATTACGACCACGGCGTGCAGGATTCTCCCACGCTGGACGCGCAGCTTCGTCAACCCAACGGCCGCTTGGGCATTCCCCTCACGGCGCAGGAACAAGCGGATATCCGGGCTTTTCTGCTGACGTTAACCGACCCCGGCTTTTTAACTGATAAACGCTTAGCCGCACCTCAGTAAAGACTGAGCTAGGCAGTTCGTCACCCCAACCGAAGCCGCCCTGAACTACCAATCGGTGGGCTTACGTTGTTACAGCTGAACTGCTTATCTTCAAGCTCGCTCCCACACCTCTACCTGTTTTTGTCTGTGTTTCACTTCCGTTGGTTTCGCCGAGGAAATCTTACCTGGCTAGTAGCCGGTGTATGCCTACTAACCGCCTGCAAGCCTGACAAAGACGTAGAAGCGGAAGGCCCGGTACCCCCCACAACGCCTTATGCGTTAGTGCGACCAAACCGCTTTTTTCCAGCTATTCCCGACACACCCGACAATCCGCTAACGGTAGAAGGTGTAGAGTTGGGCCGTCACTTGTTCTACGAGAAGCAGCTTTCGGGCAACGGCACGCAATCGTGCGGCTCTTGCCACCAGCAAAGCAAAGCCTTTACCGACGGTCGGGCCCGTGCCTTGGGGGCCGACGGCAGACAGCCGCACCCCCGCAATACCATGGGGCTGGCCAACATCATTTGGGACACCCACTTTACCTGGGACGGCGCCGATACCCGCTTGGAGCAACAAGCCCGTACGCCCATCGAGAATCCGCTGGAAATGCACCAGTCCCTTGCCGCGGGCGTGCGCAAGCTGCAGCAACTGGCCAAATACCCCCCGATGTTCCGCAAGGCCTTCGGCTCATCTACCATCACCGAGGACAATGTGCTGAAAGCCTTGGCGCAATTTGAGCGCACCATGGTGTCGGGCAACTCGCGTTACGACCAGTACCTGCTGAACCGCACCGGCATTCTTCCCGGCTCTGATGAAGAAAAGGGCATGATCCTGTTTAACACCCATGCGGTGCCGGGCGTGCGCGGGGCCGAGTGCTTTCATTGCCACGTAACCCCCACCCTAAGCAGCCCGCGTGGCCAGTTCTTCAATAACGGCCTCGATCTTACGTTTACCGATGCGGGCCGGGGCCGGGTTACGGGGCTGGCGTCGGACATGGGGAAATTTAAAGCGCCGAGCTTGCGCAATGTGGCTCTGACCGCTCCTTACATGCACGACGGCCGTTTCCAGACCCTAGAGCAAGTGCTAGACCACTACAGCGACAACCTGCAGCTGCAAAGCCCCAACCTGGATGTTTCGCTCGCGTCGAGCCCCAACCACCCCAGCGGCCGCATGCGGCTCACGCCCGACGAGAAGCGCCAGATTATTGCGTTCCTGCGCACCCTCACCGATTCCACCTTCGTCAACGACCCGCGTTTTGCGGCGCCAAACTAAGGTAGCGCTATCTTCGGCGCGTGTTTGCGGCTCCCTCCTCTGCCCTATCTGTTTGTGTTGTGCAGCCAACCGCTGCTTTTTACCAGCCTGCCCTTACCGGCCTGCGGGCCTTGGCGGCGTGGCTGGTTTTCAGTTATCATTTTAAGCCTTTTAGCGGCCCCCGTTTCGGTACGGTTATACCCGCACTGGCCAACGAAAACTATACTGGGCAAACCATTTTCTTCGTGCTGAGCGGCTTGCTCATTGGCATGCAATACGCCCCGGCAGTTGCGGCGCTGCCACGGCCGGGTTGGCCCAAAGGCTTTCTGCGCAAACGCTTTGCCCGCATTTACCCGCTCTATTTCCTGCTGACTACCGCGGCACTGCTGTTGCAAGCCACCCAAACCGGCGGTTTCAGCTGGACCGAATACCTGCTAAATATTTCGCTGCTACGAGGTTTTTCCGATAAGTACCTCCTCAGTGGGCTTTCCCAGGGATGGGCGCTAACGGTTGAGGCTTGCTTTTACTTGCTCATGCCGTGGTTAATTCTGCGACGCCCTGCGTTTGGGCCACGCTGGTGGTGGTTGCCGGTATTGCTGGGCTGTGGCGCTGTAGCAGTACTTGCCGCTCGCTTGCTACCTCTGGAGCCGGGTTTAATACTTGGGAACTTCGGATTTGTGTGGCAAGCCACCATTTTCGGCCGGTGCTTTGAGCTACTGCTGGGCTTGCAACTCGCTGCGTGGTACCGAAGCCGTGACAATGCTGTTTCCACTCAGAAACACTGGCCGGCGGCTACCCTAATGGGCGTTATAGGGCTGGTGGCTGTTTTGGCCTTGCTTGCAAGTGCGCGCCATGCGCAATTGGGCGGCTACGAGGCCTATCTCGGAACAGTGCTGCACAACGGCTTACGGCCTATTGGCGCAGCACTGTTGATATGGGGGCTTCTCACAGAAAAGTCGCTGCTGCAGAAGCTGCTGGGAACCCGCATACTTCAGCTTCTGGGCCGAACTGCTTACGTTTTCCTGCTCATCCACATGGGTCCGGTTCATCACTGGCTACGCTTACATGTAACTACGAACCTGTTGGTGTGCTTTCTGCTACTGCAGTTGCTAGCCATTGCCATCCATTTTGCCGTAGAAAAGCCTTTGGTAAGGCAAATGGGCTACGCGTACCGCTAAGTTCGAAAGCTGTGCTTTAGTAACGCTTGCCTTTCACTGATTCCCTAACATAGTAAGCGGTACTCAACCTAGAAAAAAGAAAAGACCCCATCTGCACATGCAGACGGGGTCTTTGCTTAATCGGCAGACGAGCTGCTTAGTCCACGTTATCGTGCAGGAAGCGGTTGTCGCCGAGCAGTTCGTTGTCATCTGAGAGGTTAAAGCGCGAGATGTTGCGCTCCGACGAAGGCTGCACGTTTTCCAGTTTCACCTGGCGGCGCAGGTAAGCCGGCACTTCCAGCTGCTCTTTCACCGCATCGTTCGACAAACCATTACTCAGGTCCATCAACCGACGGCGGCGCTCCTCAGCACGGGCATCCAGTGCCTGGCGCGACTGCGTAGGCGCGATGGGAGCCTGGTGCACTACCTGCGGCTCCGGTGCGGGCGACGGGGGGAATACAGTTGGCGGTACGAACGGCGAAGCCGACTGCTCCAGCTCGTACGTGACTTTGGGTGCTTCGGGCATCGGCGCCGGCGTTACCACCGGGCCAGCCACCACGGGCGGATACTCAACCGCAGCCACGGGAGCAGCTACCACCACCGGACCGGCCACTACCGGCTGCGGCGTAACTGGGCCCTGACGGTCTTTGTCGAACAGATTGATCTGCGGATCGGCCGTTACTACCGGTGCAGCTTCGGGTTCCTGGTCTTTCAGCACGAAGGGCTGCGTGATGCTGTGACCTTCGTGGGCGAAACCCGTGGCAATAACCGTTACCCGAATGCTCTGGCCCAGCGTGGGGTCGATGCCGTGACCGAAAATCACTTCGGCGTCCTGACCGGCTTTGTCCTGGATGTACTCCGTAATTTCCGTGAGTTCGTCCATTTCCAGCTCGGCTTGGTCACCCGACATGATGGAGAGCAGAATTTTCTGCGCGCCGTGAA
Organism: Hymenobacter koreensis; assembly: GCF_039541855.1. NCBI lineage: Bacteria > Pseudomonadati > Bacteroidota > Cytophagia > Cytophagales > Hymenobacteraceae > Hymenobacter > Hymenobacter koreensis. The sequence continues at coordinate 455,809 of NZ_BAABHA010000004.1, forward strand.
TATCGGTGTTGTTGAGCAACGGCGAAGCCAAGGACTCTTCGGCAGCGCGGCGGGCGCGGCTTTCGCCCTCGGTAATGGCCGAGCCCATAACGGCGGCACCCGAGTCCTTCATGACGGTTTTCACGTCTTCAAAGTCCACGTTCACATCGGCAGTCACGGTAATGATTTCGGCGATGGATTTGGCGGCGGTGCTCAGCACGTTGTCGGCCTTGGCGAAAGCCGAGCGGATGGGCAGGTTGCCGTACATCTCGCGCAGCTTGTCGTTGAGGATAACCAGCACCGTATCGCAGTTCTCGCTCAGGTCACGAATGCCCTGCTCGGCCTGCTGGCGCTTGCGGCGGCCCTCAAACATGAACGGCGCCGTTACAATACCCACGGTAAGAATACCGAGTTCCTTGGCCACTTTGGCAATAACCGGTGCTGCACCGGTGCCCGTACCACCGCCCATACCGGCTGTGATGAACACCATCTTAGTACCGTTGCTGAGCAGCTCGCGAATTTGCTCGCGGCTCTCGATAGCGGCCTGCTTGCCCCGTTCGGGGTTTGCTCCGGCCCCGAGGCCCTCGGTAAGGTCCACTCCTATCTGCAGCCGGTTAGGCACGGTGCTGCTTTGCAACGCCTGCTTGTCGGTGTTGCAAATGATGAACTCCACGTCCTTGATGCCTTGGGCGAACATGTGGTTCACGGCGTTGGAGCCGCCGCCGCCCACGCCAATCACCTTGATGATGGACTTGCCCTGGGGCGTAATATCGAATTTGAAATCCATGTGGTCGAGCTGTTAGCTGTTGGCTGTTAGCGGTTAGCTTCTTGTGCTGGCTTTTAACTATCGGCCGTTTGTTTCGCTAAGTTCCGAAACTAACAGCTAATAGCTAAAAGCTAACAGCTTGCCTAGTACTGTTTGTCGTCGAAATCGTCAATGAGCAGGCCCTTCGTACGCGTCAGGATGTCGCGGAAGAAGTTGCCGGCCGCCGAGGGCTTCTTGGGTTGCGCCGGCTGCTGTTGGGCCGGGCCAGAAGTGGTTTGCGTGGAACGAGCCGGAGCTTCGTTGGCACGTACCGAGGGTTGCTCGTCGTGATGCAGGCGCATGCCCCGCTCGTCGAGGGAGCGGTAGCCGGCCAGCACGAGGCCCACCGTGGTAGCGTACATGGGCGACTTAACCGCCTCGATGCGCGACTTACCCAAGTGCTCGTTCGGGTAACCAATGCGCGTGTCCATGCCCATGATGTACTCGGTGAGCTGCACCAGGTTCTGAAGCTGCGCGCCACCGCCCGTCAGCACAATCCCGGCGGCCAGGCTCTTGTCGTAGCCCGTGCGCTGAATCTCGGCGTACACCAGCTCCAGGATTTCCTCCATCCGGGCCTCAATGATGTAGGCCAGGTTTTTCAGGCTGATTTCCTTGGGAGCCCGGTCGCGCAGGCCCGGAATGCTCACGATTTCGTATTCCGAGGCCTCTTCGGCTATGGCTTTGCCGAACTTGGTCTTCAGTTGCTCGGCCTGGTTTTGCATCACCAGGCAGCCCTGCTTAATATCAGAAGTAATGATGTTACCACCGAAGGGCAGCACCGCCGCGTGACGAATGATGCCATCTTTGAAAATGGCCAGGTCGGTAGTACCGCCGCCAATATCAATCAGGGCTACACCGGCTTCCTTCTCTTCGTCGCTCAGCACCGACATGCTGGACGCTAGCGGCTCCAGAATCAGGTTGTCGATTTCCAGTCCGGCCTTGGTAACACACTTGTGGATGTTATTAATGGCCGTGCTTTGGGCGGTAATGATGTGGAAGTTGCCTTCCAAACGCACGCCCGACATGCCCACCGGGTCCATGATATTTTCCTCGTAATCCACCTTGTAATCCTGGGGCATTACGTGAATAATTTCGGAGCCGGGCGGAGTTACCAGCCGGTACATATCGTTGGTCAAGCGGCTCACGTCGTCGTGCGTGATTTCGCTATCGGCCGAGGCGCGGGTAATCGAGCCGTTGTGTTGCAACGACTTAATATGTTGACCGGCAATGCCCACATTGACAATGCCGATATTAATTCCGGACTGTTCTTCGGCCTGGCGAATGGCGCGTTTAATAGCGTCTACGGTCTTGTCGATATTGGAAACAATACCACGCACCACGCCTTCGGACACGGCTTTACCCATGCCCAGTATTTCGAGTTTGCCAAACTCATTTTTGCGGCCCACCAAGGCGCAGATTTTGGTGGTACCAATGTCGAGGCCGACTACAATCTTATCGTGCTGCATGGGAAGTTGAGGCTGGCGGGGGTAATGCGGTGTGTGCGTTGTGATGGAGTATGCAGGCCGAAAGGCCGGTAAATCAGGTGATTTAACGGCGCCGTTATTCGCAAATTATCTGGTTCTCGAATTCCACATTCACGCGGTGGTACGTGTCCCATCCGAGTGCTGGCGGAATTTGGCGGTAAAATACCATGAGTTTCGCAAATTTCTCCGAAATATTCTCAGGAAATCCAAATTCAACTCGCTGGTCTCCTACTTGCTGCGTGAAAATTAATTTCCCCTTGGGCGAAATAAATACTTCCGCTACCTGCGCATGCCAAAAAGGATGCTCGTCTATATAGCGCAGAAAATCCAAATACCGGCGGCCGGTTGAGTCCTGAAAAAATTCGGCTTCAAGGGGTTGCCCGTTCAGTTTGGTAATAGGCACCACGCGGGCCGAATACAATGCTGACAGTGGCAGAGCCTGCCCGTTGGCATCGAGGTATTCGTCCTGCCGCGAATCGGAATGAGCGAGGCGGGCAATGGGGCGGTTCTGGCGCACATCGGCGTGCAGGTTGCCGGCTAGGTCGCGGTACACCTGGGCGTCGCGTACGAAAGGGTGTGTTTCGAGTCGCCGCTCCAGCGTCCGCAGATCTAAGTTCTGCGGATTTGCGCCCACCAGGCGCTGGTTGCCGTTACGCGTGAGCAGGCTCGTCACTTGCTGTTCGCTGATGAAAAAGTTATTGAATTCGTTGCCGATGGTGACGATAACACGCCTAACTGGGCGCTGCGCCTGCCGCACCGCAGCAAACACCGACAAGCCAGAAAGCATCAGAATGCTTCCGACAATGAAAAGTACATTTTTTGCCTTACGCTTCAGCGCCATACCACTTCCGGTGCAAGATTTTTTTCAATTCCGGGACGAGTTGGTCGATGTCTCCGGCCCCTACGGTAGCCAGCACATCGAAGTTGTCGTCGGACGCTGCGGTTTCCAGCACGCGTTCTTTGCTGAGCAAAGCCGTGCGCGGGGCCGTTAGCTGATGCAGAATGAGTTCCGACGAAACGCCCTCAATGGGTAATTCGCGGGCCGGGTAGATATCCAGTAAAAAAACTTCGTCGGCCAAGCTTAGGCTTTCGGCAAAACCGGCCACGAAGTCGCGGGTGCGGGTGTAGAGGTGTGGCTGAAAAATAACGCGCAGCCGCTTGCCAGGGTACAGCGCCCGCACGGAACGCAGAAACGCATCGATTTCGCGCGGGTGATGAGCGTAGTCGTCGAGGTAGGCGTGGTCGGCGCCCTGGGTCACCACAAACTCGAAGCGCCGCTTCACGCCGCGGTAAGCCGCTACGGCATCGGCCAGCTTTTCAGTTGACAGGCCTACTGCCTGCGCGGCGGCGGCAGCGGCCAGCATATTCTCCACGTTGTGGAAACCCGGGACGGCCAACTCCAGCCCCGGCACAGTGCCTTGCGGCCCGTGCAGCGTGAAATGAAACTGATGACCTTGAGGCTTCAACTCCGAAGCGTGCAGTTCCGGGCCTTGCTCCGCTGTGAGACCATAATGCATTACGCGCACGCCGGGCTGCACCGCATCGGCCAGGGTTTGGTCGGCGGTATGGTTGAGCAGCAGCGTACCTCCAGGCTTGATCTGCCCAACGAACTGCCGGAACGATTCCACCAGCGCCGATTGCTCGCCATAAATATCCAGGTGGTCGGCGTCGGTGCTGGTCACGATGGCCACATCGGGGTGCAGGGTCAAGAAGCTGCGGTCGTACTCGTCGGCTTCCACCACTATGGGCACTTCGGCAGTTGTCAGGGGCGAGTTGGCCGTTGCCAGTTCTTCCTGCGTCGGAGGCAGGAGCATGTTGGAGCCCAGGTTCACTGAGATGCCGCCCAGAAATGCTCCGGCCGGTACACCGGCATGATGCAGCAGATGCGCCACCATGCTGCTGGTGGTGGTTTTGCCGTGGGTGCCGGCCACGGCCACAGTGCGGCGGCCGGCCGTAAGCAAGCCCAGCACTTGGCTGCGCTTCCGAATGTCGTAATTCTGCTCCTGCAGCCACGCCCATTCCTGGTGGTTTTTCGGAATGGCGGGCGTGAGAACTACCAGCGTCTTTTCCTTATTCTCGCGCACTTCGGGCGCAATGTGCTCCACCGCGTCGGCGTAATGCACCTGAATGCCTTCGGCTTCCAGCGCTTCGGTCAGGGGCGTGCGGGTTTTGTCGTAGCCCCATACCCGGTGGCCGTTGGCGCGAAACCAACGCGCCAGCGCCGACATACCAATGCCGCCAATGCCGAGGAAGTAGACGTAGGGAAACTGCGCTACCGGATTCATCGAACGGAGGCCGCTTGGCGGCGTTGAATAAGCACTTCGAGCTGGTCCACAATGTCGCGGGTAGCATCGGGGCGGGCCAGCGGGCGAATGTTCTGCTGAAGCTTTTGCTGCTGCTCTTTATCGGTCAGCAGGGCCAATGCCACGTCGTACAGCTTCTGCGCTGCTTCAGCGTCTGACACCTGTAGGGCTGCACCGCGCGTGGAAAGGGCCAGCGCGTTTTTGGTCTGATGGTCTTCGGCTACGTTGGGCGAGGGAACCAACACACAGGGCTTGCCCGTCAGGCACAACTCCGATACGGACAAGGCACCAGCACGGCTGATGACCACATCGGCGGCGGCGTAAGCCAGATCCATACGGCGAATGAACTCGTGGGCATACAGGTTGTCGGCCGCGAAGGGTGCGGCTTGTTCTTGGGCGGTTGGGTAATACAACTTACCGGTTTGCCAAAGCAACTGAACGCCGGCTTCTTTCAAGCGTGTTAAAGCTGCAGCCGTGGCTTGGTTGAGCGTGCGGGCACCAAGGCTACCGCCTACTACCAACAGCACAGGGCGTGTCGGGTCAAGATTAAAGAACTGAAGCGCTTCGGTCCGGTCGCCGTCAGCAATTTCGGCACGCACGGGGTTGCCGGTGATGGTGAGCTTATCGGCGGGAAAGAACTTCTCCATGCCTTCGTAAGCCACGCACACGCGGTCGACGCGGCGAGCCAGCAGCTTGTTTACGAGGCCAGCATACGAGTTTTGCTCCTGAATCAGCGCCGGAATAGCGCGCGAAGTAGCAGCCAGCAACACCGGGGCCGAGGCATAGCCACCCACGCCCACCACGGCATCGGGCCGGAAAGTTTCGAGCAGCTCGCCGGCTTTCCGTACCGAGCGGAACACCTTTAGCGGGAAGAGCAGGTTTTCGGGCGTGAGCCGGCGCTGCAGACCGGAAATATTCAGGCCCACAATGCGGTAGCCGGCTTCGGGCACGCGCGTCATTTCCATGCGGCCGTTGGCACCCACAAACAGGATGTCGGCATCGGGGCGGCGGCGACGTAGCTCGTTGGCAATGGCCACGGCCGGAAAAATATGCCCGCCCGTGCCCCCGCCGCTAATCACGACGCGGCAGCTGGCTTGGAGGTTTGGCTCGATATGGTGGGCCTGGTCGGGCATTGGTTCTAATCTACTGTTGGTATTCGTGCTGCGGTGAGCCGAATTGGATTAAGCGTAAGCGGCTTGTTTGGGAATGCGCGGCGCATCGTCGGGTTCACCGGCCATGGGGCGTATTTCTCGCTCTCCGCGACTCACGCTCAGGATAATCCCGATGCTGATGCCGGTGAAAATGAGTGAGGTACCGCCCATGCTCAGCATCGGCAGCGGCAAACCGGTAATGGGACCGAGACCTACGGCTACGCCCATGTTTACCATGGCTTGTAGCACTAAACTGAAGCTCAGGCCCGCCGAAAGCAGGCCGCCGAAGGCCCCGTAACTTCGCATTACGGTGAGCAGACCGCGGTACAGGAAGGCGAGGTAAAGGAAGAGCACTGCGACACCGCCGGCCATACCGTATTCCTCGATGATGATGGCGTAGATAAAGTCGGAATACGGGTGGGGCAGAATATTGCGCTCGGTGCTGTTGCCGGGGCCTTTGCCTACGGGGCCGCCGCTGGCAATGGCAATCATGGAGTGCTCCAACTGGAACGGCAGCGGCTTTGATTTGTCGGTAAACGATTCAATACGCTTCTGCACCGTGCCCCAGCGCTGGCCCAGCGTGAGGGCCACGCCGCCCAGCGTTACGCCAATGAGGATGGTGAGCAGGATGTACTTCATGGGCACCCGGCCAATGAACATCAGCAGCAAGCAGGTGAAGAACAGCAGCAGCGCCGTGGAAGCGTTCGACAGAATGATAATGCCGCAGATAACGCCCACCCACAGCAGCACGGGCAGCAGCGTGGTGCGAAAGTTTTCGATGTACTGCTGCCGGCGGCTCAGCATGGATGCCAAGTGCGAAATCAGCGCCAGCTTGGCCAAGTCAGAGGGCTGGAAGGTTTGGTTGATAACGGGAATCGTCAGCCAGCGCGAGGCGTCGTTCACCGTGGTGCCGCCCACGAAGTAGGTGAAAATCAGCAGCGGCACCGAAATCAGGAGGGCGTAGAGCGACAGGCGCGAGTAGTGCCGGTAGTCGATGCGGTGGGCCAGCCACGCGAAGAACAACCCTACCCCAATCAGGCCGGTGTGCTTGATGAGGAAGTACTCGGTGTTGCCGCCCATCTTCTTGTAAGCCAGCGTGCCCGTAGCCGAGTACACCACCGCAATGGAGATAAACGAAAACAGCAGCACGATGCCCCACAAGACGGGGTCCCCTTTCAGGTTCTTCTCCAGCCAGATTTTAACGGGTTCCATGGGTGTGTTTCGTTTAAACTGCTTCTGCTATTCTTCTTCCGACAAATTCCAAGTAAGCTTCAATTGCCCATCGGAGCTGTACTCAACCTGGTCGGCAGCCTGCTCCAACGCGTCCCAAACCTGGTTCCGGTATTGGAGGATGTCCTCCAGGTGCTCTGTCCACGCGGGGTGGTTAAGCACCAAGTTATCAGCTTCCGGCAGCGCACAGTCCAGCACCTTTCTTAGGGCAAAGACAGTCTGTAGCTGGCGTGCTCCTGCCTTCTTCAGCGCGGCCACAATAGCCCCCGGCTCCAGTCCGGAGTCAGCGAGTTGCTGGGCATATTCGACGAAGGCAGTCGTTGACATGATGAAATGGGCTGGTGGCTATTACAGTTATTTCAGCGTCAGACTCTCTACCGCTTGGGCAAATTGCCGGCCGCGGTCCTCGTAGTTCTTGAACAGGTCGAAGGAGGCGCAGGCGGGTGAGAGCAGCACCACATCGCCGGGCGCGGCTAGCTCCTGGGCGCGGCGCACGGCTTCCACCACCGATTGCGTTTCCTCTAGCTGCGGCACTTTGCTTTCGAAGGCGGTACGCAGTTTGGTGTTGTCTACGCCGAGGCAGATGAGGGCCTTTACTTTCTGCTCGGCCAGCGGCTGCAGCGTGGTGTAATCGTTGCCTTTGTCGGTGCCGCCGGCAATCCAGACGATGGGCGCCTTCACGCCATCCAGCGCAAACCAGGCGGCCTCCACGTTGGTAGCCTTGGAATCGTTGATAAAGCGCACGCCACCGATGTCGCCCACGGGCTGCAGGCGGTGGTCGGCGTTCCGGAAGGTGGGCAGCGCAGCTTCAATCTGCTCTACCGTTACGCCAGCCACGCGGGCGGCGAGAATGGCAGCGGCCAGGTTCTGGCGGTTGTGCTGACCGATAAGAGGCGAACGGCTGATGTCTACTTCCTCGGGCTCGTCCTGCACTTCCGGCACTTCCAGGCGCAGTACGCTTTCGGAGCGGTACAAGGCCGCGCACCGTACATGAGGCTGCGTTTGCAGGCTAAACGGTAGGTCGTTGGTATCCACGAACACCGATTGGTACTCGCGCTGAATTACCTCGTCGTCGGCGTTGTACACGAAGTAGCTACTGCTGTCCAGGTTTCGGGTGAGGCGCAGCTTGGACTGGGCGTACTTTTCCAGCGAGTAATCGTACCGGTCGAGGTGGTCGGGTGTGATGTTGAGCAACACCGCCACGGTTGGCGTGTAGTCGTGGGTGTCGTCGAGCTGAAAGGAGCTTAGCTCCAGCACGTACCAGTCATGCTCATCGGCAATTACCTGCTCGGCGAAGGAATAACCCACGTTACCGGCCAGGCCCACGTTAAAGCCAGCTTCCTTCAGCAAGTGGTAAGTGAGCAGCGTGGTGGTGGTTTTGCCGTTGGTGCCGGTAATGCCAATGCTTTGGGCCTTGGTGTAGCGGCTGGCCAGGTCGATTTCGGAAATAACTGAAATGCCCTTGGCGCGAATGGCCTGCATGATTTCGGCTTTTTCCGGAATACCAGGACTTTTCACTACCTCATCGGCACGCAGGATTTCCTCCATCGAGTGGGCACCTTCTTCGTACCGAATGCCAGCCTTTTCCAGCTTCTCCTTGTAAACCGGCTTCAGCACGCCGCCGTCGGACACGAGTACGTCGTACCCTTTAACCTTGGCAAGCAAGGCCGCCCCCACCCCACTCTCGCCGGCGCCCAGCACCACTAGTTTTTTGCCTTCCGTAGCGTTCATGGCTTAGCGCAGCTTAAGGGTTACGAGGGTAATAACGGCCAGCATGATGCCCACAATCCAGAACCGCGACACGATTTTGGACTCGTGGTAACCCAGTTTCTGGTAGTGGTGGTGCAGCGGCGACATGCGCAGCAAACGGCGGCCTTCGCCGTACTTGCGGCGGGTGTATTTGAAGTAGCTCACCTGCACGATTACCGACAGGTTCTCGATCAGAAACACTCCGCAGAGCACCGGAATCAGCAGCTCCTTGCGCACAATGAGGGCCAACACAGCAATAATACCGCCGATGGCCAACGAGCCAGTGTCGCCCATGAATACCTGCGCCGGGTACGAGTTGTACCACAAAAACCCGATGCAGGCTCCCACAAAAGCGGTACAGAAGATTACCAGCTCGCCCACATTCGGAATGAACATGATGTCGAGGTAGTCGGCCAGCACGGCGTTACCCGAAACGAAGGCAAAAATGGCCAGCGTAAGCCCAATGATGGCCGAAGTGCCGGCCGCCAGCCCGTCGAGGCCGTCGGTGATGTTCGCGCCGTTCGATACCGCCGTGATGATGAAAATCACGATGGGAATGTAGAAGAAGGCGTAGTACTCGTTGAAAAACGAGCCGGCGTTGGCAAACAGGTCGCCGTAGTTCAGCTCGTTGTTTTTGGCGAAGGGAATTGTGGTAATCATCAGCTTCACGTCCTGGTACACCTTGCTGGCGTCCACGGCCGAAAACTGGCCGTTGGGCAGCAGGTACTGGCGCACGGTAACGTCGTGGCTGAAAAACAGCACCCAGCCCACCGTGAGCCCCAAACCAATCTGGCCCAGCATCTTAAACCGCCCGGCCAAACCTTCCTTGTCCTTCTTTACGACTTTGATGTAGTCATCAATGAACCCGATCAGCCCCAACCACACCGTGGACAGGATCATCAGAATGATGTAGGTGTTGTCGAGCTTGGCGAAGAGCAGCGTGGGCACCAGAATGGCCAGCAGAATGATCAGGCCGCCCATGGTGGGAGTACCTTTCTTCTCCATTTGTCCCTGCAGGCCCAAGTCGCGGATGCCTTCCCCGATTTGCTTGCGCTGCAAAATGGCAATCAGCCGTTTACCAAACAGCTGCGCAATAATGAGCGACGTAACCACGGCCAAAGCGGCCCGAAACGAGGTGTATTGGAACACCCCGGTGCCGGGAACGTTGTAGTGGCGGTGCAAAAAATCAAAGAAGTAATACAGCATCAGTCAGGCAGCCGGTTCAGTGCGTTGTAAAAGGCAAAGTTTCGGCTTTTTGGGGTCAGGTCAAACGTTGTGTTTTCGGTGTTTTTTGTGTTTGTCGGCTTACAGACTCAGCAGTTCAAAAGCTTCTTTCAGCACTTCACGGTCGTCGAACGGGCTGCGCTGCCCCTGAACTTCCTGGTAGGTTTCGTGGCCTTTGCCAGCTACCAGCACAATGTCGCCGGGGCGAGCCAGGGCGCAGGCGGTCTTAATGGCTTCGCGGCGGTCGGGAATCATCAGGCTTTTGCCCGCATCGGTGGGGCGCACGCCGGCTTGCATCTGGCGCAGAATCTCATTGGGGTCTTCGAAGCGCGGATTGTCGGAGGTAAGCACGGCGCGGTCCGACAGGCGGGCGGCCAGTTCGGCCATCACGGGGCGCTTGGCGGCGTCGCGGTTGCCGCCGCAGCCCACTACGGTAATCACGTTCTGCTCGGGCCGGCGGATATCGGCAATGGTTTGCAGCACGTTTTCCAGCGCGTCGGGCGTGTGGGCGTAGTCCACAATGCCGGTCACGCGCTTGCGCGGCGACACAATGGGCTCGAAGCGGCCCGGCGCCGAGGTCAGTCCCGACAACACGGTGAGGGTTTCCTCCGCGTCTTCGCCCAGAAGCGTGGCGGCACCGTACACGGCCAGCAGATTGTAGGCATTGAACACGCCAATCAAGCGAAACTGCACTTCCCGGTCGTCTACTTCCAGCTGCAAACCCTCTACCCCGTTTTCCACCAAGCGGCCGCGCACCGTGGCCTGGCCGCGCATGGAGTAGTTGGCTTTGCGGGCCTTGGTGTTTTGCAGCATCACCGCGCCGCGCTTGTCATCGGCGTTGGTGAGGGCGAAGGCCGATTTCGGCAACATATCGAAGAAGCCCTTTTTGGCCTTCAGGTAGTTGTCGAAAGTGCCGTGGTAGTCGAGGTGGTCGTGGCTGAGGTTGGTGAAGATACCGCCCGCAAAGTGCAGGCCCGTGACGCGGTGCTGCGCCACGGCGTGCGAGCTGACCTCCATAAAGGCGTGGGTGCAGCGCTGCGTTACCATGCGCGCCAGCAGCTCGTTCAGCCGAATGGCATCGGGTGTGGTGTGGGTGGCCGGTATTACTTCGCTACCGATCTGGTTTTGCACCGTGGAAAGCAAGCCGCATTTGTAGCCGCGCTCGGTGAACAGCTTGTGCAGCAGCGTAGCCACGGTGGTTTTGCCGTTGGTACCGGTTACGCCTACCAGTTGCAGTTTCTTGGATGGGTGCCCATAAAAGGCGGCAGCCATGTGACCCATAGCCTCGGCGCTGTCTTGCACCAGCAAATAGGTCACCTGCGCGTTCAGCTCGAAAGGGGGTTCTTCGCACACCACTACGGCGGCGCCCTGTTCCACGGCTTTCGGAATGAATTGGTGCCCATCGGCCTGCACGCCACGCAAAGCGAAGAAAACCATACCCGGGGCTGCCTGCCGCGAATCAAGCGTCAGGCCGCTGATAGTAGCGTCGGCGGGGCCTTGCTGCTCGCGCACGGTTACGGCGGCCAGCAGGTCGGAAAGGCGGTGCGTAGGGGCGGATTGCTGCGGAGTCAAGGGCAAAAAGTCTGCGAGAAAGTCAAAGAAGGAAACTAGGCGCGGCGGCCCGATTTCGATTTCGGGGCCGGTTGCGCGGCGGCCGATTTCGGTTTAGCGGGCTTCTGGCCCGGGAACAGCGCCTGCTCCGGCCGCGCAATGGGTTGGCCCGAGGGCGACACCGGCTCGGGAATTACCGTGGGTTCGGGCGCTACGCTGGGTTTGGGCGGCGCGTAAGGCAATACCGGCACGGCGGCTTTGGCCACCACGGTAGGATCTTGCAGTTCCAGCATAACCACGGCGCCGCGTTGCACCGGCATGCCTACCGGCAACGACTGCCGCGAAACCCGTCCCATGCCAATGGTGCGCACGTGCAAACCGCGGTTTTCGAGCAGGAACAGTGCGTCGCGGCGGGTGAGGCCGGTTACATCGGGCATGCGGCCGCGGCGGTCGGCCACGGGTTTCCAGCGTACGGCACTGCCTTGCGTATCGGCGCGCACCCAGTCTTCGGCGCCGGCCGGGTGGTTGCTCACGCCGAGGCGGTTGCACACGAGCAGCAACTCATCCTGCAAGCCGGCGTGGGCCGAGGGCACCAGGGTTTTATTGGGCGTACGGGCCAGCAAGGGGCGCTGGCTGGCTTGGTCGCGGGCCATGGCTTTGTCGGCCACTTCGCGGAATACCGGGGCGGCTACGTCGGCGCCGTAAATGCGGCCGTTCTTGGGCGAGTCCACCACCACAATACAGCTGTACTTGGGCCGGTCGGCCGGGAAGTAGCCGCAGAAGCTGGTGGAGTAGGTTTTGGTGTAGCGGCCGTTCTTGAATTTCCAGGCCGTGCCGGTTTTACCCGCAATGGAGTAATCGGGCGTGCGAATACCGCGGGCCGTGCCGTGTTCCACCACGCCTTCCATCATGGCGCGCAGCTTGGCCACGGTGGCTTCGGAGCAGATTTGGGGGTTCAGCACTTTCGTCTCGAAACGCTCCAGTACCTTATCGGCCTGCTTGATTTCCTTCACAATCATGGGCTGCACCTTCACGCCGCCGTTGGCCACGGCGTTGTAAAAGGCCAGGGTTTGCAGCGGGGCAAGCTTCAGCTCGTAGCCGATGCTCATGGTGCTGAGCGAGGTGCGGCTCCAGGAACGGTCGTTGGGGTCTTTCACGTAGGGCTTGGCCTCACCCGACATCTGGAAGCCCAGCGGCTGATGCAAGCCAAACTTCTTGAGGTAGTCGGTGTACTTGCTGGGTTCAGCGGTGAAATGGTCGTTCACCAACTTGGCCACGCCAATGTTCGAGGACTTCTCAAACACCTGCTGCACCGAAATGCGGCCGTACGGGTGCGAATCGGTTTTCACGGCGCCGGCAATTTTCATGGAGCCCGAGCGGCCGGTATTCACCGTGTCGTTCAGGTCCAGATCGGGGTTGTCCTCAAACAAGGCCATCATGGAGGCCAGTTTAAAGGTCGAGCCCGGCTCGGTACGGCCCTGGTCGGCAATGGCGTAGTTGTAATCCTCACGGTACTCGCCGTCGGCCACTTTGCCCAGGTTGGCTACGGCCTTGATTTCGCCGGTTTTTACCTCCATCAAAATCACCGTGCCGTACTGCGCGTTGTTGTCGATGAGGCTGCGGAGCAAGGCATTTTCGGCTACGTCCTGCAGGTTAATGTCGAGCGTGGTCTTGATGTCGTAACCAGCCAGGGGCTTCACTTCGGAGCCGTCGTACACGGGCTTGAGGCCGCCGGGCAGGCGCTCGAACAGCGCCTCGCCGTCTTTACCGGCCAGTTGGCCATTAAATGTGTATTCCAGACCGGCGCCGTGCTGCTCCTCGTTCACGAAGCCAATGGTGCGTTGCGCCAGCCCGCCAAACGGCCGGAATCGTTTGTCCACTTTCTCGAAAATGACGCCGCCCTTGTTCTTGCCGGCCCGGAAAATGGGCCAGGTAGCCAGCAGCTTTTTCTCCTGGAAGTTGATTTGCCGCGAGTTTAGGCGCAGGTAGCGCACCTGCGGCTTGGCGTTGTAGGCGTTTTTGAGTTTGCGGCGGTAGTCCTGCACGCTTCGGTCGCCAAAAAAGCGCGACAACTCAATGGCCAACGAATCAACGTGGCTTTCGAACGTTTCCTTGCTCACCACCGAAGGGTCCCAGGCCACCCGGAAAAAGGGCAGCGAGGTAGCCATAATGCTTTCGTTATCGGAGAAAATGTTGCCCCGCGTGGCGCGCACCGGCTGGTACACAATGCGGCGCTCCTGCTCCAGGGCCCGCCACTTCTCCCCTTCCACGTACTGAATGCGCTGAATTTTCCAGACGATAGCGCACGAAAACAGGAGCACGCCCAAAAAGGCGAGCCGCACTCGGGTTACAATGGATTTTTTAACGCTGCCCTGCTTCATCGTGGCCATCGGCTAGTTGCTGCGCTTGGTGGAGGTGGCGGAAGAATTCTTGGCGCCCTTCTTGGCGGCGGGTTTTGCAGTGGAGGTGCTGGTTTTCTTAGCCGCTACGCCCGACTTGCTGCCGCTTTTGGCGGCCCGTGCGGCGTTGGCTTCCTTGCGCTCCTGCACTTTCGCCAGGGAATCGGTGCGCATGAAAACCGCGGTAGCCGAATCGGCGGAAGCTACGCGGGCCACGGCCAGCGAGTCGCTGGTTTGCAGCGGCATGCGCGCCAGTTCCTCCTCGTCCAGTTCGCCGGCCGGAATGGTAATGCGGAACGGCGGCGAGGAACTTTCCATCAGACCATAGGCGGCCACTTTGCGGGCTACCTCGCTCTGCTTGCTGGCCTCCATGTAGTCCGACTTCAAAGTGGTGTAGTCGGCGCGCAGGTCTTCGGTTTCGGTTTTCAGCTTCTGAATGCTGCGGTTCATGCGGGCCGCGTAGTGCGTGTTACCGATGTAGAGCAGAATCAAGAGCATCACGAACAGGATGTGCGGCAGAAAACGCACGGGCACGCCGTCGCGGAACAGCCCGTCCATGCGCATCACGCTTTCCATCAGCGAGAAAATGCTCCACGACGACTGCTTCCGCGGCTTACGGGGCTTTTCCGGCTCGGGCGCGGCCTGCGGTTCCGTAGCCTGCGGCTGCGGTTCGGGCGGGGCTACTTCGCGCGGCGTGTTTTGGCGTGCGGCCCCCGCGGGCGGACGTAGGGTGTTAACGGCCATCGGGTTTCGCGTCTAAAGTGTTGCGTTCGGCCACTCGCAGCTTTGCCGAACGAGCCCGGTTGTTGAGCTTCAGCTCTTCCTCGGAAGCCGTTACCGGCTTGCGCGTTACCGATTCAAAAGGCCGCTGCACGTTGCCAAACAGATCCTTCTCGGCCTCACCGAAGAACTTGCCCTGACCGATGTAGTTCTTCACCAGCCGGTCCTCCAGGGAATGGTACGACATAACCACCAGCCGTCCGCCCGGCCGCAGCACCTGCGCCGTTTGCGTGAGCAAGGCCTGTAGCACGCCCATTTCATCGTTCACTTCCAGCCGCAGTGCCTGAAAGACCTGCGCTAAATACTTGTTTTCCTTGCCGCGCGCCACGCAGCTCTGGATGGCCTTTTTCAGGTCGGCAATAGTCTCAATAGCCTGCGCATTGCGCGCCTGTACCAGCGTGCGGGCCAGGGTGCGGGCGTTGGTTACCTCGCCGTACATACCAAAAATGCGGTGCAGCTCGGCCTCCGAGTACTGTGCCACCACATCGGCAGCCGACTGGCCCTCCTCGGGGTTCATGCGCATGTCCAGCGGCCCGTCGAAGCGGGTGGAGAAACCGCGCTCAGGGGTATCGAATTGGTGCGAGGAAACGCCCAAATCGGCCAATAAGCCGTCTACGCCGCGTACGTTGCGGTTTTCAAGTTCGGCGTGCAACTGACTGAAGTTGGCGCGAATGAAGGTAAACCGGTCGCCGAAGGGCCCGCGGATGAGCTTTTGGGCTTGCTCCTCGGCATCAGCATCCTGATCGAAGGCGTAGAGGTGGCCCTTCGGGCCGAGCTGTTCCAGAATAGCTGCCGAGTGGCCACCGCCACCAAAGGTGACGTCCACGTAGCGGCCATCGGGGCGCAGTTGCAGCGCTTCCAGGCATTCGGCCAGCATTACGGGCCGGTGGTAGGAAGTATCGGGCGCCATGCTCATGCGGCCTGGGTCGCCCCAGCGGACGGTGTTTCGGTGGTCAAAAACTTCTGGGCCAGTTTAGAGAAGCTCTGCTGGTCTTTAATCAGGTATTCGTCGTAGCGCGTGGGGTCCCAGATTTCGCAGCGGTTGCCCAAGCCCACGATGATGGCCTCCTTCTCGATACCGGCGTAGCGGCGCATAGAACCCGGCAAGCCAAAGCGGCCGATGGAATCGAATTCGACTTCCGTCATGCCCCGGAAAAAGTTGCGCTGAAACTGCCGGTACTCTTCGTTGAATTCGTCCAGCGCCATCACCTTGTCGTGAATAACGGCCCAGGCAGCACGCGGGTACAGCACCAGGCAGGGCTCGAAGCCCCGGACCAAAATAAGCTGATTGCCGGAGCCTTCCGGCAAGTTACCTTTGACCTTAGCCGGCAGCACAAGTCGCCCCTTCGGGTCAAGCTTGCAGTCGTATTCGCCGGAGAGCAGGTGCATGGTCAAAAGGATCAGCCGAGGGAGGTAGGCACAGGGTCGGTAAGCAAAAGTACGCAACCTGCCTCAAAAGGTCACCACCTTTTACCATTTTCTACCACCTTTAAAAACGGCCTTCTGAATGAACTGAGGCCGATTTTTTAGCACTTTACTAGTCGGGTGGGAAAAAGGTGGTAGAACCAACTCAGGGTTTGACAAAATGGCAGCAGCAGAAATAGTCGCCTGCTACAACCATACCATGCACGGTTTCGAGCTTAATTCTGTACTCGCCCGTTGCCATTCCTGACATATCTTTGCCTCGTGAAAAAGCACTCGTTGGTTGTACGCCTGTTCAGCTTGTGGCTGGCCCTGCTGGTACTCACCGCATCGGTGGGCCTCACGGTGCAGCAGCATACCTGCAACCTCAGCGGCAAGACGCAACGGGCGGTAGTGCTTACGCCGCATCACGGTTGTGCGCAGCCTGCAACCAAAGCTGGCGCGTGCAAGCAAACCGCAGCCAAAGCAGCTGCCGCTGACGATGAGTGCTGCGAATTCAGTGCCGACCACAAAAAAGTAGACCCGCCGGCCAGCGGCCACTTTGCAAAGGTTGCTTTACCCACTCTGGTGGCCATCGTGCCCGCGCCGGCGGTGTGGTCGCCTGCCCCCGCGCCGGTGTTAGCGGCCTCAAACCAGCTTGTGCTGCATGCCGCCGACGCCTCGCCACCGCCCCGAGCGGGCCGGGCTTTGCTGGCGTTTGTGTGTACGCTCGTCGTCTAGGTTAAACTCTTTCCTGCGCAGCTTCCTGGGTTCTTCGTCCGGAAGCGTGCTGCATTGCGTGCGCCCAATTGGGCTACGCTTTCCTTCGAAAGAGCTTTAACTTACTGACCCCATGCAATCTTTTCATTCGGGCCGCGTAGCCGGCTGGCTGCCACTGCTAGCTTTTAGCGGCTTGTGGACCAGCCCCTTAACGGCCTGGTCCCAATCGGCTACGGCTCCCGTACGCGGCGAGATAACCGACGCCGCTAGCCGCGCACCACTGCCCGGCGCCGTGGTGCGCTGGCTGGGCACCAATGCCGCAGGCACTACCGATGCCAAGGGCATTTTTGCCCTCCCCCGCCCGGTCACAGCCACCGATGGCCGCCTGATTATCAACGCCCTTGGCTACCGGGCCGATACCGTAGCCGCCGCGGCCTACGTGCGCGTGGCTCTGCGTGGCACCTCTGAACTGCAGGAAGTGAAAGTGGAAGGCCGGGCCCTGAGCTATTCGGCCCTTACGCCCACCCACACGCAGGTTATCAGCAGCCAGGACCTCACCAAGTCGGCCTGCTGCAACCTGGCCGAAAGCTTCGAAACCAATGCTTCGGTGGAAGTTTCGACCTCCGATGCGGCTTCCGGCGCCAAGCAGATTCAGCTGCTGGGCCTCGATGGGGCTTACTCGCTGCTGACGGTGGACAACCTGCCGGCCCTGCGCGGTCTGAGCACGCCTTACCGCCTCAACTACCTGGCCGGCCCCTGGATCGAGGGCATCGACATCATTAAGGGCATGGGCTCGGTGGTGAACGGCTACGAGTCGATTTCGGGGCAGGTGAACGTGCGCCTGAAGGACCCGGACCAGACCGACCAGCTACTGCTGAACGCGTACGTGAACGACTTCGGCAAATACGACGTGAACGTGAATACCTCGGCGCGCTTCACGCCTAAGCTGAGCACGGCGCTACTGCTGCACGCCGACCACCTGGGCAACCGCATCGACCGTAACGGCGACGGTTTCCTGGATTTGCCGCTGGCTACGCAGTACAACTTGCTGAACAAGTGGAAGTACAAATCGGGCACGGCGTGGGTGAGCGAGCTGGCAGTGGGTGCCCTGCGCGAAACGCGCCAGGGCGGCCAGGTCGGTTTCCGTAGCGGCGAGGCTGGCAATCCTGGCTACGGCATCACGCAGGAAACGAACCGCTATACGGCGTACAGCAAAACCTCTTACACCTGGCCTACCAAGCCCTACCAAAGCCTGGGTTTGCTGCTGTCGGGCACCAGCCACCAGTTTAAATCGGCCTACGGCGGCAGCGAGTACGGCGTGCCGTTTGAAGTCATAAATCAGCACCATAACACGCTACGCCCCCAACGCCAGTACGACGGCAACCAGCAAACTGGCCTGGCCACGCTGCTGTTTCAAAGCGCCATTGGCAACACCTCGCACGTGTACCGCCTGGGTGCCAGCTACCAGTACGATGCCTACGAGGAGTTTTTGCGCACCGGCTACCGCGCCGAAACGCCCGAACAGCAACGCCAGCGCGAGCGGCGTGCCCGCACCGAAAGCGTGCCCGGCGCCTTTGCCGAATACACCTACCAGAACGCGCGCAACCTAACCCTGGTGGCCGGGGCCCGCGCCGATTACCACAACCTCTACGGCTGGTTTCTGACGCCGCGCCTGAACCTGAAGTACGACGCTACGGCCAATACCATTGCGCGCCTGGCCGCCGGCCGCGGTTACCGCGTAGCCAACCCCATTGCCGAAAACGCGGGTATGCTCGTGAGCAGCCGACAGTTCGCCCTCGACCCCAACCTGCAGCCCGAGCGGGCCTGGAACGTGGGCGGCAGCCTCACGCAGTATTTCCGGGTGGCGGGGCGGCAAGCCACCTTCGTGGCCGATTATTACCATACCGTGTTCCAGAACCAGGTGGTAGCCGATCCTTTCGCGTCGAGTAGTGCCCTGCTCTTTAGCAACCTGAACGGCCGCTCGTTTTCGCGCAGCTTCCAGGCCGAAGTGCAGGTAGAGCCGGTAAAAGGCCTGCAAGCCAAGGCGGCTTACAAATGGCTGGACGTGCGCACCTCCTACGAAACCGGATTGTTGCCCCGGCCGCTCGTACCCAAAAACCGCCTGTTTGGCAACATAAGCTACGCCACCGCTTTCGACAAGTGGCGTGCCGACCTCACGGTGCAGGGCTACGGCCGCCGCATTTTCACCCACGGCCAGGGGCATGAGTCGCACAGCGCGGGGCAGGTGCTTAGCTACAGCCCGCGCTTTGCCTTGCTCAATACCCAGCTTACCCGGGCGTTCAAGCGTTTGGACGTGTACGTAGGCGTAGAAAACCTCACCGATTACCGCCAGCGCAACCCCATTGAAGGGGCCGCTACACCGTTCGGCCCTAATTTTGATGCGGCCATGAACTGGGGCCCGGTCTACGGGCGTTTAACCTACGTGGGCGTACGTTTTCGCTTGGAATAGCGCGTTTATTGACCGCATTTCTCCTTACCTCAACTTTCTCTTTTTACCTTTTCCCAATGAAATTTCTCCGCATTCTGACCTTTGCTTTCGGTGCCTTGTTTTCGGCCCACGTAACCCAAGCCCAGGAAGCCGCTCCCAAAGCCAAAACCGCCGCCGAGCAGGTTCAAATCAAGACCTCAGCGGTGTGCGACATGTGCAAAACGCGCCTCGAAAAAGCCATGGCCTACGAAAAGGGTGTGCAGTCGGCGGTGCTTGATGTACCCACGCAGATGCTCACGGTGCAGTACCGCGCCGGCAAAACCACCCCCGACGCACTGCGGGCGGCCGTGGCAGCCACCGGCTACGATGCCGACCAGCAAACCGCCAACGCCAAGGCGTACGACCGGCTGCCGGAATGCTGCAAGAAAACCAACGCCATTCACGGCGCCGACTAGTTATTCCGCCTCCCCTTCTGCCATCATTCGGGCCGTTTCGCCACCGCGGAACGGCCCGTTTTGCGTATTACCCTACGCCAGCGCCCTCCGGCTCCCTTGCACTTCAAACTCCAGACTCATACTCAGCGACATGGCCTTAACCAAGCGTCGCCGGAGCGTACCCGATAGCTCAACGGTGAACCAATCGGTCAGAAGGTAATCGAGCAAATTGACGTTGCTGTTCACCTCCATGTTAACGAAGGAACGCCGGAGGTGCTGCCGCCCAAATGAGGCAACGGGCACCTTTACATCGGCGGCGGTAATGAAGCAGTGGCCTTCTTCTAACACCATCAGAGAAGGTTGGTGACGTCGGGCCGTGCAAGGAGCGTCTTCGAGCAATTGCAGCCGCGCGGCCTGAAGCTTAACCCCGGCAACATGGGCCTGATTGAGGCCGCGCAACAGCGGCAAGGACCCCGGCAAGGTTGTCTCGGCGAGGTATACCAAGTCCAAGGTCGGGTCGATGCGCAGCTCGACGGTTCGGGTACTGCTAACTTCGGGTGGGGGTGCCAGACACTTCTGGTACTGGGCAAGGGTTAGCGAGACGCCTAGCACGAGCGGCGGGCCAACCACAGTGGGGGAAGCTTGATACATAGCGGGCAGGTGTGTTAAGAGGGCAGAAACAAGAAGTTTGGCCGTGCTGGCAAACTTCTTGTAACGCGTTCAGGGCAGGAACACATTGGAAATAAGATAAGATATACTGTAAACGATATCAGTAATAAGTATAGCAACGCCGCCTCCGGGTAGACCGAAGCCCCGCTTTGGTAGGTCGACGTGCGGCGTTAATTACACCCGCCGATTACCACCCTAATCGATATTACATTTATATTCACCCCGCTTGTGTTGTAGGTACTCCCGTATGAAGATTACTTGTTTGCTTCTTGATGACGATCCGCTGGTGCTGGATTTGTTGCAGGCCTACGTGGCCATGACCGACATTCTGGACGTGAAGGCCGTTTTTACCGATCCGCTCGAAGCCCATAGCTACCTGCTCGAAAACGAGGTACAAGTACTGTTTTCCGATGTTACCATGCCCCACCTCTCGGGCCTGGACCTGGTGCGCTCCTTGCGCCAACCGCCGCTGGTGGTGCTCATGACGGCCCACCCCCAGTACGCTATGGAGGGTTTTAACCTCGATGTCATTGACTTCCTGCTGAAGCCCATTTCACTGGACCGTTTCCTGAAAGCAGTGAACAAGGTGGCGGGCCTACTACGGCCGGTAGTACCCGAATTCAACGAAAACACGGCCAGTGCTGGCTCGTTCTTCATCCGGACCGATGCGCAGTTTGTGCGCCTGATGTATCGCGAGGTGCTTTACATCGAAGCCCTGAAGGATTTCACCAAAATTAATACCACCGACGGCCGGACGCACCTGACGCTGGTTAACCTGAAGAACCTGGAGGAGCAGCTGCCGCCCGGCCTGTTTGTGCGCACCCACCGCTCCTACCTGGTTAACGCCACCCAAATTGAGTCGGTGAATAACCAGGAAGTGCGCGTGGGCGGCCACGCACTACCGCTGGGCCAAACGTACCGGGAGCAGGTTACCGAGCGCATCGTTAACCGCACGCTTATTCGGCGCCAACACTAGCCCGTTGCCCCGGTGTAGGCGCTGCGCCGGGTAGTTCCCTTTCCGTTGGGTTGGTGCGAACCACCTCGGTTTGCGGCAGGTCGAGTGCCTTTAGCGTGAACCGGAAGGTGCTGCCGCGTCCCGGCTCACTCGAAAACCAGATGTGGCCCCCGTTGCGCTGCACAAAGTCGAGGCACAGGCGCAGGCCCAGCCCTACCCCTTTCTCGCGGGCGGTGCCCAACGTTGAGTGCGGCTCGGCTTCACCGAAAATCTTGCCCTGATCGGCGGCAGCAATGCCCACGCCGGTGTCGCGGATACTTACTTCCCAGGCAGGCCCTTGCCGTATGGCCGATACCCACACCGTGCCGCCCGCCGGCGTGAATTTGATGGCGTTACTGAGCAGGTTGCGCACTATTAGGCGGGTCATGTTGAGGTCGGCGCGGGCGTAGCACGGTTCGCCCACGCAGTTAATCACCTCTATTTCCTTTCGCTCGGCGTCGCCCAACAGCAGCGCTACGCACTCTTCCACCACGGCGTGCAGGCGCACGGTTTCGGGGCGCACGGTGGTGCCTTTCATTTGCGTGGCGGCCCAATTCAGCAGGTTATCCAGCAGGTGCAGAGTGGTGTCGAGGGTGCGGGTGAGGCGTTCAGAGTGAGCCGCCAAACGCTCGGCAGGCAAAGAGCCTATGCGCAGCAAAGCCAGTAGCGAATACAAGGAGCTAAGCGGGCTGCGCAGGTCGTGCGAAATAACCGAGAACAAAGTGTCTTTGGTCCGATTCAGGCGGTCGAGCTCTTCTTTCTGCCGACTGATGGCCGCGTTCTTGCGCTGTAGTAGCCGGTTTACCCGGCGCTGCTCGGTTCGGCCCTTTACCAAAGCCACCACCACCAGAAACAATAGCAAGGAGCCAGCCGCCAGCACGTTTCGCGCCAGCCCCTGTCTACGCAGCTGGGCTTCCTGTATTTCGCGGTCCTTGGTGAGCAGCGCTATTTCCCGCTCCTTCTTTTCGGTTTCGTAGCGGGTGCGGAGTTCCTCCACCTGCGCGGCGCGCTGCTCAGCTGCTGAGCTGTCCTGCAAACCCACATAGCGGGTAAGGGCTTGTAGTGCCTGCGCATGCTGGCCTTGCTTGCCGTACAGCCCAGCCAGAGAGCGGTAGTCTTTACTTATCTCACTGATGCTTCCATTATGGCGCGCATACGGTAAAGCACGCCGTAAGCTTCGCGCCGCCGCCGCCGGGTTGCCCAGGGAATCGTAGGCGGCAGCTAAAGCTCGGTGGGCGGTAGCTTGCAAAGCGGGCGACGGATTGCGGCGCGGCACGAACTCCAGGGCTTGGGTGTAAAAGCCAAGGGCTACATCGTGGTTTCCCACGGCAGCATACACGTCGCCGGTACTTAGCAGAACGTGCCCAACGCCTATACTGTCGGCCAGTTGCTTTGCCTGTTGGGTGCCCAAACGCAGGTAATACAGCGCGCGGCTGAAGTGCTTTTGGGCGAAGTGCATGCGGCCAATGGCGTGCAAGGCTACCGCTGCCCGGCGCGGGTCGCCCACGCGCTGCCACTCGCCGTAGGCGCGCTCGTAGCTATACTGCGCCTGGGCCCAGGCCTGCTCGCTGGCGTACAAGTCGCCCAAATGCTCGTAGGCTTGGGCCTGCCCGCTTGCACTGCCTTGCTTTTTCTCGTGGCGCAACAAGCGCAGAAACGTTTGCCGGGCCTGTCCGGTGTCGCCCTGCGCATATTGCACCCGCCCGACCAGACGCAACGTGCGCAACTGTTCGGCTACTTGGTTGGTACGTTGATACAGCTGCTGAGCTTGGCGGCCGTGCTGTAAGGCCTGATCGTAGCGGCGCAACTCAAACAGGGCCTCGGCCACGCCGGTGTGGGCTCGGGCGGCCTGCGCGGGCGCAGCGCCACTCAAATACTGCAGTTGCTGTTGCGCCCTCTGCAATTTCTCAGCCGGATTAGCCGATGGCGCAACCGGTATGGTGCGGTACTGCCAGGACGTTGGCGGGGCACTATTCGTCTGCCCAACGGCACCTCCACAACCGGCCAGCCACAGCATGCCTCCCAAGCCAAACTGGCCAAAAGCACGGGCAGCACGGGTGCGCAGCGTTTTCATGGGTGTGGTAAGGCCGCGCAAGCAAGTCGGCGGCTCTGCTTGCGCTTGGTTTACCCCAAAATAAGAAGAATGACGGTGCCAAGCGCATTCGCGCTCAGCATTCCGCAGGGTTACGTTGCCTTAGGCAGAGGCTTTGGCCTGCCATAAGCGCCACCACGGCAGATACGGTTGGTCGTGATGCTCGTAATGATACCCGAAAAAATAGCAGCTCAAAAAAGCCCACACATGCTGCCGGCCCTGGCTGCGCGACTTGTGCAGGTTGGTTTCCTCGTGCTCCCCGCGGTGCGGTAGGTACGTGCCAAAATAAAACAGCTGAACGGTAGCCAATACGGATGGCAGCATCCAGAACGCAATAACATTGGCCGCCGGGAAGAAGATCTTGAGCACGTTAAACGTAACGGCCATCAGCAGTATTTGCCCAACGGTAATGTAGTTTCGGGCAAAGCGCAGCAGCCACAGCAGGAAACTGGGGTGTGCGCCGTCGTGGAAATCGGGGTCGTAGGGAGTGGCAACGTGGCGGTGGTGCGCGTGGTGACGGGGTAACAGGCGCGGGAACCAATTGTAGGCAAACAACCCGGCCGCCACGGTTCCGAGGAAGTTGTTCAAACGTTTGTTGGGACTAACTACGCCGTGCATGGCGTCGTGGGCCGTAATGAAAAGGCCGGTATACAGGTGGGTTTGCAGCAGCAGCAGCAAATAGGGCCACGGCGTACGCCAGTTGGGCTCGTAAAAAGCCAGTAACCACGTCAGCAAACCGGCCCAGCAGGCCATTATCAACAGCGCCATGGCTTCGCCCTTGTGGCCGAGCGGCCGGGGACGAACTTTGGCAACAGTGGTTAATGGTTGGGCTAGCGGCATACGGGAAGAATAATTGGGGGAGCAAACCGTTAAGTTAAACGGCTTTTTACAGGCTCATCAGCGCGTCGCGCACGTTTTCCATGAGCCACATGGGCGTACTGGTAGCGCCACAAATGCCCACCGACTGCCCTGGTAAAAACCACGCGGGGTCAATTTCCTCGACTTTGGAAATGAAGTGCGTTTGCGGATTGGTATCCTTGCAAACCTGGTACAGAACCTTTCCGTTCGAGCTTTTAGTGCCCGACACGAACACAATCTGGTCGTATTCGGCGGCAAAACGGCGCAGGTCCAAGTCGCGGTTTGATACCTGGCGGCAAATGGTGTCGTTGGCCGATACCTGGTAGCCGCGGCCTTCCAACTCGCCTTTGATGCGGTAAAAGCTATTGGTGCTCTTGGTGGTCTGGCTGTAGAGCGTGATGTTGGCCGGCAATTCGTGGCTCAGTAGCTCGTCCAGGTTTTCGAAAACCACGGCGTCGCCGCGGGTTTGGCCCAGCAGGCCTTGTACCTCGGCGTGGCCGTGCTTGCCGTAAATGAAAATGCGCTCCTTCTTATCGTAGCTGGTTTTGATGCGGTTCTGCAGCTTCAGCACTACCGGGCACGAGGCATCAATGAGGGTGAGGTTGTTTTCCAGCGCCATTTGGTACGTGCTGGGCGGTTCGCCGTGGGCACGAATAAGCACTTTTTCGCCGCGCAGTTCGCTCAGCGTTTGGTGGCATATGATGCGTAGCCCTTTCTTTTCGAGGCGTTCTACTTCTTCATCGTTGTGCACGATGTCGCCGAGGCAATACAGGTAACCCTGCTCGTCGAGGATGTCTTCAGCCATTTGAATGGCGTAAATGACCCCGAAGCAGAAACCGGAGTGTGGGTCGATGCGGACACTGAGGTTGAGCGGCATAAGTAGCAGGGTAACCGCGAAAGCACGCGGATTGTTACGACCGGCGTTTCTCAGGGGCAGAAGGTACGAAAATGGCTTGGCAAATAGATTTTTAACGCATTCGGCGTCGTTTCTTCACCGTTAATAGCTAGTGCGTTAACAGCGAAACGGCGCCGTTTCCGGAGCCGTTTCGGTCTGAGAGGAAAAAACACCTTAAGCGGCACCTACATGCGCTTGAGCTGCGCGGCTTCTTCGCCTGTAACGTGGCTATGGGCCAGAAGAAAGTCGCGCATTACGTCAAACGACTCGGCATCGAGCCCGGACCTGGGGTGCTTCATAGCCACTTGCACCAAAAAGGCGCGGTCCTCGTCTACGTGCTTGCTGGCGCCCAAAAAGCCCGGCAGGTTGCTCTCGATGGTGAAGCGCAGGAAGCGCACCTCGGGATGTTGCGGCGCCAGGGCCACGGCAGCATCGAACTGCTTGCTGGCGGCTTTCACGCGGTCCATCTTATCAAACAGCCCGCCCGTATGCTTGGCCATTATGGCCTCCGAAGCGGCCTTGTAAGCCAGTACCACGGCGTCGCGGTCGGTGTAGGCGCTCAGCAGCTGGTGAAAGCGGCGGCCGGCTTGTTCATCGGCGGCCGCTTGCTGGTACTGGCGGCGCAAAGCCGGTACAGCGTAGGGTGAATTAGAATCGGGAGCGGTAGACAAAGCGGCCAGGAAAGAGAGCAGGACGAGAAACAGCTTCAAAACGACAACGGGGGGTCAGATGGTACGTAATCGGTACCGGAAATACGAACCCACCAAGAGCAAAAGTTTCGTGTTATCCGGTACGCGTACGCGTCCTTCCAATATTCGTGCCGCCGGCAGCTGCCGAATTTTGTCAAAAAGCTTCAAATAATAAACGTAGGCCAGGTACACGCCCAGCTTAGCCGTGCGTGGCAGCTGTTGAATGCCTTCGTATCCCGCCTCAAAATCGGCCCGGATGTCCTCTTCGATTTCCCGCTTGGTCTGGTCGTTAAACGCCGTGTAACACACGCCGGGGAAGTACACGCGGCCGCGCTCTTCGTAGTCGGAGCGCAGGTCGCGCAGAAAATTGATTTTCTGAAAAGCGGCCCCCAAGCGCCGTGCCGGCTCGCGCAGCTGGTCGAACTGCCGCTCGTCGCCTTCGCAAAACACGCGCAGGCACATCAGTCCCACCACTTCGGCCGAGCCGTAGATGTACTCGTTGTACAGCGCCAGGTCGTACTCGATATCCTCGAGGTCCATGGCCATGCTGTGCAAAAAGGCCTCGATAAACTCCCGATCGATACCGTAGCGGTGCACAGCCAGTTGAAAAGCGTGCAGCACGGGGTTCATGCTGAACTGATCGTCGAGGGCGCGGTAGGTTTCGTCGCGGAACTCGCGCAGCAGGGCGGCCCGGTCGCGGTCGTGAAAGGTGTCTACAATCTCATCGGCCCAGCGCACAAAGCCGTACACGGCGTAAATGGCGGGGTGAAAACGCTCGTCAAGCGTCCGAATGCCGAGCGTAAAGGACGTGCTATAGCGCTGCGTAATGAGTTTGCTGCACGCCAGGCTCGACTGGTTGAACAGGGCCACGTGGTCCACGACCGAGGGCGGCTGAGACGAGACAACGGGTGAAAGTGTGGCCATGGGTGTGGTGTGGTGAGGGTGGTACAGGCTATCAGAAAAGCAACATGCTGGCTTTCTTGTTTACCTCCGCCATCTATTTGCAAGATAACAGTCTGGCTCTTAAGCCGGGATGGGGTATTCCTTTTCAACTTCCACGGCCACCACCTGTCCTGAAATAAGCGAAGGCGGCACGCCCGGCCCCGGCACCGTAAGCTGACCCGTGAAGTAAAGGTTGCGCACTTTGGGGCTTTTGATGGTGGGCTTAAGGTTGGCCGTTTGACGCAGCGTGTTGGCTAAGCCGTACGCGTTGCCTTTAAATGCGTGGTAATCGGAAACGAAATCGGCGTGGGCATAGCTGCGGCAATACACCACGGCGTCGCGCACCGATTGGCCGGTGTGGCGCTCCAGCCGCTCCATAATCATGTGGAAGTAGCGCTGCCGGGTGGCTTCGTCGTCGCCGCCGAGGCCGGGGGCCGTGGGAATGAGCAGGAACAGGTTTTCCTGGCCTTCGGGCGCCACGGTGGGGTCGGTTTGGCTGGGCACCGAGGCGTAGAACAGCGGCTTGGTGGGCCACTGCGGCGACTCGTAAATTTCCTTGGCGTGTCGGCCAAAGTCTTCGTCGAAGAACAGGTTATGGTGGCGCACGTTCTGCAGGCGCTTGTTCAGGCCCACGTAAAACAGCAGCGACGAGGGCGCCATGGTGCGCGAATCCCAATAGGCAGGCGTGTAGTGCCGGTGTTCGGGGGCAAGCAGCACCTGCTCCACGTGGTTGTAATCGGCGCCGGCCACCACTATATCGGCCGCCAGAAAGCCCTCGGCGGTAACCACGCCGGTGGCCCGCCCCTGCTCTACCTTTATCTGCTGCACCTCCTGGTTGTAGCGGAATTCTACGCCTTGCTCCTCGGCCACTTTCACCATGCCCTGCACAATTTTGTGCATCCCACCGCGTGGGTACCAAGTGCCCAGCGCGAGGTCGGCGTAGTTCATCATCGAGTACAGCGCCGGCGTATTCTGGGGCGTAGCCCCCAAAAACAGCACCGGAAACTCCATCAGCTCAATGAGTTTGGGTTGCTTGAAAAACTTGCGCACGTGGGTGTGCATGCTTTGCAGCAAATCCAGTCGCAGGGCATCCACTACCAGCGTGGGGTCGGCGAATTCCAGGAGTGAACGGCCCGGCTTGCGCACGAACTTGCTCATGCCCACCTTGTATTTGTAAGCCGCCTGGCGTAGAAACTCGTCGAGGCGCACCGCGGATCCGGGCTCCAGCTGCTCGAACATCTGGCGCAGCTCGCCCATGGTGGCCGGCACGTCCAGAAAATCCTGTTCGCCGAACACCACGCGGTACGAGGGGTCGAGGCGCACGAGGTCGTAGAAGTCGGCGGGCGTGTGACCGTAGCGGGCAAAGTATTCTTCGAATACATCGGGCATCCAGTACCAGCTCGGGCCCATATCGAAGGTGAAGCCCTGGGCCTGAAACACGCGGGCGCGGCCGCCGGGGCCGTCGTGCTTTTCTAGCACGGTTACGCGGTAGCCGCGCTGGGCCAGGGCCGTAGCGGCCGAAATACCAGCAAAGCCGGCACCAATAACGAGAACTTGCGGGGCGGAGGAAGTGGCAGTGGACAAGCGAAGAATCAAGTAAGGTAGCGGCAAGCTACAACGAGGCGTCGGGCTTTGTTTAGACGCAGCGCTACCGCGCTATGCGCAAGCACGTGCCGCCTAAAACAAAAAGGCCGCAAGCCACGCCACCGAAATGGTGCAGCTTGCGGCCCGTGTACGCATCCGGAGCATATACTCCTTCCCCCTATGCGCCGGGTGCGTATACTTTTAGCGCATCTTTCAAGTCCTTGCGGGCAATGTGGATGCGGTTTTTAACGGTGCCAATGGGAATCTGCAGCTTCTCCGCAATTTCCTGGTACTTGTAGCCGATGTAGTACATCATGAAGGGCGTGCGGTACTCGTGGCCGAGGTGCGCAATGGCTTCGTTGATGTCGGTTACCACAAAATCCGACTGGGCGCCGTTGTGGGTAATGTAGTTCTCGTCGGTGTTGAAGTACTGGAAGTACTCAGTGGTGTCGATGTTCGAGTTGCGCTTCGTTATCTTATTGTAGTTGTTGATAAACGTGTTGCGCATGATGGTGTAGAGCCACGCCTTCAGGTTGGTCCCCGCCTTGAACTTGTCTTTGTTCAGCAGGGCCTTGAGCAGGGTTTCTTGCACCAGGTCTTTGGCATCGTCGGCGTCGCGCGTCAGATTCATCGCTACCGGCCGAAGCGAGTAGGAAATCTTTTGTACTTGGTCTGTGAATTCCAAGGAAGTCATATGCTTGTTTAGCTTTTCGTGACCAGAAGTTAAACAAACATACGAAACCCCTCCTTAAGCATACGCACTCAAGTCGACTTTTTTTGGCCGATTCGGCCAACCCGCCAAAACGGCCGGTGAACTTCAAATAAGCGCCGATGAAAGAGGAGGCATGTTATGTACCGTTACCACAGTGTAACGCAACCGCACATTAAAAACGCTTTAACATATTGACAACAAAGGCATTGGCCTTTGTATTTAACTATTTGAATATTATTTATTAACCGCCACCGGCGCTGCAATACGCAGTTGCTCAACGAGCTGGATAAAGTCGGTCATGCGCTGCAAACGCACGAAACGGGGGGGCAGCTGTAAGTCGGGCTGGTGCACCAAAGGACCGTAGAGCACAACGTCGACGCCGGGGCAGCTGCGGGACAGTTCGTTCACGAACGGCTGCAGCCGGTCGCGCTCCGGCACGGTGGTCAGCACCGTGGCAATGTGCTGCGGCTGGTAGGCCTGGCAAATGCTCTCTAGTTCTTCCACCGGCAGGTTTTGGCCCAGGTACAAAACCCTGTGGCCGCGCACCCGCAGCAGGTAGTTCATAAACATGAGCGCCAACTCGTGCATTTCCTCGCTGGGCAAAAACAACACCCAGCGCGGAGCCGGTGCATCGTCATCGGGAATGCCAAGTGCGTCGGCGGAGGCCAGTAGCTTCTGCCGCAACAAGTGTGAAGCCATGTGCTCCTGCGCAGGGTTCATGCTACCCGTTTGCCACAGCACCCCAATGCGCTGCAGAAAGGGATATACAATGCTGAGCATAGTGGCTTCAAATCCCAGTTCCTGCGTGGCTTGGGTAAGCGTGGCGTTCAGGCGGCGCTCGTCCATGTCGAGGGTGGCCGTGAGCAGCGCCGTGATTTGCGGGTTAAACAGGTGCGGGTCTTCGGTGCAGGCTGCTACGGCCGCGCACAGCTCTTCTTCAGATAGGCTCGCAACGTAAGAAATGCGCTGTCCACGCTCGCACAGAGTGGCCACGTTCAGCAGGCGGCGCAAATCAGAGTCGCAGTACGTTCGGATATTGGTAGCCGTGCGTACGGGGCGCAACACGCCGTAGCGCTGCTCCCACATGCGAATGGTATGGGCCTTAATGCCGGAAAGGCTTTCTAAATCTTTAATGGAGAACTGGCCCACAATGCTGGCTTACTGGTACTGAAAAGAAACTATTGCGCCGCCGAAGCCGAACGCGCCGGTGGGTTTGCCGCTCGGCGGCGGGCCAGCGTGAAATACTTCGGCGACACCCATAGCAAGCCAAACTCCTGGCTGCCGTCGCGGCCAGTGGTCTTGTGATGAATTTTATGGGCCATGTTCAGGGCGCGCAGGTACGCGCTCTGGGTGCGCCGCCAAAACGGCAAGCGTCGGTGAATGAGCACGTCGTGCACAAAGAAGTAGAGGGTGCCGTACACGGCTACGCCCATCCCTACCCAGTAGCGCCAGTCCTTCTCAGGGCCGCCGTACACCATAAGGAGCATGGAAAGGCCGCCATAGAAAAGGAAGAAGAAGTCGTTACGCTCGAAGTGGTGCGGATGGCGCACGTGGTGCGAGCGGTGCAAAAACCACAGCGGCCCGTGCAGCACGTACTTGTGCATGAACCACGCAACGAACTCCATGCCCAGAAAGGTAGCGGCCGTAAGGGCCACGCCAGCGAAGAGGTTCATGGGTTGCTAACCAATAGTCGGGCGCCGTTGTTTAAAACGCCCGGCTGCCGTATGGCTTAGTTCCACGTAATTTTCTCTTTGCTGAGGAAGGCCTCAATACCGCGGCGGCAATCTTCGGAACCCCGGGCTTCGGCATTTAACCGGGCCGCGTAGCGCAGGCTTTCTTCGAGGGGCAGTTCGGGAATGCGCCCAATCATTTCCTTGGTCACTTCCATGCTCTGCCCTGAATTCTCAATGCACAGGCGACGGGCAAAGCGGTACACGTGCTCAGCAAGTTGATCGGCGGGCACCACCTCATTAATAAGGTTAAAAGCCACTGCCCGCTCGGCCGACATGATGTCGCCGGTCAGCAATAATTGCTTGGTGCGCGCTTCGCCAATCTTGCGCAGCAGAAACACACTTACAATAGCTGGCAGGAAGCCGATTTTCACCTCGGTGTAGCCGAACTTGGCCTCCGGCACCGCAAAGGAAAAGTCGCAAAGAGTGGCGAGGCCGCAGCCGCCGGCCAGGGCATGGCCTTGCACCTGCGCAATAACCACCTTCTTGAGGGTGTAAATCTGGTGAAACAGCTGCATCAGGTGCGTCGAGTCGGCTAGGTTATCGGTGTAGCCAAAGTTCTGCAGCTCCTGAATGTAGGCGAGGTCGGCGCCGGCGCAAAAGGCCGGGCCTTCGGCGCGCAGTACCACAACCTTACAGGCCGGGTCGTTTTCGGCGTATTCAAATGCCAATTTCAGTTCCGAAACCAGCTCGGAGCTGAGGGCATTGCGTTTTTCGGGTCGGTTGAGCGTGATGTAGCCGATGGCTTCGTGCGCTTCGTAACGAATGTACTGTAGCGCTTCCAGCTCCTGGGTAGCCATATCTTCCATGAGTTGTTGCGTGGGCGGTGTGTGGGCGGGCCACTCGGGGCGCAGTGTTCTTTGGGAAGAAACGGGGCTGAAACAACCCGGTGCGCGCCAGCGGCCCGAATACGGGCTCAGGGTAAACCTAACAAAAATGATGCGACAAAGTGCACGGCCAGCGTGCGGCGTCGGGATGTGGACTAGTTACGAAATACTAGGCGTTTTGGTCGCACCCGAAAGCCATTCTGCCTGAATCGGCCTCTATTTCGGGCTATTTTTCTCGGGACTGATGCCTTGTACCCACGCTCCCTGCATGGTTACATCGTGCACACGCAGGCCGGCGGCGCGCAATTGCGGGGTCATTTTTTCGACGTACCACGTGCGGCACGACGAGTCGAACACGACCAAGGCCTGCGGGCCGAAAGTAGCCAACAGTTGATCGGGCCACACCCGGGCATTGCGCCGCAACACTATTACTTCTACGGGCACGGGCTGTTGGCCCTTCCATAGTTTGCCGCTCACCCACGCGGCGCGGTGGCCGTGCCAGGTTAGCAGCACCGGACCGTTAATACCCACTTGTTGCACCGCCACTTCGGTTGCCGGCCAGCCGGCGCTGTAACGCACGCGGCGGTTGTCGCGCTCAATCAGGCCGGGCAGCACGCGGTAGGTACGCTCGGTTTCGTTGAGCGGCAGCGAATCGGGCGTAATGACGAGGGCCGACGCGCCGTCGTGCAAGCCCAGGGCCGAGCGGCGTGGAATGCTGTAGATAACCAGGCGTTTGTCGGTAGCGACTTCGCGGGCTTCGGCCACGCGGCTCAGGGAAAATAGGAACACCACGCCCACCGCAGCCCCCAGCCAAACTAGGCGGCGCCAGGCAAAAAACGCTAGCAGCATGGCAATCAGCAGGTAGAGTAGCCAGGCTTGGCCCGGCGTGAGGTGAATGCCCTGTACCAACGCACCGGGGAGGGAACGGCCAACGAGAATGATGTACTCGTTGAAACACCAGATTAGCTTCTCGAACACCCAGCCAATGCCCTCGGGCAGCCACAGCAGCCACGATGCCCCCAACTGCGCGGCCAGCCATTCTACGGGTAGCGCCACCGCCTGCAGGAACAGGCCCACGTACAGTGCCACCGACGAGATGGGCACTGCTACCAAATTCGAGAGCAGGAAGTTGAGCGGAAATTGATGAAAATAGAATAACCCTAAGGGGAACGTGGCCACCTGCGCCGCCAACGACAGCGCCACCGCCTGCCACACTCCCTCGAGTCCCCACGCCGACCAGGTTAAAGCCTTCTGACGCCAGCGCGGGTGCCAGGGCCGGCGCTTTTTAGCAGCCCATTCTTGAAAATCGAGCCAAGCCGAAATGCGTGGCTGCAGGTACACGATGCTGAGGACGGCCAGGAATGAGAGCTGAAAGCCCACGTCTACAATCAGATACGGGTCGTAGAGCAGCAGGCAGAAAGCGGCCACGGCCAGCGTATTATACATGTTGCTTTGCCGCCCGGCGGCCTTGGCCACGGCCACAAAGCTGAACATGACCGCCGCCCGCAGCACCGACGCCGATAAGCCCGTGAGGAAGGCGTAGCTCCAGATTACCAGCAGCCCCACCGCTACCGACCAGTACCGAAACCCGCGGCGGTGCCCGAAGAACCGCGACAGAATGAGTTGCAACACGGCATACAACAAACCTACCTGCAAGCCGGAAACGGCCATAATGTGCGTGGTGCCGGTATTGGCATAGGCCAACTTGGTATCGGCATCCACCTCATCTTTCATGCCCAGAACCAGAGCATCGGCAATGGCAAATTCGCGTTTGGCCTTTACGTAGCGCCGAAACACGCCCTCTAGCCGGCGGGCGGCCTGCATACTCCAATGCCGAAGCCAGTTGGGCGGCGCAAAGGCCACCACGCGGTATTGATCGGGGTGAATAAACTGCTGGTGGTAAATCTGATGGTAACTCAGGTAGCGGCGGTAATCGAACTCGCCGGGGTTGAGCGGCGCCTTGGCCGGCGCCGGCGCGCCGCGCACAAGCCACACTTCACCGTACCGCGGTTGCTCAGCCCCGGCCTCGTAGCGCGGCACCGATACCCGAATGCCGCCGCGTGCCGCGCGCCACTGCCCTCCCACGCGCACCGCCGACACGCGTAGCGTGGTGGCAAAGGTGTTCGGGCGCACCACGGGGTAATCGTCGACCACTGCGCGGTAGAACTCTACTTCGCCCTGGTGATACAAATGGTCGGCTTCCCGCCTTTCGGTGGCGTGTTGAGCCGCAGTAGTGCCGGCAAGCGTTACCACTGCCAAGGCCAAAATGCCCACGGCGTCGTTAAGCGCGGGGTTATTTTGCCGCACGGCCCACAGATGAGCAGCCAGGTAAATACCTACTCCACCGGCCAGCCACGGCAGCAGTTCGGGCAGTTCGGCTCCCCAGTAAAACCAGATGATAATACCGCCCAGCAAGGCCATAATCAGCCGCACGGCAGGGTGCGTGGCCCACGGAATGGTAGTAGGGCGGATACTCATGCTAGCTTAAAATCGAAAAGAACATTCCCTAAATCGTAATTCCTGCCACGGCAGGAGCTTACGATTTAGGGAATTTTAGCTGGGCTGACAAACTACGGTTCAGCGGCTATTACTCTGCTAGCTCGACCGGCCGTTGCCACCGCATTTTGAAGTGTTCGATGCCGGCTTCGGTAAACTGCTCCCCTTCCTTCATAAAACCGTGTCGTTCGTAAAACGGCACCGCCCGCAGTTGGGCGTTCAAGTACACATCTGCGTGCGGATGCGCCGCCTGCACGTCGTGTAGCACGGCTTGGAGCAAAGCCGCCCCTACTTGCTGGTTGCGGTAAGCTTCCAGCACGGCGAAGCGTTCCAGCTTCACGCCCTTATCGGTAACGCGCCAGCGGGCGGCCCCGCAGGGCGTACCATCGGTGGCACGGGCGAGGTAATGCGTGGCGCCTTGCTGGTCAAACGCGTCGTTTTCCAGTTCCCGGGGCACGTTCTGGCCTTCCACAAAAACCTTCTCCCGAATGGCGAAGGCAAGGGGTAATTCGTCGGGGTTGGTGATACGATGAGCAGTAGTCACGGCGGGAGGGGCTTAAATACAAACGCAAAACGGTGCGGCAGCAAAGCTACCGCACCGTTACAAAATCTGCGAAACAAGTCGTTCTAGATCTGCTCGTTGTTTACGGGCAAGTCTTCGGTCGGCAGCTCGTCGCCGGCCGGACGGGGCTGGCCGGGCTGGTAGTAGCGTGCGGGCCGCACGGGGCGTTCGGCCTGGGCGCGCTTTTGGTCCACGTCATACTTGTCGTAGGCGTACACAATTTCCTTAACCAAGCGGTGGCGCACCACGTCTTCGGCAGTCATTTCCACGAAGCCAATGCCCTTTACGTCGCGCAGAATATCCAGCGCTTCGCCCAGACCCGATTTCTGCTTGGTGGGCAGGTCAACCTGGCTTTGGTCGCCGTTCACCATCACCTTGGCGTTAGGGCCCATCCGGGTCAGGAACATCTTCAGCTGCGAAGGGGTGGTGTTCTGGGCTTCATCGAGGAGCACGAAGGCATGGTTGAGCGTACGGCCACGCATGTAGGCCAGCGGCGCAATTTCGATGGTCTTGTTCTCGAGGTAGAACTTGAACTTCTCGGGCGGCAGCATGTCCTCCAGCGCGTCGTAAATCGGGCGCAGGTAGGGGTCGACCTTCTCCTTCATGTCGCCGGGCAAAAAGCCAAGGCTTTCACCGGCTTCCACCACGGGGCGCGAAATGATGATTTTCTTGACCTCCTTGTTTTTGAGGGCGCGCACGGCCAGAGCTACCGAAATGTAGGTTTTACCCGTACCGGCCGGCCCAAGGGCAAACACGAGGTCGTTTTTCAGCACGGCATCCACCAACCGTTGCTGGTTGGCAGTACGAGCTTTAATGATGCCGCCCTTCGCGCCAAACAGAATGACATCGGGCGCGGCGGCCATGCGGGCGTCCTCCAGGTCTTCATCGGACGACCCGATAAACTGCGACACGGTTTTGTCGGTCACCTGCCCAAACTGGTGGTAATGCTCGATGAGCGAGGACAGGATATCGTTGATGCGCTGGATAACCGGGGTCTGGCCCTGAATTTTTATTTCGTTGCCGCGCGAAATGATTTTGCTGCCCGGGAAGGCAGCCGCCAACTGGCGAATATTCTGATTATCGGGGCCCAGGAAGTCGATGAGCGAGACGTTCTCGAGCGTGATGACTTTTTCGACCAAGCTAGTGGGGAGAAAAAAGCGCAAAAAGCGCAGTGGAGAGAGAAAAGCGGCCCACCGGGAAAGCGGTCAGTCCGGGCCGAATGCCTACTTTTGCCGCCTCCGCAAGGGCTTCAAACAATAGTACGCATTCTTCACCAAAACGGTCAATGGGCCTGATTACGTTCCTGTCGGACTTTGGCTACCGCGACCATTACGTGGCGGCTGTGAAGGCGCGCCTGCTGCAGTTGGCCCCCGCGACGCCCATCGTTGACATTACACACGCCATCGAGCCCTACAACGTGCCCCACGCCGTGCACGTGCTCTGCGCCGTGTTTGCCGATTTTCCGGAAGGCACCACGCACCTGATTGGCGTGGACGACCACGGCGGCGCCAAACGAGGCTGGGTAGCAGCCACTTGGCGCGGCCACCATTTCGTGGCCGCCGACAACGGCATCCTAACCCTCCTCACCGACGGCCGCCCCGACGACCTCGTGCGCTTGCCCACGCCCGCCGTGTGGCCCGCCTCCCCCACCCGCGACGTACTGGCGCCCGCTGCCGCGCACCTTGCTCAAGGCGACCCGCTCACGGACCTCGGCCCGCTCAGCACCGAGCTGTATCAGCTGTTAAACCGCCAGTTGCGCCTGCAGGACCACCGCATTACCGGCCACGTGGTGCACGTAGACCATTACGGCAATCTGGTTACCAACATCTCACGCACCGCCATTGAAGCCGTCGGCCATGGGCGCACGTTCACGGTGCACTTCGCCCGCGAAGTCGTGCGCGGCCTGGCTACCCATTTTCAAGCCGCCGACCCCGGCGACGCCGTGGGCGTGTACAACAGCCAGGGCATGTTGTGCATTGGCGTAAACCAAGGCCACGCTTCCGAACTGCTCGGCCTGCACTTCGACTCGCAGGTAGACGTGCGCTTCTCACAGGAGTAAAGCATAATGAATGCGGTCAGGGGCATGCTCCTCTACGGGGAATCCATTGGCCGTTTCTTTTCAACTTCCGCTACTTTACCATTCTTTTTGGATGATCATTCGCATCGTACGCATGACGTTCCGCCCCGAGGACGTGCCGGCCTTTCTGCGGGTGTTTGCCGCCTCCGAAGACCAGATTAGGCAGCAGCCGGGGTGCCGCCACATGGAGCTATGGCAAGATGCTGCCCTACCCCACGTTTTCTGTACCCACAGCCACTGGGATTCTGCTGCCCACCTCGACGCCTACCGCCGCTCCGCACTATTTGGCGAAGTGTGGCCAGCTACTAAAAAGTTATTTGCCGAACCGCCCCTGGCATTTTCGGTTAATGCGGTAACAGCCGATTCGGCACTGCTTCCACCTCCGGGGTCGGTATTATAGCGGCTGCGTGGACCAATGGGGTTACCTTCTCTTGGCGCCCCATCAGCCTGCGGGCCGTACAGTACGGCGGCCGCCAAGCCTTGCCGCGCCTTTTTCACCCTTACGCTCCGCCCCGCCCGCCATGTCTGCCGACTATTTTGCCTTCTACGATTTGCCCGAGAGCTTTTTGCCCGATGAAAAAGCCCTCAAGGCCAAATACTACTCCCTCAGCCGTCAGTACCACCCCGATTTTCACGCC
This sequence comes from Hymenobacter koreensis, assembly GCF_039541855.1. NCBI lineage: Bacteria > Pseudomonadati > Bacteroidota > Cytophagia > Cytophagales > Hymenobacteraceae > Hymenobacter > Hymenobacter koreensis. Next base: position 493,233 of record NZ_BAABHA010000004.1, read on the forward strand.
ACTGCTGAGCCCGAGGAACAGGAGCGCATGCTCGACCTCTCAACGCAAAACACCAACGCCTACCGCACCCTTTCCAACTTTGACCTACGCCTGCAGTACATTTTGCAGCGCCACGGGCTACTGGAAGAAGGCAAACAGGACCTTCCCAACGACTTTTTAATGGAAGTAATGGAGCTCAACGAGCAGCTCATGGAGCTGGAGTTTGAAACTGATCCGGCCATAGCTTCCACGGTGCAATCTGAGGTCGAGCGCCTTGAGAATGAGCTGGAAGCGGAAGCCCGACCGGTGCTTACCAGCTACGTCGATTTGCCGGAAGAACAACGGCCCGCCGCCTTGTTGCAAGTGCGCACATATTATCTCAAGCGCCGTTACCTCTTGCGCATCCGCGAAAGTCTCTCTAAGTTTGCAACCCGATCCTGAACAACCTACCGGGTTGTTTGTCTTGCCCAGATGGCGGAATCGGTAGACGCGTTGGTCTCAAACACCAATACCGCAAGGTGTGCCGGTTCGACCCCGGCTCTGGGTACTAGGAATTACTGCCGGAAGGCCCTAAAAGCTGCTGATTTGTTCGCAAATGCAGTTTTTAGGGCCTTTTTGCGTCCGTCCCTTTTTGTATTTACTGCCATTTGCGGCCGCATTTGTGACACCAAATCTGCCACCAAAAATGACAGTCAAATTCGTCCTGCGGGAAGACAAGAAAGACCAGAACGGCCAAGTGCCGGTGTTCGTCGTCGCTACGTTTGAGGGGCTGCGGCTGCGCTGCTTCACCCGCGAAAAGTGCTTGCCCAAAGAATGGAATGCCGATAAGCAGCGGTTTCGAAAAGGCAAAGAAGGCTTTGAGGAAGCCAACGATGTACTTGTAGCCATTGCCGAGCGCCTGCAGAAGCGCTACCGCGACCTGCGCACTGCCGGCACCCCTCCTACCCTGGCGCTGCTGCGCGAGGTAGTAAATCCGGCCGCAATCAAGCCCGAGCAGAGCATGGCCGAGGCTATGACGGCCTACATCGAGGTACTGCGCGGGCGGGGCTACGCCTTCAACACGCTGCGGCATTACGGCACGGCCCGCAACCACTTGGCCGCTTTCCTGTCCTCCGGTCGGCGCAAGAAAATTAGCGTGGCCGAGTACGACGGCGCCACCCACGATGAGTTTGTAAAGTACCTGCGCACCACGTGCGGGCTGGGCGCCAACGGCATCTACACGGTGCTGAAGGATGTGAAAACGTTCCTTCGGCATGCCCAGGACGAGCGAAAGCAAAACCTGGGGCTGGAGCTCAAGCGCGTGGAAGTGCGCTACGCCGACCAGGCCAAAACGTATCTGACCGGGGCAGACTTAACTGCCCTCGCGGCGGTGAAGCTACCGAAGACCCTGGAGCCGGCGCGGGACGTGTTCTTGTTCTGCTGCTACACCGGTCTGCGTTACTCCGACGTGGCTTCTCTGCACGGCGGGAACCTGCACTGCCTAGGCGCCAATGGTGATGGGGACCGGGTGCTGCGGCTGGTGCAAACCAAAACGCGGGCCACGGTGAGCATCTACTTGAGCCGATTGGCCGCTGAAATCCTGGACCGCTACGCCAAGCCGGAACGCGCGGGCGAAGGTGCTAAACTGCTGCCGGTGTTGGCCAATCAGCCGATGAACCGCTACCTGAAGAAGATTACCCAGCTGGCGGGCCTGACGCGGCTGGTGGAAGTAGTGAGTACAGTTGGCGGCCGGGTGGTGAAAGAGGCGGTGCCGCTGCACGAGTTGGTGACCATGCACACGGCTCGCCATACGTTTGCGGTGCAAAGCTTGCTGCGCGGCATGCCGGTAGCCGTGCTGCAGCGGGTGATGGGTCACGCCAAGATTCAGAACACCATGAAGTACGCCCAGGTGGTGGAAGAGCTGCAGCACCAGGCCATGCGGGCGGCCTGGGACGTGCCGGCAACTCCGCCCAGCGAGGCCGCACCGGAAGGAGCTGTCTGCTCGGTGATGACCGCGGCTTAAATAAACTTTCGTTGAATCGAGAAAGTCCAGCCGGGGAGCCGCCCGAGTTGGGCTTTCTCGTTTGTGGCGGGTAGGCTCCGAGTATGCTTCGAGTACGGGCGGAGGTGCTTGCTTGCCGTGCGGTTCAGCTATTCAGTGCCCGCGACACTTCTTCCTCATCCAAGCCGGTGAGGCGGCAAAAATCCTGTACCGTAACCAAGGCCCCAGCCGGTTTGCCGGCGGCCTCGCGGGCGCGGCGCACGAGCCGCTTGGCAGCGTCGTAGCTACGGCCGGTTAGGGCAACCACGTCTTTCGGGTATAGGCAAATACGCTGCATGGATGTAAGTGAGGGCAGACGGGGTTTAGATGGGCAAAGTAGGTATTTCAGCAAAAATAGTTGCTGAATTTCGGTTCACCATTCTGCACTACGGGGGTCGTAGTGGCCAGACTGCGTAACCATACCCAACTTTATTTTCACTCATGGCACAACAAACTGGCATTCTCGGCCTAAGGGGTACAGTAGGTGGGCTGGTGTTTCGCAAAGACGGCAGCGTCTCGCAGAAGCCGGCCAGCAACAAGGCCGCCTTCGACAACTCCGCGAGCATGGCCCGCACCCGGGAAAACGCCGCCGAATTTGGCTTGGCCGCCAAGTACAGCAAAGTGCTCCGCGACTCGTTGCGCGTGGCCATTGCGGCGGCTAGCGACAGTCGCGTGGCCTCCCGGCTAACGCAGGTCATGCGAGAGGTCATCGGGCTCGACTCGACCAACGACCGCGGCCAGCGCGTCTTTGACGCGACCAACTCGGCGCCGCTACTCGGCTTCAACTTCAACGCTGGCGCGGGCATCGGACAGACGATGTACTTTCCCTACTCTGTGACGGACAACGGGGCTGACGTGACGCTGGACATTCCGAGCCTGAATCCGGTATCGGACATCTCGGCACCGCAGGGGGCTACGCACTACGAAATCGTGTTTGCGGCCTCGACGCTGGACATGGCTACGCTGTCGTACGTCAACGCCAACGTGCGGGCGCCGCTGGGCGTGCAGCCGCTCAACAGTGCGGCCCAGCAAGGGCTGCAGGTGGTGGCATCCTTCCCGGCTACGCCAGCAGCTACAGACCTGGTGGTGGGCGTGGTCGGCATTAACTTCTACCAAGAAGTGAACGGGAAAATGTACCCGCTGAACAACAACAGCACCAACCCATTGGCTATCGAGTACGTGGCATAGTGCTGAATAACTAGATTGAGCCGAGCTACATTTTATTGTTAGCTCGGCTTTTTTTGCGTTGGTGGAAACATCTGACATTCGGTGTACTACGCTACGAACAAGCTTCTATGTTGAACATCAACACCAAACTGCGGATTATCTATTATTTATATTAACTAGCATAAGTAATTGCAAAAAAACAACTGCAGTATCTAATCCTGCAAGCAATATGTGAAATTTCATAACACGAACTGAATACATTTCTGATAACTAAAATACAAATGAAATATTTGCGAATAATAAGACGCAAAAACTTAATTTAAGTATTATTTAATAACACAGCGTGAGTGCTAATCTATACTGTAGTCTTCGATCATACCTTGCGACCAAAAGAAACATCGGCGCGCAATTTCCTCCCGAGCCTCATCCAATATCTTCGCAAGATTTTTATCTTGATAACATGGAATAGACGAGCAAATGCTTCTGATTTTATCATCACCTATTCTAATCTTAAACATTTCATTAGAACTAGAGTACCAAAAATCCCTATTAGGATTTGAATAAATATAAAACTTATCCAAACCAAGAGCAGCAAAGTGTTTGTTATCAATATTCATCAACAAAGTATTCAACCAAAAATACTCCCTAAGAAAAGTATGAGGTTTATAGTATTGCAAGTACATAGCATCGTTGCCATTTGATTTATGAATATCAATATTTTTATTACTATAGAACTTATCAGCTGAAACAAACACTGGTTTTTTGTACTGCTGAACTTTGTATTTGTGCTTAACGCTATTTGTCACGATAATTTTATTATTTGGATCGAACTCAGAACCAGAATAGTCAAGCAGGAGAAGCAAACCACAATACTCTTTCGACATACTTAGTTCAATAAACATTACTTCTCTAGAGTGAGAAACAATTAATCCTTCATCAAAATAAGTAGAACAACCTCTAGACCAATAACCGTAATCAACCACACCTAAACCATTCTTAGTAGAATTTATCCATTCACCAATTTGAGGGAAATCGTTATTCCTTATCAAGAAGCAAAATACCTCAACATTATGTTCAGGATGATTTGATCTATTGTTCACACCAGACGCAATACGTTCCCTTAGTGACTTTGATTCGCCAAGCACTGGCAGCTCCTTATAGTAAGGAAGGCATAATAAAGGAATATTATCTCCTTCATTATTAACTTGATACAATTCCAATTCTCTAAACCACGAAGCAATATCCTGATTTATAACGGTGGAATTCTTAACAGATATCATTTTAAGCGCATCAGAGCTAATGTCATAATTCATAACATTATTTAAATATATTAACACTTGCCTACTCATACAGAAATAAGGCACCTTAGAACAGCAAAAATCCATATAAGTTGGATGAAGACCAGATACAAATACCAAGTTTTCGCCTTTATATTTACCAAAATTGAATACTGATTCAGGCCCATAATAACATCGCTTTATTGGCTTTTTTGTCATCACAATCAAAAATAGTGTGTTTGTTTTGTCTGTTAAAATATTATTACAAACCTATATACTTATGGTGTGATTGTGGTTGAAACGCGCGACTCTTATAACTCGGACAGATTGGTTTCGGCGCTGTAATCTACCAACTTCGCAGCAGCCAACGGGCCGTCGCCCAGGCGCACCAGCCGGTTGCTTTTCAGGCGCGTAAGCCAGCGCCAGGCCAAAACCGGCACGTGCTTCAGATTCGCCAACGAGGCGTACCAGCTGTCGAACAAGACGCAACCCGGGGCCAAGCCGCGCCGGTAGGCCGCGTCGAGCAAGGCCCGGAAGTGGTCGTTTTTGGTGAGCTGGTCCTGCCCCTTGTCGTAGAGGCAGTAGTCGATCGGCACCAGCCGCTGCCCGTTCGACCAAAGCAGCGTCAACAGGTTGATGCCTTGCACGACGGCGTGGTGCTTACCCGACCAGTGGCGCGTGACCAGACCCATGTGCCGGGCGTAGGGCTTGTTCAGGGTCGTGTCATCCAGCACCAACACGCCCGCGGCCGGCTCGATCAGCGCCCACACCTCCTGCCAGAGCGCGCTCGCGTCTGGCTCCAGGAGGTGCAGCAGACGCGTGAACGAATCATGCGTCACCAAGCCACCCACGAGGTGGACGCGGGCGGCTTCCGTGCCGCTCACCGCGCCCGCACTGGCGACTAAGAACTGGATGTAATCTTCGGCTACTACCTTCGGTACGTTCATACCCTAAATTAAAGCCTCCACCGCCAACTACGTAACTCCTATTTGGTTTGAAAAGGGCATAGAACTCGACAACGGGGACGTTGACATTAGCCGAGACTTTGCCGAGAAATATTTCGTCAAGTACCGACAGAACTTTCAAAAGCTACAGCAACAGCCGCACTACGACGAGGTTCTGACCCTCTTGCGCACCTACCTAAAGCTGTGCTTACCGGCATACAAGAAAACCGAGCAAGCATTTTGGGCGCTTAGTTGCATGCCCTTAACGGGCAAGAACACCTGGCCGCGCTACTGCTGCTTGAATGTTAACGGTATGGAGGTATTGGTGGCAGGCGTGGAAAAGCAGACGAAGCAACTTTTCTCGTTCGTAGTAATTGCTAAAGGCTTATTTACCGGAAGCGACAAACGCCGCATCTAGCAGACGTACGGCTGTTTTACCGCTACCTCCAACTACCGGACAGCTGGCGCGGACCAGTGCCAATTACATTTTAACAGTATTTCTTCGTTGACTCAGGCGGTGGCTCAAGAGCCGCTGTTGAGGCAAAGCATTCGCGAAATGAACCTGCGGCTTATGCGGCGTGGCGGCACAATCTTCTCACCTTATCACTGCTTTGAGCTAGTCAAGGAAGTTTGCTCGGTGTAGTGTAAAAGCGCCTTTCCCTTACGCTCACATCTCGTTGGTCTCTGGCGCATGTCTGCCACACAGCTAATTGTGCAGCAACCTGCTGCACAATTGAGGTAGGTTTGTATAGGGCGCTGCTTCCTGCACGATGAGCATTAGCGGTATCTTGTTTCGGGCCCCAATTGTGCAACAAGCTGTTGCACAATTGGGGCCCATGACTTAGCCCCACAAACAAAACTGCAACCTACTCTTGGTGGGTATTGCACCAAAAAAGCCCCATTAGTCATTTGCTAACGGGGCTTTGACTTACAGCAGAAACGCCGCTAACTCAAGTCTTCGGTGCGGGCGGTGGGTGCTTCCCGCAGCACCACTTGGATGCCGTGGTCGCGCGATTGAGCGGTGGTATACTTCTCGCTACGGCCGATAATTTCGCCGTTAGCGGCTATGTGGTTGAAGCCATATTGACCGGCATTGAAAAAGGACTCAAAGCGGGTGGGCTGGCAATTATTCTGCACGGACTGGATACCGTTCTGGCAGCTGGCTTTGGAGGTGTAGCCTTCGCTAGACTGCACAATTTCGCCGTTATCGGCGCGCAGGCGGTACCAGTATTGGCCGCTGCTCTGAAAGATTTGGAAGGTTGCCATATAGGGGAAAGGCACTAGGTGAAATGATTAGCAGCAAGTTAAGCGACCTGCGCCAGCGGAGCTGGAACGGTGAGGGGAAGCGTCAAGCCAGCGGCTTGCCGAGCGTGGTGGCGTAAGAGGGCCGCGTACTTCTTGCGGCCCTGCTCCAGGAAGCCGGGGGCGGCCGTGGCATCGAATAGCCAGACAGCGTGCGTGGCCTTCTTCTGTACGCCAATGATGAGGAAGCGGGTGGCTTGCAGCGCGTCGAGGTACAGGGCGGCTTGGCGGTCGTAGTCGTACTGCTCGATGCTGGCCAGGAACTGCGCGTAGTCGCGGCAGCTGGTGGTCTTGAAGTCTATCAAGGTGAGCTGGCGGCCGGCGCGGCTGCGCACGAGCAGGTCGGGGCGGAGTTTGACCTCTACCCCGCTGGCGGTGTGAATGGCCGTGTGGGTCAGCTCGGCGGTGCCGCGGTGTAGTAGGTCGCGGCAGTAGCGTTGGCGGCGCACGGCGGTGGCCAGGTTGGTGAGCAAGCGGAGCTGGGCGGGCGGTAGCTCAGTGGGCGGCGTATACCGGTCGGGCTCCAAGACGGCTTCGTGGAAGGCAGCGCCGAAGGTGAGGGCCTGCGGGTTGGGGCGACGAAGCTGGCCCAGTAGCTCGGCTTTGAGCTTGGACAGGTCGGTGTTGCTGACGTGCGGCAGGGCGCGGTGCTGGGCCTGGGTCAGGTCGGGGTGCGCGGTGAGGGCGTGAAACATGGCTTTTGAGGAGCTAGGAGTTAGAAGCTAGGAGCTGGAATCTTGGGAGGCTTAGCGGATGATGGCTAGGCGGTGCGGGTCGGTGGCGCGGTGCAGCCAGACGTGGGAGCTGCCGCAGCCGACCAGGTAGACGGGCTCGGGAAACAGCCCGCGCACGGTTGGGGCCAGGTCGCGCACGTCGGTGGGGGCGTCGGTGGCGTCGAGCAGTTGGGCCAGCTCGGTGAGCTGGGCGGCCTCGGCTTCGTCGTGGGCGGGCTGCTCGATGAGCAGTCGGGGGAAGTGGTCGGGGTACAGCATAATCCGGTGGCCCCCTCCCCTATAGTTGGGTCGGGGGCCGGTGTGGGTGGATTAAGCGGCCTGGGCCGGAAGCTCGGCGGCCGGTTCGGGTTGGGCGGGCTGCTCGGGCTCGGGGCGGGTGTAGCCGTGGGCCATGCGCGTGTCAGCGGCACCGGTGTAGGTTTCGGCGCGCCAGATGGGAAAGTCGCGAGCGAAGTCGCGGCGGGCCTGCACCTCGGCCGGGTCGGCGGGTTCGTAGCTGAACTCGGCGATGTAGTAAGTGGCCTTCTTGCCGTCCTTGGTCGTCTCCTTCTTGCTGGCCTGCACCTTTACGACTACATCAGCTAGGGTTAAGTCGTCGTAGAACAGCGGCTCGATGAGGCGGTACAGGTTTTCGACCGAGTAGCCGTGAAAGAGCACGGCGCAGACAGCACCCTTCTCGTCGGCAAAGAACAGCTCGGCCCAGAGCTTGCGGCCCATGTTCAGAATGTCGTCCTGGAAGATGCGCCAGGCCAGCGGAATGAAGCTCAGCGTGGAACCCAGCGGCACGGTGCCGCTGATGTTGAATTGGCCGGCCTTGGCATCGAAACGCACTTGGCGCGGGTGGCCGGGCAGGTACTTGAAGCGCGGCACCTGCTGCACTTCGCCGGTGGCCTCGTCTACCTTCTCGATGAGGTAGGCCGGCGCAGTGGTGGCGGAGTCGGTAATGGTTAGCTCGGCGGCCGGAGCGGCAAGGGTAGCAGTTGCGGCGGTCGTGGTGGCGGGTTGTTTTGCCATGATGAGGTAAAGAGTGGTTGAAAAATGGGGACCGGTTATCGGCCCGGCCCCCGTTGGCCGTGTTGGGTTAGCGGAATTGCTTGTCGTGGCAGAGCAGGGCGCGGCCTACGATGCAATCGTGGCCGCGGGCGGCGGGCTGGTGCTGGTACCAGAGATAAGTGGCCAGCAGGTTCAGGTAAGCCGGGTTGCGGAACTTGCCTTCGTCGTCGATGATGAGAATGAGCTCGTCGGAGAGGCGCACCACGTCGACGTTTTGGCAATCGAGCAGCTGATAGAGCTCGGCCAGCTTGAAGCTGCGGCCGTTGGCTGGGTTGACGGGTTGCGGCTCGGCGCTGTGCGGGTCGAGCAGATGGGGCTGGTATTTGGTAGCGGTTGCGGGCATGATGGCGGGCGGTAAGTGGCCCGCGCCGCGGGGGCGCGGGCCGGTGACTGGATTAGTTGGCGGGGGTGATGACGAGGCGACCTGCTTCGACCTGGATGAGGGCCGTGGTGCCGGGCGCAAAGCCGGCGGCTTGCAGCCAGTCGCCTTGCAAGCGCAGCGACGAGGTGACGGCTGGGCGCGGGTGCAGGCGCTTGTGGTGCGGAGCTACCTTCAGGCGGCGGAGTGCAGACGTGGACATGGCGCGGCGGCTTACTTCACCTCCCACGGATGCGGTGCCTCGTCCCAGGCCGGCACGGGTAATTGAGCGTAGCGGTCGGCCGTGCGTAGGCGCGGCGGGGCTATCTCGTTCAGCGCGTCGGCAGCAGCCTGGGCCTGCTCTTCGGTAGCGTAGCAACCGGGGCCGGCTACCTGCTGGTAGCAGTGCGGCTGGCCGGTGGGCAGCTCGCAGACGAGACCCCACGAGCAGGGGCCGGCGGCGAAGCGCAGCGCCGGGTGCCACGGCTCGCGCGGTGCCCAGAGCGGGGTGCCGGCGCTAGTGTAGTGGACCAGGTGCGCGGCGGCCAGCTCCGGCAGCAGCTCGGCCACTTGCTCGCGGCCCAGCCCGGCGCGCAAGGCCAGAAACGAGAGGCCCACGGCGCGGCCGTGGTGGGCGCGGCAGACGCCCAGCAGCCGGCGGGCGGCGAGGGTGAGCGGCGGGGCCTCGGCCACTCCCGATACGGGAGCGGCCGAAACGGTGGAGGCAGCGCTACGCATGGTGCAGCCGGGCGCAACGGTGGCGACGGGCCCGGCAGGCGAAGCCGGGGCGAATGGCCTGCGCCCCGCACAGGGCGACGACGGTGCGGCCGATGGTGCGCTGGGCGTGGCGGCGGCAGACCGGAACCCCGGCCGCGGCAGCGGCAGCTACGGCGGCGGCTACGGCCTGAAAGGGGCACCCGTGGCCTGCGGCCCCGTAAAAGCCCTGCTCCGCACCAGGCTGCCAGCCAGGCAAGAAGTAGCAAACTTGATAAGTAAAGTGGCCAGGAGTGCCGGCTATACCGATGTGGCAGGCCTTCAAAACGGGGCCGGCCCAGGCGGCAACGGCCAGCGTGTGAAACTGTAAATGGGTGAGCATGGCTGTAAGTGTTAGCCGTAGGATGCCCGCGCCGTAGGCCTCCGGTGGGCGGTAGCCAGGCCCCCCCCGACTACAACACTAATATACAACTTTAATTTACATTATCAAACTATAGTTACACATATTTGCTTGCTATACAACTTTTGTTTACTTATCTTAGTTGCATGGTAAAGTACAATAACATAACAGTAGCCGTGGTAGGCACTCGGAGCGTAAGAAGCTGTGCCGCCCTAGCGCGACGCCTGACTGAACTGCAGCCGGCGCTGGTGATTAGCGGCGGCGCTGCCGGCGCTGACGCCCTAGCCGCTGGCTGGGCCCGGGCCAATGGGGTGCCGCTGCTGGAACTGCGGCCCGACTACGCCGCCCACGGCAACGGAGCGCCGCACGTGCGCAATGCCGAGATAGTGCGCCGGGCCGACCTGGTACTGGCGGTGTGGGACGGCAGCAGCAAAGGCACGCTAAGCGCCCTGAAGGCAGCGCGGCGGCTGGGCCGGTCCTACGAGCTGCTGCCGCTGGACTAAGCGCCAGGCGCCCGCTGCAGGCCCTGGACGGGCGGGCGCCCGACACCAGACCTTAGAAGCCTTGGCCTGGGGGTTTGGGGGGCGGCCTTGAGCACCCCCAATTTGGCCGGCCCGAAGGGCGCCTTATGAGGGTGTAGCGGCTTTTGGGCTGCGGAACCCGAGGCAATGCAGAGCAGCGCGGAGCATGGTACGGGGGGTAGCGGGGGGACTCCCCCGGTGGACGCGGCCGAAGGCACCTCATCGTGTGGTGGGGAGAGGCGCGGGCTGACGCGCTGGGGAGGTGGTGCGGTGGGTGGGCGGCAGCTGGCGCCGGGGCGGCTGTGGAGGAGCCGGCACGTGGCTAGCGTGGGTGGGATTGGCGGCTGATAAGCTGGCGGCGTGACGGCGGCGCGGGGGCGGAGCGTTTGGGCGGTAGGGAGAGGCCGGGGCCTGGAATGGAGCTGCTGGAGGCTTGTGTGAGGGCGGCGGAGTGGAAGGGCTGGGCCGGGGCGTGGGTTTTGGGGGGCCGGACGGGCGGCCTGCGGTGCGGTGGATTTGTGGGTGAGGTAACGCAGGTGGCCCGGGAGGCGGCGCGGGGCTCGGCTAAGGGATGGGAAGGGCGCGACCAACGGAAGCGGTGCGAAGCACGGGAGCGAAGCGGCCCCCTGGACAGCCCGACCCCGGCCCGCAGCAAAGCGGAGGGCCGGGGGTAGCCCCTAATCGTCGTTCATTGAATAATACATTATGACCACTATTTACTTAAGCACCGTATATAAAACTAAATTATAATAATCAGTACTTTCGCAGCCGTAGTACATTCATCTACATTTTTCTACAAACATCATGTTCAGTAGCACGAAAGCGGGGCACATGGCCCACATCATGTTGACCTCGGTAGTGGGTCAGGTAGCAGGTAACGAACTGGTGCCGCCGGACCCGAGTACCATTGAGCAGTACGGGAACCTGATTATTCAGGCGCTGGTGGCTATCGTCACGATTTGGGCGACGGTGCGCAAGGCTTTGCAGCGGCCCGAGGCGGTGGTGAAGGTATCGGCGGAGGCGTTGCCGATGGTAAAGAGCGAAATGGCCGGGCAGGCAGCGCAAGATGGCAGTGGAACTTACTGATGCGCAGGCAAATCGGCAGAAGCTGCGCCTGGCGTCGGTGCGGTTGGATTTGCGAATAGCTTATGCGAAGGCGTTGCTGGCGTGGGTTGGCAACCCGGAGTTGCGGCGGTTGGGGCGGCCGATTGTGACGGTGGGTTACCGGAGTGCGGCGGAGCAGGCGGAACTGTACGCGCAGGGTCGGACCAAGCCGGGGTTTATCGTGACTTATAAGCGCGCCGGGGAGTCGAAGCACAACCAGCGGCCGGCGGAGGCACTGGATGTCGCTTTTATGCTAAGCAATGGACAGGTGAGTTGGTCGGCGGAATTGTTGCGGCGGTTCGCTCAGCTGATGAAGGCAGCTAATGCGAATGTTAGGTGGGGCGGTGACTGGGTTAAGTTCAAAGACAGGCCGCATTTTGAGTTGTAAATCAGCACTTTGCTACTGGTTTTAAGCTCTGCATTGACGCATAATATTGTTCTAATTGAATTAGTTGTTCGACTAATTTTTTTAGCAATAAGCAAACGAAGTTGGTTAGTCGCCCCGTATACTTGCGGAGACTAACCAATTTTAGTTTTATGGTAGACCATGTTGTTTTGCTTGGGGAGGCCGGCTCGGTGCTGGCGGGGCAGCTGTTGCCGTTGGTCGATTTCCGGCTGCCGTGCGGGTTTCCGTCGCCCGCGGATGACTACCAGACCGAGCTGGTAGACCTGAATCGGCTGATGCTGCGGCACCCGGATGCGTCGTTTCTGGCGCGGGCCGTGGGGGAAAGCATGACGGGAGCAGGTATTCACGACGGGGACGTGTTGGCGGTGGACCGCAGCATGCCGGCGCAGGACGGGGACATTGTGGTGGCTTGCGTGGAGGGCGAGTACACGGTGAAGCGGTTGGAGAAGCGGCCGGATTCGGTAGTGTTGGTGCCGGCTAACCCGGCCTACAAGTCCATTGTGGTGCGGAACGCCGACGACCTGCGGATTTGGGGCGTGGTGGTGATGGTGCTGCACCCGTTGGTGGGCGAAGGCAGAAGGGGGGTGAGCTATGTTCGGCCTCGTTGATTGCAACAACTTCTACGCTTCGTGTGAGCGGGTTTTTCGGCCGGAGCTGGAGGAGCGGCCGGTGGTGGTGCTTAGCAACAACGACGGGTGCGTCATTGCCCGGTCGCAGGAAGCCAAGGCGCTGGGGCTGAAGATGGGCGACCCGTATTTCAAGGTGCGGGAGCTGATTCAGCAGTACGGCGTGGTGGTGTGCTCGTCGAACTACGAGCTGTACGGCGACATGAGCCGGCGCGTGATGTGGTACCTGCAGCAGGTGTCGCCGGCGGTGGAAGTGTACTCGATTGACGAGGCGTTTCTGGACCTGGCGGGCATGACGCAGCACTTTGACCTGGGGCGCTGGGCCGGCGAGGTGCGCGGGGCCGTGCGGCAGCGCACAGGCATTCCTACTTGTGTGGGGGTGGCGCCTACCAAGACCTTGGCGAAGCTGGCCAACAAGCTCGCGAAGACTGAATTTGTGGGCGGCCGCGGTGGCGGGGTGCTGGTGCTCAGCGACGAGGCCGAGCGGCGCGAGGCCTTGGCGCGGGTGGCGGTGGAAGACGTGTGGGGCGTGGGGCACCGGTCGGCGGCCAAGCTGCACGCGGTGGGTGTCCGTACGGCGGCCGAGTTGGCGGGCGTGGGTGACGCTTGGGCGCGCAAGAACCTGGGCGGCGTGGTGGGGGCGCGGTTGCTGCACGAGCTGCGGGGCTTCTCTTGCGCGGGCATCGTGGTCGAGGACGAGGCGCGCAAGTCGTTAGCTTGTACCCGCTCGTTTGGGCAGCCGTTGACGGAGCTGGTCGACGTAGCGGGTGCCGTGGCCAGCCACGCTACGCGGGCCGGTGAGAAGCTGCGGCGGGAAGGCATGGCAGCGCGGCTGCTGACGGTGTTCGTGGAGACGAGCCGGTTTGCGCACTTACCTCCCCCCTACTCGTTTTCAACGCAGCTGACTTTGCCGGTAGCCACGGACGACACGCTGACCTTGGCGCAGGTGGCGCGCAAGGGCCTGCAACGGATATGGCGACCGGGAAAGCGCTACGTCAAGGCCGGGGTGGTGCTGGATGGGTTGGAGCGGGCTGGTACCGGGCCGCAGGCTATGCTGTTTGGCGACGTGGGCGTGACGCCGCAGCGGGCTGGGCTGATGCGGGCTTTGGATGCGCTGAATGGGCGTTTCTGGGCTGGTACGGTGAAGGTGGCGGCGTCGGTAGCTGGGCCGGGGAAAACGCAGGCTTGGGCTATGCGGCGGGACGTGAAAAGTCCGGCGTTTACGACTGATTGGGGGGAGCTATGGGCCGTGCGGTGCTAGTGCCCCTCCCTCTTCGGAGCTTGATTGAATAAGTCGAAGTACAACTAATAAAATAGCGGCTGGGCTTTGCCGGGCTGCGGGAGTATTAAATGATGGACGGGCTGACTTTTGTGGTGGCGGCGCACGTAGCGGAGCGTCGGGAAGGAATCGGGCGCGAAATCGTGCTGGTGCGGCCGGGGCTTGCGCCGGCGTGGCGGGCGGAATTGCCGATGCTCTTGGACCAGCGGCCGGCTACGGCGGCGCTGGTGGAGTACGTGGTGAAGCTGTACTACCGGCAGATGCCGGTGGAGGCGGAGCTTACGGGGTGGTCGGCGCTGACGGGGGCTGTGCGGCTGGCGTTGGCGCGTGCTAACAAGGAAGATGATGGAGAATGGGTGTATGGCGAAATCGTGGCTTAGCCAAAGATGGATAACTTCTTATAAGACAAAGCGGAGCAGCTTTCGATACACGGCTAGGCGTACCCAAACCTGCTCCGCCTGTTACCCACTACAAAATTATCTGGCGGTAGGGGTAAACATTTATATGCCTGAGGTTGGTCGGCTCCCAATTGAGGCTTTGTACACGCATTGGCTCAACTGGATCGTCAGGACGAAAAAGAAACACAATACTATCAATGCGTTCGTTTTCTAATGCATGTCTGTAACCTACAATTCTTCCACTTGCATAAGCCCGCTCCTGCTGTTTGAGGTGGAAATATATTTTTCCGCCTATTAAGCGCTCTGCTACCTGCGGCTCTATGTGTTTCCAGAAGCCACTTTCTAATACCCCAGGTTCGTCAGCGTTGGGCTGCACCAGCCACTGTTTCTCAATCAGATGAATTCGTGGTACTTCCATGTCAGCAAAAGAGGTTAGAGGGTGAAAGTTGAGGTAAAGCGACGTTTGGATTAGCCAACGCAGCTGTTACCCGGCTATGGAACAACGGAGAGTTCCAATAGCTGCAACCCCGTGTTCTTGGCTTCACTGCGGGGCTTCAGTTTAGCAGGAATTATCATCGCTCATCAGCTTATTCAACCAAGATCATACCCTCAGACAGCATGCATTAACTGTACAAGGCGGATCATTCTAAATCCTGGTGGAGAGCCGCTTCTTCGTCTTCTCGCCGGGCGTCACGGACGTAGTCTTCGGCCATGTGGCGTAGGGTGGCGGCTGTGAGGGGCCAATCAACGGCTAGTTGGGTAGCAGCGGCATGGTAGCTCGCCGCAATTTCTCGCTCCTGGTCGCCGCCTGTGTAAGCAGCGCGCCAAGTGAAGCCTCTGCTATTTCGCTTACCCATGAGAAGGCCCCGTTCAATGTTCTCGTTACCTGTTTCCAGCACGGACCGGACAATTTCGTGGGGCCATATCCCATCGGTTCCAACAGGAGCATAGCTTAGCATCTGGCCAATTGCTTCTTCGCCAATGATAGCACGGTCGGCAGCAGCGCAGGCAGCCTGGGCTTTAGCCACCCAGTCCAGCAGATAAGCTGCGTCAGCCGTTCCATCGGAGTCTAAGCCAGGAATAGTGTTCCAGCTGCGTAACAACAAATAAGCATTGGCCCCCATTTCTCCTTCGGCCGTGGGCGGGTTAGAGCGGTCCTTAGAAAAGGTGTACATGCTTAGCAGCTCGACAAAAAACTCCGGGCGACGGGTCAGTTCTTGGTAGAGCAGCTTGGCCTGGGGTTGGTCGCCAGTATGAGTCCGCAAGAATGCAAACTCCAATCGGGCAACTCGGGAGTGGTCGGCGTCGGGAGCGTCGGCTAATCGAGCCACCATATCGGGCCATTCATCGGGGGATATATGCAATGCTGGCTCGCTTTCAGAACCGGACGTCAGCACCTGCTCGAGGGCGGTGGTGAGTTGGTCGGTCGGTACGGCGGCTTGGGGGTGAAGATGTAAGGTATGCACCGCTGCTTTAGGGCGCCCGTGTTGTAAAAAAGCGGCGAAAGCCTGAGGGCAGTCGTCGGTTTTTATACCGTAGGGCGTGGCCAAAAGCCAGTAGTGTCGCTCGGTTTCGGGACCTAACTCGGCTGCTAACGCCCAGGTAGTCGGGTTGTCCGGTAATGTTTCGAGCCAGGCAGCCTGCTGGGCTGGAGACCAAGTTGCGCTTTGGCGACGCACTTCAGCAGTAGCCCAGTCCCACGGATCTTGGTGCGTGAGGCGGTACTCGATGGCCAGGCCACGGGCGAAATGAAACTCGCGGGCATTGGCACTCCCCAAAAACTGCAACAATAATTCATCTTTCTGCTGGCCGGTGAGGTCGGTACGAACACCCAAGCGGGCACCCAGAAACTGCGGTGCTTCAACCTGGTGCATCAATTGCGCCACCTCAGCTAGACTCGTTGTCGTGAGCAGCGTATTGATGGCCGCGTCACGGGCTGCGTTGATTTTCACCTCGTACTCGTCTGTGCTACGCTTGTAACGCTCGCCCGACAGTAGTGCTGGCCAAGAAGCAAACAGCCAGCCGTAACGCTTGGCGGGCGTTTGCGGCAGCAGCATGTTATAGGCTTTTTCGAGTTGCTTTAGCTCGTCAGCTGTGAAATCAGCTTCGCGACGCTTTCCGGAGCGTTGCCAGCTGATAAGTTTACGTAGCCGGGTACTTAGTTCGAGGCGCTCTTCCTCGCTGAGCGAAACTGAGGCCAGCTGCTGTAGCTGCTGGATGGCTTGACTGCACAGGGGGCGGTGCAGATGATGCAATTGCGAAATCAGGTCGGCCCAACGAGCGGGGTCGGTGCCGACTAGCTGCAGTACTCGGCGGGATACTTGCTCCAGCCCAGCGAAGAGCACAGCGTAACTGATGCCGGCAGGACGTTTGGCTGGGGCCCACTCGCGCCAAGCGGGGGTGTGCGTACCAAAGCTGGTGGTGTGGCTGACCGGCAGCAACTGCAACGACAAGGCCCAGCCGACATCAGGCGTGGCGCGGATGACGCCGTCGAGGGCAACCATCTGTTGAGCCTGGTCGGCGGTGGTGTGTGGCAGCCAAGGCAAAAATATTTCGCGCAGACTGTTTTTGGGGCGGTTGGATGTGACGCCACCCGGGTCAAGTTGGGTGAGGCGAGCCAGCAGCCGGGTTGCCTGGGCCAGATATAGAGGCGACCAAGCCAGCAGCTCCAAGGCCCACAGCAGCCCTGTGTGTTCGGAGGAACTGTAAAGCAGGCCTTTCTTTTCCTCGAACAGCTCTAGAATGGGTGGTGGAGTGCCACGCAGGCCAGCAGCTATACCCGTCAGTAGCTCATCGGGGGCGGCCTCGGCCAGCCGGGGCAGGTAGCGGGCTAGCGAAGACCATACATGGCTCTGCTGGTTGGCAATGCTCAGCAATTCACGCACCACGTGACGCACCATGTCAACCAGATCGGCGGAGGTGTTTTCTTCGGCGCTGAGGAAAGCCAATGTATCGGCCACTTCATGGCGGAGCTGCGCGGAATTAGGAGCCGAAAAGCCGTACAGGTTGGCCCACAACTGCTGATCGGCGGGCAACTGGTAACGGGGCAGTGGGGTACCCAGAATGTGCAGAGCAGCGGCGGTAAAGCGGGCAAGCAGGTCGGGGGTATGGAAGCGAGCCAACAGCGTCCATACATCGGCTTTGTCGACGACATACCAAGTAGTGCCGACGAGGCGAACAGGCGGTCCAGGAGCGTGGGCCAACTCCACAAGCTGGGCGCGCACCTGCTCGTAGGGTTGGTTGGCCAGGCCTGCTAGTACCTCTTTGTCGGCGGCGGCTTGCTGCTCGTTTTCGTTCCAGGCGCCGGTGAAAGCGGCAGCCAGCAGTACCGGCGCATTGGCAGCAGTGGCCCAGACAGGCGCTGTGGTATGGAGTGACTGGACAAACCGGTGGCGCCGGAAGGCAGCCATGCTGCGACGGGCCACGCCGGCCAGCAGTTCGGCCCGTGCATCGGGCAAGCCTACCACCTGCAGCGCAGCGGCAGCCGCTTGACGATTGAGGCGGACGGGCTGGTGCGCGCCGCGCAGAGTATCGGTACGGTCGAGGGGCCGGAACACGTGATGGCCTTGTCGAACGGCGCTGGCTACGGCTTCGTCGTCGCGGAAAAGCGGTGCCAGCAGTAGCGGTTGACGAGCGGCCGTCAGCTCGCGCCAGGCTTCGGGTGACTCGACTACCACGGTACGCGCTAGTACAGCGGTGCGCTCGGCTTCGGGCAAGGCCAGTATAGCAGCTGCTAATAGGGCTATGGCTTCTTTCTGCGTATCGGCCAGCAATGGAAAGGTAGGCGCTGGGTTGAGCAGCCAGGAATGGAGCGCGTCGCGGGTTTCGCCGCGGCCGGCCAGCAGCAGAGCTGCTGGAATAGGCGGATTAGTAACGGCAGCCCAATCGAGCCAGAAACTTTCTATGTCTTGTATACCGGCAGGGCGCTTGTGCAGCAGCCTGGAAAGCCATATATGCGTGGCGGGGGCGTCGGTAAGCCAGGTGATGAGGTCGTCGGCATCGTAGGCTCGCACGTCGCGCCACTGCTGTTCGGCGCCGCGGGCGGTGCTCCACTTCTTGCGCTGCCCCCAGCGACGGGGCGTGCAGAAAATGAAGGTTGAATCGGTGGGTACCAGGCCGAGCGGGTCACGCGTGCGGGTGGTATAATCACCATCAGCTTTGCCTTTCTGCGCTTTGTCGGTGCCCAATTCCCAGCCGACGGGGCCTGCTGGCACGAATGGGGTAGGCTGATCGGCGGCGGTGAGGCCGTCCCAGCCTTCAAGCTGCACACCCTCGGCTGAGGGGAAACTGAGGCTGGTGAGCGTGGGCGAGGTGGCGCGAATAAGGCGACGCATCAACTCGGGAAAGGTAGCTTTGCCCTCGAGCAGACTAGCCCATTGGTCGAGGTCGGAAGCGGTGGCAAGAAGAGTATATATCATGCATGAATTGCTTTGTCAGGCGGTAAGGCAACTCTATGTCTCTATATATGCACCTGCGTGGCTGCCTCTTGCCGGGGAGTCTAGCACTTGGTAAGCAACAGCAGAGCAGCACCTTGCCAAACACTTGATATTCTTTCAAAAACAACCGTGTTATCGACAGTAGAACAACTCGCAGGTACCCAGTCTTGGCAAATAGCTCATTTGAAAGTTAGCTCTAAATTGCTCGGCTAACTTTACTATACACAGATTCACAAGTGCTAGGCAGAAGGCTTGTCCTTGAGCCTAGCTTGCTTCGCGCAGATTCAGCAGTGATGCGCATAGACCGTGTAGATTCTCACTAGCATGAGCTAACGCAGCGCAACTTCACCGGGCGGCAGGCACCAAAACATCAATCCACTTAAAAAATACATGCATCGTACACAAAAACACTGTGAGATTTTGCGTTCAAGCAAAATATACTTTAGGCTTGGCTAGTCGTTACCTCCCACAATCATCAAATTCTTTATTGGCACAAATTGTTATACCTGAAGAACACAATGTAATACCTAGATATTTTACTTATTTTTCTTCTCATTTTGCTTCCTTAAAATTTCATTGAATTTATCCTCCGGCAAGCAACAATCTGTAATCCTCTTTCCGCTACCGCAGTAACAAGGATCATTCTTGCTTAAATAAGATTTTCTTACTACAAATTCCGCGTTATCTGACAAAACCGAGTCAATACTATTATTTTCAACGGCTTGAATAAATTCATCTGCCTTTCTTTTCATCATTTCTTGCTCCGAATCAGATATTTTTCGCTCCCAATTACTGGTTTGTGGGTATCCAAAAAACTCTTTCCAAAGTTGAAAAACCAATGATTCGTTAATAATAGGTGGTTCATTTTTAAATTGACTAACTGATTTTGGATCAAGATTCGCCAGGAAATCAACAATTAGCTTGAGTCCCTGCTTCAACTCAGTACCTACAATGAATTTTTGATCATCTCTTAACAATAAAGGGGCTAAATTTTTATGCACCTTATCATTAGATGTAAAAATATTACCAAAAGGTTGATAATACAAATATTCAAGATCAACTCTATTAGTTGCTCTGGTGCCAATTAACCCAGTTGATAATCCAAAAAGAAATAACGTATCAACCCGTAAGCAATGGAAAGCATAAGGAGCAAACTGGCTTATCAATGGCTTCCCTGCCCATCCCCATTTGGACAAAATTTCAAAACCTATTGCAGGATTGATGTCGTAGTTTTGTATCAATGCAAGTAGAATAGCCTGTTGTTTATCAGGGCTAGCTAAATGATTATTAACTATCATATTTAGCTCATCAAAATCCTTTATTTTATCAGGAACGCACCCTTTCAAACTTTGTTTCAACCTTATTAAAACTTGCTCATCTGTAGTTACAGTCCTCCACAAGCTCGACAATTCACGGTCCGCTTCCGTAAATTGCCCTTCTTTCCACTTATAAATCGATTTTTCTTCTTCTGTTTCTTTTACCAAAAACCCCTTCTGCCCACTTGATGAGGCTATAAATTTTTGTATTCCGACGTTGGGCCTACCATCCATAGCAACTGAATTGCCTAATAAATTATTTTTCACCAAAAGTTTATAATGCACATTAACAACCGTTTCTACTGGAAATAATTTACTTGCAAAGTCCTTTACTCTATCTCCTGAAGGGCTTTTACCTTCAGCAAATTCTTTTTTTAGATCTCCTATAATTTCCATTACTAATACAGGAGTTACAATGTGCTTAAAATAACAACTGAGCCGATATAACTCATTGAAGCTAAGAGACTGAAAAGTAGATTTATCTATTACGATAGAAATGCTCATGACTTTACAAGCTATTGTATAGCGGAAAGGATTAACAAATTTTGTACTTGACTTCTCAGTAGAGAAGCAGTGAGCTGCAACTCGTCTTTTGTAGTGAAACGCCCTGCGCCCACCCTAATTGTAGCTCGGCCGTCTTCGCGGGAAAGGCCTAGGGCAAGCAGGGTAGCGGAGGGCTCGATAGTGCCAGAGTCGCAGGCGGAGCCAGTACTTAGAGCTAGTGTAGGGAGGCGCGCAAGTAAAGCGTCGGCTTCGATGCCGGGGAAGGTAAGGCTGGTGTTATGAGGTAGCCTTTGAGCGGGGTTGCCATTGCGGTAAACGTTGGGAACGGCATTAAGCACGGCGGCTTCGAACTCGTCGCGGAGGGTAGCCAAGCGCTCGGATTCGGTGGGTAGCAGATCTTGGCAACGTGCACAGGCGGCTCCGAGGCCGACAATACCAGGCACGTTAAGGGTGCCAGAGCGCCAGCTGCGCTCCTGGCCGCCGCCGTAGGTAAGCGGTTCGATCTGGGTGCGGCGGGGCTGACGCACGATGAGGGCACCGATACCTTGGGGACCATAGAGCTTGTGGCCGCTGATGGACAGCATATCGACTCCCCAGGAAAGCATATCTACTGGGATTTTACCGACTGCTTGCGCTGCATCGGTGTGCAGGCGGGCACCGGCGGCGTGGGTCAGCTCAGCCAATTTGGCAATGGGCTGGATAGTGCCTACTTCGCCGTTGGCGGCGTGGACGGAAACCAATAGCGTTTGGTCGTTTATGGCTTCCGCGGCGGCGCCTAGGTCAACCGTGCCTTGGGAGTCCACTGGCAGCACTACTATCTCGTATCCTTCACGGGCTAGCTGTTTAGCAGGGTTGATAACAGCTTTGTGCTCGATGGCCGAAATGACAATACGCCGGCGCGGGTTGGTGGCGCGGGCTGCACGGGCGTATCCCAGCAGTGCCAGGTTGTTCGCCTCCGTGGCGCCGCTGGTGAAAATCACCTCGCCGGGTTGTGCTCCTACCAAATCAGCTACCTGCTCGCGGGCTAGCTGCACGGCGTCGGCAGAGCGGGTGCCGGCGAAGTGCGGTGATGAGGGGTTGCCAAACTGCCCTTGGAAGAAGGGCAGCATGGCTTCCAGCACTACAGGGTCGCAGGGGGTGGTAGCATGATGATCAAGGTAGATCATACGGTTGGGTTAACAGCCTCAGACAGCACAGGCACGATTGTGCGGTCAAATTTCTTGTACTCACCGCCCTGGTCATAAAGCAGCTTCCACACTCCTTGACGCAGCCGAATGGCAGGAGCTAGGCAATGAGTATAGAACTCTGCTTGCGTAGGCTCAGTGTGCGGAAACAATAGCTTCATATAGCCGCTGGCTAATGTCGAAATTGCTTCCTTGTTACGATGGTAAGCACGTTCGCCTAGATCAACATTGCGTGCACAATAAGTGTCTGAGGCGCTGTGATAATCGCGCAAGGCAATAAGTATATCGCCAAAATAGTCAGCTTTTAAGCCGAAGCCCAGTGCAAAGCTGTTTTGCTCTAGCTTGGGAATGTGCCAACCTGGAATCAGTCCCTTGATACGTTCCATGAAAGCAGTTTCCTGCAAGAACTCTGGAAGCTCCTTGGTTATCGGGTCGTTGATTGGATTTGATTGAGAGTCTAGTGTAATGTTGGCTAGCATTACGAAACTGCAGTCAGACGCAAATTCGTGTAGTCCACCGCGGGTAATTCGGCCATTGGCCATATAGCCTTTGAGGCCACCGACAATCTCAGCAGGACTTTCAAATTTGAGGGTCTGTACTTCGTCCAGCACAACAACAGCATAACGAGTAAGCAAGCCTCCTTGACCGTTTGTGTTGTTGACGAACAACACTGCGGGCGACACATTGCCGCCGCTGATGAGGCGCACCTGGGGAGAAATGTTCTCGTAAACGTAGCTCTTTCCAGTGCCACGGGGTGCCAACTCAATCAGATGAGCATGCTTCTGTA
This sequence comes from Hymenobacter koreensis, assembly GCF_039541855.1. Taxonomy (NCBI): domain Bacteria; kingdom Pseudomonadati; phylum Bacteroidota; class Cytophagia; order Cytophagales; family Hymenobacteraceae; genus Hymenobacter; species Hymenobacter koreensis. Next base: position 515,742 of record NZ_BAABHA010000004.1, read on the forward strand.
CTAACGGTAGCAGCCGCGCTATTACTAGCATTTGTTGATCCGGAGTATAGAAATCCGGATTATAACCCATGGAGCGCAGCAGCACGGCACGCCACTCATCGATGTTGAACTCGGCTCTGGCAGCATACCAATCTTCTAGATTAGCATCTGCTTGCATAGGTCGAAAGCTGGTTATAACCACCCCCTGCCCAGCTAAATACACCAGCTCAACGACTCCCCACATACCGTGCTTGAGCAGCTGCGGGTGCTGCTTGATGATATCCTCCGCAATTCGTCCATCAAAGATGCCAATCATGGCAAGCCTTGCATTGCGAACTGCCTTAGTCTGACCTAAGGTTACATCAATCTGAACGCGGGTGAGAATCTTGACTCTTTCCCCAGCAAGCAGCCGGTTACGAATGGCATTCCCTTCATCGGCTTTGGGAATGGCGCGTGCCGCCCAATCTTGCACTTTGTTGGCCTCCGTAGGGCTAAGCTCACCCTGACCGGGCACAACCGTTTCGAGCACCCATTCAGCTACATAGCCAGGCACTCCCCTATTTTTGAGGCCAGAAGCGGCTAAACGACGCTTGTCAATGGCGGCGTTGGTAAATACCCGATCTATTTTGGCTTCTAAGGTTTCCATGTATTTTTTTGGCAAAAAGGGCCCGACAGGGACTTAAAACAGATCATCAAGCGGGTTCGCCGCGTTCTGTCGTAGGTCAGTGTTACGAAGGTCGGCAGGGACGACGAAAGAATGTTGTTCGCCGTCGGGAGTTTCCAGCGTGATAGTTACCTGCGTTTTTTCCGCCTGGGCAGCATCCGGCCAGCGCGGCAATTCAATTGCCCTTACCAACTCGGCTGAATCAGGTAATAAATCATCGAAAACCACTTCTAAAGGTTCGACGCGAGGTATAATAACCTCAACACGCCGTAAGCGGGCAAGCCGTGGGCTGCTGTTTACTAGGCGTAACGTAGCCGTTCCCGTGCGATTGGAACGAGCTTCCCCAGTGAGTATCCCTCCGACAATCAACTTAGCCAGCTGGCTGTGCAGCTCAATCCATGGCACAACAACCTCTTCGGGCCATGCTCCGCCGTGGGGAAACAAGTCGGTTCCCCCGCGCATTCCTCCATTGTTGTTTACAATTTTAAAAGACGCATCGGTACGAGCCACGGCTACCCAATCGGGTAAACGGTATCGGTCTGGATCCAGCCAACGAACACTCTCGCTGTCTACCGCGCCCTCAGGACGTGGAATGGGGACCGTAGCTGGTGCTTTAGCTCTGAAGGCTGCGCGGCCATGTCCGGTAAATCCAGGAATTGGCTCTAGCGTACGCGGGCTTTCGCCCAGTAAACGGCCGTGGTCAGTAGTGATAAGTACCCGCACAGCAGTTGTTACAGGTACCGCAGCAACAGCCTCACAAATGCTAATAGCAAGCCCATTTAGTGAGCCTTCAGCTTGGTTGCGGATGGTTTGCGCGCTACCTGGATGATGGTAGATCGAGTCAGGTTCCGGCGGCTGCCAAACCAACACTTGACCAGCCTGGGCAGTTTGTACGGCTTCAGCCAGGTTATCTATGCCTCGAACGTCGGCCGGAGGAGTGGGCTGTTGAGCAAAGTAGTTGGCTCGAGCGGCAGCAGTGTGGTGAAGTGGAACCGCCCATCGAACGGCACGTTTGGTGTGAGAAGTAATGGTGGGAACCAAACCGAAGCAAGGTATAGCCGCAGCTAAACTCAACCGACCAGCGGCACGATTGACCACCAGCTGTTGAAGCGTAAGCGCATCATTCCAGCCAAGGCCGTCGGCGATAATCCACAACACTAATTCATCAGAAGCAGGCATTTTTAAGGCACGCTTGGCCCAATACTGTTGCTGATGAGACGCTGTAGTGCCCACCAAATGATCGGGGTAGGCAGCGAGGAACCAGTCGCTAAATCCTTTAGCTAAGAGCTGCACTTGGGCAGCAGCAGTTGTGTTAGTTCCATGGCTGGCTTGCCAGCGTCGGTAAGGTAAATACTGCTCAATGGCCCACTGCAGTGCAGCCGCGGGCTCCGTAGGTGTTGTAGTTGGAACGGGTGGCGGCACCAAGCGACGAAGAGTGGTGCAGATGAACGGCGTAGCCGATGGGCTGCGTTCTAAAACAGACACTAACTGCTCGGTAGCTGCTTCGGAAAACACGGGCAGCTGTAACTGCTGGACTAAAACATTTAGTGCCGCTGATCTGATTTCGGCGCGCTGATGCTTAGCCGTTTGCTGTTGCCACCACAGCAAGGCAGCCTCATGTTTAACAGATGCTGCGCTAAGAGCTGTAACCACTTGCTGACTAAAAGTAGCATTGGCAGTGGTTAACCAAGGAGAGATGGTCAAAGGAAACTGCTCAGCCCAAGCCAAAGCCGTCGAAAGCGAAGCGGGTAGCGCAGAATGGTCAGCGTAACCAATCCAAGCAGCTAAAGCAGTCTCCGCTTCGGAAGGCGTGACAGGAAAAAGAGGTGCCGCTGCTGGGTAGCTTAGGTACCATGAGGCCAGTACGCGACGCAGCAGTGGAAGGTGATGCTCTGGTATTAATGCACCGGCGTTGGTCAGCCAGGATAGCCACTGTGCCGCTTGCAGACGCAAAGCTGGTGCTGTAGGATGGGCAGCGATGTTCTGCCAGTGGGCGCCAAATCCCGGGTATAATGCTTTTAACAGATCGGGCAAGGACGGTAGACTTGCCGGTGGTGGAGTAGGCAAGTCGGCTATTATCTGCCGAGCCTGAGCTTCAGACAATGTAGAGCAGCGTTCTAGCAATTGCATAGTGGGTGAAGTGCACTCCACTACATCACCCCCGCGGGCCTTCCACCACTTGTAGGCCCACTTGCACCGCTCTGACCCACGCACCAATACTTTGGGCGCAACCAAACCAGTAACATCAACAGTAGCCCGAAGCCAAGCAACGTCTGTTTCGACCACTGCATACCCAACTGGTACGGGGGCATCACCCGCAGGATCGAGCAACAGCAAATGAGGCGCGTAAGAAGAATTCATGAATTACTCGAGTTCAACAAGTACTTGCTCTTCGAGCAACTGGCGAAGCCGTGCTACACAACGGGCGCGTTGACTGGCATCTTTAATCTTGCTGAACCGATCAGCTATGTCCTCAACTTGGTCGTCATCAAGGCGTTTTTGTAGCGCCTTCTCTAGTTTATCCCGGCGGGGCTTCTCGTCTTTTGGTAGGAAGTGAAAGGTCTTCGCATCAGCCGCCCGCAAGTCAGCAACCAATTTCGCTGTAGGCTCGGCAGGATCTTTTTGCTCGCTACGAGCAATCAGCTCACTAAGCAGATCCACAGCCGCTTGTACTTGCGTCGCAAACGCTCCTTCTACGGCCTGTTTAGCTTCGCCAACAAATGATTGCTGCGTTTCAGTGGTGCCAGGAATCTGTATAAGCTTGTCGTACTTCTTCAGAAGTTTTTGCAGCTCGCCTGAATTCTCAGGTGCCTCGTCGGCGAGGTCGATTAATCCATCGAGAATTTTGGTCCAGATGCTGCACCACTTCAAAGCTTCCTCGTATTGATCCGCTTCAGGTACGGCCTGTTGGTATAGAGCGTGCTTGTTTTGCAGGCTAGTCGTCAGCGACGCTACCTCCCGGAGCAGCACCTTATTGCTTTTGCCTTTGTGCTCTGGCAGTTGGCCTGCTTTAACTACATACAATGCAAGCTCTTGCTCAAGCTGCAGAACCCGGGCTTGAATTGCATCATCAGTCGTTTGAAGTGCATTGACACCTTTATCAGAATAGGCTGATTGGTTTTCTATTTCAAGCAAAGCTCGGCGTAGATCTGCCAAGTTGCGCAGCTTTTCTAGCTCTTTGAGACGGCTTAGCAGGGCCGCGTCTTGCTCTTCTTCCTCCAGCCGCGCTTTTGCGTTATTAACACTGATCAAAGCATCCTCCACCTTCGCTTGCCCAACTTCATCTTCGAGACCAGTTAGGTGCAGCTTGATTATTCCTAAGCGGTTGGCATTTTCCTTACACTTAGCAATGGAGTTGACTTGAAGGGAGGAAGAGTAAGTATTACTGGCGACAGTGACTAACGAACGCAGCGTATTTAACACTTGAGCTTCTACCTGTGCGGCATGGTTCGGGTGTTCGGGTAACACGCTGACCTGTGGAGCGCCCACACGAACTTCCGAAAGGAGTTTGACTGCCACACGAACGACATCGGTATGGGCGCCGGTAAGCGCCGGCAGTTCTTCTAAAGTACGGTCGAGATGAGCGTGGTAGTCCCGGATTTTCTGAATGGCAGCTGCTAGTTGCGGAGCAGCTTCTTGGGCACGCTCCCGCAGCGCGAGGTCGTTTGCCTCATTGACACCATATTCCTGCAACTCAGCTAAACGATTAATTGCCTCAGCGAATTCGAGGGATTTATGTTCCTCCCACTCGCGCAATACCAACTCGATACGCTCATTAACCACGCCCTGGTCCTCGCGGGCCGCATACAGGTTGAGTGTACCAAGTAGTGTAGCAATTACCTTTTCAAAATTGGTTTCAGCTGTAAACCACTGCTCACCGCTTAGGCGTTGGCCTGTAGCTCCTTGATAGAAAGTTAGCGTACGGCGGTGCCGGCCTGCCCAAGCGCAAAACAGTAGTCCCAAAGCATAATAATCATACCCATAAGGAGCATTGAGAAGTTTGAGCAGGGGCTCACGAAGCGACACGCGGTCGTCGGGACTTGTTCCGGCCTTCACAGCATCTTCCAATACCTGCCAACCCCGTTGCACTACATCAAGACGTGGATCAATAACTCGCAAGCCTTTGTCTACTACGGCCCAAGTAGTAGGCGAATCCATGAGAACCTTGTCGAATACTTTGCGAGCAGGTGCACCAGCTGAGCCACGGGTGTTTGCTTCCCAATCGATGAATTTGTCGCGCCGCAAATAGTCACAAGCAGTCCATACCCCTTTACGGTAGCTAGTACTACTCATCGCATCGTCGAGGTACGGAGCGCGCCAGCCATAGGCTGGTGCGTAACAAGCTTTGAGCAGAGCCCGCAATGAGGGCGTTGGAATAGTAGCAAAAGCGGCATTCACAGTAGGAGCATACACGCTAGGCACTCGGTAGTCCGCTATCTTCTTTTCCTCGTCACGTAGCTTGCCGATCTCAACCTGTCGTTGTTCGGCGGTCTGAGCTTGAATCTGCTCGATGGGTTTTTCGCCGAAGTCGGCGCGGGTCGCAGGTCCCCAGTTGTTGAGTACGTGCTGCTGCGCTAGTACCCGGAGCAGACTCGCATGCGGTTCTTGAGGCAAAATCAAAATCGCGGGAGGTGGATAAGCCGAATCCAACTCCTGCAGCACGGCCTCAAAATCAGCCGGGGCATGGGCACGCAACCAAGCCACGTCGTCATCGGTGTGGCCAACAGGGCGCACAGCGTAGCCACGCCGCACGCTAGTGTCGAGCCAGGTACGCTCAGCATTGAGTTGATAACGACGCAACAGCTGACGCAAATAGTCTCGCGACCAAAGAACACGAGGTACAATATGGACGGGAGCACCCCAATCGATAGGATTGCCAAGGGACACTTCTTCGGCGTAGTTGAGCGTAGGCAGCTGCGCGCTTAGAGCTTTAGCAAAGTCAATAGGGTCGGCGACTAGTTGATCTGTTTCAGCGGCTAGGGCACGACCGGCTTTCATACCGTCTTGGCTTAAACTCCAAAACAGATACTTTTTGCCAGCTGGGTCGTGCTGAATACGGCCATCGGCTGCCAACTCACGCAGGGCCTTGCCGACTTCAGCACGGGGGTGGCCGCACAGAGCTGCTATGATACCTTCGTGGTCGGTTATGCCGGTACCAATAGTAAGGTTAGCCGTTTCACGCACAAACATGGCCGCAAGCACGTCGGACTTGAGGTGCGCAACGTCTGACTTACCTAGTTGTGGAATACTAGCATCGGCTAAGCGCAGAGCATTGAGGTAGCGGTTCCAATCCTCGTCTTTCTTCGCTAACGACTCTTTGAAGTAAGCTACCAGCTGAATGGCGGAGATGAATTGCAGCGTGCCATCGGCGGTAAGGGCAGGGTAATCAGCGAAGCGACGATAAGCCTCTTGAACGAAGCCCAAACTGGGTCTGGCAGAAACGGTTTCGCGAATACCCAGGGTGCATAGCAAAGCCGTGGTCAGAGGGTGTAAGGGAAAACACTCGCGCCCAAGCTGGTCCTGTACCTGCTGAGCCGTCCAGCTAGCATAACGAGCTGGGAACAACAGCTTGGTCATATCGATAGCCGCATCAAGCCCTGCTTCAGCAGCTGGGTTATCATCGAGCAATGCATTCCAGTTGTTGACGTCTTGCTTAAGGAAGTCGCCTAGCACAGCCTCGAGAGGAGACACCAACGCCTTGCGGTGAGGGTCAGGGAAGCGCGTAAGTTCTTTGTTTACTTCTTCAATCCGCGCTGCGTTGGCCCCCATGACACGCCGAGCAATGCCCTCCGGGTTAGCCTGGGTGAAAGCTACAATAGCCGCCCGACTAAGTCGGCTGGCAACACCTTCGAGTAAGTTCTGCAGGGGCTGGTTTTTGCTGAGCAGATCGTATTCGCGAGCGTAGTCATCGATGAATCGCCCAAACTCGTCGAATAGCACGAGCAGACCTTCAAATTGCTTGCCCTCGCCGCAAAACTCATCGACGACGGTTTCAATCATCTGCTTTGGCCCCAGTGTATCACCAAATGCGGGCGGAAACCCGGTGACGTGATGCACCATCTGACTTAGTTGCTCGCGGTATTGGCCCCGACGTGTGCTAAGGTCGTCACGGAGGTCCTGCAGGGAGAGAACTGGGTTAAGCGTTTGCAGGAATGCAGTGGCTTTGGCTACCTGCTCGGGATTTTGGGAAAGAGCCGCGAGTCCTTCTTCGGCTGGCTTAAACCAAAGTCCAAGCTCGATGTGCTTGGTATCCGGGTTTTCGGCAAATGCCTTTTCGAGGCCGCGTGCTACACCCTGAGCCAAAGTGTAAGGCTTGTTACCGAATAGGCGCAAAATCAGATAGGGCTTACGGCTTGCCTTGAAGTTTTTGAGGCCTTCGTAATCGCCTTTTGCGTGTTTAATGGCCGACAATATTGCTTCTACTTCAGGGGAGCCGTTAGGCTTACCGAAGAAATTGGCTAGTGCCAGGGCTAAGTGGGATTTGCCGTGCCCGTAAATGGCTTCCCAGAGGTGTCGGTTACCGATTTTGGCAATTTCATCGGACTCAAACCCTTCGCGCAGGCGGTTGAGAGCACCTAGGGAAGGTAGCTCCTCCCCTATTTGTTGGCGCGTCCATGAATATGAACCGGCTAGGTTCGCATTGTTAACGTGATTGGGATACCAGTCGAGCGCCACGTCGCTGACGAAGGCTGCTTGAGCGTTTTCAGTAGTGATTGAGTGTACAGAATAGGCCATAGGATAGCCAAGGAGGTTGGAGGTGAAGAAACCAGTGACTTATTGATTATGCTAGCAGCAAGAACCGCTGAGGCCCCCATGTCGTGGCGGGGTTAGCGGGACCGAAACGCCCTAACATGTTGGAAGGCAATGCAAGAACCAGGGGTGGCAAGTAAGTAGGCTTACCAAAAAATTGCTCCCAGAAAATAGCTCTCTCAGCTTCTGAAAGCTTCGCAAGAAGAGCATCGGCTCCCCATACCCAAACGCCGGAAACACCTGGATCAGGTGGCTCGGGGGAGTCAGGATCAGGCAAGAGGGCAAGCAAATAATTAAGTAGGCGGGCGGGGTCGAGGCTGATGTGGCCGTGCGCTTGGCACTTGTCGGCTACGTTCAGACCCAGATGAACGCTATCTAAACCTAATCCAGGCGCCCAAGTAGTAGGAGCCTCGGCGTAATCGGACGGTTTGAGAGCTACCAGAGCAGTGCGTACACGCGGAGCAGAAGGCGGACGCAAGCCAGCCATAAGCAAGCGAACTGGCAAGGGTGCAGTAGCTGAATCGGAGGCAGTGATAGTTGTCACGGGCGTAAATAAGGCTAAGCGTAAAGGGAGTCCCAGAGCGCAGCTGCATCAGTCCAGCGGCGTAATAACTGAGGTGGATTAAAACGCCGTTGGCGCTGCACTAAGCCTCGCTGTGGATCGGCTAGTTCGGCGAGTTTAGCATTAAAGCCATCGACACCCAATAACAAGATTTTCGGTAAGTCACTTTGTGTCAGCTGCTCCTCATCAATGGACGCAGTATTTGAAAAATTTGCTTGCCAATAGTCAGCCAAAATGCAAGCGAATGCAGCGGCTGGTATTGGCAAAGGAGTACTCATTTGATACGACCCAGATTGTTCTTTGTACTCACCTGACTTATCCTTTCGTTCGGGAAAAATGCCTAATTCATATAAAGACACTTTCTTAGAATAAGTCCCTAAAAAGGATGTTGCAGCTGAATCAAGAGTAGAGAATGATTGTTCCTTTTCGACTGTTTTAGAAGAGAATTCAGCTATTTTATTCCTTGTCAATTCCATATTTAAAATAGTACCCAAGACCAGCTTATGGACAACTAAGTCACCCCAGAAATTAGGCGTTGAGTAATGAGGAGCGGAGAGAAAATAATGCAGAAGCCAAAGCGTTTCCGGCCTGACTAAATTTGGATCATGAGATAATACTTGTTCCCCAAATTGTGTGGGTGCCCAATCAGAACTAATTAGACCAGCCCTTCGACAGTAGCCTTTAGCAGCAGGTATTTTAATATTTACAACCATTGTATCCGCTACATCTTGTCCCTCAGAACAAGCATGTAGCACCGCGGAAACCTCTGATCGAATCAGAGGGAATGTACGTCCGAATGATAATCCAAGATCAGACATGGCTGGGTTGTCATGTTTATTATAAATGACAGATTAAGCAACCCTCCTCACTATCGTCTTCCTCACTTAATATGTCTAAAAGGCTCACTGGCACAAAGTTCTGCTGACGCTCAAGGCGCTTTTGCAAATCAGCCTTGATCTGTGCAATTCTTTCAGGACTTTCTAGTTCGCTTAAGCTTTCCCGCTGGTTCCATGTGTAACGTGCACCCGTTTGCTCATCGAAGCGCTCAAATTCTTTAGACTTCTCAAAAAGATCGGGGTGACGTTCCTTCAGCCCTACCCATTCATTGCGTTGCTGGTAGAAGCAGAAGTAGCAGCCTGAACGGCTACGCCACTCATAATACTTGGGTAGTCCAAGTCCCGATTCATTGAGAATCTGCATTACATCGTCATATCCTAAACCATCATCCTTGAAGGGCAGGATAGGAATGATATTGGACTTACTCGATATGTAGCCAGAACGGTTTTCATCAGCTCGGATGCCAACGTATGAATAAACCAAGTCGTCACCTACAAAAGCCTCGAAAGGTTTAATCTTCAGTAGCTCCGTACACCAGCGCTGACGCGCTGACGGCAAAAAGCCGTTCCGGATATCCAGATGATGTTGAAACGGTCTATCGGGATTTAAACGAGTAATCTTCTTACCTAACTGTGCTTCAAGCAACGCTAGGTAATCGTAGGTTTCAGGCAGCTCTTCACCGGTATCGGCGAAAGCGTATTCCATTACAGGCACTTTGTCACGCATGTAAAGGGCCAAGGCAGTAGAGTCTTTACCACCGGAGAGGCAAAGAATATGGCGCACCTTTTGGCCTTCAGGATGCAGTGGGCCGGTATAGTTGGGTAGGTTCACGATACTTCGGAATTAAGATTGTTTTTCTAGCTCATCGAGCCACTGAAGCACTGCGGCCCGCAGCACGTGCGTAGGTACCGAAGTGCCACTAGTCGGCCGGGCAATAGTGTCAAACTGCACCAGCAGCTGCTTCACTTGCTTGCGCTCGGCCGGAGTGATAGACACTTTGCGCGGAGCTGAAACGCCCGGAGCGGCTTCGGAGCCAAACGCCGTATGCAGCGCAGACGCAATGGGAGCTACGTAGCTGGGTAACGCTGCCACATCAACGTCGCGCCAACGCTCAACAGGACGGTTGGCTACCAGGGCTAGTACGCGGTCGAGGTCGGCTTCGGCGTCGTCGGACGAGCAACGCGAAACGAGCGGATTGAGGGTTGGCCCAGGGTGAGGCAGCTGTTGCAGACGCTGGTGCAAATCGAGCCAGCTTTCGGGACCGATAGGTAAGCCGCAGGCCCGCAACAGCACGTCGCGGCCTTCGGCGCGCACCGCAGGATAAGCAGCGCCCCAGGCTTGCAGAGCTTCGTTGAGGCGAGCAAAGAATAGGTCGAGGCGGGCGGAATCGGCGGACGCATCGGCGGGCAACGGAGGCAACCCCAACGCTAACGGTGCAGCGTGGAACAGCAGATGCTCGGGGGCTTTACTTTCCAGGAAGGCATCGCGTAGAGCCAACGCTGCCTCGGGGAGGCGGCGGGTTTGCTTGGTAAACTCGGATAGACCATCGAGCATACGCAACAGACGGCGAACTACGGGCACTAGCTGGGGCTGAACGCCGGTAGACTGAGCAATACGTTCCACTACGGCCCGGCGGGCACCGCTTACGCGGCTATCGGCTAGGGCAAACATATCGGGACGACGTAGGAGTAACTCCCAATCGGCTTCTTTCTCCTCAGCTAAGAAGTTTCCTTCACGGTACAGCGACGTGTCGCCGGCGAACACGCGGCGGAACAGAGCCACTAGAACGGGTAGGATACCTTCAGATACGCCGTAGGGCGCGGCGCGCAGGTGCGCGTAGAAGTCGGGCAGCGCGATAGGGCGGGCAGAGTTAAATACCAACCGCTCCATAGCCTTCCAAACCGGACGCAAGTTGGCTTGGTCGGTGGGGGTGTCGGCAGGGCTACGCCAAGCCCACATATCGGCATCCACCTCGTAGTGCAAGCCCGTAGCGTGCAGCACCGAAGCGTACATGGCGTACTCGGGTGGGAAGCCTACGAAGCCCAGGCGTTCGACTTCACCGCGGTCGAGCATGGCCTTCACCAAGGCTCCCCGAGCGGCGGCCCCGGCTGAAGACAGCTGACGGCGGTTGAGTAGCTCGTTACGCAAAACTGGCGTGTGCGGGAACGTGGCGTCGGCTAGTACGGACAGCTGGCGGCTGAAAGAGCGCGCATCGGGCAGGGCTACTGACTGCCCCTGGGTGTACCAGGCAGCGGCCGACTCCTCCGAGGTAAGGGCTACCTCGGCGCCGAGAGCCGGGCCAAACAGGCGGCTCCATTCGGAACGGAACAATACTTCGGCTTCGTGACGGCGCAGGGCTAACTCGCGTCGGGCGGCACGGTCGCCTTGTAGGGCAGGCACGTGTTCGAGCACGACGCGGGCGGCAGCTAGGTCATAAGCAGCTTCGCGCAGGGCTTCGGTTTCCGTAGCTACGGCTACTAGCAAGTTGGGCTGAGCCAAGCTCTGCGTCGTGGCAATGGCCTGAAACTCGGTAGCATCGTCGGGCGCTAAGCAGAGCAGCACGCTCAGGTCGGCCGGACGCTCAGCAGCACGCTTAAGTAGAGCTTCGGGGCGCAGCACCTCTACTCCTACTGGACGCAAGGTGCCGGTGCGGAAAGCATGACGGCGCGCAACGAGGCGCGGCAGGGCGAACAGCACGGGGTCATTGGCCGCTGCAATCAATACGTCGCCGGTAAGGGCAGAGCGGGCGGCTGCAAGTTCGGCAGCTACGTCTACGTCGCCGCCTTCCCACAAGCGGAAGCTACCACGGGCCCGGCTCCACACGATGAGGGAGCGACGTTCGAGCTCGGCAATGGCTTCGGGCGTGTTGGGGCCAAGGGCGGCCGCCAGCACCGTAGCCGAAGCCGGCAACCGAGACTCGCGTAGCCAACTCAGCAATGCTACGCACTTAAGCACACGCACAGCCAGCTCGCTCAGCGGTGGGTTCTTGGTTACGCACTGCTCAACTATCTCTACCGCCTCGTGCCAGGGCCGGGCGGTGGGGCCGGTATAGTGGGCCAGCAGCACATCGCGGCCGTAGTCGAACAGGCGGTCAAGGCGGAAGAAAGCGGGGTCGGCAACGTCGAAGGCCTGCTCTTGCAGGAAGCGGCCTAGGGCACTGTTCTCCTGACCTTCCAAGAAGTTGAAGACGCTGCGGTGGCTTTGGCCGGCCCGACGGAACAAGGCAGGCAGGGCTAGTAGGGTGACCGGGTGCAGTGGGTATGCCGCACGAGCCAGGTCGGGAAAGCGGTCGGCAAGGCCAGTAGGCAGCAAGTGCGCGGCTGGGTTCATTACCGGGGCCAGCTGCGCTGAGAAGGTACCGTTAAGGTATAGGGCAGGCTGATGCTCAAGAGCTCGACCAATGAGGTCCATGCGCTCTACATCGGACGGGAACAACGGCAGCTGACGGAAGCGTTGCGCCACCTTAGCCCACTCCCCTTGCTGCGTACGTCCGAGGCGGTGCGCGTAAGCCTCGGCATTTTGGTGCATTATGGTGATGACCCATAACTGACCATGCTGGGGGGCGCGTGAGGCAGCTTCGGCTAGCTCTTGCAGTACGAATATGTCGCCTTCCTGCGGGTGGTTGGCGGCGTACTCCAGGAACTTGCCAGCTTCGTCGACGAGCAGCAGCAGACCCTGCGATGTGGCGCTAGCGGCTACGGCTGCGGCAGCAGCCAGGTAAGCATTCGCGACGTTGCGCGGCGTGGGCTTGCTCTCGGCTGTTAGTAACGCTTGCGGTATTGCGGGTGCGCCGGGCGCGGTTTCGAGGGCGTGCCGGAGGGCGGTTAGTAGCGTCGGGGCCAGGGCGGACCGGGCACCCACTACCGGTACTGGTAACAACTGGGGTACTACGGTGCCTACCGTAACGGGCAGCTTTACGCTAGCGCGGAACGATGTGTCGGATACCAGCCGGGCTAGATAGGTAGCGAAAGCGCTTTTACCGGCGCCATAAGGCCCAATGAGCGACAGGGCGCGGTCTGCGGGGGTAGCTTGAGCCCGGAGCACACCTTGCAGAGCTTCAAGGGCCGAGGTGGTGAGGAAATAGCCGTCGGATATAGCATGAGCGGCTAAGTCTCGCTCCAAATGCACGGAACGCCCGAAGCGGGGCTTAACAGAAACGTATTCGGCCAGCAGCGGCGAAGTAAGATCAGGCATGTAATTAGGCAACTGGCTGGGCAGCGTAATAAGAATGAAGCAAGGCTTCGGGAGTCAGGGCTTCGGCGGAAGTGCGAACTACTTGCCGCACGAGCGGCGTGTCTTCGAAGCGCAGCCGCCCTTGGGTTAGCTCTTCTAGTTGATCGAGGTAGCGTAACACGGAGTCTTCGTCCAGTTTGAACACCACGCCTGGCGAGCCTTCAGCATAGGCTATATCACGGGCGGCGATAGTGCTTGTGCCGGGGTACTTCCAATCCCAGAAGTTTAGCAAAGCCCAAGCAAACAGAGCTGGTGGTAGGCTGGGCTTGGGGCCCACGGCGAAAGTATACTGCTCTTGGCTGCCGAAGCCGGGACGAATTAAGCCCAGCTCCCGGAGGGGGCAGTCGAGTCCGTCTTCGGCATTTTGGCTACGTTCGGCGGCAGCCAGGTAGGTCAGCAGGAATACGTTGACGTCGCGCTCAATGGTATCAGCGGAAGGAGTTTTGGACGAACTAGCGCGGGCGGCAGCCAGTACGGACGCTGACAGAGAAGTACGGGTCCACTCCCACTCGCGCCAGACGTTGAAGGCGTACGCCCAGGTGTAGGCTTGGCTGCCAGGACCGCATAGCTTCCAGTGTAGCAGCCAAAGCGTACCAGGGTCCTCTAGGTAGGGGTCTGCGCCGTCGTCGGCCAGCAGGTAGTTGCCTAAGGTAGTCGGCAGCATGTAAGAGCTGCGCTCGGCTACGGGTGCGGCCATACCGGTGGCAATCAGCCAGTGACGGATGGCGGTGACCATGTTCTTGCCAACGCCTAGCAGAACCAGCGCTTCGTCAGAAGAGAACAGCGTGGGGTACTTCAGCAGCGCATCGACTCCTTTTTTAAGCCAGGAGGAGCGTAAGGCAAAGGTTTGGTGGCCCGCAAAGCTGGGTGGATTGGGCAGCAGTGACTGAGGAAGCGGATCGAAAAAGCTTAACGTAGCGCTATCGGTCTGATGAGCAAGCATATAGACAAGTCTAGTGGGCAACACCTAGGGTAGGTGTTAGCAACTCAGCTTGAAATGTCGGTAAAGAATATTGAACATGCTACTATGATTTTTGGCAATGCATCGAAAGAGTAGCTACATCAATGGGTTAGCGTTGGTGATACCAGTAAAGTAGATAGCTCGTGTTAGGTAATGAAAGCTACAGGGGTTAGTAAAGAGTGTATGCAGTAGCCACAGTGGCTGAACCATGCCTCATGTTAGTTGAGGCGAGGGCATTCTGGTTGGCTACCACCATTACCTCGTGGGTTCTGTTTTAAGTTTTTAAATAATTTGAGCTTGCTACTGAGCTGCTTGACGCACATAAAAATTGTCAAATATGCTTCCAAGACTGGTTATCCGCCTACTCATTGAGCCGACACTGATGCTGCTCAAAGCGGTTGTGTACCGCAGATTGTTCAACCGCAGCAACTCCGGGTCTACCATGCTAGCCCCATAGAAAGCGGTTCAACCTTGATTCAGCGCAGCCCGGAGCAGTTGCATGATCATCAAACCTAATCAACGCTTGGCTTCGCCGCGCTGCAGCTGTATGACTATGGTCTTGCACTGGTCGCCTGGCACGCCTGTTAGGGGCAGGTGAAATTGAGATGAAACCTTTCAATTATATGAAGCGAACCAATACACGACGGGACATAAGGCTCTGACAGTATCTGCGCCACGGGCAGGTACAAAACTAAGAGCCTGTTTGGGAATTAAGGAAACCGATTCAAGCAGAGCGTGACGTTGGCCCACAGAATCC
>NZ_BAABHA010000005.1:0-506 GCF_039541855.1 Hymenobacter koreensis
ACTGGGGCTAAGTCGTAACAAGGTAGCCGTACCGGAAGGTGCGGCTGGATCACCTCCTTTCTGGAGCGCTTTTGTTACGCCGATGGGGATGTCGTTCGCTTTGCTTGGTGCATGACCAAGTTGTTTTCACACTCGCTCAAACGATTTTTGGAGTACGAGGATTCGCCGCCTGGGGCGGCGAAGACCCGGGCTTGTAGCTCAGGTGGTTAGAGCGCGACACTGATAATGTCGAGGTCCGTGGTTCGAGTCCACGCAGGCCCACGTCGCACGGCGAACGGCCTTGCGGGAAACGGAACACGGGGGATTAGCTCAGCTGGCTAGAGCACCTGCCTTGCACGCAGGGGGTCAACGGTTCGAATCCGTTATTCTCCACACTCCTATAGTAGTACAGGTACGCAGCCGTTGGGCTGGGTACCGCTCCGATGCGCAGCAGGCGCGTCGCACGTTCTTTGACGTAACGGCAAGCAAATAACAAAGAGAACAAATGCCGCCCTTTTTCGGAAGGG